>NC_004722.1:2763750-3444166 GCF_000007825.1 Bacillus cereus ATCC 14579 | reverse complement strand
GTTTTCGTATTTCCCTATCGTTTTACAGTACATTTTAAATGTAGCTTTAATTTGCTTAGGGGTTGTTCTAAGTGTGTTTCTTATGAAAGAAGTCATTCAGTTTATGCAAGAACTGAAATTGGATGGTAATGAATCTAGTTATCATTTAATTGATAGTATCGTCGTATTCTTTCTGTACTTCGAGTTCATCGTAATGATTATAAAGTATTTTCAAATGAATTTTCATTTTCCATTACGATATTTTATATATATAGGTATAACAGCTATTGTGCGTCTCATCATTATAGATCACGATAGTCCGTTAGATTTATTGTTATATGCCTGTGCAATCTTTGTATTAATTAGTGCATTGTTCATTGCGAATTCTAAAATGATGCGTTGGGATTTAGAATAGTAAACATTTGTTGTTGAATTAAATAAGATATTTTATCTTTTTGCAAAAAAGGAGTAACGGTATTGAAAGAAATAATCTTAACCAGCCTCATAATGATAGGGTTTATGATTCTATTATTTAATTGTATACTTTCATGATTTAAAAGAATAAAAGGTTAATAGAGAAAGAGGTTTTTGTAAATATGATTCATTACAATAATCAAAATAGTTTACATTTATAAGTTTTGCATTCATAGGTATTGAAGCAATAGGGGTTGAAATTGAAGATCCCTTTGGTCAGGATCCAAATGATCTTCCGCTAGAAGGAATTTGTATAGGAGTAGAAACGCATTTAGTGAATTTATTCAATCAAAACGATCTATTAGAAGTAATGGGTTTGAATCTTGATAAAAAAATCATTTAATCATTTATTGTTGTTTTAAAATATGGTATTTAAAAAAATTGTCAAGAGTCAATTTAAGGCTTAACGTCAGCTTTATATTTTTTATATAAATATATAATATTTCTCCATGCTATAATCCATTCATGAAATGTACATGTTGCATGAGTTGTAACGAAAAAAGACATAAATTGAGGAATAGTTGGCTTTGTAAAATCAGTTATGTAACTACTATTAAAAAGCGAGGTAAATAATATGGAACAAAAACATAATGGCATTATTTTTACTGCAATACCAAACGAATCAAATGAATATTATCAACCATTTTATGAAGACTTGATTTACTTTAATGAATGTTTAAATGAAAAGAAATCAATTGCGGATCAACTTATATCTTTATCTGTTGAAGAACAAGACTTTCATACGAGCTGTTTTGAGTATGATGATATTTGGCTAAGAGATGTTGCACCGGTTGTCACAAATCATCTAGTTAAATTTAAATATCGACCAAATTATTTGCCAGATGATCAAGGGCGATATTTAGATCAACAGTTTAATAAATGGTTGAAAAAGAATGACTTTGAATATGTGAAATCCCCATTAATATTAGATGGTGGTAATCTTATTTGGAATAAAAAAGATACCGTAATATTAACAGAACGTATATTTGATGATAACGATGATTGGACAGAAGAGGAAATTATTGAGCAGTTAGAATGGGATTTAGATGTGAGCCGAGTTATTATTATTCCTGCTGAAGAAGGGGATGTACTAGCACACGCAGACGGAATGGTTAAATTTATTGATGAACATACAATGTTTATTAGTGATTTTTTAGGGGATCATGAATTTAGATATAGTGTTGAAGAGATTATTCAAGAACAAATGCCAGAAGCTGAATTTATAGTTGTTCCTTCATCATATACAGAGAAAGGACAATATGATCAAGAGATAGCATCAGCAAAAGGGTTGTATATAAATATGTTAGAATCATGTGATGCTCTTTATGTTCCTAAGTTTGGACTAGCTAAAGATGAGGAAGTTTTACGATATATTCAACAGTATACGGAGAAACAAGTTATTCAAATTCATGTAGGAGAAATATCAACAATGGGAGGCGCGATGAATTGTTTAACGTGGTATTGTCCAAGTCATTTGTTACCTTCGAAAATGAGAAGATTGAAAAATCAGAATGAAGATTTTTCAATGAAGAAGATTTTTGATTGGTTTTAATAAATAAGTAATGAAAAGAAAATATATTCAAGGAGTATTGATATGTATACCATCGCTGAGTTTTCTCGGATTTGTAAAATGAGTACGCGGATGTTAAGACATTATGACAAAGAGGAGATATTAAAACCGGCATATGTGAATCCGGTTAATGGGTATAGATATTATGAACAAGAGCAGCTGGAAGTAGCGTTGAAAATCAAAAAGTTAAGGGAGTATAAATTTCCTCTTCCAAAAATTAAAATTGTTTTGCAGTCATCAGATCAAGATTCGTTTGTTCAACATATACAATCACAAATTATCGAGTTGTCTCATGAAGTGAAGCAAAATTTACAGGTTATTTCAGAAATGAATGAAATGGTAAAGGTGAATAGTAGTCTAAATATTGCTCGTCATAGAAATTACGATATATTAATGGGAATGAGGAATGAAGTAACGATAATTACTCAAAGAGTAAAAATAGATATAGATGATATGGATGATTATTTTTATGACTTATATGAAGAGGTACAAAAAAATAATTTTCAAATAGTCGGTTCACCATCTGCAGTCTTTTATGATGAAGAATATATTCCAAGTAACAGTGATATTGAATTAAGAATCCCGGTTATGCAGGGGAATGATGAAGACGTAGCACAAGAGTATGAAATGAAACAACTAAGTCCACATCATATCGTTACTACTATGCATTATGGAAGTTACGACTATATAGGTTACGCTTATATAGCGTTAGAAGAATGGATTGAAAGAAATGGGTATGTGATAATTAATTCGCCATATGAGGTTTATATAAAGGGACCTGAATGTGATTGTTTAGCAGAAGAGTATGTGACACAAATTTGTTTTTTAGTTACGAAAAGAAATTGAAATAGAATTAACGAAATATTTAGGAGTAACGAATTTTATATGGATAACTGGTATACGCGGAGAAGATAATTATGATGAAGATACGGATTATCATATTGATGGCGCGGCACGGTTTGTAAATGAAAATACGATACTGTATGAATATGATCCTTTCGGTGAAGGAGAGCCATACCTTTTGGAGGCGTACGAAAAGCATTATCAAGAATTACGACAAGCGAAAAATATAGATGGAAAGCCATTTCAGCTCATTCCAGTACCAGTAACAAGAAAAGTGGTAAAAGAAGCAGACTGTAAGGGTTCATATTTGAATTTTTATATTGGTAATGAAGTTGTATTAGTTCCTGTATATGGTGATGAACATGACAAGTTAGGGCTGCAAATTATTGAAGGTCAGTTTCCAGGAAGAAGAATTGTCGGTATTTATGTGAATGAATTGTATGCGTATGGTGGTATGATTCACTGTGTGACGCAGCAGCATATAGAATAGAGTAATTCAAATGAAAAAGCATGCAGAGCATATACTCTGCATGCTTTTTATAATGCTGAAAACTCCTCAACAAGTTGAGTGAATTGTTTCAATGCACTTTCAATCGGTTCTGGCGTAGTTAAATCAACACCAGCTTTTTTCAATAGGTTTAGTGGATAATCAGAACTTCCACCTTTCAGGAATTCAATATAATTTTTCTGAGCATTCGGATCACCGCTTAATAGTTTATCAGCGATTTGAATGGCAGATGCGAATCCAGTTGCATATTTGTATACGTAAAACGGGCGGTAGAAATGAGGGATTCTAGCCCATCCGTATTTTACTTCTTCATCAAATACAAGTGAATCACCGTTATATTCTTTAAATAGTTTTTCATAAATTTCACTGAAGACTTGTGCATTTAATGGTTTACCTTGTTCCGCCATTTCATGTGTGATTTTTTCAAATTCTGCAAACATAATTTGTGTAAAGAAAGTACCTTTGAATTTTTCAATAAAATGGTTAACTAAATGGTTACGCACGTTCGTTTCTTTTGCTTCTTTTAATAAATAGTGAATTAATAACACTTCATTTACTGTAGAAGCGACTTCTGCCACAAAGATAGAATAATGTGCAGAAATTCTTGGTTGGTATCCATGTGAATAGTGCGTATGCATACCGTGCCCGCATTCATGAGTAAGAGTGAACAGGCTATTTAAATCATCGTGATGATTTAAAAGAATGAAAGGATGAACACCATATACACCAAAGTTATAAGCACCAGAACGTTTTCCTGGTGTTTCTCTTACGTCTATATATCGTTTATCTTTAAAACTTTTTAATGTCTCAATATATTCTTCTCCTAAAGGAGCTAGTGATGCAATCATAATGTCAAATGCTTCACTATATGGGATGTCTTGTTTTGCACCTTCTACTAAATCGACGCCTAAGTCGTATTGTCTTAGTTCATCTACGTTTAATTTTTCTTTTCGAATTTCATTGTATGTATGTAATGTTTGAATGTTTTTTTTCGTTGTATCAATTAGGTTTTCATATACTTCTTTCGGAACCATATCGCCAAATAATGATTTCTCTAGCGCTGATGGATAGTTTCTTAGCTTCGAAACAGTAACATTATTTTTAATAGCAGCGGATAAAGTAGATGCGATGGAATTCTTTAACTGAACATATGGTTTGTAATATGCTTTATAAGCTTCTTTACGCTTTTCACGATTCGTATCTTCTATTAACTTTGCATACATTCCGCGTGTTAAGTTCACTTTTTCTCCATCGTCAGTCGTCACTTCACCAAATAATATATCTGCATTGTTTAACATACCAAATGTGTGCTGTGGAGAAGAAAGAGCTTCACCCATCTGTGATAAAATTGCTTCTTGGTCCTTATTCAATACGTGTTTTTTATAACGATATAATTCAAATAAGTCTTCTTTATAATATTGTAAGCCTTCTGTTTCTTCTATGTAAGAATGTAATGTGCTTTCGTCTATGCTAAGTAAGAAGGGGGAAAAGAAAGATTTAGCTGCACTTACTTTCACGTGTAATTGTGATACTTTATCGACAAGAGATTGTGCGTCAGTATCGCGTGTATCAAGGTCAGATTGTAATCGTGCATAAGCGAACATTAAAGATATTATGCTAGAAATTTCTTCACTCTTCGTTAAATAAGCTAATAAACTATTGCCATCGTGAATATTGCCATTAAACTCGTGTAATTCCTTCGTTAATACTTCAATTTTATGAAAATCACTTTCCCAATCTTCAATTGTATGGTAAATGTCTGTTAAATCCCATTTTTCTATATCAGCTACTTGTAATCGATCTTTAAGTTCTGTCATAATCATTTCCTTTCTAAACATGTAGTTATATTTCTATATAACTATGAAATACAACAAATTGCAAAAAATCCCTGCTGAAAATTGAAAAGCCTTGCTAAAATAACAAGGCTTACATACTTATAGTGTAATTCCGAATTTTGAATGTAAAAGGTTTGTATATTGCATGTCTGTAACGGTTTCTTTCGTTTTTTTACCATTTTTCGCTACTGTAAGGCTATCTTTCGTTAAAGAGGCATGCCCATCTTCAGTTAGTTTTACAATAAGAGGTACTTTATTAAAGGGTGATCCTTCATGTTCAACGATAATTTTTTGTGCTGTATTTGCTTTTTCTTCATCCACTTCTTCTATATAAAATGCATAGCCTAACGTCCAATCATCAGCAGCAGATTGATCCAAGAACTCATTGTTTTTCCGCATCTCTAAAATGTAGTTTCCCTTTTCGGTCATTTCTTTACGAATACGATAATCTCCTGTAGCAGAGTGAATGACTTCACCTAAGAAAGGGACAGGGGCAAGAGGTAAGTATGATCCGAATCCTACTTCAATTAAATAAAGTTCATTATGATGTGTTAAAACGGTTGCGATATGGCCAGAATCAACAGCCCATATGGAGTTTGCAGCGTTATAAACTGTTCCTGAAACGAGATGAACATCGAATCCAGAATCTTTCAGGAAGTAATACATAGTAGGATTGAGTTCATAACAAAGACCGCCACGGTTATTTACTAAAATTTTCTCTTTCAAATTTTCTTTTGATATTTCTTTAAAATTCTTTTCGAGAATATTTAAGTTTTCAAAAGGAACAGTTTGTGCCATTGCGTACATAATGTTAGATAAATCTTCAAATGAAACTGTGTCTTTTTCTTCTATATGTAATCGTGCGAAAAATTGTTTTTGAAAGTCTGTCATCGAAATCCCTCCGTTATGCTTTTATAGGTAAATTGTAAACAATCTTGAATAGGATGTGAAATTAAAACTACGTTGAATATTTGAAATTAGATTAAAAATAATATGGGAGAGTGAGAGATTGCTACTTTACTAACGGTGGGACGAATATTATAATAATTCTGATAAACTATGCAAACGCTTTCTTGGAAGGGGATGGTGTACAGATGTTTAAAAGAATAACAATAGTCGGATTGTCAGTTGTTATGTTTTTACCTAGTATATATGAGGGGAGTAAGGCATATGCAGACACAGTTAACAATGGAACGTTAATGCAATATTTTGAGTGGTATGCTCCGAATGATGGGAATCATTGGAATCGTTTGCGTACTGATGTTGAAAATTTAGCGGAAAAAGGAATTACATCTGTTTGGATACCACCTGCATATAAAGGAACTACGCAAAATGACGTAGGATATGGAGCATATGATTTATATGATCTGGGGGAATTCAATCAAAAGGGCACAGTGCGGACGAAATATGGGACGAAAGCACAATTGAAATCTGCAATTGACGCTTTACATAAGAAAAACATCGATGTATACGGTGATGTAGTTATGAATCATAAAGGTGGGGCTGATTATACAGAAACTGTAACAGCAGTTGAGGTAGACCCGAGCAATCGAAATGTTGAAGTATCAGGTGATTATGAAATTAGTGCGTGGACGGGATTTAACTTTCCAGGACGTGGAGATTCTTATTCTAATTTCAAATGGAAATGGTATCATTTTGACGGAACGGATTGGGATGAAGGAAGGAAATTAAACCGAATTTATAAATTTAGGGGCATAGGTAAAGCATGGGACTGGGAAGTGTCTAGCGAGAATGGGAATTATGATTATTTGATGTATGCGGATCTTGATTTTGATCATCCAGATGTTGCGAATGAAATGAAAAAATGGGGAACGTGGTATGCGAATGAATTAAATTTAGATGGTTTTCGTTTAGATGCTGTTAAACATATTGATCATGAATATTTGCGCGATTGGGTAAATCACGTTAGACAGCAAACAGGGAAAGAAATGTTTACAGTAGCTGAATATTGGCAAAATGATATCCAGACTTTAAATAATTATTTAGCGAAGGTTAATTATAATCAATCTGTGTTCGATGCACCACTTCATTATAATTTTCACTATGCTTCAACAGGAAATGGGAATTATGATATGAGAAATATTTTAAAAGGAACGGTAGTTGCGAATCATCCTACACTTGCGGTTACTCTAGTTGAAAATCATGATTCACAGCCTGGTCAGTCATTGGAATCTGTAGTGAGCCCTTGGTTCAAACCGTTGGCATATGCATTTATTTTAACGCGTGCAGAGGGGTATCCTTCTGTTTTCTATGGTGATTACTATGGTACAAAAGGAAATAGTAACTATGAAATTCCAGCGTTAAAGGACAAAATTGATCCGATTTTGACGGCACGAAAAAACTTTGCATATGGTACGCAGCGGGATTATTTTGATCATCCAGATGTGATTGGCTGGACAAGAGAAGGTGATAGTGTACATGCTAATTCTGGTTTAGCAACATTAATCTCTGATGGACCAGGAGGGGCGAAGTGGATGGATGTTGGAAAGAATAACGCAGGGGAAGTATGGTACGATATTACGGGTAATCAAACAAATACTGTAACAATTAATAAGGACGGGTGGGGGCAATTCCAAGTAAGTGGAGGATCAGTTTCCATATATGTTCAGCAGTAATTTGGTGATGAAAAAGAAGAGGTAGACTGAAATATAAGTCTACCTCTTCTTTTTATATTGTGCATATTTATCCCGCTATTTGTGGTCAGTCCGATTGGTGAGGGCTTATTAAAGTTTCACTTTATTTTTCCTGAATCTTTATTGTAATAAAAGAGTTAGTCGACCTTTATAACAACAAGAGAGGCATTGGAATATATAATGTCACCCGTGGCTTCTCTTATTCGTACTCGAAGAACGTCCCCTTGATTTAAAGGTAGTAAATCAGTTCTGGCGGATGTAGCTCTCACCCCAGAAGCACCACCAACTCGCGTTTCAATTGCGAATTGAATGGAATCGTTTATTGTAAGATTTAATATACTAGACGATATAGCTTGTATTACAAATACAATTGAAAAGGATACAGAGTACACGCCAGTGGTATCAATTGTAATAGAATTATTTAATGGATTTAGGGTAGTTCCACTAGCAGGTCCTGGAATGGTAAAATTAATATTTGTATTAACTACTGCTGAAAAACCGATTCCTACTTCAGAAGTTATTGTTCCAAATATGGGAAGAATCCCCAAACCGGTTGCGCCAGTAGGACCAGTTATTCCGATTCCGGTAGAACCTGTAACCCCAGTAGGACCAGTTATTCCGATTCCGGTAGAACCTGTAACCCCAGTAGGACCAGTTATTCCGATTCCGGTAGAACCTGTAACCCCAGTAGGACCAGTTATTCCGATTCCGGTAGGACCTGTAACCCCGGTAGGACCAGTTATTCCAATTCCGGTAAAACCTGTCGCACCGGTAGGTCCTGTGATTCCAGTAGGTCCGGTGGGGAATGTAAATGGTGGAATTGATGGTAGTGTGGGACCGATTAAATTTGGTTCCAGAGCAGGTCCATGTAAAATATTATATTCTTCACTCATATAGTAAACCTCCTATCATTGCTTGTCATAATTATTAAATGTATTAGGGGAAGTAAATGACATTCGCAATAGCGGAGGCGCTTCTTATAATTTCTCTTCAGTGAATATAGACCTAATTTAAGCAATATTGAAATCTATAGTTACGTACTACTAAAGTATGACACCTTTACTTCTCACGTAACGTATAGTATGATGATTTCAATAAATTAGATTTCAATGACTATAATATAAATTAATGAGAGGTGCTTTTTGTGAGTGCGGTAGGTATTAAATAGGAAAAATTTAATGAAATAAATCGGATAAGACCAGGGGATTTTTATGTACATCATACCCCTAATTTTGTCATGCATTTATTTCAAAACCTATGAAGATACCTACAATACTTTATAAAGCGTGTAATAAGGGACTGCCATCTATTTTTATGGCTTATTTCCTCATACGTTATTACACATGCCTTGTAAATGTAAAAGCTGCGGTATCCCCGCAGCTTTTTTGTATATATTTTTAATGTATAAAAATGGTAATTAAATAATGTAGAGCTCATTGGAATCTAATGAGTAGGTATCTTCATTTATGATAAAAATCAATCATAGTGAGGAGAAACAAAATGAATACGATGACTTTTGAAAAGTTACAATATAACGAATTAAAGGATATAGTGAAATCTTATTGTGTAAGCGGATTAGGTAAGGAATTAGTAAACAAATTAGAGCCGAGTACGAGTATAAAAGTAGTGAGAAATCGCTTGAATGAAACGACAGAAGCACGAGCTATATTAGATGCAGAAGGGCATGTTCCTTTCTTCGGCATTTCTAATATTGCTAGTACAATTCAAAAATTAGAAAAAGGGATGATTTTAGATCCAGAAGAATTAGTAAGTGTTTCAGACTTTTTACGTGGGTGTAGAAAGATTAAAAAGTTTATGTTAGATAAAGAATTTTTTGCACCAGTATTAGCTTCTTATGCAAATTCAATGACTGAATATAAAAGTATTGAAGAGGAAATTAACTTTTCAATTAAAGGAAATAGTATTGATGTAGCTGCAAGTAAAGAGTTAAAACGAATTCGAAATAATATCGATTCTGTAGATGGGAAAATAAAAGAACGTTTAACGAAGTTTTTAAATAGTAGTGCAAATAAGAAATTCATTCAGGAATTCTTTATTAGTAAAAAGGATGACCGTTATACGATTCCAATTAAATCTTCCTATAAAAATCAAGTTGCTGGAAGTATTATTGAAGCCTCGGCAAAAGGTTCTACTGTATTTATAGAACCGCATACGGTTACGAAATTGAATGCAGAATTAGCAGGTTTGAAAGCAGAAGAAGCGGTTGAAGAGTATCAGATTTTAGCGACTTTATCAGGAATGGTGTTAGAAAACATTTATAATATAAAGATTAACATGGAGCTAATTAGTCAGTATGATATGGTATTTGCGAAAGCGAAGTTTAGTAAATCGATTGATGGAATAGAACCGAAGTTAAACGATCATGGCTACATTCATTTAGTGAATTGTAAGCATCCGCTTTTAACAGGGCAAGTTGTACCGTTACATTTTAAAATTGGTCAAGAGTATCGTAGTTTAATTATTACAGGGCCGAATGCGGGCGGAAAAACAATTGTGTTAAAAACGATTGGATTGTTAACATTAGCTACAATGTCAGGTCTTCATATTGCAGGAGATAAAGGTACAGAAATCGCTATTTTCGAAAATGTATTCGTAGATATTGGTGATAATCAAAGTATTGAAAATGCACTAAGTACATTTTCGTCTCATATGAAAAATCTGTCTGAGATTATGAGGATGTCAAATAATAATACGTTACTTTTATTTGATGAAATAGGGAGCGGGACTGAACCGAATGAAGGGGCAGCACTTGCAATTTCTATTTTAGAGGAGTTTTATCTTGCGGGATGTATTACCGTTGCGAGTACGCATTACGGAGAAATTAAACGATTCTCAGAAATGCATGATGACTTTATGAATGCAGCGATGCAGTTTAATAGTGAAACGCTAGAGCCGCTTTATAAATTAGTTATCGGAAAATCAGGAGAAAGTAATGCACTTTGGATTGCGAATAAAATGAGCGTAAAAGAACATGTACTGAAAAGAGCGAAAGAGTATATGGGAAATAAAGAGTACGCTTTAGAAAAAGTGAATGAAAGTAAAATTAGAAAACCGAAATTTGTACAAGAAAAAAGAGAATCTCATTATGAGTACAAAATCGGCGATCGTGTGAATTTATTGGATCATGATGATTTTGGTATCATCTATAAGGAAAAAGATAATTTTTATAACGTTGTTGTATATTATAACGGTGAATTCGTTGAAGTAAATGTAAAACGTATTACTTTAGAAGTAGCAGCGAAGGAGTTATATCCAGAAGGATACGATTTAAATACACTATTTGTTGATTATAAAGAAAGAAAAATGCAACACGATATTGAGCGCGGATCGAAAAAAGCACTGCGTAAAATTCAAAAAGAAATAAGAAAGAATAGAGGATAAGTTAAAATGGTAACGATTAGACAAGAACAAAAAAATGATTATAGAAAAACAGAAGAAGTCATAAAAGAAGCATTTTTAAAGGAAGAATTTAGTGATAAAACAGAACATGAACTTGTAAAACGTATTAGAGAATGTGACGCGTTTGTTCCAGAGTTATCAATTGTTGCGGTAGATGAAGATATAGTTGGTCACATTATGTTATCGAAAATTACAATAGAACAAGATGGAACTTCTGTAGAATCGTTAGCACTTGCACCAGTTTCAGTTGCTAGGGGTCATCAGAAAAAAGGAATTGGTGGAAAACTGATTGTAGCTGCATTAGAAAAAGCGAAAGAACTTGGATACGGATCAGTTGTAGTATTGGGACATCCAGAGTACTACCCGAAATTTGGTTTTAAGAAAGCAAGTGAGTGGAATATAAAAGCACCGTTTGAAGTGCCTGAAGAGGTATTTATGATAATGGAATTAACAGAAAATGCTCTTCGAGGTGTAAAAGGAATTGTACAATATTCGAGTGCTTTTGCTGAGTAGGAGTAACGGTTAAGAAATGTAATCATAAAAGATGCTATCTTTTTGTATGGATATACAGAAAGATAGCTTTTTTTATTAAGCGGATCTACTGACGTATATTTTGCTCAATGAATAATTGAGGTGGTAAAATTGATATAGAAACGTAAAGGGAGAGAATGAAATGAATAAGCGAGAAACAGATAGCAATGAGAATGCAGTTACGTTATATGTTACAAGACACGGTAAAACAATATTAAATACGAATCATCGTGCGCAAGGTTGGGCTGATTCTCCATTAGTAGAAAAAGGTGTTGAAGTTGCCACAAATTTAGGGACAGGATTAAAAGATATTCATTTTATGAATGCATATAGTAGTGATAGCGGCCGCGCAATTGAAACTGCTAATTTAGTATTAAAATATAGTGAGCAATCAAAATTAAAACTTGAGCAAAGAAAAGATTTGCGAGAATTAAATTTCGGTATTTTTGAAGGTGAAAAACTTGAGAATATGTGGGATGTGGTTGGAAAAGCTGCAGGCGTTGCATCATCAGAAGAACTTATGAAGTTTTCTATTCAAGAAGTGATTAATCTTATTAGCGTAGCAGATCCTACAAAACAGGCGGAAGATTGGGACTTATTTTCTACTCGTATAAAAACAGAGATAGATAAAATTAGTGAAGAAGCTGCTGGAAATGGTGGCGGTAACGTTTTAGTTGTCGTTCATGGGCTTTTGATTACTACCTTAATAGAAATGTTAGACAGTAGCAAAACAAAACTTGGAGTGGAAAATGCTAGTGTGACGAAAATTGTATATCAAGATGGAACATACACAGTCGAGTCTGTTGGAGATATGAGTTATGTTGCAAAAGGGAAAGAAAGTGTGGAAATATAATTAAATCTCAAATAGAAATAAGAAAAGGAAGGTAGAGAAATCTAGCTTCCTTTTCATTTTGTGAATTATGGGATTAATAAAATCTTCCCTGTGCTTTTACGGCTCTCTAATAATTCATGAGCAAGAGCACCGTCTTGTAAAGAGAATGTAGTAGGATTTGAAATGTTTAATTTTCCAGTTGCGATCCAATCGAATAATTGAGTAGATCGTTTTTTACGTTCTTCAAAAGTAGTAAGCACGTTCCAAAGGTCTCCACCAGTTAAAGTTTTTGAAGTATCCATAAGCATACGCGGATCAACTGGCGCAGGATTACCACCAGCCATTCCGTAAAATACGACAGTACCGCCAATTTTAGTAGCGTTAAAACTTTCCCCTAATGTAGAACCTACTGATTCATACACAACATTTACTCCAGTTCCATTAGTCATTTCCAGTACTTTCATATGCCATGCTTCGGTATATAAAAATACGTGATCGGCACCAGCTAATGTAGCTATCTTTGCTTTTTCTTTTGATGATGTAAGACCAATTACTGTTCCGCCCTGTAGTTTAATCATTTGAATAAGAAGTTGACCGACGCCACCAGCTGCAGCGTGTACTAAAGCTATATCACCTTGTTTTAGTTGATAGCTATCGTGCGTTAAATAATGTGCAGTTAATCCTTGTAATAAGACAGAAGCGGCTGTTTCAAAAGAAATAGAATCTGGCAGTGGGATTACTTTTTCAGATGGAACGGCAACTAGTTCTGCATTTGCAAATGGGACGTCCGCAAATGCAATACGGTCTCCTAGGTTGATAGTAGTAACGTCAGCTCCTACTTTTTCAACAATTCCAGCTCCTTCATAACCTAATACATAAGGCGGATTGCCAGCAAGATGATAATCGCCGCGGCGTCTATAAATATCAGCGAAGTTTAATCCGATTGCTTTCGTGCGGACAAGAATTTCATTTGGACTTATGATTGGATCGTGTATTTCTTTATAGTGTAGAACATTAGCGTCTCCGAATGTTTCGAAACAAAGTGCTTTCATATGGAATACCTCCATTTATATTGTTTATAGATGTTCTTTATCATACAATACAAATATCAATAGACAAAGAGGATTATTTCGATGGAATCAATCGGAAATATCGATTGAAAAGAGGGATGATAAATGGAAATAAAACAGTTAATTACATTTAAAGTAGCGGCACATACTTTGAACTTTACACAAACTGCGAAGAAATTAAACTTTGCCCAATCGAGCGTTACAGCACAAATTAAAACATTAGAGGCTGAGCTCGGTACACCACTATTTGAGAGATTAGGGAAACGTCTTTTCTTAACTGAAGCAGGTAGGAAGTTTCAACTATATGCCGACAAGATGATTGCACTCAGTAACGAAGCGAAAATGGCTGTGAAAGATGATGAAGAAATAGCAGGGACGATAATAATTGGAGCACACGAAAGTCAGTGTACATACAGACTGCCTTCTATATTAAAGAGGTTTAAAATACAATTCCCAAAAATAAAACTTATATTTAAACCAGCACATTCCAATAAAGATGCGAAGGAACAATTGATGGAGGGAAAAGTAGATCTTGCATTTATTTTGGATGAGTGTAAAACAGAAGATGTTTTACATGTGGAACCGCTTATGAAAGAAGAATTAAAAGTAGTAGCTGCTCCTACACATCGTTTACTTGAACAGACTACTGCTTCTATAAAAGATTTAGAGAGTGAAACACTGTTACTAACAGAATTAGGCTGCTCGTATCGGACTTTATTTGAAGAGCTATTTCGCTGGGAAGATGTATATCCAGCAAATAAAATTGAGTTTGTTAGTGTTGAAGCAATTAAACAATGTGTTATTGCAGATTTAGGCATAGCCGTTTTACCAGCAATAGTAGTAGAAAAAGATATACGAGAGGGGACGATAAAAGAGTTACATTTAGAAAATACAATCTCTCCGATTTATACGCAAATCGCTTGGCATAAAGACAAATGGATGACAGTGCCACTGCAGCAATTTATTGATGTAACGAGGGAGTTCTTTACAACGGATTAAGTGGAGAAATATTTATTTTATAAAAAGAAAAAATGGCAATTTTTTATAAAGAACTGATGCTTGCATGTAACAAGTATCGGTTCTTTTATGTTTGAAATAAAGGATGTCTTCAAATGTGTATTTCTCAACTTTTTTTCTTAAAAGGATAAGTAAATTTCTTTGTATATTCCAATAATCGTAAGGGAATTTACAACTTTTATTCGTTTCTGTAAGATGCCTCTAGGCAGCATGAAAGGAGGGGCGTACATAGGGGATAGATAAACGTACTTATTTTGAGGGAGGAGATTTACAATGTTTAAAAAGCTAATGAAAGTATGTGTGTTAAGTGCAGCGAGTGTAGGGGTATTATTTAGTTTCCAAGGAAGTACATTTGCAGCTACTGATTTAAGCAGTTATTATGACGGGAAAAATCCAGCAACAACGAAAGTATACGGGGGAAGTACGACGTGTGATGCAGATGGATTTAATGCAAAATCTACAGCTGTATATGAAGGTAGTAAAAAAGTAGGGACAGTGTATTTACGTTACAGTAATAAATGTCATGCAGCATGGGCTAAGTTTGTTTTAGATCAACCAGCACCAGCTGTTTCGGGAGGAGTGTACGCGTACGCTGTTGTGAATAAATACAAAAATGGTGTATTCCAAAAATCAGTTACTTCTAATCAGGGGAACGGCACAATAAAAACAGGTCAAACGAGCACTTATACAGGAATGGTATTTGATTTGACTGCTGATTTCGGATACACAGCAGATGCTGAAGCAGTTACGTTTAATAACGGTTACGGGAAAACAGCACGTTATTAAGAAAGGAGTGAAATGATATGAAACTTTTAAAAAAGACGAGTGCATGTTTATTGCTATCTTTACTCGTTGTAACTAGTATGTTTAGCACGACTAATAGCGATAAAGCATACGCAGAAGACCATTCATATGATGGGAAAAGTCCTTATTATAACAGCTGTGATCAATCTGCAGTAACGAAAGAAAAGAAGTGGATTGATTCAAATTCTTATGTGGAATTAAAATTTAGCACGACGTGTAAAACAGCGTGGGCAAAAGTTACTGTAACTCGCCTGGCAGTTTATAATAATGAAGCTGATGCAAGGATTGTTAGAAAAACAGATGGAAAGGCATACACTTGCGGAAGTGCTGGAGGAAATGGTGTTGTAAATAAAGGGCAAACATCATGCTATACACCAATGGTATATGATTTAGATCCAAGAAAGGCACAAGCACAAGGGAAACATGCAATTCCGAATAGTGATGCATATAATTATGCGGAGACTATTTGGTATTAATACGATTATACATGTTTTAAGAGCTGTTATTTGATATAAAAATGAAAGAGCCTTACTGCATTTTATTGTGGTAAGGTTCTTTAAATTTGTTTAATAGATTAACTGCATCCATTTACAAAGGTCTCTCTATATAATCGCTTTTAAGTATGGCCATAATAATTTCATCTGAGTATGTATCGTTATAAAATAAAGATTGACGTAAGGTTCCTTCTTTTACAAAACCAACTTTTTTATAAGCTTTAATTCCGCGTAAATTATGGCTAAATACTTCTAACTGTAAACGATTTAATGATAGTTGTTCAAAAACAAATCTTAAAACTATTTTAATAGCTTCCGTTCCATAGCCTTGTCCTGTTAATGCTATTGAAAGCATTGATATTCTGAATCCTGCTCTTTTGTTCTCCTCATCGATATCTAAAATCGACAACTCTCCAATCATCTTGTCAGTACTTTGTAAACAAATAGCGAAATCATAGCGACTTGAATCATTATTTATATGATCTATATGTTTCGTAATTTGCTCCAATGAAAAAGTGGACTTAGTTCCAGTCATATATCTTATTTCATCATCCATTGTACTTTCTAATATAATAGGAGCATCTAGCTGACAAAGAGGCCTTAAATAAATTCTCTCGCTCTCTAATCTCATTATAATTTTCTCCTTTAGTTAGTAATTGAATGTATAAATACTTAACTTTCTTCAATGAGTTACATAAAAAATATGAATCTTAATTCGATGTTACATGAATTTTATAATGGCATGGTATACCTAAAACAAATAATAAATGTTTTATACACAACAAAATGTATCAACGAGTTTTTTGATCATACTATTATTCTTGCTGCTCATTCCGCTTTTAAATGAACACGAATGTATTAACTAAGGTCTGTATCAGGAGGAGTATATCCAAGGTGACGAGCCATAGATACAATTTGTCCTTTATGGTGAAATTCATGCGTCTCCGTATGAGTTAAAAGCCATAGCGGAGTTGTGCTCCAAGGTTCTTTTTGCCATTTCACTTCATTTGCTATATTTTCGAGCCAACGGTCATTGTATTCATCTAAAAAATGTTGTACAGTCTCATCTACTAACTTAAATCTAGCGCGAACTTTTTCCACATTTGCATGCTCAATTTCGTAATCGCTAGCAAATGAAAAATCTGCTCTTTTTTGCTTGAATGCGAATGATCCAAGCCAGTATCGATAGCAATCGGCTACATGAATATGAGTCTTTATAATGCTACCGCTTCCGAAATTAGAAACTGTGCTATGTAATTTTTCTATTGGGATTTCTTCCAAAAACGAAAATAGAGTTTCTCTTGTAGAGCTAATAAGATTATATTGTTGTTTTAAAATATGTAACATGCAAGTACACTCCTCTTTTATTAACATAGTAAGTAATTCTATATTTACGAGGAGTGAACCTTTTTATTATTTTTAATAAGCATATTAGATGTATTTCTTATTTGTTTCTGATAGATTAAACAAGGTGAAACTTTAGTAAGTTGAACATTCTTAGTTCATAATAAATTGTACATCAAGAAGGGGAACGATAAAATGAATAGAATAGTGGGTTTAAAACAATTTGAAATAACGCGCGGGGCGTTACTTAAATTTATGGAAACGTTAGATGATAAAACTGTGGATACGCAGCCAGAGGGTTTTAACAATACAATTCGTTGGCATATCGGTCACGTGTTAACAGCAGCAGAGACTTTCATGTTCGGAAGAGAATTTAAACAATTGCCAACTGAATATCCAGGTATGTTTGGATATGGATCAAGACCATCTAAATGGACGACAGAAGGACCATCGTTAGAAGTGTTAACGGCTCAATTAAAAGAACAAGCAAAACGTATTAACGAAATTCCAGCAGAAGCATTTGAAAATAAACTGCCAGAGCCATTCCTAGGATTGGAAACAGTAGGGGAGCTTTACGGTATGATGCTTTATCATGAAGCTGATCATATTGGGCAAATGAAGGCGATGGAACGTATTATTAAAGCTCTTTAGTCTTAATTGCATATAACAAGCAATACAGTTGTAATGTTAAATAATATATACAAAAAAGGTAGATAAATTATTATCTACCTTTTTTGTATAACTTCTTGAAGGATTAGAGAATTTTATAATTTTTTATGTTGTGATTATTAATTATAGTATTCCTAAATATGGAATATACGTATAATAATAGAGAAGAACTAGAAATAGGGGTGAATACTATGATTACATTAGAGCAAAAGTTGGAGCAATATAAACATACATATGTACAGTTAAAGGGAGAACTAAAATGGAAAACGAGTGATTCTCGAACAGGAATGATGATTGCTGCTATGTATGCAGGTAGTGATAAATTGTTTGATCTCGGACGTTTTTTAGAAATTAGTAGTTATATTAAGAATCAGGTAGGGATGTTTTCATACTTAAAGTCTTATCATCGTTTTGTAGTGGCCGCAACATTAGATATTCACTTTACAGATTACAAGGAAGCTTTTCGGAAGTTTTTAGATTTATATGAACAATTGGTCACTGGTGGCTTTAGCCGGAGTATATTTACTTATCTCGCAGCAGCTGTGCTTTTAACAGAAGAAAATGAACAGCATGGCGCGCACATTCAGCGTTCGATGCAAGTATATAAACGCATGAAAAAGGATCACCTCTTTCTTACAAGTACAAATGATTATCCGCTCGCAGTTTTATTAGCAGGACAATCAGAGCATGTAGAAACACTTATGGACCGAGTGGAACGTCTTTATCAGAAACTAGCGACAGCTGGTTTGCGTAAAGGGAATGATCTTCAATTTTTGAGTCATATTCTTTCACTAAAGAAGGATGTCAGGGAAGAACTATTAGTTGCAAAATGTACAAATATATGGAATTTGTTAAAGCAAGAAAAGGTAAAAGTAAAACAGATGCATTACCCAGCTATCGGGCTACTAGCGTTACTCGAGGACGGAGAAAAAGAGATTCATTCTATTCGAGCATTTATTGAAAAATTACAGGGGGATAAATTATTCCGTTGGCATACAGATACAAATATTCTTATTGCTATTCAACTGTTCGTAAGTCAGAAAGGTGAGGAAAGTAAAGCTACCAACACAGGTTTACAAACAATGATAGAAGTCCTCATACAAGCACAACAAGCAGCTATGATGGCAACGATTGCCGCTTCATCTGCAGCAACCTCTTCTGCTAGTAGCAGTTCATAATGTGTAATTGCTTATACTCTTGTAAATTATAACTCCCTTGATAAGGAAGGTTTAAAAAATATTACTAAAAACAGTTAGCTCATCACTCTCTAATGAGTGATGGGCTAACTGTTTTTACATAATCAGCATTATCTTTTTAATTCCTTCAAATGTTTGAGCTGCGTGACAATCATAATGCTAATAACAACGAGTAAAAACCATGAACTAATTTTGCTTAAGTGAACGAGACTCCATGCTTCCCGTTGATTTGGATATTGCCATGCTCCGAAAAATGTTGCGATGTTCTCTGCAACCCAAATGAAGAAACCGATAAAGAAAAAGGAGAGAACGAGTGGCATTTTATATGGAACGCCTCGTAATGAAAATTCCACAAATGTCCGAAAGAAAACGATGAATAGTAGTAAAGTTAATATCCATCTAAAATCGTATAGAAAATGATGCGTGAAAAAATTGAAGTAAATCATAGCTCCTAACGGCACGGCAAAAATAGCTTTCGGCCAATGATGCATTTTTAAATGCAACCTTCTCCACGCTTGACATATGTAACTCGCGACACTTGCGTACATAAAACCGCTGTAAAGCGGAACTCCAAAAACCTTCGAATATCCCTCTTCGGGATAACTCCATGAACCGAAATGTACTTTATATATTTCTAGTAAAAGGCCGATGAGGTGGAAGATGGTAATTACTTTTAGTTCGTCTTTTGTTTCAAGTCCAGTCTTGTACATAATCCACTGCATAAGAAGGCATACGATGAGTATGAAATCATAACGATATAATCCTGGGATTGAAACAATTTTTGACAGGGCTAGTGTTAAGAAAATAACGACTGGGAATAAGCAAGATAATGCTTGCTCGTAAGTGAAATATAGTAGTTGTTTTATATAGAACACTGTGTCACCTTCGGTATTTTTATTGGAAAAATCAAAATAATTAATAAGTATACCTAGAATTTGAAAAATAGTGAGGTGGACTATTTTGCATGTATTTGTAAGTTTTAGAAGGGAATTGTAATGAGTATTTTAATATTGTAGCAAAGTAAAAAAATAGTTTGCTATTTAAAAAAAGTGGGGATATAATATCTAAATGAAAATGATAATTATTATCAATAATAATTACAAATAAAAAATAATTATAAAAAACAACTGAATATAAAGGATGAAATGAAACATGTTACATAAGTCTACTGTACATGCTGGTAGTAACCGCTGGATACATATTAAGTTCATATGTTTCATGAGCTTAACAATTTTATGTTTAATTGGATCTATATTTTTAGCCATTTCATTTGGTGCAAAGGATATTCATTTACAAACGGTGTGGACTGCGGTTTTGGATTACAATCCGAAATTAACGCAGCACCAAATTATTTATGAATTAAGGCTCCCGAGAGTAATTGGAGCAGCAGTTGTAGGGGCAGCTTTTGCGGTCGCTGGAGCGGTTATGCAAGGAGTAACACGAAATCCTTTAGCTGATGCAGGTGTACTTGGCATAAATGCAGGAGCGATGTTTGTAGTAGCACTTAGTTTTGCTTTTTTTCCGCATATGCCGTATTCCTATTTAATGATTGTTTCCTTTATTGGAGCAGTCTTAAGTACAGTACTTATTTTTGTTATTGGATCAGCAACATCAGGCGGGTTAACACCAATGAGGTTAACGATTGCTGGAGCGGTTATGGCAGCGCTTTTACATTCATTAAGTTCAGGTGTTGCGATTTATTATGATTTAAGCCAGGATTTAGCGTTTTGGTATGCTGGTGGTGTTGCAGGGGTTAAGTGGGAACACTTGAAATTTTTAGTCCCTATTATTCTTATAACGATTATTTTTGCAATAGTGTTAGGGCGATCTATTTCACTCATATCAATGGGGGATGATGTTGCTACAAATTTAGGAGTGAAAACGAACCGAACGAGAATACTAGGGATGATTA
The DNA here is from genome assembly GCF_000007825.1 of Bacillus cereus ATCC 14579. Classification (NCBI taxonomy): domain Bacteria; kingdom Bacillati; phylum Bacillota; class Bacilli; order Caryophanales; family Bacillaceae; genus Bacillus; species Bacillus cereus. Next base: position 3,423,014 of record NC_004722.1, on the reverse strand, counting down.
TAGTAGTTATTCTGGCAGGTGTTTCTGTTTCAGCTGTTGGTTCTATTGGATTTGTAGGATTAGTTATCCCGCACATTGCTAGAAAATTAGTTGGTGTGAATTATAGACTCATTATTCCTATGTCAGCATTATTAGGAGCTATGTTATTAGTTGTAGCTGACCTAGGAGCAAGAACAGTAAATCCTCCTAAGGAACTTGCGATAGGGATTATGGTAGCTCTTGTTGGAGTTCCGTTCTTCCTCTATATAGCACGTAAAGTTGGGAGGGAGTTATAAGTGAAAGATCTTTTTAACACGGATAAAAAGAGAGCTATTACTGTAACTACAATATTCGGATGTGTAAGTATCGCTGTAATTTTAATCAGTCTAAATACAGGGACACTGAGTATAGAGCCACTTAAAGTAATTCAAACACTTTTTGGTTATGGTGATTTTGAGAGCGCAACCGTGCTATATGATTATCGTATGCCAAGAATTATAATCACAATGTTAGCTGGTATTGGCCTTGGGATTTCCGGTGCGATTTTGCAAGGATTATCCGGTAATGCACTTGCAGACCCTGGTATTCTTGGACTGCATTCAGGTGCATCTTTCGGGCTAATTATATTCGTTACATTCTTTCATTCTATTAATGAAAGTGCATCTATTTTAATACCGTTATTTACATTTGGCGGAGGAGTATTAGCTGCATTTCTTATTATTTTACTTGCGAGTGATCGGTCAAATGGTTTACTTCCCATTAGACTTATTCTCGTTGGTATTGCAGTTTCAGCTGGTTTTAGTGCAATTTCGTTATTTTTCTCTCTCAAGTTAAATGATGAGACGTATACATTCGCTTCTAGATGGCTAGTTGGTAACGTGTGGGGAAGGGATTGGATTCATGTCCTTGCATTATTACCTTGGATTTTCATACTAACCCCTTATGCGTGGCTAAAATCTAAAGCGTTAAATGCATTGTCACTAGGTGATAGTGTAGCGGCAGGACTTGGTGTTTCTGTTCAAAAAGAACGGTTATTACTTTTAGCTACAGCGGTTGGATTATCTTGCGCAAGTGTATCGATGGCAGGAGGGATTGGTTTTATCGGTTTAGTTGCTCCGCATATCGCAAGGAAGTTAGTAGGTACTACATATCAACACTTTCTTCCTTTAGCTGGCATTATCGGAATGATTATTTTAGTGCTAGCAGATACGATAGGTCGTTCTATATTTGAGCCAAACTCTATTCCAGCTGGTGTAGTAGTGGCGGCATTAGGAGCACCGTATTTTCTTTATTTACTTACAAAAACAAAATAAATACTTCAAAGAGGAGAACATATGAAAAAGAAACTTACTATTTTATTTAGCATGATGTGTATTTTAGTATTAGCAGCATGTGGTCAAACTAAAGCTAATGAAGAGGCAACGAAAAAAACGGAAAAAAGTAATGATCCAAAAATCGCCTCTATGTCCATTCATTTAACAAATAATTTACTTGCATTAGGAATTACACCAGTAGGTTCTGTTATTGGCGGAGATTTAAAAGATTTCTTACCGCACGCAAAAGAGAAGTTGAAAGATACGAAGAAGCTTGGTGTTGTAACAGATCCGAATATGGAAGCGTTACTTCAATTAAAGCCAACTGACATTTATGTTGATGAAAAATATGCTGGTAAAGATGTAGCGAAATACGAAAAAATTGCAAAAACACATTCTTTCAATTTAGATGAAGGTACGTGGAGAGAGCATTTAAAACAAGTTGGTAAACTTGTAAACCGTGAGAAAGAAGCAGATAAATATATTCAAGATTACGAAGAGCAATCAAAACGAGTAAAAGGTTTAATAGATAAAGAGCTAGGTAATAACGAAAAAGTAATGGCAATTCGCGTTACTGCAAAAGAATTGCGTGTATTTAGTACGAAAAGACCGATGGGACCAATTTTATTCCAAGACCTAGGGTTACAACCTGCAAATGGTGTAGAGAAAATTGATGGAAACCGCCCTTTCGAAGTCATTTCACAAGAAGTATTACCTGACTTTGATGCAGATGCGATTTTCGTTGTCGTTAATAGAGATGATAAAGCGAAAGCTGCATTTAAACAACTTCAAGAAACACCAATTTGGAAAGACTTAAAAGCTGTTAAAGGTAAGCACGTATACATTATTAATGACCAACCATGGCTTGACTATTCTGCTTTAGGTAACAAAATGGCAATGGATGAAGCGGAGAAAATGTTTACGAAATAATATCGATTCGTTGTTAGGAAGACCCTCTAAATTTTGAGGGTCTTTTTTATTGTTAGAATAAATGGAAAAATTATACAATGAATTTAATTTAACGTAGAGGAGATATGCCAATGTCAGCGCTTATTGTAAGTATCCCGTTTATGAAACAGTTTATGAAACGAGGGGGTAAATAGGCTTGAATAATTATCCCCGTTATTTAATAAAGGGGGAGTTTGAAATGACAATGAATCTTTTTCGAAATAGAACGATTAAATTATTAGCTATGAGAGAGACAGATGCTGAAGTAATGGCTATGTGGCAAGAAGATAGTGAGTATTTAAGAAATGTTGATACAGATGTAGCATTCCCGCAATCTTTAAATGAAATAGCAAGTGATGGGTTATTAAAAGGACGGAGATCGAATAGTGTTTCTTTCATGGTAAGGACAGTTCAAGAAGATCGCTTAATTGGTTTTGTGGCGATTCATGGTATAGAGTGGAATAACAGAACAGGTTTATTAGCCATTGGTATAGGAGATGCGAATGATAGAGGAAAAGGATATGGGAAAGAAGCAATACATCTTATTCTAAAGTATGCTTTCTATGAATTGAATTTACACCGCATCGGTCTCGATGTTATTTCGTATAATAAACCTGCCATTGCATTGTATAAAAAGATGGGTTTTGAAATGGAAGGCTGTATGAGAGAAGCGGTTCAAAGAGATGGGAAGTGTTTTGACCGTATGATTATGGGGATATTGCGGGATGAATGGATAGGGTTGCAAGATTAGCGAATACATTCAATATTATATATGTAGTATGCAGGAGATATAATGATAATTGGCGAAAATTTACAGTGAACTGATTGAATTTATAAGGAGTTATGTAAAATGAATTTAGAAAAAGCAAAACCAGTAAATGAAGAGGTCGCTGAATTAAAGGAACTAATTAAAGAGTTACACGGAAGTGTACATCAACTGCAAAGCGAAGTGCAGCAACTAAGGCACGAAAGACCAGTTGTTGAAGTGAGAAAAGGTGTTCAATTATCACCAACAATTGTCGGACAAATTGGTGGTATGATTTTAGGTGGGTTAGCAATTATCGGTATATTTTGGTGATGAAAAAAGGTTTGCAGCACGATGCTGCAAACCTTTTGGATTTGACGATATAATTTCATGCAATACAACTTTTACATTAAATAACGTAAATATATATAAGCATGTGATAACAAGAGTGCAACAATAGTTAATGGTAAACCAATTTTTAAGAAGTCCATATAAGAGAAAGCATGTCCTTCACGTTTTGCAATACCAGCAACGACTACGTTTGCAGATGCTCCGATTAGCGTTCCATTTCCTCCTAAGCAAGCTCCAAGAGATAACGCCCACCATAGTACTTCGATTTGCGGAGAATCGACAGATAGTCCGAGTCCTGTAGCTAAGTCTTGAATAAGAGGAATCATCGTAGCGACAAAAGGGATGTTGTCGATTGTCGCAGATGCGATGCCAGATACCCATAAAATAAGTATAGCTGCGAATCCGATGTCACCGTTTGTTACGCCGATTACTTCTTTTGCAAGTGAAGAGATAAGTCCGATATCAATTAACCCGCCAACGAGAACGAATAGTCCGGCGAAGAAGAAAATGGTTACCCATTCAACGTGGGCAAATACATCTTCAATATCATGTTCTTTCACGCCGATTAACATAAGAAGTGTAGCGCCTGTCATCGCTATAACGGCAGCGTCTACATGAATAATCGAATGAAGTACGAAGCCTAAAATAGTTAGTCCTAAAATCGAAATAGATTTTAAAAGGAGGCTTTGATCCTTAATATAATCTTTTTCATTTAATGCCATTAGTTTTTCGATTTGTTCAGGTGTTGTTTTTAGTTTGTTACGGTACATGAAGTAAATAATGCCAAGTGTCACAATAGAAATAATAATTACGATTGGAGCTAAGTTAAGTAAAAAGGCGTTAAAGTCTAAATGCTTGTTTGCTGATCCAATCATAATATTAGGTGGATCACCGATTAATGTTGCTGTTCCGCCTATATTTGAAAACAGCACTTCTGAAATCAAATAAGGCACAGGATTTACTTTTAAAATACGTGTAATGGATAATGTAACAGGAACGATTAATAAAACAGTCGTTACATTGTCCAAAAATGCTGATCCGACAGCAGTTAATAGGGATAGTAATAATAAAATGCGAATCGGTTTTCCGCCAGCTGCTTTTGCCGCTTTAATGGCCACAAATTCAAAGACGCCTGATTGACTCGTAATATGTACGAGAATCATCATCCCAATTAAAAGGGTAATCGTTTCCCATTGAATATGTGATGTGAAAGCAGTATGTAAATCTTCAACTCCAAAAATAATCATAATAGCAGCTCCGAATAGTGCGATTACAGCACGATTCAATTTCTCAGAAATAATAAATCCGTACGTGATTAAAAATACGGCAATTGCAAAATAATATTGCCAATTTGCTACTTCATGTGCTGACTGTTCCAATCATGTCACCTTCTTTAAATTATGTATTCAATTTTCGAAATGTATCTCGCTGCAATAATACGGGATAAAATATATTGTAGCAAATTCAAAAAAGAAAGAAAACTATTTAACAAAGTGAAGGAAAAAATGTATTTTTTACATATCATATAAAAAATATAAAAAACACAGTGCAAATTATTAGGAAAAGTGAGCGTTGTCCTCTAATATAGAGATAGCAATTTACATTATTTTTGCGTAAAATGGTTTAAAGAGGTGAATTCCGATGGAAATAGTAAAAGATAGTTCTCTTATTCAAAATGAAATTGAACGTTTTGTAAATAAAGATGTATATATTCATTTAAAAACGACAAACGGAGCGTATGCATCACATATAAATGAAAAGATGATGACAGTTGGTGCTTTCATTCGAAATGCGATTATCCGTTTTGAACGCGGGAAGATAACTGGAACAAATCCATACCGAGTTGGTCTGAAAATGGATCACGGTTGGGTATATGCTGAAGGTATTACGCACTGGGAAGTAGACGATCAAGAGCGTTTATTATTAGCTGGACATGATAATTTAGGTCGTCTAGCAGTTGCACTTGAGTTAAGCTTAACACCATTTAAGTAAGAAGGAGGGAAACTTATGGAGAGACATGTACTTGTTGTATTTCCGCATCCAGATGATGAAGCATATGCTGCGGGAGGAACAATTCGCTTATTAACAGATCAAGGAGTACCTGTAACATATGCATGTGGTACTCTAGGACAAATGGGACGTAACATGGGTAAGAACGTATTCGCTAACCGTGAAACGATTCCACATATCCGTAAGAAAGAATTGAAAGATGCTTGTGAAGCGATGGGTATTAAAGATTTAAGAATGCTTGGCTTCCATGATAAAACGTTAGAATTTGAAGATGTTGATTTCGTTGCTGACAAAATTGAAGCAATCATTCAAGAAGTAAATCCATCTCGAATTATTACATTTTATCCAGAGCACGGTGTACATCCAGATCATAATGCATTTGGCCGCGCTGTCGTTCGCGCTGTATCACGTATGCCAAAAGAAGAGCGCCCAGTTATTCATGCTGTTGCGATTACGAAAAATCGTGAAGCAGTATTAGGAGAACCGGATGTTGTAAATAACATTAGTGAAGTATTTGATCATAAATTAACTGCATTAGGTGCGCACCGTTCACAAACAGAAGCAATGCTTGAAGACACGCATGCAAAAATAAAAAACAAAGATGCAGCAACATTAAAATGGCTGCAACTTGAACAGTTTTGGACTTATAAATGGGAGTAGGCTAGAAGGATATCTTCTAGTTGCTCTTACATAGAAAAAGCGCCGTCACTTGTGATGGCGCTTTTTCTTGTTGAAGACTATATATTTTTTAGGGTGCTTCAAAATTTTTAAATTAACGTGCAGTATAGCCTCCATCAACAAGAAGTGTTGTGCCGTTAACAAAACTAGCATCATCACTTGCTAAAAATAAGACAGCTTTAGCGACTTCTTCTGGTGTTCCAAGTCTGCCTTGTGGATGAAGTGAAGCTAAATATTCTTTCTGTTGAGGATTAACACTACCTAGTAAAGGGGTGTCAATATAACCAGGGCACACCGCGTTAATACGTATTCCATATTTAGCGTAGGCAGTACATAAATTTTGAGTTAATAGTTTCACACCACCTTTTGCAGAGGAGTATGCTGTTGGTGTAGGTAATGAAACAAAACTATGAATCGAACCAGCGTTAACGATGACACCACCTGTACCTTGTTTAAGAAATTGTTCAATCGAATATTTATCAGAAAGGAATACCCCAGACAAATTAATATCAATAGTTCTTTTCCACTTTTCATAGGATAATTCGTTTGCCGGTGCATCATCAGCAACGCCGGCATTGGCATACATAATATCTAATTTACCGTATGTACTTACTGTCTCATGAATTAGCTGTTTAATATCTGCCTCTTTTGTTACATCGGTTTTAATAAATAACGTATTATATCCATGTGCATTCAATTCATCTGATAGTTCTTTTCCACGTTCAGAAAAGTCAGCAATAACTACTTTTGCACCTTCTTCGATAAAAAGACGAACAGTAGATTCGCCAATTCCACTTGCACCACCAGTTATGATTGCTACTTTGTCTTTTAATTTCATATAAACCTCTCCATTCATTAATGAATTTAAGTCGAATTTTTAAATCTTGTTACTAAACTATTAACCTTAAATAGTAAGTAGATAGAAGAAAAAAGCTCGCGTTTACTTAATCGTGAGAGTGCTATTTTTTCTTTAGTGTACTTTTTGATACAGTTATGGACGAAAATATTAATTTGGTCAATTTTATCATTAGATTGAATATTTGGTAAAGAGCTCTCGAACAGAGCGAGTAAGGATGTTGAAAAAGTAAAATAAACATTCAGTATTATTTGTAGGGTAAGGAACAAAGGGGAGAGATGCATAACGAAAACTACTACTCTAGTTAAATAGGAAAAAGCCTTGCAGGGGGGCAAGGCTTTAAACAGGGTATTAAAAATGATTGATTTATTAAGAATAACTTCTTCTTGTGAATAAACTAATTTTAGCATAATAACTCATATATATGTGTTACGAATTTGTGAATAAAAACTCAATGATAAAAGTATGAGTGAAAGGAAATAATGTATATGAGAAGCGTATATTTTGAATTATTTAATAGAATAATATATATTTATATTGATTTAATGATTTTAGTTTGTTAAAAATGGGGAAATCGATATGAAGGTTAAATTTGCCGTAATAAAAGATGAGAATTTTGATTGTAGTTTATTGGAAACAAAATTATTGAAAACTTTTAAAGAAGTAGATTGTGAAGCAGATATTGTAAAGGTTGAGGATGAAATTTTTGAAAACAATGATATACAAACGTATTTATCAGAAATAACCATTCATGTTACTGGAAAAAATATTGGATATAGATCGGTTTCAGCCAGTATATTTATTGTTCTAGAGAGTTTATCAATACAGCTATTTCGTATTCATATTAGTATACTTTAAGCAGTTCAAAAAGTGGCTTCTTCAGAAAATCATACTGATTATATGGAGTTGTAAATATGAAAACAATAGAAATTATCGTAGGTGCTCCCGAATGTTGGATTGCACCTTGTTTGTTGTTAAATAAACAAGGGATTCCTTTTTTAATTTATCTTAACGCTGATTTATATAGAAGATAGGAAACATATGAATAATTCAATTAGATTGTACAAATAATTTGGTACGCGGATGTACGCAATGTATTCACAGGTAAGAGGGTTGTCTCATAATATATATAGATTTTTCTATTAAGATGAACAGAGGGTGTGAATATATGGAAGATGTTTACGCTAAAATTGACAGTCTCAAGGCGGAGCAAAAAGAAATTATGAGAGACATTCGTGCTTTAGAAACGCGTACTACTATTAATGAGAAAGATATAGCAACAATCAATAAGCAATTAGAAAAAATAAGTACAAACACAACTTGGATTTTGCGAATTATTATTAGTGCGATAATAATGTCAGTTTTAGGATTAATATTAAAAGGAATGATTTAAAAGAAAGAGGGGAGCTCCCTCTTTCTTTTATGTAAATGAGAAGCTATAAATTTTCCGTTTCCTTTTCATCTGCATACTTATCCTCTAAGGAAATTAATAGAGGAATGGATACAGTTACTAGAATGATTAAAGTGGTGATAAAAGATTTAGAAAGAGAAAAAGAACCTTCAATTAAAGGTGATAAAAACTTGAATGAAAGTATACTTGTTATGAAGGAAATTACTAAAAAGCTCAAAAGAGATATATTTTTATTCTTTATAGATATCTCTATAAAGTCTTTAACACAGGTTATTACGACAAATATAGTTAATATGATAAGAGAAACAAAATAATGTGTTAAATTCGTCATACTAATAGTAGGATCGTCTATTATGTAAGCAAGTAACTTAGATACTAATATTCCTCCAAACAATAAAATAATAAAAGCAAGTAATCCTTCCGATATATAAGTGCTGAAATTGCCTTTCTTGTTAAAGAGTTTATAGTTTAGAGTAGATTGGGGTATTTGAATTAGGAATAGGGTAATAATCCATACATAATATACAAATGGTAATTCTCCTGAGAATAGAGAAATTAGAAAGTTTACTACTGTCCTTAAAATTTCAATCATTACGAAAGGCCTCCAGTTTGTAAGCTTGTGACATTAAAATATGCTAGTCTATCGTTTAATAATTAAACTTACGAATTCAAACTATTTCTAATTATTCCATAAAAAGGCGACTGCATCAAGTTATCTTTTTAACAATCCTCCAAGGCCGAGCACTAGTAAAAGAAACGTAGTATGTAATATAATTGAAAAAGTATATTTAAAAATCGATGTTAATATTACCCTCCTATAAGTATTAACATACGTAATTGAGGTGTTTTCTTTGTTGTTTTATGAACGGATTTCTATAATGGCCCCTCCTGTTCCGTAGCTAAGGAAAGTCTTTTTATTTCTGAGATTTTCAAAGTTATAGGAGGGTATGAAAAATGAAAAAAGTCTCAGTACCATCACTTTTGTTAATGATTGTTCTTGTCGCATTTCCGCAAATTAGTGAAACGATTTACACACCGTCGTTACCTGATATTTCAAAGGCGTTACATGTAAGTAATAATGAGGTGCAGTTAACACTTAGTGTGTATTTTGCTGGTTTTGCGTTAGGTGTATTTTTTATTGGGTGGTTATCAGATATAATTGGTCGTCGCCGGGCGATGTTACTTGGAATTGTCGTATATGGCGCTGGGAGTTTCTTATGCTATATTGCAAATTCCATTGAAGTTTTATTGGTAAGTCGTTTTATTCAAGCGTTTGGAGCAAGTGTAGGATCAGTTGTGACGCAAACGATTCTTCGTGAAAGTGTAGAAGGGCATAAGAGGCATGTTATGTTTGCTCAAATCTCGGCAGTCATTGCTTTTACACCAGCGATAGGACCGTTAATTGGTGGCTTTCTTGATCAAATGTTTGGATTTAAAATAGTATTTTTAAGTTTAGTAGTTATGAGTATCGGTATTTTTCTGTATACGTTTTTTTCTCTTCCTGAAACAAAGACGGACTCAGTAACGAATAAAATAAATGTGTTTTCAGTCTTTAAGAAGTTAATTACAAATCCGAAAGTAGTAACGTATGGGCTATTAATTGGAGGAGCAAATGGTGTTTTATTTAGCTATTATGCAGAAGCCCCGTTTATCTTTATTGAATACTTTCAGTTATCGCCTAGTATGTACGGGTTTTTAGGAATTGTTGTTGCGTCTGCTTCTATTATTGGGGCGAAAGTTTCAAAACGATTGCTTGCCACGTATAGACCAGAGAAAATTATATATATTGGTTGTCTTGTAATGACAGTGGGAGCTATCCTTTTAACTGTTATTACAGCATTGGGATTAAACCAAAACATAATATATATGATTGGATTTTTAATAGCGATGTTTATATTGCTATTAGGAATTGGAGTAGCGTTGCCTAACTGTTTAAGTTTAGCATTAGTAGATTTTCAAGATGTTATTGGTACAGCCGGAGCATTGTTTAGCTTAGGATACTATGTAATTGTAACGATGACAATTTGGGGAATGAGTCAATTGCATACGGGCTCGTTACTGGTGATGCCACTTTATTTTCTGGTTATTGTAGTTATAATGGTAGTGTTTACTAGGGTATTTATCTTTGGTAAGCAAACTTCGAAATCGATTTAAATATGAAATTGTAAAAGAGTCTCATTTTTTAATGAGACTCTTTTATATTTTGGCTGGGGTAAAGAAGTTAGTAGTTTATTAATATATTAAATTTCTTATTGGTATATAAATCGAATGTGTGGGAAATTACGTTATCAACTATAAAGGCTCAAGTATTTGACATATGAAACCGAGGAAGAAATGCTCTCCTCTGTTATTTATATTGTAATAATATACATGCCGGAATCATATTAATCAGACGTATTTTATTGTTAATTTAGTTAGAAATTAATCAGACTTCATGTATAATAATTTATTGAAAAAATAATTGATTTTTCAGATTAATGAATTAATATAAGGTAAGTAATTTTAAGATTTATAGAATATTGGAAGATGAAAGGTTTTGAGAATTTTATTAGGAGCGCAAAACGATTTTAGGATAGCTTTAAAGCTAGTGTAAAATGACGTTTGCTTCATCATTTTCAGGGCCGAAAGGAATTAGGGGAAAGCATCTTGTGTTAAAATGCGGCTATGAATCATCTAAGAGGGGGAAGTGAAGTGGCAAACAAAGAATTGAAAAGAGGTTTAGAAGCACGTCATATTCAAATGATTGCTTTAGGCGGAACGATTGGTGTTGGTTTGTTTATGGGGTCAGCCAGCACAATTAAATGGACAGGTCCGTCAGTAATGCTTGCTTATGCCATTGCAGGTATTTTTATCTTCTTCATCATGCGTGCCATGGGAGAAATGTTGTATATGGAGCCAAGTACAGGCTCATTTGCGACGTTCGGTCATAAGTATATTCACCCGTTAGCTGGTTATATGACAGCGTGGAGTAACTGGTTCCAGTGGGTTATCGTTGGGATGTCAGAAATTATCGCGGTTGGAGCATATATGCAATATTGGTTCCCGGATTTACCAGCTTGGATACCAGGTATAATCGCAATGGTTATTCTTGGTGCAGCTAACTTAATTTCAGTTAAGTCATTTGGTGAATTTGAATTTTGGTTTGCGATGATTAAAATCGTTACGATTCTATTAATGATTATTGCGGGATTTGGCCTTATTTTCTTTGGAATTGGTAACGGCGGAGAAGCGATTGGCATATCTAATCTTTGGTCAAATGGCGGTTTCTTTACAGGTGGTTTTTCAGGATTCTTCTTTGCATTATCACTTGTAGTTGGAGCGTATCAAGGTGTGGAATTAATCGGTATTACTGCTGGTGAAGCGAAGGATCCAAAGAAGACACTTACAAGAGCGATTCAAAGTACAATTTGGCGTATTTTAATTTTCTACATCGGTGCTATTTTCGTTATTGTAACTGTGTATCCGTGGGATCAATTAAGTACAATTGGTAGCCCGTTCGTAGCGACTTTTGCGAAAGTTGGTATTACGGCAGCAGCTGGACTTATTAACTTTGTTGTTATTACAGCAGCAATGTCTGGTTGTAATAGTGGTATTTATAGTGCTGGTCGTATGCTTTATACGTTAGGTGTAAATGGACAAGCACCGAAATATTTTACGAAACTTTCTGGAAATGGTGTACCTTTATTTGGTACAGTTGGCGTAATTATCGGTCTGGCGGTTGGTGTTGTTTTAAGTTACATCGCACCGAAAAACTTATTCGTATATGTATATAGTGCGAGTGTACTTCCTGGTATGGTACCATGGTTTGTCATTTTAATTAGTCAAATTAATTTTAGAAAAGAAAAGGGAGCAGAGATGAAAGATCATCCATTCAAAATGCCATTTGCTCCTGTAACAAACTATTTAACGATTGCCTTTTTAATTATGGTATTAATCGGAATGTGGTTTAACGATGATACTCGTATTTCATTAGTTGTAGGTATTATTTTCTTAGCTATCGTTACAATTAGTTTCTATGCTTTCGGAATAGGAAAGCGAGCTCCGTTAGACGTTCAAAATAATAAAGAGATTTCAAGTAAATAAAGAAAAGGCTGTTCATCTGGAACAGCCTTTTCTTATTGTTGCTATTTGTCGATAAATCGATATAGCTTGACGAATCATTGATATAATTTGATTTATGATAGATATATTTGAAAAATCGTTGATATATTGTACGTTATGATAGATATATTCGAAAAATCGTTGATATAGTTTCACATACTATCTGTCACTATCATGATTAAAATCTCTCTAATACGATTTTCCCAATGGTGTGCCCGCTTTCAAGTAGTGCATGTGCTTTCTTTTAGTTTTCAGCGTTAATCGGTGTTAATGTTTCATTTTTATGTAAGCTGTACTGATAGTCTAGAAGGAGTTTATTTCTAAAAAGAAGAATTTTTTATTGTATTACTTTATCCCAAACTAAATGTAAAGGTGGATACATAATGACAGTAAAGAAGCTTTATTTCATCCCAGCAGGTCGTTGTATGTTAGATCATTCTTCTGTTAATGGTACACTCGCGCCAGGGAATTTATTGAACTTACCTGTATGGTGTTATCTTTTGGAGACAGAAGAGGGGCCTATTTTAGTAGATACAGGTATGCCAGAAAGTGCAGTTAATAATGAAGGGCTTTTTAACGGTACATTTGTTGAAGGACAGATTTTACCGAAAATGACTGAAGAAGATAGAATCGTGAATATATTAAAGCGTGTAGGGTATGAGCCGGACGACCTTTTATATATTATTAGTTCTCACTTACATTTTGATCATGCAGGAGGAAACGGTGCTTTTACAAATACACCGATTATTGTGCAGCGAACGGAATATGAGGCAGCACTTCATAGAGAAGAATATATGAAAGAATGTATATTACCGCATTTGAACTACAAAATTATTGAAGGGGATTATGAAGTGGTACCAGGTGTTCAATTATTGTATACGCCAGGTCATTCTCCAGGCCATCAGTCGCTATTCATTGAGACGGAGCAATCCGGCTCAGTTTTATTAACAATTGATGCATCGTACACGAAAGAGAATTTTGAAGATGAAGTGCCGTTCGCAGGATTTGATCCAGAATTAGCTTTATCTTCAATTAAACGTTTAAAAGGAGTTGTGGCGAAAGAGAAACCAATTGTTTTCTTTGGTCATGATATAGAGCAGGAAAAGGGTTGTAGAGTGTTCCCTGAGTATATATAGTGCAAAAAGTCATGAGTTCGCGTGCTCATGACTTTTTCGTTTAAATAATTTTTTTAAATAAATTATAAACTTTTTTTGAACTATCTTCGTTTAACTGATAGTACGTAAGGTTTACATCATCAGGAGTATCTTGCTGAGCAATCATCACTTCGCTGCTGTGATGATCAACTACCCATATGAAATATTTTTTATAAGTTCCATCCTCGAAAGTAATCCACATATCACAATCTATTAAGTCTGATCCTTCTTCATCTAATGTTAATTTACCTTTTTTTGCGGTATTCATACTGTTAATAAACGTTTTTAATTCATCTGTTTTTGTGAGAAAGATATCCTGTTTTGTTTTAATTGATTCGACATGTATATCTTTTATTTCCTGTTTACCTAAAAAAACAGAGGGCTCATTTGGATCTCGCGAGCTTGAAATAATAGTAGCTTTCTTTTTCGGCTTATTTGCAGTATAGAGATCTTGAATAGATTTTCCCGAGTTTATAAACCATGCAATTCCAGAAATAATTAATACGCTACCTAGCAATAAAATAATTTTTTTAATAGGATTTTCTCCTCTCTATTACTTCGTGTGAAGAGCTTTTCTATTAATATATGATAGGTAAGCGTAAAGTATTATAGTTGAACTTGGTTATGCTTCACAGTTTTTATCGGGCGATCTATGAGTAAATTGTAAGTGAGCCCAATTAATACGAAAATGCCACCGATAACTTTACCAATTGAGAGTTCATTTGTCAGGAAGAAATCAATAATAGTCCCCGCAAATAATTGTCCGATAAAGATGAGTAATGTTAAATAAAAGGCTGATATTTTAGGAGTAATATAGTTGGATAATGAAATAACGATAACTCCTACTAATCCGCCTAAGTATACGGCGATAGGAATAGATTGCAACTTATGAATAGGGATATACAATGAATCTGAACTGAAAATTAAAAATAACATAGAGAAAAATAATCCAGTAATATAATTGAAAAACGTGCCTTCCCAGTTTCCAATTTCCTTTGCTAAATTCGCGTTAATAATTCTAGCAACAACGATAGAAACACCAGCTAAAATAGCGATCGTAATATATAACATTTTCTTGCCCCCATTAATAAATTGTCATGATTATAATTCCAGAAGAGATGAAACATAATCCAATTAGTTTTTTCTTTTCAAACTTTGCAACTTTCATTCCTAATAAGCCGAAATGATCAATAACGATGGAAGCAATAGATTGACCGAGTAAACTTAATGCGATCGTAATAGAAGCACCAAGGACGGAGAAACTTATATTGTTAAAAAGAACAGTGAATACTCCAATCGCTCCAGCGCTATATAAAAAAAGTGGAATACTTTTATCGAAACGAATTTTATTTTTGTTTATGATTAAAATGAAGATAACTGCAATTAAACCGACAAGGTGAATGACCACGCTTGCTGTGTACTTGCCAATTAACTCAGATAAAATTCCATTCAATGGAAGCATAACGGCGATGAGCACACCAATAAAGATAGAAAGAAAGTTATACAATGTAATATCCCCTTTGTATTTCATATTTGTAATGACTGTATCATGCTGAAATTGTGTATTGTTATGACATATGTCATAGTGGAAGAAGAAAATTTTGATTACAATGGGGATGAGTTGTAAAGGTGGGGAACTATGAAGAAAGTATGTAATTCTATTAAATTAGCAGAGTATATGAAGAAAAATAATATTGATTCATTTTTTAGTCATGATATGAAGCCATATATGAAACTTATATTTTTTAAAAAGAATGAGTTTATTTGTAGAGAAAATGAAGAGATAGATTATTTATTTTTCTTCGTTGAAGGAAAAGCGAAAGCGTTTAATACATTAAGTAACGGGAAATCTGTATTATTATGCTTTTATGATAGCTTGCAGCTGTTAGGAGATGTGGAGTTAATTCATTCTCAAAAGACAACTTCAAACGTACAAGTGATGGCAGATTCATATTGTGTTGGTTTGCCTTTAGGGAAAGTGAGAAATCAACTATTTAATGATGCGAAATTTTTACGATGTATTTGCGGATCGTTAGCGCATAAGTTAAATCGGCTTTCAAAAAATAGTACAATTAATTTACTATATCCTCTTGAAAATAGACTTGCGAGTTACATGTTAGCAGCAGGAGAACGGGCAGTACAGCACGGAAATAGAATTGTATTTAGTGGGAATTTAACGGAAACAGCGGAATTGTTAGGAACGAGCTATCGGCATTTGTTGCGCACATTAAATGTTTTTTGTGATAAAGAGATAATAAAGAAGAATGATGGTTGTTTTGAAGTAGTAAACGTGGAAGTTTTGAGAGAATTGGCAGCAGATGTTTATAAATAGGAGGAGAGTATAAATGATAACACCTATATTTAGAATTTTTGATATTGAAAAAGCAAAACTATTTTACTTAGGTTTTTTAGGATTTAAACTGGATTGGGAACATCGGTATGAGGAAAATATGCCATTATATTTGCAAATTTCGTTACAGGATGCTGTGATACATTTATCAGAACATCATGGTGATGCCTCACCAGGTGGTGCGATTCGGATCAAAATAGATGATGTAAAGGATTATCATTCTGTATTATTAAGTAAAGAATATGCTTATTCGAAGCCGAATATAGAAAAAACACCTTGGGGTACAATTGAATTAACTGTAATTGATCCGTTTTCAAATAGAATTACACTATACGAGGAAAAATTGTAGAAATGGAATGAAGAGTAGTTCATAGAGCAGTGAACTGCTCTTTTTTATTTTGAGTAGATATTGAATCATATAAAAAGAAAATGTTATGATTATGGAAACGTATGAATATATGAACAAATATTCATACGTTTAAGAAGAGGAGGGATTAGAATGAAAGATCTAATTATTATTGGGGCGGGTCAAGCTGGATTAACAATGGGATATTACTTGAAGCAAGAAGGGTATAATTTTTTATTACTTGAGGCAGGAAAACGAGTTGGTGATTCATGGAGAAATCGATATGATTCTTTGCAGCTTTTTACCCCAAGGTCTTACAGTAGCTTGCCGGGTATGGCGTTAATAGGTGAAAAAAATGAATTTCCATATAAAGATGAAATTGCAACTTATTTAGAAGAATATGCAAGACATTTTCAATTACCGGTACAATTACAAACGGAAGTTCTAAAAATAAAGAAAGAAAAAGAAATATTTGAATTACATACTCCTACAGAAATTTTACAAACGAAAAAAGTTATTATCGCATCAGGTGCTTTTCAGCAACCGTTTATTCCCTCAGTTTCAGCAAATCTATCATCACATATTTTTCAAATACATTCATCACAATATAAATCACCATCACAAATTCCTAAGGGAAAAGTACTAGTAGTAGGTGGTGGGAATTCAGGAATGCAAATTGCAGTAGAACTGGCAAAGACTCATGAAGTTACGGTGTCTATTAGTCATCCTTTAACGTTTTTACCGTTACAACTTTTTGGAAAAAGTATTTTTAATCTGCTAGAAAAAGTGGGTTTATTGTACGCTGAAATAAATACAAAGAGGGGAAGATGGTTTCAGAAGAGAAAGGACCCTATTTTCGGTTTTGAAGGTAAGAAACTTATTCGTAATGGAGCAATCAAACTGCAAGAAAAAGTAGTAAGTGCATCAAGAAATAACATTATGTTTCAGAATGGTGATACTTATAGTGCAGAAAGCATTATATGGTCAACTGGTTTTGTTCAAAATTATAATTGGATTGAAATTGAACAGGCAGTGAATGAGAAAGGATTTCCTAATCATATAAAGGGAATCAGTCCAGTAAAAGGATTGTATTATATCGGTTTACCATGGCAATCTCAAAGGGGTTCCGCACTTATTTGTGGTGTAGGAAAGGATGCAGAGTATGTACTTTCTGAAATCAAAAAAATAGATCAGTAGCAATAACTACTGATCATCCATATGTACATGAATTAGGAGAGGTCAAACATTTATTAACTTTATTATAATAGACTTTCATAGAATTAAAAACTGAAAATTCAAATTTAATGTTGAGAAAGTTTTTTGTATCGAAATATACGAAAAAATAGGGATTTTTATTAAAACAGAAAAAGATATTTCTATTTTAGTAAATTATGATATAGTCTAAATAAGTGTGTTTTTCCATAAATGTAATTATTTTCATTGTAATTTTGTTTATATGAGGGAAGGAGAAGTAATTATGAAGTTTGATGATCAACGCTTACTAGGAGTCCGATTAGGTTCTGTACTTGTGACAGAGGAAAATCAATATTTAGTAATTAAGAAAAAAGATCATTATGCACTGTTAAATATACATAATTTAGAATGCACTCATGTTGAAGTGCAGTTAGAACATTTGGAAGAAATGTTGCGGGAAGATTTCCAAGAAAGTATAACGGAGATTATCGCACCAGAACATATAAAAATTGTTGCGAAAAATGTTATATAGATAAAGAAGCTGGAAGGAACAGCTTCTTTATTTTTATTATAAGGGTAACGTTTTTACAACCTCACCAATGAAGTGTTTTCTTTTTTAGTTAGTTTGAAGTGAACTTTTGAAAAAAATTGTCTCGGTACATGTACATAACCCATGAGATTGTTATTAAAGAAATGATGATTTGTTTGTTTTTAATTGGTGCATTGAAAACAAGCCAACCAACTATATCAAATAACAAATGTAGCACGATTGAAAGAACTACAAATTGAAGTAACGTATTTAAAAATCTTTTCATAAAGTGTCCCCCTAAAATAATAGGTTTTATTAACAGTTTGATATAGTGATATTATACATTAAATGTGTATTGTGGTAAGATTTACATAATTTAGTGGAATTAAAGCAAATGAAAGTTAGTAAGGGGGGAACATTCATGGAATTCTGGATGGTTATACTGATAGTAGCCTTTGGTTTCATTTATATCGCTGAAAAATTAACTACAATTGAAAAGAAAAATGATGCGCATTTAAAGAGAATTGAAGATAGATTACAATTAATTACGAAAGAAATGGGAATTGTAGAAAGAGAACCTGAAATTAATAAAGAACTACGCCAGCTTGTAGAAGAAGGCAAAAAAGTTACAGCAGTTAAGAGAGTAAGAGAAGCTTTTGGTTTTTCCTTACTAGAAGCGAAGCAATATGTTAATAAATTATAAAAAAGATCATCCATTTGGGTGATCTTTTTTCACTGCACCATGCGTGTATTTACATAAGCGGCGATAATAAAGTGTCCAATTATAATGATAGGAATAACGTTTGTGACATTAGGCGTAGTGAAGACACTACCGATTGTCGCAATGACACCAGCAATTAAATTATAAAGACCTACTATTTTTGATAGTTTCACTTTATCAGGCACGCGGCGTTCGTTGAATCCTGATAAGAGCCAAGTGTACTGCTTTACTCCGATGAAATAAGCTAGTGCAAATGAAATGATTGCTACTATAAATAATGTTGGTGAAGCGAAGAGAGTCATTGCAAACACCTCCGTTAATGGGCTATAAATAGATTATAGTCCGAATGTTATAATTTAACAAAATATAAATTTGGTTTTAAGTGTAATAGAAAAATGGAGTATTGGTAATGAGGGGAGATTAAGTATGAATATTGTGGAGTTTCATAGGTATGTATCAAATTTCAGTAAAGAAAAAGGATTTCAAGATACAACAATTGAAGAGCGTACGATATATACGATGGCGGAATTAGGTGAATTAGCGGAAGTCATATTAAAGCGTGATACAATACAAGATGCGAAAAGAGAAATCGGTTTAGAAATGTTTGATGTAATTTGGAATGTATGTGATTTAGCAAATAAATTAAATATTGATTTAGAGAAGGCGTTTAAAGAAAAAATGAAAATTAATAAAAAGCGTGAATGGTAAGTAGAATTTTAATTTGTAAAGATGGGTGATATGAATGAAAAAGAAGCTTTTTATAGGAGGAATCTTTACTTTAATTAGTGTAATAAGTGTTGTCGTTTACTTAGTTTTTCAAGGCATATTCATTCCGAATCAAATAAGTGCTGATAAGTATGAAATAAAAGGTGTAGATGTCGCATCGTATCAAGGGGATATAGATTGGAGAGAGTTGGAAAAGCAAAATATGAAGTTTGCGTTTATAAAGGCGACTGAAGGAAGTTCGTTTGTGGATGAGTACTTTTCGAAAAATTGGAGGAATGCGAATAAGACAGATATGCGCATCGGAGCGTATCATTTTTTTAGTTTCGATAGTAAGGGTGAAACACAAGCAGAGCAATTTATACGAACTGTTCCAAAATATAAACAAGCACTGCCACCCGTGATTGATGTTGAGTTTTACGCTAACAAAAAAGATAATCCGCCTAAGCGTGAAGATGTTACGAAAGAGTTGGCGGTCATGATTGAAATGCTAGAAAAACATTACGATAAGAAAGTAATATTGTATGCAACGCAAGAGGCGTATGATTTATATATAAAGGATGCGTATCCAAAATGTAATATATGGATTCGCAGTGTTCTTACAAAACCGAGTTTATCTGATGAGAGAAAATGGACGTTTTGGCAATACACGAACCGCGGGAGATTAAGCGGTTATAATGGAAAAGAAAAGTATATTGATTTGAATGTATTTTATGGGAATGAGGAAGAGTTTGAGAATTATGGAATGAAAGATTAAGTTTTAAAGCGTACAAAATTTTGTACGCTTTTTTGTTAATTACATAAAAGTATGCAAATGAAGATGGAACAAACATTTGAGATAAATTGTCTTAATATAGGTAATAACTATTTAGCTTGAAAGAAAGGGTTGATAACATGAAAAAGAATACGTTGTTAAAAGTAGGATTATGTGTAGGTTTACTAGGAACAATTCAATTTGTTAGCACAATTTCTTCTGTACAAGCATCACAAAAGGTAGAGAAAACAGTAATAAAAAATGAGACGGGAACCATTTCAATATCTCAGTTAAACAAGAATGTATGGGTTCATACGGAGTTAGGTTATTTTAATGGAGAAGCAGTTCCTTCGAACGGTCTAGTTCTTAATACTGCTAAAGGACTAGTGCTTGTTGATTCTTCTTGGGATAACAAATTAACGAAGGAACTAATAGAAATGGTAGAAAAGAAATTTCAGAAGCGCAGAACGGATGTCATTATTACACATGCGCACGCTGATCGAATTGGCGGAATAAAAACGTTGAAAGAAAGAGGAATTAAAGCGCATAGTACAGCATTAACCGCAGAACTAGCAAAGAACAGTGGATATGAAGAGCCGCTTGGAGATTTACAAATAATTACGAGTTTGAAGTTTGGCAATACAAAAGTAGAAACGTTCTATCCAGGGAAAGGACATACAGAAGATAATATTGTTGTTTGGTTGCCACAATATCAAATTTTAGCTGGAGGCTGTTTAGTAAAATCTGCGGAAGCTAAAGATTTAGGAAATGTTGCGGATGCGTATGTAAATGAATGGTCTACATCGATTGAGAATGTGCTGAAGCGATATGGAAATATAAATTCGGTAGTACCTGGTCATGGAGAAGTAGGAGACAAGGGATTACTTTTACATACATTGGATTTATTAAAATAAGAAATTGTAGAAATACAAAAGAAAGGAGAAATAATTTTCTCCTTTCTTTCTTCTAACTATATTTAAATGCTGAATCTGTCGATTACGTCAGCATATATTACTGAGATTTTAATTCCAAGTATACAAATACTAGTACTGTCATAATTGCAATAACAGCGTAAGTAGCATCAAGCATTATAAGTGTTTTTAAAGTTTCAGTCATCGTAATTCACCCCTGTTATAAAAATATAACATGATCTTTTTATTGATTAGATTAGAGATCATAAAGATAAAATGTATATGAAATTTCTTAAGTAGCTTCTATATAAATATATCATATAAATAATGTAAGTAATGTTAAGATAGTGTAAATGTATTGTAAATAAAGAGGTTTACAATGAAGGCTTTAATAAAAAAATGATAGTTCCTTAAAATAAAAAATACGCTATTTTCATATGAGATGAATTGCAATTATTTGTATAAGGGATTCAAAAAAATTTTTTGTTGTATATATTTCTCCAAATTAATTATTTAGCTATTTAAAAGTATCGAAAGATGTGTGCACACTAATGTATATTTTTGGATGTCAATAAAAGTATTATGTCAACAATATGAACTGTCACAAATCTTTATATATTATTGTGATTGATATCACATCACTTTTTTTCAATGGGTATTATGCTTAAGGTGTAATGAATGATTGGGAGAGGGTGGGATGATATGTTTTGTTATCAATGTGAACAAACGCCAACAGGCGGATGTAAAGTAATGGGTGTTTGTGGCAAGAATGAAACGATTGCGAGTCTACAAGATACGATTGTGTTTGGGCTAAAAGGAATTGCAGCTTATCGCACACATGCTGCTCAGCTAGGGTATACGGATGGATTTGTAGATGCTACAACACAAGAAGCTTTATATATGACATTAACAAATTCTAATTTTAACGAACAAGAGCATATTGATATGGCTATGAAAGTGGGGAAATCAGCTTTACGGGTGATGGAATTATTAGATGAGGCACATACGAATCATTTTGGTGTGCCAGAACCTGTACAAATTACACAAAATCGTGTAGAAGGTAAAGCAATTGTAGTTACGGGCCATAATTTATTTGCATTAGAAGAACTATTAAAGCAAACAGAAGGAAAAGACATTAATATTTATACGCATTCTGAAATGCTACCAGCACACGGATACCCGCAACTGAAAAAATATAAACATTTAAAAGGAAACATCGGTAAGGCATGGTATGATCAAAGACGCCTTTTTGAAAAATTTACTGGTGCCATATTAGCTACAACGAACTGTGTTATGCCAATTAAAGGATCATACTCTGATCGATTCTTTTCATATGACATTGCAGGTTTAGAGGGTGTACAAAAAATTGAAAATGATGATTTTACACCATTGATTCAAAAAGCACTAGAACTTTCAGAAGTACATATGGAGTCGGATGAACAGTTAGTAACAGGGTTTCATCATCATACAGTATTATCATTAGCTCCGGAAATTATTAATGCAGTAAAAGAGGGAAAGATAAAGCGTTTCTTTGTTATCGCCGGTTGTGATGCACCGGGAAAAGGCGGAGAATATTATCGTGAATTAGCAACGTCACTTCCGCCAGAAACAGTTATTTTAACAACTTCTTGCGGGAAATTCCGCTTTAATGATGTGGATTACGGTGTTGTACCTGGTACCGAGATTCCGCGCTACATCGACTTAGGACAATGTAATAATTCCATTTCTACAGTGAAAATAGCAGCTGCATTAGCTGATGCTTTCCAATGTGAAGTGAATGAATTGCCAGTAAGTATTGTGCTATCATGGTTTGAACAAAAAGCGGTTGCCATTTTACTCGGGCTATTTAGTCTTGGAATTCAAGATATTCGCATCGGTCCAAAGGCTCCTGAATTTATTTCACCTGGCGTGCTTGATGTATTACAAGAAACATTTGGTTTAAAACTAATTACAAATGCAGCAGAAGACATAGGTATGATGTTATCGTAACAAAAAAATGATCTGTCTTATTAAATAAGAAGAGCTAGCCATATTCATTAACTTTGGTATAGTATAGCGCCCCAAAATAAAAATGTAGAATTTTTGTTTTGGGGTATTTTCTTTTCTTAGTGGGATAGGTATGGGGCAAAATAAAAAAAGAAAATAGGCTGTATCGAATAGGTAATAGTTGATTTTAGAAAAAATATTAAAAATCGAGTTGACATCCATCACTACTTAGTCATACGATGTACTTGTAATAAGCAATACTGAGTAGTGTTGCTTCTCAAAATATTTTCAGTAGACAATAGGTAATAGCGGATTTTAGAAAAAATTTGAAAATCAGTTGACATCTATCACTACTTAGTCATACAATGTAGATGTAATAAGTGATACTGAATAGTTCGGATTCACAAAAACTATTCAGTAAAAAATTCGCCTTAGTACTCTGTGATACTGAATATAAGTCAGACAGAATAGGGGGTAAAGGAGGATCAGGACATGGAAAATTTAACTGAAATGCTGAAAGGTTCACTGGAAGGGTGTGTACTGGAAATCATTAGTCGCCGTGAAACGTATGGCTATGAGATTACCCGCCACCTGAATGATCTTGGGTTTACCGAAGTTGTGGAAGGTACGGTGTATACCATCCTCGTACGATTAGAGAAGAAAAAGCTTGTGAATATTGAAAAGAAACCATCAGATATGGGACCGCCTCGTAAGTTTTATTCATTAAATGAAGAAGGCCGCCAGGAGCTTGAATTGTTTTGGGAAAAATGGGATTTTGTATCGTCAAAAATTAACGTCTTGAAGTCAAAATAGGTTCATAAGATAAAATGTTCCGGCCAGTACTTTGGGAATTTCTTGTTCGGTTTTATAAAAAAGGAGGAAAATAAGATGTTAGAAATGTTCAAAAAGTTAATTGGTGATAAAAAAGAGTACAAAATGATGATGGCACGAGTTGAGGCTCTGCCAGAGGACTACCAATTTGTATTTAAGAAAATTCAAAACTACATGTGGAATTTTTCAGCGGGTAACGGGATGGATATGTTACACATACAGTATGAATTAATCGATTTGTTCGAAGCGGGTGCAGCGGAAGGAAGACAAGTGCTTGACATTACTGGGGATGACGTGGCTTCCTTTGCTGACGAACTAGTGGCAAATGCTAAAACTTACGTCTCCAAGTATCGTGAAGATTTGAATGAAAGTATTATGAAGAAATTGAGAAAAAAATAAATGGAATAAGTAGTACCGACTGATTAGCTGGTTACACATATGAATTGCCATCATAGCTATTCAGTTATATTTTTAACTCGGTACTAAGTAATACAGAATATCAGTGATACTAAATAGATAGAGGTAAATAAATAGTCTTCGCAAAACATTTTTATAGGGAGGAAAAAAGTATGAGTCATGCAGCGATTTCTGTAAAAGGCTTGAAAAAATCCTTTAAAGATAAGGAAGTTTTAAAAGGGGTAGATTTTGAGGTGCAGCGTGGAGAAATTTTCGCGCTGCTAGGCTCAAATGGAGCGGGAAAGACGACAACGGTCAACATCCTTTCGACACTAATGAAGCAAGATAGCGGTGAAGTAAGTATTTGTGGATTTGATGTACAGAGTCAATCAGATCATGTTCGTCAAAGTATCAGTTTGACAGGGCAGTTCGCAGCTTTAGACGGTATGCTGACTGGGAGGGAAAACTTGATAATGATCGCCAAATTACGTGGTGTTTCCAATCCCGCTCAAGTTGCTGACAATCTACTTGCAAGATTTAGCCTGACTGATGCAGCAAACCAAAGGGCAGATCAGTATTCAGGCGGGATGAAGCGCCGGCTTGATATCGCGATGAGTTTGATTGGGGCGCCAGCAGTTATTTTTCTTGACGAACCAACGACTGGACTTGATCCTGAAGCGCGAATCGAAGTGTGGGATACAGTCAAGGAACTTGCTGGTAGCGGTACAACTATTTTGCTTACGACTCAGTACTTGGAGGAAGCAGAACAACTGGCAGACCGTATCGCTATTTTGCATGGTGGAAAAATTATTACGACAGGTACTCTTGCTGAACTAAAAGAGATGTTCCCGCCAGCAAAAGTGGAGTATATCGAGAAGCAACCGACATTGGAAGAAATATTCCTTTCGATCATTGGCAAAAAGGAGGAGATGTAAATGAAAAGTAAAACAGGTGTATTACTAGGTCGTTTAATGCGTAACATTATGCGCAGTCCGGATACAATTATTACAGTAGCGATTACACCGATTATGATGATGCTATTATTTGTCTACGTGTTTGGCGGCGCAATAAAAACTGGAACGGAAAACTACGTTAATTATTTATTGCCGGGAATTTTGCTAATGGCTATCGCATCCGGTGTAGCTTACACTTCCGTGCGACTCTTTACGGATGTAAAGAGTGGGCTGATGGCACGTTTCATTACGATGCCTATTAAGCGCTCATCCATATTGTGGGCTCACGTTTTAACCTCTCTAGTTGCTAATGTACTTACTATCGTGGTGGTTATTCTTGTTGCACTCTTAATGGGTTTCCGTTCCAGTGCTAATATTCTAGATTGGCTCGCGGTAGCTGGGATACTTGGGATGTTTACGCTGGCGCTAACATGGCTAGCTATCATTCCAGGATTGAAAGCGAGGTCTATGGAAGGGGCGACTGCTTACTCGTACCCGCTAGTTTTTCTTCCATTTATTAGTTCGGCCTTTGTGCCTACCGAAACGATGCCAAAAATTGTTCGTGCGTTTGCAGAGAATCAGCCTGTAACTTCAATCGTGAATGCGATCCGTGCTTTATTATATAAAGGAACTGTTGGCAACGACATTTGGATTGCACTCGCTTGGTGCGTAGGTATAATGATTATTTCTTACTTTTTCGCCAGTAAAGCATTTAAACGTCAGTTAGGGTAAGAAACGAGATAAACGAAACCTTCAGGAATAATATATATTTAGAAAAGCACGGGAGATTTTCCGTGCTTTTATTATTTATCATGCTCTCATTGTAGTAAATGAAATGGTATTTAAAAATAGGATAATTATCCAGTGATAAAGCTTAATATTTGAGGCTCACTGCTTATGGAATGTATAAGCACACTCGTTTTTGTAAATCTGCTAATACTTCATCGGGTATTTCTTTGATTTTAATATCCTTCCCTAGAAAAAGCAGCCAATTTATTATTTCCGTCACTTCATCGGGATTGTTAACATTGATAAAAGTTTTTAAAATGGCTGTAGATTGGTAAGGATTAGTATAAGATATTGAAATTTTTAAAGGATGGTATTTTTTGAACTGGGCAATTGCTTTTGGTCCAAGTTCAAGTACCAAGTTGATTATTTCGTCCTTCTTACTTAGTTTTTCTAAAATCTTTTTCTTATTTAGCCTTTTGTTCGTCGTGTATGGTTCGATATTAATGAGATCATCGACAGGAAACATCATCTTCTTTTCTTTTTTTAAGTCAAACCCTTCAATGATCCAATGGCTTTTTTCTTGATAAAGGTGCAATAGATAAATTGGATAAGTCTTGATTTCTTCATCTTCTTTCATAGTAATCAATAAATGGTTATCCAAAAGAAGGATTTGAATGAGTTTTTCTAACATAGGATGGGGGAGATCAGAAAGCTCAAGTAGATCGGGATTATGAGGGTTAGTCCCTTGGAAAAGCAAGAGTTGATTTAAAAGAACGAGATCATCTTGCTGGGTTTCTGAGATGAGTCCTAGTAGTTTTTCGGCTAAAGATTGACGACTCTTTAGGTAGGGAAGTTGTTGATTCCTCGTAGCCATAAAGGCAATAAAAAGAGCTTTCACTTCATTATCAGTAAAGCGAACAACGGGCAGGATAGAGTTGTGCATAACAAAATATCCCCCGGTCCTCCCAACTTCAGCGACAAGTGGCATTCCCATAGCTTCGATTTCTCTAATGTCTCTAATAGCTGTCGACCGTGATATGTTAAATTCTTGTATGATTTCAGAAATTGTAAAGTGGGAGCGGTTGTTGATATACCGCATAATTGTATTAATCCGTTCAACTTTTTTCATTTTAGTCTCCTAAACAGTATCATTTTTTGACATGATTTAAAGGTATTATAAACGTATCAGATGAAAAGATAAATCGTTTGATTAATAAAACAAGAGGCAGGTTTTGCAAATGAAAAATTATACTATAGAAGAAAAAGATAGCTTTATTGTGTTAGGTATTGGAACTGAAATTAAGAGTGAATACACAGACTTTGCTGGAATAAATAAAGAAAAGGAAGACTTTTGGTCGGCTGTTAAAGAAGATGGAAGGCTGGACACTTTAAAAGCTTTAGCTACAAATGAATACATTTTTTCCGTGAGCGAAGCGGTGAATAACAAAATGATGTATTATGCGGGTGTCATGACAGAAGCACAAATAGAAGAAGAATCTAGAGTGATTCAGTTTCCGAGGGGAGAATACTTAGTAGTGAAAGGGGAAGACAAAACGGCTAAAGAGCTAAGTAATAAGCTTACTGGCATCGCCTTCGGTCAAGCTTTACCAGAAGCAAAGGATTTTGCCTATGTTGGTGGACCGAATACAACGGTTGAAATGGGGCAGAGAAATGGCTTAGTATTTGGTGAAATGTGGATTCCTGTTGTTAGGAAGTAAAGTGATAAAAGGTGCGAATATGGAAATTAGAGGCTAACAATCTTGGATTGTTGGCCTTTTTAACATGAATATAATATTCATGTGCTGCTACACAGTATGTTCTGATAAAATGGAATAAAAGGTAATTTCTGTAAGGTGGTGGTGGGGTGAATAAAAAAAGGTTATTTGAGCTATTCATAGTAACGTTTGTTTTTCTATTCCTTCATGTAAGTATATTTACTAATGAAAAATTTAACGATAAATTGGGATCTTTTACTTACATTGTTTTATTTCTTATGCTTACTATCAACGCTATATTTATAGAAAGGTATTTTGGTGATATACAAAAGTGGATTCGAAATATTACATGTTGCTTTGCTTTATTTGTAGTGGTTTTAGTAGCTCTATGGATAGGTTATTTTTAGTCCTTACTTAAGAGAATGAGAAATATGTGATTACACTACATTTGATCCGATAATATTACTTAGCTGCATCGGTTTATATTAATCATTTCTCTCCTCAATCATGATAAAATGTACAATAGGAAATTTTATGTAAGATAAAGAAGGAAGGTTTATGGTGAGCCTGAGTACTTTGCTAGCTTTTGCGCTTGTTTTACTTAGTATGGTTTGTTCACCTGGGCCTATTTTGATTTATCTTATTTCTCGTTCCATTACACAGGGGCGTATGACAGGATTTATTTTTTTATTAAGCATCATGCTTGGATTTGTAATTCATATAAATGAAGCAACTTTAGTATTCACTCAAAAATCCATTGTCTATGAAACAACTAGATTTGTAAACGGCTTTAATAGAAAGATGTCTATTGTATTTTTTGCGGCAAGATTAAATAGCTTTTTTGTTACTTTACAATAAAGTATACTTAATATCAGTAATTCATGTAATTAGGGGTGGTTTCTATATTTAGAGAAAATACAAAAAGGATACTTCTGTCATTAGTAACAAATCCAATACTAATAATTGTATACGGAATTTTTTGTTATGAGTTGGCCCTATACTGTAAGTACAGAAGAATGAATTATAATATTTACATTTTGTTATTATGTATAGTACTTTTTATATCCATAACTACATTTACTACAATGCGGGTGATAAAAAATAGAGAATATGAATCTAAAAAATTAACAAATTCAATAGCATGGAGATCCATTTCTATTATCATTATTGTTGCAATTACATCATTTTATGGGATGCAGATTTATAAAAGTGCAATAAATTACAATGGTAAATTGGCATGGTTTATAGAAAAGTTAAAACATGAAAGGTCAGTTAAACTTAAACATAATAATATATATAAGTCTGGAGTAGAAGGTATTTTTGAAGATATAAATAAAAAATATCCTTTGCCAAAGAAATTGTATATGGCAACTGATTTTGATCTTACATTTCATTCAGATGGAACAATCACAGCGTTTGATACATTTGTTTATGGGAAAAATGATGATGGGAAAGAAGAAACTTATTTAATCTCTTATAATAAGAAGAAGTCAGAAGATATTACTATAATACGAGACGGATACGCAAAGCCTGATTATAATGATGATAAATTAGTAGAACCTTTAATTGAAACGGTTAAGGCGATTCCAGTTAAGCAAACGGTTAGAAAATGGAATGAAAGTAAGTATGGGTTGATTTATTATGGAAAAAGAAATTGGGGATCCAATACAGAGGGAATTATTAATATTACTGAGGATGGTAAGGGACAGAGTCTTAAAAAAGCAGCTTCTGATATCATTGGATATACTGTATCTATATTTGTCCCTGGAAAAGAGCAAGAGCTAGTCCCTGCTAGATATAATTTAATAAGTGACGCAAGTTGGAGTAAATCAAAGACGCCTCCAAAAGAAGATATGCTTAAAGAGAAGAAACAACAAGATTTAAAGAATGAAAAAGAACAGTTTTTCCTATCGAAAGAAGTTGGTTATAAACTAAATATGACAGATAAAGCATTAGGGAGCGCCTTTTATTCATTAAGCAAGACTAGTGATGAAGGGAAAACATGGGAGGTTATCAATCCAGACCCATTTAATGGGGGGATTGGTAGTGTATCAGGAATCACTTTTATAAATGATAAACTTGGGTTTTTAGGAGCAATTAGGCCTTCTGGTAATGAAGGAGAGTTATATCGCACAGATGATGGGGGAGTATCTTTTAAAAAGGTAGAATATCCGCCGCATGAAGTGAAATTAGATCATACACAGTCCACAATAAGTCCTTTTGATTCACCTAGTATGCCATATGAGAAAGATGGGGTTTTTCATATGTTAGTTGGACAAGGGGCAGATGGAGACTACAATGGCGATAGTAGTGCACTTTATCAATCAAAAGATAACGGAGAGACATGGGAATTTGTAGAAGAAGTGAAAAAGAAATAATCAGAATGTTTTTTTGAAAAATAAGGTAACTACTCAGCTATACATTTCATTTAGAAGTTTGGTAAGGGGTATAATTCCAGCCATGAAGATAAAAATGGACCTATACCTCGCTGCCTTTCTTTGTTTTATTTCTTATGCTTACTATCAACGCTATATTTATAGAAAGGTATTTTGGTGATATACAAAAATGGATTCGAAATATCACATGTTGTTTAGCTTTATTTGTAGTGGTTTTAGTAGCTCTATGGATAGGTACTCTTAGATCCTTACTTAAGAGAATGAGAAGTATGTGATTACAATACATTCGATCCGATAATATTACTTAGCTGCATCGTTTTATATTAATCTTTTCTCTCCTCAATCATGATAAAATGTACAATAGGAAATTTTATGTAAAATAAAGGGGGAAGGTTTATGGTCAGCTTGAGTACATTGGTAGCTTTTGCAATTGTTTCGCTTAGCATGGTTTGTTCACCTGGGCCTAATATGATTTACCTCATTTCCCGTTCCATTACGCAAGGACGTATGGCGGGATTTATTTCTTTATTGGGCATCATGCTCGGATTTGTAATCTATATAATCGCAACTATGTTTGGACTTACAGTTCTATTCGTTGCTGTTCCCGCTGTATATGAAGCAGTAAAGTGGGCAGGTGCTGCTTACT
Source organism: Bacillus cereus ATCC 14579 (assembly GCF_000007825.1). Taxonomy (NCBI): domain Bacteria; kingdom Bacillati; phylum Bacillota; class Bacilli; order Caryophanales; family Bacillaceae; genus Bacillus; species Bacillus cereus. Next base: position 3,392,288 of record NC_004722.1, on the reverse strand, counting down.
TACTCTGGCTCGCCTGGAATTCGATTAAACCGGGTGCTACATCTATTATGGAACCTCGTATGATTTCTAATGAGCCACCAAGGAAATTATTTCTGATGGGACTCATGACGAATCTTCTGAATCCAAAGATTGCTATTTTGTATGTATCACTTCTACCTCAATTTGAAGATCCAGAGAAGGGATCGTTGCTTTTTCAAGGTGCAGTTTTGGGACTTGCGCAAATCACTGTTAGCTTTATAGTTAACCTTGTAATTGTATGTACAGCAAGTAAAATTGCAAAATGGTTTGGCACACGCCCAACGTGGTTACGAGTGCAGCGTTGGCTTATGGCAAGTGTTTTAACGGGGCTTGCTGTACGTCTTGCTTTTGAACGTCGACAGTAAGAGCCTCTTTACCTTCAGTTTCTATAATATAACCTAATAAATATTAATATAATTTATGTATAGTAGATATTTACCTTATAAAATAAGGGGGAATATTATGACTGAGACAAATGAATCTTCAGGAGTCAATTTGAAAAAAGATGTGAAGTTTTCTATTATAATTCCTGCACACAATGAAGAAAAGTACATTAGAAAATGTTTAGATTCAATTGCAAAGGCATCAGAGGCATATAAGGAGCAAACAGAAGTTATAGTTGTTTTAAATCGTTGCACAGATAAAACAGAGGAAATAGCAAAATCTTATAATTGTGTTACATTGAAAAATAACGATAAAAACTTATCTAAAATTCGAAATGCAGGGGCTAAAATAGCTAATGGAGAAATAATCGTCACTATAGACGCTGATACCATAATGACAGAGTCTATGTTGTCTAATGTAGATAAATATTTAGCTTCAGGTAAATACATTGGTGGTGGGGTAAATGGGAAGTTTGAAAGAATATCTTTAGGAATATTTCTCTCCGCAATGTTAATCATAATCCCCTTACTTTTTAAGTACGGAGCTATATCTGTAGGGATTTTTTGGTGCTATAGAAAAGATTTTATGGCAATCAACGGATTTAATGAAAACATGCTTATGGCAGAAGATGCAGATTTCGCTAAACGTTTAAAAGAGTGGGGAAAGAAAAATAATAAGAAATTCGGTACTATTAAAAATGGAATGATAACTTCATGCAGAAGATTTGATACATATGGAGACTGGACTTTACTTAAAAATCCAAAAGTAATTTTAGCTTATCTAAAAGGAAATGATAGAAAATACGCAGATAAGACATATTATGATAACCAAGAAAGATAAAAATGGAGAAAATCAGAAGAGGATAGCTAGTACTTTTTTAGATATAATGAGAATCCAACTTAATTTAATAGATATTATAAGAAAACCACCAATTTGATTATCCTTTTTCAAATTGGTGGTTTTTATTTTTGAAATAAATATGTATTTTTTTATAAAAATATTTTTTGACCCCCATAAAACTATGTATTCCTCCGAATATGTATAGTGAAGAAAATAAATAGAAGAAAAATGACTATGAAAGAATATAGAAGCATTAATAAAATTACTAGATTAGGTGGGCATCCAAAATAAAAGGATGAAATTACCAATGGTATAGAGGAGAGTTATTCAAGGATTGCAGATAAAATAGAAAAAGAATAAGCAAAACGAACGGTAGAAAATAAGAAAGTAGATAAAAATACAAACTTAACTGTAGTGCCGAGAGAAAAGGAAAATCATTAAGAAAACGTTGGAAAAAGTTAGACTCGAAAAATATAACTAACAGCAAGAAAACAAGACCGAAGAAAAGTACCAAGAAAATCTGGTTAAATGGTCACTTGTGTAGTGGCCATTTTGCTATTTGAAGGAGGCTGGGAGATTACAAGTGTTGAGTTTAGTAATGAAGATCTTAAGAAAACCGAAAATAGAAGATATCGTATGTAACATACAAAACAACGAAGAAGATAAAGAAGCGTTTATCGTACAGTATCAGCCTTTTATTAGAAAATCAATCTCATCTGTCTGCCGCCGGTATATTACAGAACAGGATGATGAATATAGCATTGGATTGTTTGCGTTTAACGAAGCAATTGAACAGTATTCCTATACAAAAGGAAAATCCTTTTTAGCGTTTGCTGATCTTCTTATAAAAAGAGATGTAATTGACTATATACGTAAGGAGTCTAAACATAACTTTGTCTTTTTAAAAGAAGATGAGCAAGAGGAAATGTTAGAAATGCAAGTGTCGCTTACAGAGTATATGAAAGAGATGGAAAATAGTAACCGTAAGGAGGAAATTCTTCATTTTCAAAGTGTGCTAGCTGAGTTTAAAATCACATTCTCAGAGCTTGCTAAAGAATCTCCTAAGCATCGTGATACGCGTGAGCACTTAATAGAAATTGTAAAAATTATTATAAAAGAAGAGGAAATGATGGAAGAGCTGTTCCGAAAGAAAAAGTTACCACTTAAACATATTGAACCGCGTGTTAGGGTAAGTCGTAAAACGTTGGAACGACATAGAAAATACATTATTGCAATGTGTATTATTTTTGCAAACAACTATACATATATTCTGGATTACATAAGAGGGGAAAAGCATGATGAATAAAGGAATTGTGATGGATATAAAAAAGCATAGCGTAGTTGTTTTAACACCAAATGGAGAGTTTATTACGTGTAAAAGAAAAGGGGATTCTTGCATGATCGGGGAGGAAATCTCATTTGATGAGCAAGAACAAAAAGCATCGCATTTTTCGATCCCTTCCTTTTTAAAACCTGCATCAATACTTGTTGCTTGTTTTCTATTTGCAGTGCTGTTTTTCTACAACCAACCAGAAGAAAAAGTATTTGCTTACGTCTCAGTTGATATAAATCCAAGTTTAGAGGTGAGCGTAACGAAGGATTTTCGTGTTATAGATTTACAGGCTTGTAATGATGATGGAAGGCGTATTTTAAAAGAATTGAAGCAATGGGAAAATAAACAATTACAAGAAGTAATACGTACTATTATAAAGCAAAGTCAAGAGGATAAGTATTTAACGAATGATAAGCAAGTTATGCTAACAGCAGTTGCAAAGGACAAGGCGCTAGAACCACAGTTAGAAAAGGCAATGAAAGAATTGAAGAAAGAATATGAGTTAAAACATATTACAGTTGAATATCAAAGTAGCACGATGCAAGTACGAGAGAATGCTAGAAAAGCTGGAATTGGCACAGGTGTCTATATAAAGCAAGAGAATGAGAAAAACAAATCGCTTACTCCTCCTGCCACGCCGCCTAATCCGGTGGAAAATGAAGAAGAGGTGCAATCACAGCCGGAGTCATCTCCTGATGCATCAATGGATTTATCTCCTGTAAAAGAAAAAAAATATGAAAAGCAAGAGCAGAAAGAACAAAAGAAAACAGAGGGACAGCCATCGAAGCAAATAAAAGAAAACAATGGAAGAGGATCTCAGCAAGAAAATAGAGGGAATCAACAGGAGAATAACAGTAGAGAATCTCAACAAGGAAATAATGGGAATCAGCAAGGGAACAACGGAAGAGAATCACAACAAGGAAATAATGGAAATGGGCAAGGGAACAACGGAAGAGGATCACAACAAGGGAATAATGGAAATTGGCAAGGGAACAACGGAAGAGGATCACAACAAGGGAATAATGGAAATGGACAAGGGAACAACGGAAGAGGGTCTCAACAAGGAAATAATGGGAACGAGCAAGGGAACAACGGAAGAGAATCACAACAAGGAAATAATGGAAATGGGCAAGGGAACAATGGAAGAGGATCCCAGAAAGAAAATGACGGAAACGAGCAAGGGAACAATGGTAGGGGGTCTCAACAAGAAAATAGAGGCCACCAGCAAGGGAATGAAAAGAAGAATCAATAGAATATGGAAGTGAGAGATTCATTTCAAAGCTAAAAGGATTTATCCCGCTATTTGCCGGGCAGTAAGACCTCCATCTCAAAATTCAGTGGAAGCAAAGAAGTTAGGTGGGGATCGGGCTGCCCGTAAATGCCCGATTGGTGAGGGCTGATTAAAGTTGCACTTTATTATTCTATAGTTCTATTAAGAAGGAGTATGTGAAAAATATAATGGAGAAAAACATTCAACAAGAAAAAGATAAAGAAAAACCTGTTTTTTATGATCCGAAAGGAAGGAGAAACATAGCCTTTATTTCGTTTCTATGTATTTCAATAGTTAGTGTAGGTGTTGTATTCTATTTTTTCTTTCAAAGTATTTTTTCAACACCAGAAATTCCAAATATGAATACCGCTGTACAACAAGATACTAAACTTGTACCAATTAATCAAAAACTTAGTGATCAGCAGTTAAAGAAGGAAGAATTTAACCCAAATACCGAAACGAAGGATAATAAAAATTTGGTGAATCCGCCGAAGGATAGTAAACAACCTAAAGAAGTGTATGGTTTTTACGTAAACTGGGATGAAAATAGTACCGCTTCTTTAAAAGAAAATATCGATTCCTTAACTACGTTAGTACCAGAGTGGTATCATTTAAAAGCAGATTTAACGATTAGAAGTGAGATCAAACCTGAGATAGTAAAGTTGGCAGAAAAAAATCAAGTGAAGATTATGCCTTTGCTTACTAACTATACTGAGGAAGCTTCTGGTCCTGATAGTGGGCTAATTCATAAGTTACTGAATTCCTCAAATGATGTAAAGACAAAGTTTATTAATGATTTAGTAAGCCAAGTTAAAAAGAATCATTTTTCAGGAATTAATATTGACTTTGAGGCCGTACCTGAAAGTGATAGAGAAAACTTAACAAATTTTATGAAAGAACTTACTACGGAATTTCATGAACATGATTTGCTCGTTACACAAGATGTTCCAGCTAATGATAAGGCTTTTGATTATAGTGCGTTAGCAAAAATAATAGATCGAATGATTGTAATGATGTACGATGAGCACTATGGAGCCGGGGAACCAGGACCAATTGCTTCAAATAAGTGGTTCCAACATACATTGAAAGAACTGAATATTCCGTCTAATAAACTTATAGTTGCTTTCGGTAACTATGGATATGATTGGGAAGTGAATAGTAAAGAACCAGCGAAATCATTAACTTTTTCAGAAGTTATGGCAATGGCTCAAGGTTCAAATATGAAAATTCAATGGGATAAGAGTAGTGGGAACCCTTATTTTAGATATAAAACAGGAGAGAAAGAACATACTGCTTGGTTCTTAGATGGCGTTACTCTCTATAATCAAGTGAAAATCGCAATGGACAATAATGCAAAGGGATTTGCGTTATGGAGACTAGGAGCAGAAGACCCTACAATATGGAAAGTTTTAAAAAATCCGATTGAGGCACAAAAAAATCCTAATGTATTACATAAAATCAATAGTTTAGATGAAGTAAATTATTCTGGACAAGGTGAAATTTTACAGATTGAGAATGAAAGAAAAAATGGATTGAGAGATTTTAAAGTAGGCAAAGATGGTTACCTTACAGATGAAGTATATCAATCCTTACCATCTGCATATGAAGTGCAACGATATGGAAAACCAAATGGGAAACAAGTAGTATTAACATTTGATGATGGACCAGACCCGAAATATACGCCAGAAATTTTAGATATATTAAAAGAGAATCAAATAAAAGCTGCTTTTTTTGTACTTGGTGAAAACGCACAACTAAATACTAGTATTGTAAAAAGAATATACGATGAAGGGCATGAAATTGGCAATCATACTTTCAAGCATCCTAACATAGCTGATACGTCTTTACTACGAACGAAAGTAGAACTTAATACGACGCAACGTTTAATTCAGGAAGTAACTGGACATTCTACGGTTTTATTTAGACCGCCATATGAAGCGGATGCTAACCCGGATTCATCAAATGAAATATTGCCTATTTTACGTGCACAAAATATGAACTATACAATGGTAGCGGAAAAAGTTGATCCCGAAGACTGGGCAACACCATCAACAAATGAATTAGTAAAGCGTGCTCTTAATCCCCATTTATAAGGGAGAGGGAAATATTATTCTTCCCCATGATGCGGGAGGGAATCGTACACATACAGTAGAGGCGCTCCCAATCATTATTAAAGACCTAAAAAAGCATGGATATAGTTTTGTAACAATTTCAGATTTAATGAATAAAGAACGAGATGAAATTATGCCTCCTGTTTCTTCTGAGGGGAAGCAATATTTACTTTACAATAAAGCTGTCTTTTCAGGAGCCGGATATTTTAAGCATATATTAACTACTATTTTTTATATTGCTATTGGATTAGGGATTTTTCGATTTTTATTCTTAATTTATTTTGCATGGAAGCAGAAAAGAAAAACGTTATCTCGCTATATTAATTCGTCTTATCAACCTTTTGTTAGTGTTGTCATAGCGGCATATAATGAAGAAAAGGTGATAGCCAAGACGATTCACTCAATTTTGAATAGTAATTATAGAGAATTTGAAGTTATTGTTGTGGATGACGGATCGACAGATGGTACGTCAAAAGTAATGAAAGAAACATTTTATAAACACCCTAAAGTTCGTTTCATTCAGAAAGAAAATGGCGGGAAATCATCGGCAATGAACCTAGGGTTTCAACAATCGCGAGGAGAAATCATTGTCACTTTAGATGCGGATACTATTATTGCGCAAGACGCTATTTCTTTAATGGTTAGACACTTTGAAGATCAGAATGTAGCTGCAGTTTCAGGTAATGTCAAAGTGGGGAATAGACGGAATTTGTTAACTACTTGGCAACATGTTGAGTATATTACAGGGTTTAATTTAGAACGTAGAGCTTTTGATGAGTTAAATTGTATTACAGTCGTTCCAGGAGCTATTGGGGCGTGGCGCAAGAAGAATGTAGTTGAATCTGGATATTTAAGCGAAGATACATTAGCAGAAGATACGGATCTTACTATTACATTTTTACGTCAAGGGCATAGAATTGTATATGAAGAAAAAGCGCATGCTTTTACGGAATCACCTGAGGATGTGAAAAGTCTCATTAAACAGCGATATCGTTGGTCATATGGTACACTTCAATGTCTTTGGAAACATCGAAAAGCGTTGTGTAATTCTAAACATAAAACATTAGGGTTTATTGCACTGCCTAACATGTGGTTATTCCAATATGTTCTGCAATTCATTGCTCCTTTTGCAGATATATTAATGATTATAGGACTATTTAGTAGTAATCCGCTAAAAGTTTTAGGATTTTATCTTGTATTCTTTTTAATGGATCTTCTCGCTTCTCTATTTGCATTTAAATTAGAGGAAGAGAATCCGAAACCATTAGTATGGTTAATTTTACAACGTTTTATTTATCGTCAATTTATGACTTATGTTGTCATTAAATCTATATTCTCATCGCTTCGAGGAGTAGCGGTAGGGTGGAATAAACTAAAGAGACTGGGGAGTGTTAAACATTCCACGGAACATAAGGAGGCATCATAAAAGAGCGGACTATCTGCTCTTTTTTTCATTAGTTTTAGTTAGTTGAATGTAGAGTTGTAGCATAAAAACTGCTGCTTCTATAACGAGATTCCTATTCATTATGAATAGTGAGACAGTATGTTAAGCTAATCCTTTAGTTTCGGATTAAAGTTTTTTTATATTTTTTTAAAATGACGGACACAAAAACGCATATACCTTCGAATTATATATATGGATAACATAAATATGTATATAAAAGGGGAGAAATAAGATGAAAGAAAAAAAAGAAATGTTTCAAGAAATCGCTGAGGTGTTAAAGGTATTGGCGCATCCAGTTCGTCTATCTTTAGTAAAAATAATGCTTGCAAAAGGTCCTACTAATGTAACAACAATGTATGGGGATTTACAAATGCCTCAAAGTACAATTAGTCAACATTTATCTAAACTAAAAGCTGCTAAAATGGTTACAGGTACTCGGAAAGGATTAGAAATTTATTATGAGGTAACTGACAATCGCACAAAATCAATATTAGCATGTTTAGTTTAAATAATGACTTCTATTTCAAAATAAAAAACGCTATTCTTTTCTATGATTTTACAGAGAGAATAGCGTTTTTTATTTTTAAGGAGTATCTTTTTATATGCCTATAGAATGGAGTGAAAGGTTTAATGGGTTTAAATGTACCTACTATTACCTTAGGTTCTAATGCGTCTAATAATGAAAAAATTCTCGGTTTAGGGGTGCTTCTTTATAGCTTACGTACAATTGAGATTAGAAAAAGTAGAGCGAGCGCTTAATGAGGCGGAAGTAGTGTTTATATGCGAAACTTTATAGAAATCTCATTTTTCTAATTGTATCTTTTTAGATTGATGGATGTGGGGTCACGTCCATCAATCTAAGAAAACAAGTTAGCTAAAAAATGATGAAAATAAAAATTATAGAAATAAAAAATATGAACGTAGAGGATTAAACAAAGTATATAGTGCTTTTTTAGTCATGTAATCTTTTAATTTGATGATCTTTTCCCCATTCAAACAGATTATCCATTATTTGCATTAAAGATTTTCCGTATTCACTTAGTGTGTACTCAACCTTTGGTGGTACTTCTTGATATACGGTACGATAGATAATCCCATCAGCTTCAAGTTGCCGAAGTTGTTGTGTAAGAACCTTTTGTGTAATGTTTGGGATTTCTCGTTTAATTTCATTTGTTCGCATTTTTCCATCCGACAAAATACATAAAATATGAACTTTCCATTTTCCACCGATTACATCGAGTGTTGTTGCAATTGGGCAATTATCATTTTGATTCATATAACACCTCCAAAGGTACTTCAAGGTTCCTATAGTACCTGAAAGTACGTACTTTTCAATTATATGTAACTCATTCATACTAATACGTAAAGGATTGATTAATTTATAAAGGGGCTGGAAAATGATGAGAACACTTGTAATTGTAGCACACCCTCATATTGAAAAATCAAAAATTAATAAAAGATGGATAGAAGAACTTGAGAAACATTCAGATGAAATTACGGTGCATGAATTATATAAGGTGGCACCAAATTGGGAGTTTAATATTGAAGAAGAGCAAAAGTTATTAGTAGAACATGACAGATATATATTTCAATTTCCGCTTTACTGGTACAGCACACCACCATTATTAAAAAAATGGTTCGATGATGTATTAACATATGGATTTGCGTACGGATCACAAGGAGATAAAGTGAAGGGGAAAGAATTTGGTGTAGCTATTTCTATAGGTGGATTAGAAAAAGACTATGAAAATAGTGGGATTACAATGGATGAGTTGACGAAACCATTCCAAGCTACATGCCTATATACAGGTATGGAATTTATACCTTCCTTTTATTTATATGGTGCAGAATATAAACTAAGTGATGAAGAGATTGATAAAAGTGCACCTGAGTATGTGCAATATGTAATGAACAAGAAGTATTCTAATATATAATGAAAAATAGCCATTTACTTGTGAAGTAAATGGCTATTTTATATTTTTCTTATATTCACTAAGTGTAATCTTTAGTAAATTAATAGTTAATCTGGTAAAATAAAAAACCTAACATATATAAAGGGGAGTTTTACTTGAGAACGATGCGACAATTATTACAAAAGAGAGCAATGCAGTCACCAAATTTGGAAGCGCTTGTAGGAGGGAAGAAAAGATATTCGTTTCAGCAATATAATGAACGAGTAAATCAGCTTGCACATTATTTGTTACATAATGGTGTGCAAAGAGGAGATCGTATAGGAATACTATGCAAAAATAATCACCCATTTCCAAGCGTTATGATGGCAAGTTTAAAAATTGGAGCGGTATTTATTCCGCTAAATCATCAGCTTACTGTATATGAATTAGAAACAATTGTAAAAGAAGCGAAATTAAAAGTGTTAGTTATTGATGAAGAATTTAGTGAAGTGTTATTAAATGTTGATGCTGTTAAAGAAATTCCTTATGTAATTCAAACGACAAAAGAAGGTTTTGGTTCATTTGAATTAGAGCTGCAAAAACAGCCAACGACAGAACCGAACGTAGAAGTTCATGAAGAAGACGACGCCATTTACTTATTTACTTCAGGAACGACTGGACAGGCGAAAGCATGTGTAATTGGACATAAAAACTTACATCACTATTTTGCTGAAATTGCGGGACAAAGAGAAATCCCAGCAGGTGAACGCTTTTTATCTGTGCATCCATTGTTCCATATGAGTGGCGTGCTTTCTATTTTAAATTGTATTTATCATGGCGTTACGATGATTTTCTTAGCTGATTCGAATCCTGCTATTATTTGGGATAAGATTGAAGAAGAGAAAATTACTACGATGCTTGCGTTCCCTGCTGTTTATAGTTACATGCTTGATGAATTAAATAAAAAAGAACGTAATATTTCAACCTTTAAAGTAGCACAAAGCGGTGGTACAAAAGTGCCAGAAACACTCATTCAAAAATATATGGAAAAAGGAATCTATATGGTGCAAGGTTATGGTAGTACAGAAGGTTGGGTTGTAACCTCATGGCATCCAATGATGGGAAAAGAAAAGATGTCTTCTGTAGGAAAAACCTTGAAAAATGTAGAGGTGAAAATTGTTCATCCGGAAACAGGACATGAACTAACAACAAATGAAGTTGGAGAGATTCATGTGAAAAGTCCATACATGTTTAAAGGGTATTGGAATAATGAAAAGGCGACAAAGAAGGTAGTAAAAGATAACTGGTTTAATATGGGCGATGCTGGCATGATAGATGATGATGGATTCCTGCATATTATGGGAAGATATAAAGACGTTATTATACGCGGTGGTGACAACGTATATCCAGATCAAGTAGAAGATGTTATTCATGAAATACAAGGTGTTTTAGAAGTTGCAGTAGTTGGAGTTCCAGATGACTTTTGGGGAGAGGTTCCAAGAGCTTACATTGTGAAGGATGGCGAAACAACATTAACAGAAGAAAGTATTATTCAGTATTGTAAGGAGAAGTTAGCAAGTTATAAAATACCAGAAGTAGTATTCATAGACGAGTTACCGAAAAACGCTTTAGGAAAAGTGTTGAAGAGGGAATTACGAGATGTAGTTCTTGTGAAATAGAAAATTATAAAACGATGGAGAACCCAGTTATGTATAAGGCATGACTGGGTTTTTATGTATTAAAAACATAATGATTTACTAGATTTTGTATTTTGTGTAAGATAATAAAGAATATTCGAAAAACAATTGAGGGAAGAGATATAAATGAAGCTGCCGCTATTACAGGTAGAGACAAAGAGACTGATGATCCGTCCGTTCCAAAATGATGATTATGAAAGTTGGTTAGATCAATTTTCTTATTGATTATAAAAATAAAGAAATAGACAAATAAGGGGAAAAGAAAATGAAGACTATAAACGTATTTCATTATGACGCATTTACGAATAAACCAAATAAGGGAAATCCAGCAGGTATTGTATTAGAAGCAGATGGATTAACGGAAGAGGAAATGCAAATTATTGCTGAAAAAGTTGGATATAACGAAACAACTTTTGTTCTTTCCTCAGAAGTAGGAGATATAAGAATGCGCTATTTTACACCTGGTTTTGAAATGGATTTATGTGGTCATGGGACAGTAGGGACGATATATGCCTTGCGCGAAAAAGGTTTATTAGAAGAGAAAAGTAACCTTACGATTGAAACGAAGGCAGGGATTTTACCGATACAAATAGTTGTAAATGAAAATGGAGAAACCTTTATTAAAATGAGGCAGACAGCACCTCAGTTTAAAGATTTTGCAGGTTCAAAAGAAGAATTAGCTCATAGTATTGGTTTAGAAGTAAATGATTTAGATGTAAGTTTACCGATAGTATATGGAAGTACAGGAAACTGGACTGTAATTGTGCCGATTAAAAATCTAGATGCGTGTGAGAGAATGAAACCTAATAATGCTGCATTTCCATCGGTATTAAAAGAAATACCTAATGCTTCTATTCACCCAATTTGTCTAGAAACTTATGATGAACTAGCACAAATGCATGGCCGTCATTTCTCGTCAGCTTATGCTGGGACGATTGAAGATCCAGTGACAGGAACAGCTTCAGGTGTAATGGGAGCGTATTATGCGGAGTATTTAGAGAAAGATTTTGAACATGAATTGGACTTAATCGTTGAGCAAGGACAGGAAATAAATAAAGATGGTCGTGTAACTGTTTATGTAACGAAAGGGATAGAAAACGAAAAGTTACAAATAGATATTGCTGGAACAGCGGTGTATGTGAAAGAGTTTGAAGTTTTAATATAAAAAAGAAAGCCCGGCATACATCCGGACTTTCATTATCTGTTCAACACTTCAATATACGAAGCATCTCCAGTTGTTCTTAAAGCAGAGCGAAAATTGTTATTTTCTAGCGTTTTAGCGACTTGTTGTAATTGCTGTGCATCATCATGATGGATAAGTAAGCTGTCAGCACCGCTTTCTTCTATATGAATATGTTCGACGTTTCCAATGGCATCATGTACAGCTTTTAAAAATTCAGGTTTCATGGTGTCCTCCTATATGTATGTAACGTTTTTATTTAGTATTTCCTTATTTTTGAAATATAAAAGTAAATGAAAGGAGAAATAAAATGAATATAAAGCAGTTTAACGAACATATAACATCACTATTTGGAGAGCATCTTCATAAATACGGCGATGATGAATATGGTTTTACTCATATAAGTAAAGATGAATTTCACAAAATCGGTTACACAACAAATTTAACGTTAGAAACTATTGAAGAAGCGTATAGAAATGGAGTCGATATGATAGTTACACATCATGCGCCGTGGAGTTTTTTATTTGGTATGGAAGAGGCTTGTATTGAGAAATTGAAGCAATATGAAATGAATCATTTTTGGGTTCATTTGCCGTTAGATTTTGTAAAGTTTGGCACATGTACATCGTTATTTAACGGAATTGGGATAGATACAATACTGGAATATTCCACGTATGAGGAAGAAGAACTACCGGGAATAGGAGAATATAAAGAAGCGATTCCTTTTTCAAACTTAGTTGGAAAACTTGAAGAAAGAATGGAAGAGAAAGTGAAGAGCTGGAGAAATCACGATAAACCAGTAAAACGGATTGCGATTTTAACCGGTGCAGGAAACAATACAAATTTGATTGAACGTGCATTAGAAAAAGGGTGTGACACGTACATAACAGGTGAAAAAACATTATATACAGTGCAACATGCGAAATTTAAAGGGATTAATTTAATTGTAGGCAGTCATACGTTTACAGAAGTGTTTGGTGTAGAAAGTTTGGCTCATAAGTTAAAAGAAAGAGATAATTCAATAGAAATTACTAGATTAAATGAAGAACATTTGGAGTGAAGAAATTACATCGCATTACCATCAATGGAATGAACTATATGATGGAATATTGAAAGACGCAGTTGCAATGAAATAAAATTATCTTTTGTTATATTAAGATTTTTAGGAGGGATTCCCTTATGTTTGTCAAATAATAGTAAAGTTGTCTTTTGAATTAAGGGAATATTCGGAGTTAAAGGGTGAGAGAATGGATATTTCAATAATCACTGCACAACTAGTTAAGGAGAAAGTGATTTCACATTATCCAAATAGTGTAAAAGTGTTAAACGGGGGAACAACAAGTACTATATATTTGTTAGATGAACAATACGTTGTAAAGTTGAATGAATCGGATGTCATACGTGAAGAAGCTTATTTTCTTCAGTTTTATAAAAAGGATGAATTATTTCCAAAGCTTTTTTATAAGGAACCTTTAAATCGCTATATTGTTTACTCATTCCTTGAGGGCACAACTTTTTGCAAACTAGGCCATAAACGGAGCGTTCTTTGTAAACTTGTAAAGGAAGTTATCAATAAGTATGAAGTAGCTACAGAGATTGATGGCTGGGGATGGAAAGAAAACCCAGTTCAATCTTGGAATGAATTTTTAACGACAAATGTGATGGAAGCTCATGAAAATGTAAGACGTTACATAAGTGAGGAAGCGTATAGAACGGTTTTTAAGTTAGCAAATAGTCCAAGTAGGGGGACTGGAATAAATCAGCCATTTTTATTGCATGGTGATCTTGGATTTCATAATTTTATATTTCAAGAGAATAAACTGCACGGTGTAATTGATCCTTTACCAGTGTTAGGAGATCCTATATATGATTTAATTTATGCGTTCTGTTCAACTCCGGAAGATTTAACAAAAGAAACGATTGGTTATGCGATGAAACAATGTGTATTTCATAAAAATGACCGTGATTTATATGAAGAGATAGTCATAGGATTATATTTGCGTATAGATACATGTTTACGGCACCACCCGAAAGATTTAGAAGATTATTTAGCAGCTTGGCGTTATTGGATGGGTGAGGTTGAGGTGACTTTATAGTACAAATATTTTTAGGGGAGATGGTGAGATGAATGTTGCAGAAGCGAAAAAGGATTTACTGTAATTCCATTATCGGTTACATTTGTCTATTTACTTACTTTTATAAGTTTATTAATTGAACATAAAAAAGCAGCTTAATAAAAATTTAGGGATAGGGGGAATTATGATGAAAAATTTCGTTTGTACAACGTGTGGCGTGCAGTATGCAGCGAGTGTAGAAGAACCAGTGAGTTGTCATATTTGTGATGAAGAAAGGCAGTATGTGAATCCGAAAGGGCAGTCTTGGACGACTTTAGAAAATTTGCAAACAGATGATACATATAAAAATGAAATAATTAAAGAGGAAAATGGACTTTATAGTATTACGACAAAACCAGGATTTGCGATCGGTCAAACGGCATTTGTAGTGAAAACAGAGTCATATCGTTTACTGTGGGACTGTATTACGTATTTAGATGAAACGACAATTACGAAAATAAAAGAGCTTGGCGGATTAGATGCGATTGCATTGTCTCATCCTCATTATTATTCAACGCAAGTAGAATGGGCAGAGACATTTGATGTACCAATTTATATACATGAAGATGATAAAGAGTGGGTGATGCGTCCGAGTAGTCGTATTATTTATTGGTCTGGTGAGTCTTTACAATTAGCTGATGGGATTACTGTACATCGTCTTGGAGGACATTTTAGTGGTGGTTCTGTATTGCATTGGGAAGAAGGTAATGATGGAAAAGGGATTTTGTTAACAGGTGATATTATTCAAGTTGTAGCAGATGAGCGGTGGGTAAGCTTCATGTACAGCTATCCAAACTTAATTCCACTACCAGCGAGGAAAGTGGAAGAAATGGTGAATCGAGTGAAGCCGTTACAGTTTAATCGTTTATACAACGCTTTTCATCGAGTAGTAAAGGAAAATGCAAATGAGGCAGTTGAACGTTCTGCTGAAAGATATATAAAAGCAATAGAAGGAAAGTTGTTTCATACGTAAAAGGAGAGTAGCTTAATGAAAACGTTAGTATGTTTTGGAGATAGTATTACAGCTGATGAAACATTTTATGATGGAATGCCGAGATTAACACCACGTTTGCAAGAGATGTTTCCGAATTGGATAGTAGTGAATGCAGGTGTTCCAGGTGATAATACATTCGATGCGTTAAATAGGATTGAAGAAGATGTAATATCATATAAACCAGATTTCGTAACAGTTTTTCTTGGTACGAATGATGCAGTTTCTTTTTCTCAAGTGTCATTACAAGCATATAAAGAAAACTTAGAGAAGATTGTGAACCAAGTTTCGTCAGGTAAAGTGCTGCTTATTAGCCCTGCGCCAGTTGATGAAGAGAGGCAGCATAATAGAACAAATGAAGTGCTCTGTCAGTATGCAGACGTGGTGGAGAAAGTGGCAAAAGAAACAGGAAGCTATTTTCTAAATTTGTATGCTGAAATGATTCAAGAACTGAATTATAAAAGGTTTGTAGAAAATGATGAAAAAGATGGATTACACTTTGGTCCAGAAGGTTATGAGTATCTAGCGAAGTTAATTGGTGAAAAGTTAAAAGGGATTTTATAAAAAAAGCAAAGCGATATCGCTTTGCTTTTTCGTATTTCTTTCGTAGTCCATAAACTTATTGATTGCTGTAATTTGGACAGATATTTTGCATTTTTATCCCGCATTAACTGCCCGTAAATGCCCGATTGGTGAGGGCTAATAATCAGTGGGGGATGAACAAAAAAACCCTGATTAAAGTTTCACTTTATGTGAGTAAAAGGCTAGTGCTGTTTTAATAATATAAATTTATTTTTAAAAATTTATATTTCGTAGTTGAAAATTAATAGAGGTGTAACTATAATAGTTACAGTAAGTTTATTATTTTGAAATGTCCACATTGAATTACAAGAATGAAGGGAGTTTTTATGTAAATCAAAAAGCTATAAAAATCTATTAATTTTTATAATAAGATAAAATGCTTTTCAGTTCATACACATTATTAAATATGTTATTTCTAATAGAAAACTAGAGGTGGAAAAATGAAAAAATTTAAAGGTATGTTAATATCATCACTTGCAATTACAACTTTTGCTGGGGTAGGTACGACATTTGTAACAAATACAGTATATGCTGCTAATGACGATTCTAGTAAAATACAAGTTCGTTCTAATAAGAGTATAAACACAACAACTGGCTCGAGATTGCCTGTATTATCAGTCAATCCTTATGATGAACCTAGATTTTCAAGACAGGGATATCTTGAAGAGGCACCTTTAGGAATTAATGCTCCTTATGCTTGGGGAATTAAAGGAGGAAATGGCCAGGGAGCAACTTTTGTAGATTTGGAAGAAGGCTGGTTACTAAATCATGAAGATTTAGTCGGTCAAAATATTGAATTTATGTCTGGAAAAATGAGTAATGATCTTTCTCACGGTACTTCAGTTCTAGGTGTTGTTTCGGCAGCTGACAATGGGATTGGGAATATTGGGATTGCACCAAAAGCAAAGGCAAAAGTAATTTCAGTGATCCGAGATAATGGGAGAATCGATGTAAGAGATGCTATTTTAAGTGCCGTAGATTCTTTACAGGCTGGAGATGTTTTATTAATAGAAGAATCCTTTAAATATGATGGATATGGAGATGACCCTTTACCAGTAGAAGTATACCCGAGTATATTTAACGCAATTCGCAAAGGTACAGATAAAGGCATTATTATTGTAGAAGCAGCTGGTAATGGTGGGATTGATTTAGATGAATTTAAAGACCGTAATGGTAAGCAGATTTTAAATCGAAATAGTCCAGACTTTAAAGATTCAGGAGCTATTATAGTTGGAGCATCTACAGCAAGAGTTCCTCATAAACGTTTAGCTTTCTCTAACTATGGTAGTAGAATTGATGTATATGGTTGGGGAGAGTATGTTGATACATTAGATACATATCAAAATCAAAATAGTAAAGGACAAAAAGTTACAGATCAGAACATAATTAATCGTTATACTTCTAATTTCCGTGGTACTTCTAGCGCTTCGCCTATAATTGCTGGGGCTGCTGTATCGATTCAAGGGATTGCTAAAGAACATTTAGGTAAGGCATATACACCAAAAGAATTGAGAGCAATTTTAAGTAATCCTAATACAGGCACAAAGTCTAATAACCCATCATCTGATAAAATAGGGGTTTTACCAGATTTAAAAGCAATTTTGTCTAACCTTGGATTTCATAGTGATTTGACTACCAATGATCCTATGGTATTTCCAGATAACGTAGAAAAAAATGAAGGAAAAGAAAATTCAACTTTCGTATTTCCAGGTGAAGAAACAAAAAGAACAGGTGATAAAAATTCAACTGTAACCTTCCCAGAAGAAGATTTAAAACAGGAGGAAAAAGAAGAGGGATTAATTGTTTTTCCTGATTAATAAAAAAATACTACCTTCCATTTGGAGGTAGTATTTTTTATTTCTTGTCAATAACAAGCAGGCATGAAATTTGTATTTGTTTATCTTTCATAATGAATTTAACTAAAAAAATCGAATATTTGACTGTTAATTTACTTTTTCGTCTCAATTTATTACATGAATTAATCTAGAAATGCTTGCTGTAATGCTTTCAGTCCATCGCTGTAAATACCATGAAACAGATTTATTGCCTCTTCATCACTAACCTCAACAGGAGTGAATGTACCAGACCACTCTACTAACGATGTGTTACTTTCAGTACCTTCTTTCACCTGGATTGTAGATAGATAATTAGTGACTGGGAATGGTGCATTCATGATTGAATACGTGTAGTAGCGTTCTTTATCATTGAATACTTCTAAGCGTTCTATAATTGTATCGCCATCTGGATTAGCTAGATGACGTACACGACCGCCTTCCGTTAATTTACTGCTAGGTATATAAGGTAACCAGTCTGGAAGGGAGTTGAAACCTCCGATTAATTGCCATACTTGTTCAGGTGAACCGAAAATTTCCATAGATGTAGTAGTATGTGCCATGTTCATTACGCTCCTTTTTATCTCGATATTTGCGAGCAAATAATCAGTGGGGATGACCCCACTGATTAAGGTTTCAAATTATTTTACGTTGATTGGTAGTGGTGCATTAGGTGCTACTAATTTTTGTTCGCGCATTTCTTCCCAGAATGCTGCTGGAATTACTGTATTTAAGGCGTTTTTGGTCTTCTACAATTCGTTCCGGTTTACTTGCACCAGGAACAACAGCAGCAACTGCTGGATTGGCTAGTGAAAATTGTAGTGCAGCAGCTTTGATGCTGATTTCGTGACGATCTGCAAGAGCTTTGATTTTCTCAACCTTTGCAATAATTTCTGGCGATGCTTTTTGATATTCGAAGTGAGCGCCTCCAGCAAGAATACCTGAGCTATATGGGCCACCAACAACAATATCCATATTATGCTTTACAGCTGCAGGCATTACTCGTTGCAATGCACGTTCGTGGTCTAATAATGAATAGCGACCAGCTAATAAGGATATATTTGGTTTCGCTTCTTCTAAATCAAGCATAAGTTCAATTGATTCTACTTTGTTTACTCCAAGCCCCCAGCCTTTAATGACTCCTTCTTCACGTAAACGTGTTAGCGCACGGAATGCTCCTGTTCGAGCAATTTCAAATTGTGAAATCCACGCATCACCATAAAAGTCTTGTGCTAAATCATGAATGAAAACAAAGTCTAGACGATCTGTTTTTAAACGTTTCAAACTTTGCTCGATAGAACGAAGTGTTGCATCTGTGCTATAGTCATTGATCATTTTATTTTTGCGACCAAATTCGAAAAGCCCGCCTTTTTCACCTAAATCACGTGCAGATGGATCTTCTAATTCATCCGAAATAGTTCGACCTACTTTCGTACTTAAAAAGTAATCATCACGATTTCTTTTTGATAGTGCTTCACCAAGACGAATCTCCGCTAAGCCAGATCCATAAAGTGGAGCTGTATCAAAGTAACGAACGCCATTCTTCCAAGCAGCATCCACTGTAGCGATTGCTTCTTCCTCTGGGATATTACGGTACATATTTCCTAGTGGTGCTGTACCAAACCCGATTTTTTCTTTTAGTAATTTACTCATTATAGATATCCTCCTAAAATGTATTTGAAAAATATTTATTCATTGTGAATGGATGTGAAAATGAAAACATGTCATTTTATCGTCTGACAAAATGTATGAGAAAAATACTCACTTTAAAGTAAAGGTACTAACAGGTAATTTCTAACACTGCATGACTCACTCAACCCTTACAAATGCTATTATGAAATGTATTTTACATAATGAAAAGTACGTACTTTAAAGTGATATAGATACTAAAAAGTAATACAGGTACTTTTTGGTGCCGTACTACTCATCTGCTGTTTACGTATGCTATTATGAAACATGTTTAACAGGGTAAAAAGTACGTACTTTAAGGTGCTATAGATACTTAAAAGTAATATTTAAATATTTTAGCTTATTTGTCTTATAAAATTATTAAAGGAGATTTTTATATGAAAACATACAATATTCCTGTAGAGGCAACTTTAGAGGTTATCGGTGGAAAGTGGAAAGTAGTTATCCTTTGTCATTTAAAGAAAGACAAAAAGAGAACGTGCGAATTAAAACAATTAATGTCTGGTATTACACAAAAGATGTTAACGCAACAATTACGTGAATTAGAAGAAGATGGTGTAATCGAGAGAAAAGTGTATAACCAAGTGCCACCAAAAGTAGAGTACTCTTTAACTGATTACGGTCATTCTTTAGATTCTATACTCGATACTCTTTGTAACTGGGGAGAAAATCATCTTGAAAAGAATGGGAACACATCTATGCTTATAACAGCAGCTGAATAAAGAAAGAAAAAACGAACGAGAATACGTTCGTTTTTTCTTTTTGTATAGAGGGAGATTTTTACGCAGCATAATTACTTTTTTGTAATATAGGTACTTTTTTGTGCTGTAGGAACTAAAATGTGCCGTATAGAAAATTATTTGTTTTTACGCAACAATAGAGAAGAAATTTAGAAAAAAGGAGGGAGATCGTGTGAAACAATACAATATACCGATAGAGGCAACTTTAGAAATTATCGGGGGAAAGTGGAAGGTCGTTATTTTATGTCACTTAACGAAAGGGACGAAGCGAACGAGTGAGTTGCAACGTTTGATTCCTGAAATTTCTGTGAGAATGTTAACGCAGCAACTACGCGAGCTGGAAGAAGATGGTGTGATTACACGTGAAATTTATAAAGAAATTCCCCCTCGAGTAGAATACTCTCTAACCGATTATGGGTGGTCTTTACAGAATGTATTAAATCAATTAACCGCATTGGGGAGAACGATGCATAGATAGAAAAAACACAGAAGTTAAGTGAAATCTCTATATGTAATATTGAAAACACCACCTAATGACGAGGTGGTGTTTTTCGTTTTAAAACTTTAGAAAGTTGTTATGATGAAAAGTAAAATTTTTGAGAACCTGTTTCAGTCATGGGTACTTAAAAGTGCCTACATCACTTTAAAGTACGTACTATGCTTCATAATATAACCGTTTTATAATGACACTCGTAGCAAGAAGTCAGTACAATAACGATTTTAAGCTATGTTCAAAAAGACTTATTAACTAGTATAGTTTTTTGTTCAATTTTTTAGTAGGAGATGTTTTTATGGTTGAAGAACTTTTTTATAAAAAAATACTCAAAAATCTGTTTTCAGATCCAGTTCAAATTACACTTTGGAATGGAGAAACAATCCAATATGGCGAAGGGGAACCTCAATTTCACATAACATTCCATAAGCCACTTTCAAAAAAAGAAATCGCTAAGGATCCTTCTATTGCATTCGGTGAAGCATATATGAATGGGGATCTTGAAATAGAGGGTAACCTTGAAAAAGCAATTCAATCTATTTATAAAAGGCAGGATAGCTTTTTAGGTGATAGTAAGTTGCAATATTTCAAAAGTAAATGGAATTTCTCAAAACAAAAAAATAAAGATGATATTGCTCATCATTATGATATTGGGAACGATTTCTATAAATTATGGCTTGATGAAACAATGACATATTCTTGTGCATATTTCCAAAATGAGCAAGATTCTTTAACGACAGCGCAGCATAATAAAGTGAATCATATTTTGAAAAAGTTGAACCTTCAAAAAGGTGATACGCTATTAGACATCGGTTGTGGGTGGGGTGAACTCATTACAGCTGCCGCTAAACAGTACGGTGTGAAAGCGATGGGAGTAACGTTAAGTGAGGAACAATATGCTAAGACTTCTGAGCGAATTAAACAAGAGGGACTTACGGATTTAGTTGAAGTATCTTTACTTGATTACCGCGATATTAAGAATCATAAATTTGATAAAATTGTTAGTGTAGGTATGATCGAACATGTAGGAAAAGACAACATTACGCAATACTTTGAAACAGTTAACAAATTATTAAATGATGGCGGGATTTCTCTACTGCATTGTATTACTTCTCCGGCTAATGGTGGTGCTACGAATGGTTGGATTGAAAAATATATATTCCCTGGTGGGTATGTTCCTGCTGTGAACGAATTAATCACGAACATGACAAACGAACAATTTTTTATTGTGGATGTAGAAAGCTTACGTAGACATTACGGAAAAACATTACAACATTGGGCTCGAAATTTTGAAAACGTACTAGAGGAAGTTCGTAAAACGAAAGATGAGCGATTTATCCGCATGTGGCGTTTATATTTAAATGCATGTGCAGCTTCGTTCTTTACAGGTAATATTGATTTACATCAATTTGTATTTACAAAAGGGATTAATGATACAATTCCGATGACACGTTCGTATATGTATGAATAAGAGCATGTAACCAAGTAGCTCTCAAGTCATTGAGTATAAATAAAATGATGATAGGATATAAGTCTATAACGTAAAGTCGAGATGGGAATCAGAAAATGATTTCTATCTCGACTTTTTAGTATATAATTTTAAAATTAAAACTATATACTTTTAAAGAAAAAATATATAATAAATGTAGAAACGAAAATTTATGAGCAAGGAAGTTGAAGAACATGACATTAACAATGGGCTTTATTGGATTTGGAAAATCAGCTAACCGTTATCACCTACCTTATCTAAAGACACGTAATAATATAAAAGTAAAAACGATTTTTGTACGTCAAATAAATGAAGAATTAGCGGCTCCATATGAGGAAAGAGGTGTTTACTTCACTACTGATTTGGACGAATTGTTGAATGACAAAGAAATTCAAGTCGTGACGATCTGTACGCCAGCACATACGCATTATGAATTAGCAAAAAAAGTTATACTAGCCGGAAAATCAGTTATCGTTGAAAAACCATTTTGCGATACAGTAGAACATGCGAAAGAATTATTAGCTTTAGGACGAGAGAAAGGTGTAGTCGTTATGCCTTATCAAAACCGTCGTTTTGATGGTGATTTTTTAGCTGTAAAGCAAGTAGTTGAACAAGGATTCCTTGGTGATATTATTGAGATTGAATCACATATTGATTATTTCCGTCCTGGTTCAATCACTCATGAAGCTCCAAAAGAAGAAGGTTCATTTTACAGTTTAGGTATTCATACGATGGACCGCATGATTTCACTATTCGGCCGTCCAAATACAGTGACATACGATATTCGTAATAATGAAGTGGAAGGTGCGGTTGATAACTATTTCGATGTTGGTCTACATTATGGAAATCAGTTGAAGATTAAGCTGAAAACGAACCATATCGTAGCAAAAGATTATCCACGCTTTATCGTTCATGGAACAAATGGCTCTTTTATTAAATACGGTGAAGATCAGCAGGAAAATGATTTGAAAGCGGGTATTATGCCTGAGAGTGCAGGATTTGGTGAAGATTCGCCGATGTATTATGGAATTGCTAAGTATCGTAATGCAAATGGTGACTGGATTGAAAAACAAATTAAAACGCCGCTTGGTGATTACGGTCGTTTCTATGATGCAGCGTATGACACAATTGTAAATGGTGCACCAAAACTTGTGAAAGATGAAGAAGCAGTAACGAATATTGAAATCTTGGAAAACGGATTTGCTGCCCCATCACCTTCAGTTTACAAACTTGAGGCTTTACATTTGAATGAATAGAAGAGAGTTTGCAGTATAAAGGAGGTATGGAAATGGCAAGCGGATCAACACAAGTAAAATACCTCGGCATTTATCAAAAGATTAAACAGCAAATTTTAGACGGATGAATATAAAATCAACGAAAAAATTCCGAGTAGCTCCGTCCTTGCTGAAGAATTCGATGTTTCAGCACTTACGATTAAAAAAGCGCTGGATCTATTAGTAAGAGACGGCTACATTATCCGTCGGCGCGGAAGTGGAACAGTGGTACAAGATTGGCATCAGCAGGAAAAGGCACGAATGATTCAAACTTTAACAGGTACGAAAGCTGTTTACGGTAGTGAGGTAGAAAGTAAAATTATCGAGTTTGCGATTGTAGGTGCTGATGAAGTAGTTGCTGAGAAATTGGGAGTTTCAATTGGTGATTTCGTCTATAAAATCATTCGCCTCCGCATCATTCACAGCATTCCGACGATTATGGAGCATACATGGATGCCAATTTCGGTTATCCCAGGTGTTGAAGCTTCTGTTTTAGAGGAGTCGATATACTCACATATTCAAAATAAACTTGGTCTTGAAGTAGGGACATCTGTTGTCAGGGTTAAAGGGATTCGCCCAGATGATAGGGAAAAGCAGTTTATGAACTTAACAAATCAGGATTTCCTAATGCGAGTTGAGCAAGTAGCTTACTTAACGGATGGACGAACTTTTGAATATTCTTATGCAGATCATCTACCGGAAACCTTTGAGTTTGAAACAGTCATTACGGCAAAAAAATTATAAAGAGACATAAAATAGGTTGAGGCAAGCATTGTCTCAACCTATTTTATGTCTTCTACAGTTATGATTCATCTGCTGTAATCAGCATGGATGTGTTCCCGGTTTTTTCAAGATGAACTTCTCCCCAGGAACAGAGGGAATCGAGTATAGCTCCTAAAGACGAACCGTAATCCGTTAAAGAATACTCTACTTTTGGTGGTACTTGGTCATATACTTTCCTTTGGATTACACCATCTTCTTCTAGTTCCCGTAATTGTTGCGTTAACATTTTTTGCGTAATACCAGGCATTAAACGTTTTAATTCACTCGTTCTTTTTGTTCCTTTTTTTAAATGACAAAGGATAACAACTTTCCACTTTCCGCCAATAACTTCTAAAGTCGCTTCTACAGGAATATTGTATGTCTTCATAAAAAAACTCCTTTGATGAATTTAGATTACAGTTGTGAGCCTACATCCGTTGCAATACTAAAATTATTTCTTTTTAGTACCTATAACACTTTAAAGTGCGTACTATTTATTGTGCTAAATATCGGTCATAATAACCGATGTAAGAGAGAAATAAGCAGAACGGCACTTAAAAATGCATATGTTACTTTTTAGTACCTATAACACTTTAAAGTACGTACTTTTTATTAGGATGAATATAATCCATAATAGCACTTGTAAGCAAGAAATGCGTGAAATGTGCTTTGAAGGAGCCATCATGCTATGGGGAATTTTACATGAGAATAATTTGTTGTGTTATTAAAATTAATCCAAGACTTAACAGTTGATTAATTGAACTGTAAAGTTTAAAATTACAGTAAGATTTTTAAAAGTGAGTTGTTAACGTCTGTAAAATGTAGCATGAATAATAGAGATAAATGAAACATTGCTGAATAATTAACATTATGTGAATTTGATTCTAAACTGTAATTTTTTTTAATACATTTCAATAAGCGATATTTAAAATGTACGTTTAATAACATTAAAGGAGTGAGTTAAATATGGTAATTCTATATACAACAGCAAGCTGTGCTTCATGCCGAAAAGCGAAAGCATGGCTTGAAGAGCATCAAATTGATTATATTGAAAAAAACATCGTATCAAATTCTATGACAGTTGATGAGCTTAAATCGATTCTTCGTTTAACTGAAGAGGGGGCTACTGAAATTATTTCAACTAGATCCAAAACTTTTCAGGACTTAAATATAAATATTGATGAGCTCTCGCTAAATGAATTTTATACATTAATAATTGAGCATCCACTAATGTTGCGTCGCCCGATTATGCTGGACGAAAAAAGATTGCAAATTGGTTTTAACGAAGAAGAAATTCGCAAATTTTTACCACGTAGTGTCCGAACATTTTTAAACATTGAACTGCAAAAGTTGGCTAATTAATAAGTAATAGTATGAAAGAGAAATTTTTTGAAAGGAGGAAACTGAAGGTGATAGAAGTATGCGTTACAGTTAATTATAAAGATAGAAACTATCAAACAAATGTTATTGTGAGTAAAGATACGATTTGGACAAAAATTGAACAGTTGGCAGAAGAACAAGTGAAGAAACAGTGGAGTGTTTAATTTTCTTTTTAACTTAAAAAGCTAAATGAAGTTATCAGATATAGGTGGGACGGGATAGAATATAATGGAATTAATTTTTTATGGCAAGAAGCATTCCACATGTTTTAACGTTCTAACCAATCTGTAATATTTATGGCTACAGTATGTTAATATATGAGAAACAATATTTTTAATCGTAGGAGGAAAATCATGAACAGCGACTTTACCTTGGCCATACACAGTTTAACTTATTTAGCTTTACAGCCAGACCGGATGTCAACAAGTAATGCTATTTCAGAAAGTGCAGGTGTTCATCCAGTACGCATTCGCAAAGTACTAAGTTTGTTAAAAAAACATAAGTTTATACAATCGAAAGAGGGGACTGGTGGCGGTTTTATTTTCGCTCGCGATTTAGATGAAATTAATCTTTGGCATATTTATCAGATAACCTCTGAAGGTGCTTTGCAGCCGAAGTGTCCAGAATCAAACAATCAGTGTGTTGTAGGTTCGAATATGCGAAAAGTTCTTTTCGCTATTTTCTTAGGTGCTGAAGAGCATCTAGGTGAATACTTAAAGAATTATACAATGAAAGAAGTTGTTGACCTTATCAATCAAGAGCGTTAAGCGGCTTAACTATTATATAGCCGTGAGTTCTTAACATTTAAATGTAATGAAAAATATTACAGTATAATTTGTTTTTATATCTTTTTTATCGTCACAAAAAATATTTATAGGAAGGTGAAACGGTATGATGTCAAATAATAATCATGTTTTAAAAGTAGGAGATTGGGTTCGTGGAATATCAAATGAAGGTGAATTAATAGTTGGTTATATTGTATCACTTGATGATGTAGAGGATATAGTTACAGTTAGTATTGTGAAACGTGACGGCCAGTACACAATAAACGAAGCGATTTTACTCTTTAGTAAACACGTTAACAAACTCCCTGAATCAAAGGTAATAAATAAGGAACAAATCCTTTATCTTATAGATCTTGCATTATTAACAGGGGATGAAGAATGGTTTATCGAGCTTTCTTCAAAATTAAACTCGATAAAAGAGCTAGTTAATGAGGGATTTTAAAATTTAAACTTTTGAGGGTGCACACAATCCGCCTTATGGGACACAATTACTTTTCGCATAAAAGGAAATGATGTAAAAACGATTCATTACTAATATAGAGATATCCCTGAAGAAGAGCCGAACAAACTACAATTAAGATGATATTGAAGTGATTTGTTTGTGTATTCCTGATAACGATAATTATGTAAATGAGCTGTCCATATGGGGCAGCTTTTTTGTTTTTTGCTCAGTGTAGCTTTTTAAATTGTATATGAATTCAATATTAATAATATATATCCTAAAATTTGGTTTTTGTATTTTGGGATTTTTTTCTTTTTACCTACATTAATTATTTATTAGAATATCTTTTATGTTTAAAATAAAATTTTTTGATAAAAGGGGATATAAGTATTTTTATAATAAGTCACCTAGAAAAACAATGTATTATTGTATTTTTTTACTAACTAATTCAGCTTTAAGCGATAAAAACAATGGCTACATGCTAACTGTAAAATATTATCCATATAAAATTATTCCTCTTTAATATTTCTGAAAATATAAAAATATTAATTTTATAAATATACACGTTATAATGAGGGCGTCGAGAGAAATTTTATTATCTCTGGAGAAAATATAAAAAATGCGATTATTAGTAAGAAAGGTGTGTGATTAGAGGCGAAATGTATGTAATGTGCTTCAGTGGCTTGTGTGAGCAATATCATCAGTGCTACCGAAGTTATGAAAGTAATGTATAGAATTGAGAAAGAAATGCCTCGCAAATGAAGAGAGGCCGGTTTAGCTAAAATTACTGTTAAAAGTAAAAAAGAGAAACCATTAAAGTAATACACTGTTATTAGAAATGTTGCAACGTATTTATGAAGTCTATTCTATATTGTTCTCTTAAGGGTTCTTTATATAAAGAGCGGATATTACGAGTAAACTTTTTTGTGAACGCTAACAATTATATTAGGACGCTAATTAGCGAATGTTTCAATTTGGATTCATTATGATGAAGGACATACAATGTGGGGCAACTTGTAAGGAATTCATTTTTCAAAAAGGGAATATTTGTTAGGTGCAAAGAGAGATGCAGGAATAGATACAAGGGGGAGTTATTATATGAACGGGAATACTGCAAAGAAAATAGAAGTTCAAGCTGAAAATACCGCACTAAAAAATGAGCAATATGCAGATCCGAAAAAGTGGCATAAGCAGGATACTACATGGGCACTCAGTCTATTTGGAACTGCAATTGGAGCAGGGGTGCTCTTTTTACCGATTAATGCAGGTTCAGGTGGTTTATTATCTTTACTACTAATTACATTGCTTGCATATCCAGTTATGTACTACTCACATAGGGCACTTGCTAAAATGATATACGCTTCTAATTCTGCTGATGAGGGGATCACAGGTACAATTAGAGAGTATTTCGGAAATAAAGCGAGTATCATTTTTAACATCGTATATTTCGGTTCAATTTATACAATCGTACTAATGTATTCGGTTGCGCTTACAAACACTGCAAGTAGTTTTATCGTGCATCAATTGCACATGCCAGAACCTCCAAGAGCTATTTTATCACTTGTATTAGTTCTTGGTCTTATCGCTATACTGAATTTTGGTCAAGATATTACTGTAAAGGTAATGAGTATGTTAGTGTATCCTTTCATAGTTTCTCTACTGTTTATCGCAATATCTTTAATTCCACAGTGGAATACGTCAATGCTTAGTTTTTCAGCTGTTTCAACTGCTTCAACAGGAACAGGCTATTTTGGGACGATATTGATGATTCTACCAATCATCGTATTCTCATTTAATCATTCACCTATGATTTCATCATTTGTTGTGAAACAGAGAGCTACGTATGGAATCGAAGCCACTGATGCTAAATGTGCGCAAATACAAAAGGTTTGTTATATCATGACATTCGCTGTTGTTATGTTCTTCGTTTGGAGTAGCGCATTGAGCTTGACTCCAGATGATATAAAAATGGCAAAAGAACAAAACTTATCAATTCTTTCATATCTTGCTAATGAGCTTAATTCGCCTGTAATCACTATTGCAGCTCCAATTATTGCTTTTGTGGCTATTACAAAGTCTTTCCTTGGCCATTATATAGGAGCATTTGAAGTAATGCGTGACATGATTATTAAGTTTGGTAAATCACGTGGAAAAGATATTGAAGAAAAAACAATTAAGACAATAATTCTTACTTTTGTTGTATTATCATGCTGGTTTGTTGCTTATACAAATCCAAGTATTCTTGGACTTATTGATTCTCTAAGCGGTCCTTTAGTTGCTGCTATCTTATGTCTATTACCGATGTATGCGATTCAAAAAGTGCCAGTACTAGCTAAATACAAAGGGAAAATGAGCAACGTATTTGTTATTATTGTAGGTGTACTTACTGTCTTAGCAAGTATTAAGTCATTATTCTAATTCACTATTGTTGATTTTAGTGTCAAAGTAGTGGAATATGAAATATCTATTTTTGGACAAACTTCTCAAGTTGGAGAGTTTGTCCTTTTTATTCAATCTATTAACAAACAGCCACCTTTCAGATAAGGTGGCTGTTTCGGTATTAATTTATTAGTCACGTCTAAATGGCCCTTTTGGAGCAATTAGCTCTAAATTAGTACCATCTGAATCGGGGAAGTAGGCAACTCTTGTACCAAATCCAGATTTCTAGCCATCTTCTTGAAAGATAATTGGTTCTCCATATGGGTGCTATCTTATGCCCATCAGGCTAACAAAATGGATTGCCTCTGAAACAAAAAAATGATTTTTATTACTATAAAAAACGTAAAGTATCTGTTTTTAGAAAAAATTAATTTTTATAAATTGATGGAGATATAACTCAATTCTTTTATATATTTAGTTAAATATGATTGTCAGAATGAACTTAAAGTAATTATGATTTCTAGAAATGCGAACTGATGTTTTGAATTGGTTTAAAGTTGCTGGAACAAAATAAAACCAATTGAGCAAAAAAACTTGCAAAAATAAAAAGAGAGATGTATATTAATTGATGTATCAATAATTGATATATCAATTAATATTTTGACAAGAAAGAAAAGGAACATTTTATGAAGGAAATGTTCGTAAATATCAGTGGAGAAGAACGCAAAATACTTATTCATGTTCTATTACAGGTGCAAAAAAATGTAGAGAATATTAAAGAATAGAGAGTGTAGGGGGCAGAATAGTGTGGAAATAATCGCAGCTATTTTAGTCGGGATCGTAGCATTAGAACATTTGTTTATCATGATCCTTGAAATGTTTTTTATTGATTCAAAAGTAGCGAAACGTGCTTTCAAATTACCGAAGCATTTAGAAGGAGATCGAAACGTAGCCATTATGTTTGCAAACCAAGGTTTATATAATGGATTTTTAGCGGCTGGTCTCATTTGGGGACTTGTACTTGGACTCAATCCAATTGGTTATATGGTCCAATTATTTTTCGTGATTTGTGTGGTGATAGCAGCTATTTTCGGAGGTTTCACATCTAATAAATCAATTATTGTGAAACAAGGACTTCCAGCTGTTTTAGCACTGGTTGCCCTTTTATGTATGATATAGAATCAAAGTTTCTCAATAAAAGAACTCATTTTTGAAAAATACGCTATTCTTTCTGTAGAATTATAGGAAAGGATGGCGTTTTTGTATGTCTATTTCTATAAGTAGTGAATTATAACTATTCCCTCAAGGGACTCAACTGCTTTTCAGCTTTTGGATATATTTTCATCCATCTTTGTTTCCTCCTATTGTTGGATAGTGTAATAATTGATAAAAATTTTGATGAAATTGGATTATAACGATTGATCAAAAAAGTTAGTGATTAAAAATATTATTCTTTAGTACATACATTTTTAAGATGTTAAATATATTTCATAATAGTCTCTGTAAGATAGGGATAAGTAGAATAGTACTTTAAAGTACCTATAGCACTTTAAAGTGCGTACTTTTTATAACTTTGAATATCATTCATAATAGCACCAGTAAGAAGAAAACAAGCTTTACGGTACTACTAGTTACCAACGATGTTACAGCAGTTTATTTGGAATCAGATTGATTGAAGGGTTGTACTATATGGCCTAATAATTTCGAAAAAATGTCGGTGTGGCATAAAACAATTATGGAGGTTAAAAATATGAGCACTTCAAATTTGAATGAAATAAGTAAACAAATTTTAAAAGAGGAGGAAACGCTTCAATTTTCCTCTTTTACAAATGAAGATGCCTTGCAACTAGGTTTATTTATCGTTGAAACAGCAAAGCGAGAGGGGAAATTGATTGCTGTTGATATAACGAAAAATGGTGTGCAATTATTTCATTTCAAGATGACAGGGACAAATGCGGAAAATACGAAATGGATTGAGCGTAAAAAACGAGTCGTTTCCCTGCATGATCGTAGCTCGTATTATATGCAGATACAAAGTGAAATAACTGGAATTTCATATAATGAAAAATATCTTTTAGATACTTCGGAATATGCTGCGTTTGGTGGATGCTTTCCTATCAGGATAAAAAACGTAGGGGTTATTGGAATGATAACAGTTTCAGGATTACCACCAGAAGAAGATCACGAATTGGTAGTAAGAGCAGTTAAAAATCATTTGAACCAATAGTTGTAACTAGTCAATAGATAATTAAATTTAGGGGGCAATACTATGCCATTAATCGAGCTAAATACTTGGCCAACCATGTCAACAGAAGAAAAGAAGGAATTTATTTATAGTGTAACGGAACTTACAATAAAACTATTAAAAATTGTCCCTGACAAAATTCAAGTGTTGATAACGGAACTTGAGAAAGAAAACTGGGGGAAAGCTGGGGCTGTAGCAAGTGATGCTACCTTTGCTGTGAAAAGTAGGGTGTCCGATTGGGAGACAAAAGAGTCTTACGATACACTAGGTCGTAACGTTAATGGAATGGCTATTATTAAGGTTGATATATGGAATACATTTGATCAAGAGACAAAGGATAAGTGGGTAAACGAACTTACACAAGTAACATCTAAATATACTCATGCACCTTTGGATAAAGTGCTAATTCTTATTCGTGAAATGATTCCAGGGAACTGGGGACAAAGTGGTGTAACAGGAGCTAATGCAGATTTCCTTTCCAAAAGTCGTACATTTTAATCATTAAATAAAAAAGGCAAAAATGAACACATTTCTGTTCGTTTTTGCCTTTTTATTATTTGTCTGTGGTAATGAACATGATCCTTTATATGTTTAAGTAATATTCTCTAAAGTTGCCTCTACGGGAAAGTGTATTTCTTCATTTGAAAGTCTTTTTCATGGAATGTAGATTTCAATTTTTGAGCAAAATAAGCTAGGTTATATAAATATTACTTTTTAGTACCTATAGTACTTTAAAGTACGTACTTTTTATTAGGGTGATTATCATTCATAATAGCACATGTAAGAGAGAAACAAGCTTTACGGTACTGGTAACTAACTATGTTACTTTTTAGTACCTACAGCACTTTAAAGTACGTACTATTCATTGTATTGAATATATTTCATAATAGTACATGTAAGAGAGAGACAAGCTTTACGGTACTAAAAAGTACCTATAGTACTTTAAAGTGCGTTCTTTAAAAAAAGAATGAAACCATTCATAATAGCGTTTGTAGAGATTAAATATGTTTTTTAGAAGATAAAAGGGCCTTTTTATCGCACTATTATGATAGGAATTATAGGGAAGAGGGGAAACTCAATTGAATTCATATACAGCATCGTCTTCAGAAGTTCAGACGAATCGAAGAAGTATATTTGCGTTGTTAGCGTTAGCAATTAGTGCGTTCGGGATTGGGACAACTGAATTTGTTAGTGTCGGTTTATTACCATCTATTTCGGAAGATTTACATGTGTCGGTTACAACGGCTGGTTTAACAGTTTCTTTATATGCGTTAGGCGTAGCGTTTGGGGCTCCAGTATTAACGTCATTAACAGCTAATATGTCACGAAAAACGTTATTAATGTGGATTATGATTATTTTCATTATTGGTAACGGAATCGCAGCGGTAGCAACAAGCTTCACTGTATTACTTATTGCGCGAATTATTTCTGCACTTTCGCATGGTGTGTTTATGTCAATTGGTTCAACAATTGCTGCGGCACTTGTCCCAGAAAATAAACGGGCTAGCGCGATTGCGATTATGTTTACTGGTGTAACAGTTGCAACTATTACAGGTGCACCAATTGGAACATTTATTGGTCAACAATTTGGCTGGAGAACATCATTTTTAGCAATTGTAGTAATTGGAATTATCGCCTTAATTGCAAATAGTATTCTCATTCCATCTAATATGAAAAAAGGTGCGTCTGTATCATTCCGCGATCAATTTAAACTGATTACGAACGGAAGACTGTTACTAGTTTTCATTATTACTGCATTAGGATATGGGGGAACATTCGTAACTTTTACGTATTTATCTCCGTTATTACAAGAGGTAACAGGATTTAAAGCAAATACGGTTACTATCATTTTATTAGTGTATGGAATCGCCATTGCGATAGGGAATGTGATTGGCGGAAAATTATCGAATCATAATCCAATTCGAGCGCTATTCTACATGTTCTTTATTCAAGCGATTATACTATTTGTTTTAACATTTACGGCACCATTTAAGGTAGCTGGGTTAATCACAATTATTTTAATGGGGCTATTCGCATTTATGAATGTTCCAGGGTTACAAGTATATGTCGTAATGTTAGCTGAACGATTTGTACCGAGTGCTGTCGATGTTGCATCGGCAATTAATATTGCGGCGTTTAATGCTGGGATTGCTCTTGGTGCTTATTTAGGCGGTATTGTAACGAACTCGTTAGGGTTAATTCATACAGCTTGGGTAGGCGGCATTATGGTAGTAGGTGCTGTTATTTTAACAGCATGGAGCATGACATTAGAAAAAAGAGATCAAGTAAAATAAAAGGAGAGAAAATAAAATGAAAAACTTACAAAGTAAAACAGTATTAAGTAATGGTGTGGAAATGCCTTGGTTTGGTTTAGGTGTATTTAAAGTAGAAGAAGGACCAGAACTTGTAGAAGCGATTAAATCAGCAATTAAAGCAGGATACCGCAGCATTGATACAGCTGCAATTTACGGAAATGAAGCAGCTGTAGGTGAGGGGATTCGTGCCGGTATTGAAACAACTGGTATTTCAAGAGAAGAATTATTTATTACTTCAAAAGTATGGAACGCAGATCAAGGATATGAAGAAACGATTGCTGCATACGAAGAGAGCTTAAAAAAATTAAAGCTAGATTATTTAGATTTATATCTTGTTCACTGGCCTGTAGAAGGGAAATATAAAGATACATGGAGAGCGTTAGAAACACTTTATAAAGAAAAGCGTGTACGTGCAATTGGCGTAAGTAATTTCCAAATTCACCATCTGCAAGATGTAATAAAAGATGCAGAAATTAAGCCGATGATCAACCAAGTAGAATACCATCCTCGTTTAACACAAAAAGAATTACAAGCTTTCTGTAAAGAACAAGGTATTCAAATGGAAGCATGGTCACCACTTATGCAAGGTCAATTATTAGATAACGAAACATTACAAGAGATTGCTGAGAAACACGGTAAAACAACAGCTCAAGTTATTTTACGTTGGGATCTTCAAAATGGAGTAATCACAATTCCGAAATCAACGAAAGAGCACCGCATTATTGCAAATGCAGATGTATTTAACTTTGAATTAACGAAAGAAGATATGGAAAAAATCGATGCATTAAATCAAAATCACCGCGTTGGTCCAGATCCTGATAACTTTGATTTCTAATAGAAATGAGTAAAAAGAGTGCAAAAATTGCACTCTTTTTTTATTTTCTATTCAATAAAATGTTTCTGTTTATATTATGACTTTTAAATTACTTTAGGCGAGCTAAAGAACTTATTAACAGTATTAAAGTTTGACATAAAATAATGCATTCTATATTATATATGCTATAGCATATAAATTGCGATTTATTTGAAGGTGGCATATGGACTTATATGAGTTAACAGGACATCTTGTTCATCATACTGATGTGAAGTTAACAAATTATATAATGTAAGTTTTTAATCACATATTGCTTATAAAATTTATCCTTTATATGCTGTAGCATATAAGTGTTATCTCATAACTTGTAACGGTAAAAATTTAAATAATACAGTAGATATATTATGAAACGAGGAGATTTTAGTAATGGAAAAATTCATATTAGCGTTTGATAGAGAACTTGTAATTGCAGAAAAAAAAGACTCAACATGGAGCGTCCAATCGCAGTTTGTAGGTGCGAATCCGGTTGCATTAGCTTCAGATCCATACGATCCAGAAAGAATGTATTGTGGTACCTTTGACAGGGGATTATGGAGAAGTAAAGATGGAGGAAGTTCATGGGAAGCGATTGGTGCGTTACCTTCCTTTGGTGAAGTGTTCCCAGCAAATGCTATTCATATGAGAGCTATTACAGCAGTTTCTGTATCTCCAGAGAAGGGGGATGACGGTAACGGGATTGTATATGTAGGAACTGAACCGAGCGCAATGTTCGTATCCAAAAATGGAGGAGACAGTTTTGAGCTGCTAACTGATTATCGACAAATGCCATCATATTCATCATGGTTCTTTCCTCAAAGAACATATACACACCATGTAAAACATATTGAAATTGATGCTAATAATCCAGAAACTATTTATACGACTATTGAGGTTGGGGGATTAATTAAAAGTGTAGATGGAGGTAAGACATGGACTGAGGAAAAAGAGGGGAACTATCCTCAAGATATTCACATTCTTACATCACATCGCAATGCCCCAAATCGTTTATACGGGGTGTTAGGTGATTCATTCTTGAAAGAACCAGGTCAAGAGTATGCGGAGAGTAATGATGGAGGTAAGACGTGGAACTATATGTGTAGTGGGCTAAAGCATCATTACGCATATCAAATGGCAGTTAACCCAAATGATCCAGAAAATATTATCATCGCGACATCTTCAAATCCACACGTAGCGCATGATTACAATAATGGAAATTGTGAATCATTTATTTATAAGAAAGAAAAAGATCAGCCTTGGGCGGAAATGAATGCAGGTTTACCAACTCCTAAAGGGACAATCATACCAGTATTAAAGGCAACAAGTGATGGAACGTTTTATCTGTTTAGCAATAAAGGAGTGTATCAGTCAGTAGACGGTGGTTCAAATTGGACATCATTAGAGATTCCTTGGGAGAATAGATTTATGGAACAACATCCATATGAGATGTTAATTATTAAATAAGTGACGGGTATAGTTTTTACTACTATTCATTGGTAATGTTTAGTTGAATTTAAATTGAAAATGTAAAAAGCCAGGTAATGTGTTATTTCATGCTACCTGGCTTTTTTGACCAGCAATTTAAGGTTATTTTCATATTTGTGTAAATATGAAACAAGCAGGATACATGGATAGAGAATGGGTAAAATAATACCGAATGATCACTAGATTGTATCAATGATGCTATAAGTGTTTTTTTAGGGAAACTGAAGCAAGAAGCAGTGGTTTAGATTCAGAATGACTAGCAATTGGTGTTATGGTGTTCAATGGTTCAAAAATGAACTCATTTCAACTCATATTATCTTCGCAATGTATCATTTTGAAGAATATTAAAACTTAGGAGGAAATGAATTATGACAAAAGATTTCTATACTGCACTGAAAGAAAGACGTACTTATTATGGAATTAACAAAGAGGTACAAGTATCGGATGAAAAAATTAAAGAAATTGTGGAGTTTGCTGTGAAATATACTCCATCAGCTTTCAATTCTCAAACTGCGCGATTAGTTGTATTATTTGGTGAAGCTCATGATAAATTATGGGATATTACAACTGAAACATTAAGAAAAGTAGTTGGAGATGGAGATTTCTCAGGAACGCAACAAAAAATGGATTCTTTTAAAGCTGGTTATGGAACAGTACTATTCTTTGAAGATGAGGCTATCGTTAAATCGCTTCAAGAAAAATTTGCTGCATATGCTGAAAACTTCCCAATTTGGTCATACCAAGCATCAGGTATGCACCAATTAGTCGTGTGGACAGGTTTAGAAGCAGAGGGATTAGGGGCATCTTTACAACATTATAATCCATTAATTGACGATGAGATAAAACAAGAATGGAATGTCCCTGCTAATTGGAAGCTAATTGCACAAATGCCATTTGGTAATCCAACAGCTGCACCAGGTGAAAAAGAATTCCAACCACTTGAAGAGCGTGTGAAATTTCATAAGTAATATTCAAATGCAATAAAATGGAAATTTAATTAGTGGTGGTCTTACTGTCCGCAAATAGCGGGATAAGCTAACTGTATTGCGAAAATAAAACTGTTTAGTTACAAAAATTCTATTTATTATTTCTGTTAATCGAGTATGTATTAATAAAAGTTGTTAAAATCACTATTTTAATCTTTAAAGGAACAAGGTGATCGGTTTGATCATCTTGTTTCATTTCTTAAATTTTATTTTATTCATTAAAAAACGCTAGCTTTTCATAAATGCTTGAAAAACTAGCGTTTTAATAATAGGTATCTGTAATTTGATTACTTAAAACTATATACGAAAAAGCTTTTATGTTATTCCTCAAGTTCTATCCATTCCTGTGACCATTCTTCTATTCCGCGAATAATAGCTTCTAAAGCAAATCCTTTTTGAGTTAAAGAATATTCTATACGAACTGGTGTCTCAGGAAAGACTTTACGTTCGACAATTCCTTCTAGTTCTAATTCTTTCAATCTTTCTGAAAGTAATCTTCCGCTAACAGGAAGAGAAGATTCAAGCGTACAAAAGCGCTGAGATCCAGAAAAAAGTTGGTAAATAATTAGTGCTGTCCATCGTTGGCTAAAAAATTTCATTCCTTTTTCAAAGCGAGGGCATAATGTAGAATCATTCATTTTCCTTCACCTCCTAAAACAAATTATATAACATCTTACTATTAGTAACAAATGTTTTTATAATTAATTACTTGACGTAAATTAATTACGAATGTATATTCACTTACATAAGGTAACTAAGTTGTTTTATGTAACTAAAACTCTTTTCTTTAAATGGCCAAAGTTGTAATGATACATATTGCATATAAGCTGAGAGAAAAAAGAATAGCATCTGTAAAAACACTTACGTTGTGTAAGTTAAACAATAAAAAATATAACAATGGAAGAGAATTTTTAGAGATTCTCAATACTAGGAGGTACCTAATGGTTACAACAGATACAATTCATATGTTAGAAGATAAAATTCAATTTATACATCAAGATGGAAAGGATATTTATTTAGTAGGACCTATCAAATTGCCAATTAATTTATATGGGGAGACTAAAATTTTCCAATGGTATTCTTGGTTACAATGTAGTGAGGTTACAAATAGTGTAGAAGGAATTATCAAAAAACTCTCATCTATTAATTTAGCTGATATGCAGCAATCTAGTGTGCTTGTATATGGTGATTTTGAGAATTCTGAAGATGCCCTAATTCGTATGCATAGTATTTGTCACACCGGTGATATCTTTGGTAGTAAACGTTGTGACTGTGGATTCCAATTAAAGCAGTCTTTACAAATGATTACAGAACATGGTTCAGGTGCTTTATTTTACTTAGCGAATCATGAAGGAAGAGGAATTGGTTTGTTTAGTAAAGCAATGACGTACCTCTTGCAAGAAAATGGGTTAGATACAGTAGAAGCTAATCTGAACCTAGGCTTTGAAGATGATGTTCGAAACTATGATGATACAATTGAAGTATTAAAAGCGCTACGCTCAAAACCTGTAAAACTTATTACAAATAATCCGAAAAAATTAGAAGCGTTACAAAAAGCTGGATTAAATGTTACGAGTCGTGAACCGTTATGGGGTGATATCTCAGAGTTTAATGAGAAATATTTGCAAACGAAGATTCAGCGTTCTGGACATTTTGAAGGGGGACACTTACATGCTTGAGCATGAATTGTATATGAAGCTAGCACTAGAAAATGCCAAGGCTATGAAGGGACAAACGACTCCAAATCCATTGGTTGGATCTGTAATTGTAAATGATAATCGAATTGTAGGGGTCGGAGCACATATGAAGGCCGGAGAACCACATGCCGAAATACATGCGATACGTATGGCTGGAGAACAGGTACGTGGTGCTACAATCTATGTAACTCTTGAACCTTGTTCTCATCATGGTAGAACAGGGCCTTGTGCTGAAGCAATTGTACAAGCAGGAATTAAGAAGGTAGTAGTTGCTACACTTGATCCAAACCCGCTTGTTTCTGGACGTGGAATTAAAATTCTACAAGATGCAGGTATTGAAGTACTTGTAGGAGTGTGTGAAGAAGAATCTAAAAAAATGAATGAAGTCTTTAATAAATATATTTTGACAAAGCGTCCATTTGTAACGATTAAATCAGGAGTTACATTAGACGGTAAAATCGCTACGTCTTCATCGGATAGTAAGTGGATTACATCTACAGAAGCAAGACAAGAAGTACACCAAATACGAAACGAAAATGCGGCTATTTTAGTAGGAGCGAATACTGTTCAAAAGGATAATCCATCATTGACAACACGTATTCCAAATGGACGAAATCCAATTCGAATAATATTGGACTCGACATTACGCATACCGATGGAAGCTAATGTTGTTACAGATGGAGAAGCTCCTACCTGGATATTTACAACAAGTAATCATGCAGCGAAAAAAAAGATAGCATTAGAAAATGCAGGAGTTAAAGTATTTGTTACTAGCGGAGAAAAGCATATAAACTTACATGAAATGCTTGATGTTTTAGGGCAAAAAGGAGTTTCCTCCCTGCTTGTTGAAGGTGGTGGGAGAGGTAAATGCTTCGTTTATTGAAAATAAATTGATGGATAAACTTATATTATATGTCGCACCAAAAATTATTGGGGGCAGATTGGCGCCTAGCTTTGTAGAGGGGACTGGTATTACTAAAATGCAAGATGCAATTGAATTTAAGGATGTATCATTTACCCAGGTTGGAAAAGATTATAGATTTATTGGCTATCCAGAATATCGGAACATATAAGGAGAATAAAAGCTACTTATATGTTCCGATAAATGGATTGCAGAAAGGAGCGATGAAGAGTGAAGTTTGGATTTGATATCGATGATACATTAATTGATTTAAGGCAGCATGCTTTTCATTTATATAATAAGAAATTAAACAAAAAAGTAGGATTGGATGTATTTCATTCTTTAAAAACAATTGAAATTCATGAAGCATTTGGCATGACTTCGGAGGAAGGCAGTCATATGTGGAATAGTTTGCTGGATGAGATTTATTATACTTCTTGTTCACCGTTTCCATATGCAGTAGAGACATTACAAGAATTAGAAAAACAGGGACATGAAATATACTATATAACAGCACGGCCTAAAGAACATGGAGAGCAAACAAAAAAATGGTTAATAGAAAAAGGTTTTCCGGTACATGAAGATCGCTTTTTCTATGGAATGAAGGATGAAGAAAAAATACACTTCATACAAGAAATAAAATTAAACTATTTCTTTGATGATAAGCCGGCAGTCTTAGAAACGTTAATAGGAAAACCGATAAATGTGTATGCAAAAACTACTTCTTACAATCAACATCTCAATATCCCGCGGATTACAAGTTGGACGGAGTTAGGAGATATTATAAAGAAAGAAATGTGAGGATTTAACTGGCAAATCAAATAGAGCTAAGAGTATATTGAGTGTTACAATTTTAGAGGAAAGACATAGGTGTTATGTCTTTCCTTATTTTTTAATACTATCGTTTTTATTAGTGTGATGTGCTAGGAGTACTTCTAATAGAGAGGAAATAGAAAAATGAGCAATAAGAAAAATATTTTTAAGCTAGTCTTGTATGGTAGTGTAATTTATACATCAATGATGGGTTCCCCTAGTGCCACAATATTTTTGGATATTTTGGATGAGAAGTTCAAGAATTAATAGGGTGTGTTCATAATCATGAATTTTTGGAAAACCAAAATTACAATGTTAGGTTATTTTGAATCAGTAGTGGATGATATGCAAAATTGCATATTACAAAATAAACATCGTAATTTTTGGATTCTTGGTATAAAATACATTACTTAAACTATATATTAGAATGGAGAAAGTGAATTGGAATTATTAAGAAACAGTAAGGTTGGTACAAAACTAAACATATTAATAACTATATCAAGTATTGCATGTATAGTATTATCCCTAATAGGGTTTTGGGGATTAGAAAGAGGGAAAAGTACTTCCTCTAATATGTATGAGGATAATTTACTACCAATTGAGTGGATTGGTATTGTAGAATCTAATTTTTATCATGTTAATATGAACTTTATGGAAATTATGGTATCAAAAGATGAAAAAAGAATGAATGAATTAATAAGAGAAATGGACGGAATTCGTCAGGAAAATGATTATCTTTTAAAGCAGTTTGAGGCTAAAGTTATTTCTACTAAAGAAAAAGAATTATATAACACGTTTTATGAAACATTTAATAAATTAAGAACTCAAATGAAGAAAGCGCAAGAATTAGGGAAATCTAATAATGAGGAAGCATATGCATATTACCTAAAAGAGATTGAACCTAATATGCAAAAATCAATAAAATCAATTCGTGAATTAATTTTATATAATAGTAATAATGCAGAGCTTTTACAGAAGGAAAATAATAATAGTGCTCAAAATACAATGATAATGTTTGTTAGTATTTCGCTTTTAGCAATTTTGATAATTATATTAATTGGATATATTATTAAATTAACTATCCGAAAACCACTTGTGTTACTACAAAATGATATGGAAAAAGTAGCAGCTGGAGATTTAACAACACGTACTCCTTATAAAGCAAATAATGAATTAGGGCATATTGTTCAGTCTTTTAATAGTATGTTAGATAACCTTCAACAATTAATTGCGAATGTTAAGATGACAACACAAGAGGTTATTTCTACTACGGAGGGCGTATTACAAGATACAAATCGAGCGTCTAGTATTTCAAATGAGGTTGTACAGACTGTTTTAGAAGTAAAAACAAAAATAGAAGGACAGGTAACTAGTATTCAGGAGAGCTCATCCTCAATGGAAGAAATTACAACAGGGGTGCAAACTGTAGCTGAATCTTCAGCAGTAGTCGCTGAGGTAGCAGTAACGACTACAGAACGAATAAATATCGGTAGTGAAGTGATAAATCACTCTATTCTTCAAATGAATAGTGTGCATGATGTTGTCGAGGAAACATCAAAAGTAATAAATAAACTTGTTACACGTACACAACAGATTGATACAGCTCTCGCTGCAATTACTAATATTGCCGAACAAACGAATCTTCTTGCCTTAAATGCCGCTATTGAAGCGGCACGTGCTGGAGAGAATGGGAAAGGATTTGCAGTGGTTGCCGCAGAAGTTCGAGACTTGGCTGAGCAATCTAAAGAATCTGCAAAGGAAGTGAATCATTTAATAAAATCCATTCAACAAGATACTCAAGATACAGTTAATGTCATGCGAAAAGGCCAACAGAAGGCAGTAGAAGGAAAAGAAGCTGCCCACAAAGCGAATCAAACCTTCTTGTCTATTATGAGAGATATTGATAAGATTACAAGTCAAATTCAAGAAGTATCCGCAGCGACAGAAGAGATGTCTGCTGGTACAGAAGAAGTAAATGCTTCTCTTTCGCTAGTTTCTGAAACTGCAACGGATGTAAAAAAAGAGACTCTTCAAACAGTAAAATCAATTCAATCACAAGCTGTATCAATTGAACAAATATCAATTCAATCTAACAAAATGAAAGAAAAGGTGGAAGAATTAACGGAACTGGTTTCAAAATTTAATATTACAGAATAAGATAATTTATTCAATTACAAATGTAATAACATGTATGAAAACACATGAAGACTTAAGGGGCTTCGTGTGTTTTTTTATTGAATAATGTATGAAATAATATTGGATCATTTCACGGTATTTCAAAAATTTCGGTTTTATATCCATATATGCAAAATTACATATATTTAATGATTGATAATCATGAGCTAATGTAACTATAATAATTACACTAATAAGTAACTTACTGACGACAGTTATAAGTAAAGAAGGAGGGTTTTATTGTATTTTGTATATAAAAAATAGAAAAGGAGATATGTAAATGAAAAGGCTACTTGTTATAGGCATCATGTATACAATGTTTTTCCTCATAGGAAATATACACTTACATGCTGATGAACGAACAAATGTAAAAGAAATTACTAGTTTAGAAGAGCCTACTTGGATATTTCAGGCGGGCATAAGTAAGGGTAAATATCACGATCGACAAGATTTAGGATTTATTTTGCAGAGAAATACACCATTAAAGGTAAGACAAACGAATCCTAATTTTAAAGACAAATTAACATTACGTTTATTGTCTAATGACTCTAAAAATGAAAAATCCATACAAGTAGGAAATGAATGGATTACCATTCAAGGTGATACGCCTTTAGTTCCTTTCATAGATACTCCGTATGGTGAAGAGCACGCTGTACTTGAGTACCAACTAGGGAATGAAAGTGCTACTAAACCTCTTGCGATTTATAAACAACAAGGAAGTGTATCTCAATTTTTTAGTACATGGGATCAATTTGATGGAGAGTATGCGTTAATTCAAGGGGAGAGTTTTCAATTATTTGTACCTAAAAAAGATAAAGAGTTAGTAAGATCTTTAAAAGATTTTCAATCGTTGGATGAGTTAATTGCATATTATGAAGATATTTTTGCGATGTATGATTCAATTATTGGTTTAGATGGCTCAACGGTTGAAAATAAAAAAAGTCAAAATCGTTATTTCTTAAAAGCAGATATATCTGGTGCTGGCGGTGCCTATTATGGCGCAAATTGGACAGCCAATAGTACAGATAGTACAAAGATGTGGTTAGATAAACTAAGTTGGGGAACTTTACATGAAATCGCTCATGGATACCAAGCTGGTTTTGATAATCAAGGAATATTTACAGGAGAAGTTTCTAATAATCTATTTGGTGTTCAATATCAATATAGTAAATACGGCAAAAAAGCAGATCAAGTTGGTTGGTTATTTAATTTTGGGAAGAAGGAACAGGTAGAACGGAATTTATACAATGCTTTAATGAAAGAAAATAAAAATTATGATGATTTAGATTTGCGACAAAAACTTATTCTTTTAACGATGGCGAAACAAAAAGCTGGCGATGAAGCTTTTGCAAAAATGTATCAAGGTTATCGAAAACTAGCTAGCAATGCTGCTTTCAAAAAGGGGGATTATTCTTTACCGGATTTAATGAATCAGTATTATAGCGAGAATGTACAAGTTGATTTTACACCCGTTTTTGAAAGATGGGGCTTTAAGCTTAATCATAAACAAATAGAGATGAATAGGGCGAAAGGTTATCCGGCAATTACTTCTTTAGCGTATATAGTGCCTGAATCACAATTAGCTAAGGCGAGAGCTCTAGTTGATCCTGATATTCCGATAAACTCTAACTTTGAAATAGTTACGAATCAGCAAATTGCTTCACTTGGGTTAAAAGGGAATTTGCATATCCATTTACATACAAATGAAATAGATACATTGAAAGGAAGAAAGATTAAATTAAAAGAAAGGAATACAGTTGTTCAAGAAAAAACAATTGAAACAGCAGATATCAATTTACAAGACGTACCAAATGGGGTTTATACGGTTGAAATTTCAGGTGAGAAAATGGATAGAATGTATCATTTCCGTTCGTATT
Source organism: Bacillus cereus ATCC 14579 (assembly GCF_000007825.1). Lineage (NCBI taxonomy): Bacteria > Bacillati > Bacillota > Bacilli > Caryophanales > Bacillaceae > Bacillus > Bacillus cereus. Next base: position 3,347,823 of record NC_004722.1, on the reverse strand, counting down.
ATGCCTATGTAAAGGAAAAGGATAATAGTCTAACGATTGATGTTAACGAAATGAAAGTGAGCAATTTGGTAAATGAAACGATTCAATTCCTAGGATTAGGAGATGATCAGTTTGCCGAATTAAATACAGACTTAGAGCAAAAGCGGGCTGTTTTTACGGTTACTACTAAAACGCCTCATAGCTATTATACAGATGAAAAATACGCATCAATAGAGGTGTTTAATGAGAAAGGTGAAAAAATTTATACGAAGGAAATGGAAGGGACAAATGTAACGATTGTAAAAGATACTATTCCACTAAAAGAAGGATATAAAATTAAAATCTATCATGATGAAATAAAAAAACGATTAACTAGTAAAGCTACTATTATTAATCCTATGAATAAAACAAATGAATTTATAATGACAAAATGGGGACTGAAAAATACTTATTTAAAAAATAATCCAGAAGAAAATCTTATGAAAAGAATTGATGAAGAAATGGAAGAAATTATAAGTAATCCGGTTTTAAAAGAGATACCAATGCAAAAATTAGAAATGAAAAAGAATGTGTGGATGGCGATAAATATGTTATCAGAACCACAAAAAATAACGTATATAAATAAATATAAAGATAGCTTATATAATGAGTAATTTTTGAGGAATGAAATGAATCTAAAAGTAAAGACGCAATCTATCTATATTATGAGGAATCACAATTCATAAACAGTAGATAAACATAGATAGTTTGAAATATCTATGTTTCCAATTTTGAAAAAACATTTATTTAACTTAATAATAAGATTATAAAGGAGTAAGAATATGAATAATTTCGTAAAGGTAGGTTTAACTACAGGAGTGGTGTTATCGGCGATTATGCCTTATGGAGGAGTACATGCGGCAACAGAAGATTTAAAAGTGGACACAAAGGAGGATACGTTCCGAACAGGTAATTTAACAGCACCTTCTCAAAATTCGGCAGAAAATGTAGCAAAGGATGCACTAAAAGGAAAAACAGAACAAGCATTATCATCAAAGCAAGTTAATACGGAATCCAAAGTTAATTATAATGTTACGCAAAGTCGTAAATCTTATGATGGTACTACATTGGTACGTCTTCAACAAACGTATGAAGGACGTGATGTATACGGATATCAACTAACAGCACATATTAATGATGATGGTGTACTTACGAGCGTTTCGGGGGATAGTGCCCAAGATCTACAACAACAGGAAGATTTGAAACAACCTATTACTTTATCAGAAGAGGATGCAAAGAAACAGCTTTTCAACATCTATGGAAATGATCTTACATTTATTGAAGAACCAGAAATTAAACAAGTAGTATATGTAGATGAAAATACAAATAAAGCTACAAACGCATATCAAATTACTTTTAGTGCATCTACACCTGAATATGTATCTGGTACAGTATTAATTGATGCTTTTGGTGGTAATCTATTAAAAGAACTCGTTCAAAAATTAGGTATACAAGTAGATAGTAGTATTGTCCAATCTGCGACAGTAAATAAATCACAAGATCCTTCAAAATTAACAGGTACAGGAAAAGATGACTTAGGTATTAATCGTACGTTTGGAATTACGCAGCGAAGTGATGGAACGTACATGCTTGCAGATTATTCTCGTGGTAAGGGAATTGAAACATATACTGCTAATTATAAAGATTATAATAATTATAGAAGAAATGTATGGGGTTATCTCGATGATTTAGTAACAAGTAATTCTACAAATTTTACAGATCCTAAAGCAGTTAGTGCCCATTATTTAGCAACGAAAGTATATGATTTTTATCAAGAAAAATATGGCCGTAACAGCTTTGATAATAACGGACAAAAAGTAATTTCTGTCGTTCATGGTTGGAACACAAATGGTACGAATAAAGGGAATCCTAAGCAGTGGTTTAATGCATTTAGTAATGGGGCTATGCTGGTATATGGAGATCCAATTGTTAGAGCATTTGATGTGGCAGGACATGAATTTACACACGCGGTTACAAGAAATGAGTCTGGACTTGAGTACGCAGGAGAAGCTGGTGCAATTAATGAAGCGTTATCTGATATTTTAGGAGTAGCAGTTGAAAAGTATGCAAATAACGGAAAGTTCAATTGGACAATGGGAGAACAATCTGGTCGTATTTTTAGAGATATGAAAAACCCATCATCTATCTCTTCTAGATATCCGGAGGACTATAGACATTATAATAACTTACCTATTGATGCTGACCACGATCATGGTGGTGTACACACGAACTCTAGCATTATTAATAAAGTAGCTTACTTGATTGCTAGTGGTGGAAACCATAATGGAGTAAACGTACATGGCATTGGAGAAGATAAAATGTTTGATATTTTCTATTATGCAAATACGGATGAATTAAATATGACTTCTGACTTTAAAGAATTAAAAGAAGCTTGTATTCATGTAGCAACGAACTTATATGGTAAAGACTCATTAGAAGTACAAGCTGTCCAACAAGCCTTTAAAGCAGCTTATATTTAATATTATTGTGATGAATTATAAATTCTTTCATTTTAATATAGTGATTAATTTGTATATATAGACAAAAACCTTGTAGAATTTTTCTGCAAGGTTTTTTTGAATGTTATCCCGCTATTTGCCGGGCAGTAAGACCCCGCCCTAAAATTCAGCGGAAGAAAAGAAGTTAGGTGGGGGTCGGGCTGATTAAAGTTTCACTTTATGTTATATGGTTTTTAGTTAATTAGGATAAAAAATAATCCTATAACTGTATGTAAGAATGTGTAATTTTACACTCTTTTTTATGATAGAAAAGGATACTACGTTAGTAAATATAAAAAGTTAGAAATTATAGTATATAGGGCACTTTTTTGTTCCTATGGAACTTTAAAGTGCGTAATTTTCTTTCTAGTTAATATAGATCATAATGGTATTTACTGGTTGGTTTTAGCTTTACTCTGCTGTTGATGTGATTTTTTAACATGACAATGATTAGAATCAGAATTATCGAGTAGATCTAAATGATGATAATTTCGATTTTTAATTCAGTACAGAGTGCAATAGCTACATAATTTTCGTTTATACTCTTTCGAAAAAAGGGTGGATCTGCTTATTTTCTGTTAAAGATAAGAGAAGTGAACCACAATATAAACGTAATTATTTATTCCAACGTAAGTCAATCATGTAGCACATGAATTTGGAGGGATCTATATGCATATGCAATTAAAAGGGAAAACAGCACTGGTTACTGGATCTACGGCAGGCATTGGAAAAGCAATTGCCACTTCATTAGTAGCGGAAGGAGCTACTGTACTTATTAATGGACGCCGTGAAGAAAATGTTAATCAAACGATAAACGAAATTCGAGCGCAGTATCCGGAGGCTATCCTTCAACCTGTAGTAGCTGATTTAGGAATAGAACAAGGGTGCCAAAACGTGATTGAAAAGTACCCTGAAGTAGAGGGTGAAATTGAGAACTTAGGAATTTTTGAACCTGTAGAATATTTTGATATCCCTGATGAAGATTGGTTTAAATTGTTTGAAGTCAATATTATGAGTGGTGTTCGGCTTACTCGCTCGTACTTGAAAAAAATGATTGAAAGAAAAGAAGGAAGAGTTATCTTTATTGCTAGCGAAGCAGCTATTATGCCATCTCAAGAAATGGCTCACTATAGTGCGACTAAAACGATGCAACTTTCACTTTCTCGCAGTTTAGCTGAGCTGACGACAGGAACGAATGTGACTGTTAATACTATCATGCCTGGTTCGACTTTAACGGAAGGAGTGGAGACTATGTTAAATAGTCTTTATCCTAATGAGCAATTGACAATAGAAGAAGCTGAGAAGCGATTTATGAAAGAGAATCGACCAACCTCTATTATTCAAAGACTTATTCGTCCAGAAGAAATTGCCAATCTTGTCACTTTCTTAAGCAGCCCACTTTCTTCAGCGATTAATGGTTCCGCGTTGCGAATAGACGGGGGATTAGTACGTAGTGTATTTTAATAAATTAAAAACAACATAGTATTCTGTAGAAAGTAAAGATGGTAAGACAAATAAGTTGTATTTTACTCATTAATAGAAATATACAAAAAGCAAATTGTGATAAGAAAACAGCCGGATTTTCTACTATAAGAAAAATTCGGCTGTTCTTTTTTACTTGTTGTAAAGGATGGAAAGCTTTTAGCGTTGTGGCATTTCTTAAGAAAAAGATAAGACGAAGCAATCCCGCTGTTATTTGTATTATTTAGTGAAAGTTACCAAACGTTTTTCAACACTATTTTCCCAATTGCTTTATTTGATTCCAAATATTCATGTGCTTGTGCAACTTCATCAAACGTAAAAGTTTTCGAATCTAGTAATGGTCGAAGGTGTCCCTCTTCTACTATTTGCGTTAGTTTAGTTAAAATTTCCCGGCAAGCGTCACGTTTATCTGTATGTAATATTTTTAACGCCATAAAAGTAACGTGCAGAGAGAGTCCTTTTGCGTGTAAAGGAGAGAGGTCATGGGTTGAACGAGCTGCAATTGTTACGACAGTTCCGTTGACTGCAGCAGCTTCGAAAGAGTTATCGAGATTCTTGCCACCTACTGTATCAAATATAACTTCAAATCCGTTGCCATTCGTATGTTTTTGCACATATTCTTGAACAGATTCTTCTTTATAGTTAATAGCTATGTCGGCTCCTAGACGATGGGCTATTTCCATTTTGTTCTGCTGAGAAGCAGTTGTAAAAACTTTAGCACCAGCCCATTTAGCTAATTGAATGGCTACGTGTCCTACGCCACCAGTAGCTCCATGAATGAGCACATTTTGACCTGATTTAATATTTGCACGATCAAATAAAGATTCCCAAGCTGTAATTGCAACCAATGGTAGAGCAGCTGCTGCTTCCATTGTTAAACTTTTAGGTTTGTGAGCAATTAATCGTGCATCAGCAAGCATAAATTCTGCAAGTGCACCTCCAGTTTCTTTAAAACCTCCGGCACATCCGTATACTTCATCCCCACATTTAAATTTCGAAACACCTTCTCCTACTTCAATAACAATACCAGCTACATCGCCGTGTAATATAGCTGGAAACTCAGGAGCGACTGCTGAAACGGCACCACTACGCATTTTTGTATCGATTGGATTTACACTTGTTGCTTTTACATCGATTAGAACATGACCTGGTAAAAGTTTTGGTTTTGAAACTTCTTCTAATTGAAATACAGATGAACCCCCAAAAGAATGGATAATTTGTGCTTTCATAGTTTATACCTCCTGTTTGTGGTTATAGCATAGCAAAGTACGAAAAATAAGTATAATATTTTGAATTTGGATATTGAGCATTTTATATAAAGAAGAGGAAAGTACGTGGGATCATGTAACGTACTTGCAAAAGCAACTGTAAAGTTTTTTGAAGAAAGGATAGATGTTATTTTTGCAGCACGATTTATTCATTATGTTTATTACTACTCACTTAGTATAGGTACTTTAAAGTGCCTACATCACTTTAAAGTACGTACTGTTATTCATGTTATGGCCGATTTATAATAACACTCGTAGCACAAAGAAAGTTATAACGATTACAATCGGCAACAATGTGGTGTTGCAGTGTTGCTTATAAATTTTGAGAAGAAATATGAAAAGTATAGGTTTATATGAATGAGGGAAAGTGAGTGAAACACATGGAAAAGTTTGCGAACCATTTTGGATATAATCGTATGTTTGCGAAAGATCAACTTACGTTAGGAGTTCACATTCCGATTGAAAATTATCAGTTTCATGCTCCAACGATGGAAAAACAAGTAGAGTTAGTACAAAAAGCGGAACAATACGGTTTTACAGGTGTATGGCTTCGCGATGTATTGCTGCAAGACCCTGATTTTGGTGATCCTGCAACAGGTCAAATTTACGATATGATGATTTATTTGACGTATTTAGCAAGCAAGACAGAGAAAATCGCATTTGGAACGTCGGCAACAGTGTTGTCACTTCGTCATCCATTGCGTGTAGCAAAAGAAATTGCTACATTAGATCAACTATTTCCAGAAAGAATTATGCTTGGCGTTTCATCCGGTGACAGACGTGCCGATTTCAAAGCGTTAGGTGTTAGTCATGAAACACGAGGTGAAAAGTTTAGAGAAGCATTTGCTTACTTGGAAGAAATTTTGTATAAAAACTTCCCGTCTATCCAGTCGACACTAGGAGAAGTTCATGGTGCGAATTTAGTTCCAAAACCGTCTAAACGTGTTCCAACCTTTATTACAGGTTTTAGTCAGCAAAATATGGAATGGTTTGCTGAACATGGAGATGGATGGATGTATTATCCACGTAGTCCGGTGCATCAGGCGGGAGCAATTGGACAATGGAGAGAACTAGTAGAGGATTATCATCCAGATGTATTCAAACCATTTATACAACCGATGCATTTAGATTTATCTGAAGATCCAAATGAACGTCCTACACCGATACGTTTAGGTTACCGTACAGGGCGTAAGGCACTAATTGAATTACTTGATATATATAAAAGTATTGGTGTGAATCATTTATTCCTTGCTCTATTTGATGGTCAACGTCCAGCTGACGAAGTATTGGATGAGCTAGGAGAAGAAGTGCTACCGCATTTCCCAGCCTTGTAAAGGAGTGAAAAGAATGAAAGCAATAGGACTTATGCAATATGGAGATAAAAGTGTACTACAAGAGATTGAAATGCAGACACCGCTATTGGGAGACAACGATGTACTGATTGAAGTATATGCAGCTGGTGTAAATCCTGTGGATTGGAAAATACGTGAGGGTTTACTTCAAGACGTAATTTCTTATGACTTCCCGCTCGTTTTAGGATGGGATGTTGCAGGTGTAGTTGCTGCTATAGGAAAAAACGTTACCGCATTTAAAGTGGGGGATGAAGTATATAGTCGTCCAGATATTGAACGAAATGGTACTTATGCAGAGTACGTGGCTGTAGATGAGAAGTATGTAGCGAAAAAACCGAGAAATCTATCTTTTGAGGAAGCAGCATCAATCCCTCTAGTAGGTTTGACAAGTTGGCAAAGTTTAGTAAAATTCGCTAATGTTCAAAAGGGTAATAAGGTTTTAATTCATGCTGGATCTGGCGGGATTGGTACGTTTGCTATTCAACTAGCAAAAAGCTTCGGTGCATATGTTGCAACTACGACTAGTACGAAAAACATGCAATTTGTAAAGGATCTAGGCGCTGATACTGTCGTCGATTACAAAACGGAAGACTTTTCTTTGCTTTTGCATAATTACAATATTGTATTTGATGTGTTAGGTGGGGATGTACTAAAGAATAGTTATAAAGTACTTGCACCAAATGGAAAGTTAGCGTCTATTTATGGTCCGAAAGGTATGAAAATTCCGCAAACCGAGATATCAAGAGAGAAAAATATTGAGAGTGACCATATATTTGCTGAGCCTAACGGATATGCCCTTTCTCTTATTCCAGAATTAATTGAGAGCGGGAAGATTAAACCTGTTGTCACGCATGTGTTGCCTTTACATGTAGAAGGTGTAAAAAAAGCACACCACATAAGTGAGTCAGAACGTGCTCTTGGGAAAATTGTATTGAAGAAACATTGGTAAAGTATGAGGTTTTAGAGACAGTATTGTGCTAAGTAGCGAATGAACTTATATATTCTATTCTATCAATTGTTTTAAAAGGGAGAGAACAAATGGATTCAATGACATTTCTTTTACCCCGCATTAACAGGTAGTAAGACCCCCACCTCAAAATTCAGCGATATCATAGAAGTTAGGTGGGGGCAACTGCCTGTAAAAGCCCGATTGGTTCAACTAATAATCAGTGGGGATGAACAAAACCCCCACTGATTAAAGTTTCACTTTATCCGGAGCGACAGGGGATTTAGCGAAACGCAAAATTTATCCTGCTTTATATAAGCTATTTAGTAATCAAAATATACCACAATCTATTTCGATTATCGGTATCGGCAGAAGGGTAATGTCAGATGTGGAATTTCAAACAAAGGTAGAACAATCCCTTGCTACATTTTCTAGAAGATCTACTGATGATGAATTAGGAGTAGAAGAATTTATTAGCACATTTCGTTATTGTCAATTAAATACAGCGAATATAGAGGACTATCAAGATTTGTTGCGTCTTGTAAAGAGGCGTGAAACAGAATTAAACATTCCTGAAAACCGCATGTTTTACCTATCTGTTATACCAGAAGTATTTGATGTCATTGCTTTAAATATTAAGGAAAGTGGATTGTGGGCTACAAAAGGATTGAACCGTCTTATTATAGAGAAGCCTTTTGGTTATCATGTAACGTCTGCTCGTGAGTTTAACGGAAAAATGATTGAAGATTTTGATGAAACTGACATTTGTTATATCAATCATTATCTTTGAAAATGAATGGTAATTAGGAATACACTTAGAAAAGCATTACGAAATAAATAGTATGTAATGCAAGACATTTTTATTGACGATAATAATTTATATGGTTAATATACTAGACATAAGATTATTTAATTACTAAAAGTAATCGGATATACATTTGTTTGTTGAGTTCGATAAATAAGTAATCTGTGGTAGAAGTGCTTTGAATTGCCACTATTAATATTGGGGACAATTAGAAAGCGAAAGGTATAAAAGGAATTGGAATTTGATAACTCTTTGTTTTTTTTATAAAAACAGGGGCTTCTGTACAATTCATTTTTAAAATATTGACAAGGATTATACAACAAGAGGGGGACTGAAATTGGAATCAATGACCTTTGTTTTATTTGGAGCGACAGGGGACTTAGCGAAACGCAAAATTTACCCCGCACTATATAACTTATATAGAGATCAAAAGCTTCCAAAGCAAATATCCGTTATCGGGCTTGGGAGACGTCAAGTATCTCATGTGGATTTTCAAGAAAGAATAAAAGAATCAATAGAGACGTTTTCCCGTCATAGAGAAGAAGGTACTCCAGAACTCGAAGTTTTTTTAGATAACTTTCGCTATTGTCCATTAGATGTGAGTAAGCCGGAAGACTATGAGAGATTATTACAAGTCGTTCGTGAAAGGGAAGAAGAACTACATATAAAAGGTAATAGAATGTTCTATCTTTCAGTTGCTCCTGAATTTTTCGAGACGATTGCTTTAAATATTAAGGAAAGCGGACTTGATAAAACAGATGGATGGAAACGCCTGATGATTGAGAAACCGTTTGGGCACGACCTTGCATCTGCTCGTGAGCTGAATGATAAGCTTAGTCGCACGTTTGAAGAAGACGAGATATACCGTATTGATCATTATTTAGGTAAACCGATGATTCAAAACCTTGAAGCGCTAGAATTTGCAAATCCTGTTCTCCAGTCGATTTGGAATAAAGAACATATAGCGAATGTACAAATCACAGCTAGTGAAACAGTTGGGGTTGAAGAAAGGGCAGGATATTATGACCAGGCAGGAGCCATTCGAGATATGGTTCAAAATCATATGTTACAAATATTAATGATGACTGCTATGAATCTGCCGGAAAAGGTTAATGCATGTGAAATTCGAGAGGAAAAGCGAAAGGTAATGGAGACGCTTCGTAAAGTGAAAAAAGAAGACGTTCAAAACCATATCGTTCGCGGTCAATACGTTTCAGGAGAAATAAAAGGCGGACAAGTTGTAGCGTATAAAGAGGAGCCAGGAGTAAATCCTTCTTCTAACATAGACACATTTGTTGCTGCTCGCCTGTGGATCGATAATCCATTTTGGACTGGCGTTCCATTTTATATACGAACAGGTAAACGAATGAAAGAAAAGTCTACTCGTATTGTAATCGAATTTAAAAATACGTTAAAACAGCAATATCAAGATAGTAATCCAAATGCAGCACCTAACTTATTAATAATTGAAATTAGTCCAGGTGAGAACGTTTCATTACAGTTAAATAGTAAAAATCCATTGAAAAATGGAGAAATTGAACCGATGCGTATTAACTTTACTTGTGAGCAAGCGGATGTGGGAGTACCTGAAGCGTATGAAAGACTCATTCATGATGCGGTGAGTGGAGACGCTACATTCTTTGCACATTGGAGAGAAGTTGAATTGTCATGGGAATGGGTACAACCAATTCTTGAAGCATTCGAGGAGAACTTATTACCACTTCATGAATATGAGTCTGGTTCATATGGTCCAGATGCGTCTAATGAATTATTGCAAGAAAGTGGATTTAAATGGTGGTTAGATCAAGAGACGGAAAAATAAGTACTTTCTTTCATGAAAGCATGTAGGGGGACGATTACTATGACACAAAACATAAATCAATTAGCAGTGAATACAATTCGTACATTATCAATTGATGCTATTAATGCGGCAAATTCAGGTCATCCAGGTCTTCCGATGGGAGCAGCACCGATGGCTTATGCATTATGGGCGAATCATTTAAATCACAATCCTAATCATCCGAAATGGTTTAACCGTGATCGATTCGTTTTATCAGCGGGACACGGATCGAGCCTACTGTATAGCTTACTTCATTTAGCTGGATATGACGTTTCAATTGATGACTTGAAAAACTTCAGAAAGTTAAATAGTAAAACACCAGGACATCCTGAGTTTGGTCATACTCCTGGAGTTGAAGCGACGACAGGCCCGTTAGGACAAGGGATTGCTAATGCTGTCGGAATGGCAATGGCAGAAGCGCATTTAGCAGCGAAGTTCAATAAGGATGGTCACTCTATTATAGATCACAATACGTACGCTTTAGTCGGAGATGGTGACTTAATGGAGGGTGTCGCTTATGAAGCGATGTCAATGGCAGGACATATGAAACTTGGCAAGTTAATTGTACTGTATGATTCAAATGAAATTTCACTTGATGGTGAATTAGGCATTGCTTTCTCTGAAGATATTCAGAAAAGGGCAGAATCTGTACATTGGCAATATGTAAGAGTTGAAGATGGAAACGATGTCGATGCTATTACAAAAGCTATTCAATCAGCGAAAGAAAATACGGATCAACCTACTCTTATAGAAATTAGAACCATTATAGGTTATGGAAGTCCAAAAGTTGCTGGAACGAACAAAGCACATGGTAATCCGCTTGGAGTAGAAGAAGCGACAGCGACAAAACAAGTGTATGGTTGGCACTATGAGGAAGACTTCTTTGTGCCTGAAGAAGTAACAGCTCATTTTAATGAACTGAAACAAAAAGGTATTGAAAAAGAAAATGACTGGAATGAGCAGTTCAACTCATACAGAGAGTCGAATCCTGCGCTAGCAGATGAATTAGAAAAAGCGATTACAGGTGATGTTTTAATTGAAGCGAAAGACATTCTATCTTTTGATACTGAAAAAACGATTTCCACTCGTGTTGCAAGTGGGGAAGCTATTAATCATTATGTGAAATCGATTCCTTCTATTTTCGGTGGAAGTGCGGATCTTTCTCATTCTACGATGACAGATATAAAGGGGAAGCAGTATATGCAGTAGAATCATATGCTGGACGAAATATATACTTCGGTGTACGTGAACATGCAATGGGCGCGGCAGCGAATGGACTGGCTCTTCACGGAGGAGTAAAACCTTTCGTAAAGACATTCTTTGTATTTAATGAATACCTTCGGCCATCGATTCGACTGGCTGCACTGCAAAATTTACCTGTTACTTACGTATTTACACATGATTCGATTGCTGTAGGAGAAGATGGTCCAACGCATGAACCAATTGAACAATTGGCAGCGCTTCGAGCAATTCCTGGTTTAACAGTTATCCGTCCGTCAGATGCAAATGAAACAGCAAGTGCTTGGGCGTATGCTTTACAGCAAACGGATGGTCCAGTCGTTTTAGTACTGAGCCGTCAAAATTTACCGGTGTTTAATGAAACGAAAGCGAACATAGAGAATCTCTCTAAAGGAGCTTACGTATTAACACAAACAAATGAAAATCCGGATGTAATTTTAATTGCGACAGGTTCTGAAGTATCCTTAACTGCTAGTGCGAAAGCAAAATTAGAAGAAGAACAAGTTTCTGTTCGCATCGTTGCAATGCCGAGCTGGGAGTTATTCGATCGCCAATCGAACGAATATAAAGAATCCGTTCTTCCGTCTTCTATAACGAAACGAGTATCTCTTGAGATGGGTGTATCTCTCGGGTGGGAACGTTATGTAGGACAAGAAGGAAAAGTACTATCAATTGAAACATTTGGAGCTTCAGGAACTGGAACTGAAGTCATGAATCTATTTGGATTTACGACAGAAAATGTTGTTCAAATTACAAAAAATGTGTTGAATTCTTAAGCTATGACTGTGAATACCTTTCTTGTACATACTAACATTTCAGTGCTGAAAGGTATTCCAGATTGTAGTGATATGGATTTTTAATAAAAGATGATTTGAGGAGGAATTATATTATGCAAGTAGGATTAATTGGGTTAGGTAAAATGGGATTAAATTTAGGGAAAAATTTAATGGATCATAAACATGAAGTAGTAGCATTTGATTTAAATACGAGCGCAGTAGAAGAAATGAAAGAGTACGGGGCAACGGGTACATCTAGTTTAAGTGAACTTGTTCAGTCATTACAATCACCAAGAATTCTTTGGGTAATGGTACCACACGCTGTTGTTGATTCTGTTATTGATGAGGTTACACCACTTTTATCAAAAGGAGATATTCTAATTGAAGCTGGTAATTCACATTATAAAGAGTCTATCCGCCGATATGAGCAATTAAAGGAAGATGGCATTCACTTTATGGATGCAGGAACTTCTGGTGGAATGGAAGGCGCTCGTAATGGTGCTTGTTACATGATCGGAGGAGATCAAGAAGCTTGGGACATCGTTGAACCTATCTTCCGCGATACTGCTGTAGAAAATGGATTCTTATATGCTGGAAAAGCTGGTAGTGGTCACTTCTTAAAAATGGTTCATAACGGAATTGAATACGGTATGATGGCTGCTATTGGTGAAGGATTTGAGATTCTAGAGAAAAGTGAATTTGACTACGATTATGAAAAAGTATCAAGAGTATGGAACAACGGTTCAGTCATTCGTTCTTGGTTAATGGAATTAACAGAAAATGCATTTTCTAAAGATGCAAAACTGGATGAAATTAAGGGTGTTATGCATTCTTCTGGTGAAGGAAAATGGACAGTAGAAACAGCATTAGACCTTCAAACAGCAACTCCTGTTATCGCAATGTCTCTATTAATGCGCTACCGCTCATTAGACAATGATACATTTACAGGAAAAGTTGTAGCAGCTCTGCGCAATGAATTTGGCGGACATGCAGTAGAAAAGAAATAAAGTGAAACTTTAATAAGTAGGGGCTTTATTCCACATCAATCGGGCTTTTACGGGATAAGCATATTAAACATGTAACTCATCAACGTTTAAAAACTGGAGGGAATTGATCATGAGATTTTTTATTGATACTGCAAATCTTGAGGACATAAAAAAAGCATATAAACTTGGAGTTTTAGCTGGTGTTACAACGAATCCTTCTTTAGTAGCAAAAGAGGGCGTTAAGTTTGAAGACCGTATCGCAGAAATTTGTCAGGCAGTACCTAAAGTTGAGTCTGTTTCGGCAGAAGTAACGCCAGATGCTGTTACAGCTGAAGAAATGATTGCTCAAGCAGAAGAATTAATTAAAATTAACGGTGGCGATAAAAACGTCACGATAAAACTTCCAATGACGCTAGCAGGATTAGAAGCTTGTCGCTATCTTACTGAAAAAGGTGTGAAAACGAACGTTACACTTATTTTCACTGTGAACCAAGCACTTTTAGCTGCTCGAGCAGGTGCAACGTATGTTTCTCCATTTTTAGGACGCTTAGATGATATTTCTGAAGATGGTGTACTATTAGTTGCTAAAATTGCTGAATTATTCGATGTTCATCAATTAGATACACAAATTATTGCGGCTTCTGTCAGACATCCAGATCATGTAACTCGTGTAGCGATGGCAGGTGCTCACATTGCAACAATCCCTTATAAAGTAATCGAGCAACTTGCTATGCACCCATTAACAGATCAAGGTATTGAGAAGTTTGCTGCGGATTGGGCGAAAGCTCCTAAATTATAATGTATAAAAGTGAAGGGGCTTGCTGAAAATTGCTTTTCATGAGAGGACAAATTCTAAGTAACTTCATCGTTTAAACTGGATCCCGAGTTTGTAGTCTTACTATGTGAAAACAGCAAGAGAAGAAAGCGTCATTCACTTTTAAAAAAGGAAAATTTGCTTACGCGAAGCGTTTATCACAATGACATTATAATTATGAAAGAGAAATCCCCTTATCAGAGAGATGAGTTAAAGTATATCTCTGATAAGGGAGATTCTTTTTGTATAAATCATTATGATGTGAGGATGCTTTTAAGTGCATATCAATATGTAAAGCTATCTTTTACTCAAGTAAGAACTATATAGGTTCTTTTCATTATATAGCATTTTTGAAAGGGTTTACATAAAGGGGGATTAAGTATGAATATGTACCTTTTAATGATTACATTATTATCAATTGTAATTGTTATTTTAGGGGTTTCGTGGTGGAGATGGCATGCGTTTATTAGTTTAACGGTTGCAAGTTTGTTTTTAGCAATTATGTCTGGAATGCCAATGGATAAAATAGTGAGTGCTTATGAAACGGGAGTTGGGAGTGTTCTCGGGCATTTAGTAGGTATTTTAGTTTTAGGTACAATTTTAGGGAAAATGATGGCAGAGTCAGGTGCTGGAATGCAAGTGGCAGAGTTCTTTATTAAATCCTTTGGGATAAAAAACTTACCGTGGGCTATGTTAATTGCAGGTTTTATTATTGGAATTCCGGTGTTTTTTGAAGTAGGTATTTTAATATTGTTGCCGTTAGTAATTTCAATTCATAAAACTACGAAACAAAATATTTTATTGATAGCGTTACCAGCAATTGCTGGGCTATCTGTCGTACATGGCCTAGTTCCTCCGCATCCAGGGGCAATCGTTGCAATTGGTATTTATAAAGCGAACCTTGGGAAGGTACTATTGTATTCACTCATTATTACATTTTTTGCAGCGATTATTGCAGGTCCTATATTCGCTAAATGGATTCACAAACGTGTAATTCCTGAAAATGAGCCAGAATTGATTCGTGTAAATACAAAATCAACGAAATTACCAGGAATAGGAGTTTCATTTTTAGTCATATTGTTACCAGTTATGTTAATGGTTTTAGCTGCAGCGGCTCCTTATGTTCCACTTTCTACTACTTTGATGAAGATTATCACATTAATCGGTAGTCCTATCATTGCGTTATTGATTGCATGTTTTGCAGCGTTTTATTTTCTTGGATTTCGCCAAGGTATCGATAAAAAGGCTATTAAGAAGGTAACAGAAGATAGCTTATTACCAATCGGTTCAATTGTTGCGATTATTGGTGCCGGCGGGGGATTTAAGCAAATTCTTATCGATAGTGGTGTAGGCAATGCTATTGCTCAAATGTCTGAGCATTTAGCTCTATCTCCAATTGTATTAGCATTTATAGTAGCAGGACTAATTCGAATTGCGACAGGGTCAGCGACAGTCGCTTTAACAACAGCAGCAGGCATCGTTTCACCAATCATTGAAAATACGACAGGTGTGAATTTAGAGTTGCTCGTCATTGCAACAGGTGCAGGAGCATTAATGTTTTCACACGTAAACGATGCTGGGTTCTGGATGGTAAAAGAATACTTAGGTTTAACAGTGAAAGAAACATTTAAAACATGGACGGTATTAGAAACGTTACTTTCATTTATCGCTTTTGGAGGAGTTTTACTACTTGATATGTTTGTTTAAAATAAGGATATTTTTATATCAATTAAGAGAGACAACTTTAGCACATAACGTTATGAACAGATAAAATAAATATATTTTTATGGTTCTTATATGATTAGGATACTGTAGGGATTTTTGTTAGGAGGAAGAAATGGTGAGCACAAAATATATGATTGGTGTAGACATTGGGACAACTAGTACAAAATCGGTTCTATTTTCTACTGATGGGTCTGTTATTGCAAGTCATGGAATTGAATATCCTTTATATTCTCCTACACCTGAAATAGCAGAACAAGACCCAGAAGAAATTTTTCGTGCAGTAATAAATACGATTAAAGAAACTGTACAGTCAAGTAGTGTACAGCCGAATGATATTCTTTGTGTCTCTTTTAGTTCGGCAATGCATAGTATCATTGCTGTAGATGAGAAGGGAAAACCGTTAACGAGATGTATCACTTGGGCAGATAATAGAAGTGTAAGCTGGGCAGAGAAAATAAAGAATGATATGAATGGTCATGAAATTTATTTGCGTACTGGGACACCAATTCATCCGATGTCGCCACTTTCGAAATTAGTTTGGTTACAGAATGAACAGGCAGAATTGTTCGCAAAAAGTTATAAATTTATTTCTATTAAAGAGTATGTTTTTTATAAGTTATATAAGGATTATGTAATTGATTATTCTATAGCATCAGCAACAGGGATGTTTAATTTGAAATCTTTAAAATGGGATGAAGAGGCTTTACATGTTGCGGGAATTACAGATGACAAGCTTTCTAAACTCGTTCCAACAACGCACAGTTTAACCGGATTAGATGAAGAGCTTGCCAAAGAGATGAATGTACTTGTTTCTACGCCTTTTGTAGTAGGAGCGAGTGATGGAGTCCTATCCAATTTAGGTGTAAATGCAATTGATCCTGGTGTTGTTGCTGTGACAATTGGTACAAGCGGTGCGATACGTGCTGTAACAAATCGTCCTGTAACAGATCCAAAAGGTAGAATTTTTTGTTACGCCTTAACTGAAGACCATTGGGTAATTGGTGGACCAGTTAATAACGGTGGTATGATTTTCAGATGGGCTCGTGACCAATTGGGTACTTCAGAGATTGAGCTTGCGAAGCGTTTAGGGAAAGATCCATATGAAGTGCTTACTGAAATAGCAGCAAAAGTGAGTCCGGGGTCCGACGGTTTATTATTTCACCCGTATTTAGCAGGAGAAAGAGCTCCTTTATGGAATGCAAATGCGCGAGGATCTTTCTTTGGACTTGGATTGCATCATAAGAAAGAACATCTGATCCGTGCTGTTTTAGAAGGAGTAATTTATAATTTATACACCGTTCTTCTTGCTTTAAAAGAGCTAATTGGTGAACCGAAAAAAATTCAAGCGACAGGTGGTTTTGCAAGATCGGAACTTTGGAGACAGATGATGGCAGATATTTTCCATCAAGACGTATATGTTCCGGAAAGTTTTGAAAGCTCTTGCTTAGGAGCTGCAATCCTCGGTTTATATAGTTTAGGTGAAGTAGATACGTTGCATGTAGTTTCTGAAATGGTAGGTGCGAATTTCCATCATGAACCAAACATGGAAAGTGTGGAAAAATATAAAGATTTAACACCAATCTATATTCGTCTGTCTCGTCAATTGGAAGAAGAATATGAAAGTATAGCAGCGTACCAAAAAAAGTGGGTTTAAAAGCTAGTTACCAAGAAAATATGGTAACGTATAAAGAGGTACTCCGATTTTTTAGGATGGTCTTTCAACATAAAATATTTTAAGAAGTATGATGAATGAAAAATATAGGGAGAGAGGGTTATGAAAATGAAGAATAACAAAGAGTTTATCGGATATGTTGGAACATACACGAAAGAAAATAGTGAAGGAATATATAAGTTTACTTTAGAAACGGAAGCAAAAAAAATTAGTAATGTAACACTTGCCGCTAAGTTGGATAACCCTACATATGTAACGATTAATCGAAATAATGAATATCTCTATTCCGTTGTTAAGGAAGGCGAATCTGGCGGTGTAGCTGCATATTCCATGGATAGTCATACTGGAGAACTAAAAGCGAAAAATAGACAAGTAGTAGAAGGGGCTTCTCCTTGTCATATTAGTGTTGATAGTGGAAATCATACAGTAGTTACAGCAAATTACCATAAAGGAACGATTGAGTCTTTTGAAGTAAATGAAGAAAATGGAACTGTAAATCCTGCTGCATCTATTATGACACATGAAGGTTCAGGTCCGAATAAAGAAAGACAAGAAAAACCACATGCACATTACGCGGGATATACTCCTGATGAAAAATATGTAGTGGGCGTTGATTTAGGGATAGATAAAATAATTACGTATGAAGTAAAAGATAGTATATTAACAGAAGTGAATCGTTTATCTGTAAATCCAGGAAGTGGTCCAAGACATATTACTTTTCATCCGAATGGAAAGTATGCGTATGTAATGACGGAGCTTAGTTCAGAGGTTATTGTGTTAACATATAATCCTACAGAAGGATCCTTTACAGAACTACAGTATATTTCTACTGTTCCAGAAGAGTTTGATGAAAATAATCAAGGAAGTGCGATTCATATTTCTTCTGACGGCTGTTTTGTATATGCAGGTAATCGTGGTCATAATAGTATCGCTGTTTATAGCGTAGATCAAAATTCAGGTCAGCTTACATTTGTTGAACATACATCTACAGAAGGAAATTGGCCAAGAGACTTTGTATTAGATCCTACTGAAAAGTTCCTTGTTGCTACAAATGAAAAGTCACATAATCTTGTGTTATTTTCAAGAGATGAATCTACAGGTAAGTTAACACTTTTACAATCTGATGTTGTTGTGCCAGAGCCTGTTTGTGTGAAGTTTTTAAATATATAATTTCAGATGCCTAAACAAAAGCAAAGCGATATCGCTTTGCTTTTTATTGTTTCTTTTTCGGCCTACGTACTAATTCGCCGCCGCAGTTTGGACAAACGTTATGTCTTTCTTCTGTACATGGTGCGCAAAATGTACATTCATATACACAAATGTATGCTTCAGAATCTTGTTCGAGCGATTGATCGCAAATTTGACAGTTTGTTTTCATTTCTAGTGCCATAATAAGTCTCCTTTTTAGTTAGAAAATTTATAATTTAATTATAATTCATTAAATAGAAATAGTCCTTTTCAATTGAAAGGAAATCGAATGATAAATTTATGAATTGAAACGAAAGATGCTGGTTTATTTTAAAATTGATTATTTATTACAGTTGGAATATTATGAAATAGTCAAAAGACAACAGGGGGTATAGATTTTGACTAATCATAACGATCATTTAAAAGCAAACTGCGAAAAATGTTTCGGTCTATGTTGCGTTGCATTACCGTTTGCAGCATCGGTAGATTTTGCAGTGAATAAAGATGGTGGTAAACCATGTTCCAACTTACAATCAGATTTTAAATGTAGTATACATAAAAATCTTAGAGGAAAAGGTTATAAAGGTTGTACAGTATTTGAGTGTTTCGGTGCTGGGCAGAAGATTTCTCAGGGTACGTTTAAAGGGATTGATTGGAGGAAAGATGCAAAGCATGCAAGAAAAATGTACGATGCTTTTCCGGTTATGCATCAACTTCATGAAATGCTTTGGTATTTGAATGAAGCGATTCTTTTAAAGGCAACACAGCCAATTCATAAAGAGCTGGAGACCGCAATTGAGGAGACAGAGCGACTTTCGAATTTAAATCCAGATGAGCTAATGAAAATAAATGTTCCAATGCATAGGGCAGAGGTGAACATTCTTCTTTTAGAAACGAGCGAATTAGTATGGAAGGAAATGAATACTGCGCGTAAGAAACGAATTATTCACCGCGGAGCAGACCTTATGGGAGCGAATCTGAAAAAGAAAAATTTACAAGGTGCAAATTTAAGAGGAGCTTACTTAATTGCGGCTAACTTAAATGGTGCAGATTTAAGAGGAGCAGATCTCATCGGAGCAGATTTGCGAGATGCAGATATTCGCGGGGCTGATTTTACTAATAGTATTTTTCTGACGCAAGTTCAAGTTAATGCTGCTAGAGGGGACAAACATACGAAATTACCGAAATTATTGTCTCGTCCATCGCATTGGAGTGCGTAAAGAGTGAGGAGTATTTAGTGTGGATATATTTCAGTATTTAGAAGAGATGCAAGAGGATGTCTTTTCGTTAGCAGTAGAGCAAATAGAAGCGAAGTATTATGATATTTGTTGCATGTTGGCGTCTACAGAATATGCAGAACGAATTAAAGTAATTGATGTAGAGTCATATAAGGTAAATATTCGAGTAGGTTTGGATGCAGCTGTAGAAATGGCTACTAATGAAGAAGCAAAAGCGATTTATTTTGAGTATGACCTTGATAACGAGTGGACTAGTCAGTTTTATATTTGTGAGGAGTATGCTCCACTTGAAGAAGAGGATGATGATTGGGCTTCTGAATGGACATATGATGTTGAGGGACCGGAGTCTGTAGAATTAGCGGATATGTATAATGAAAATGGCTTTGACACAAGTGAAAAAGCAATCGGTATCACTTTATATTTAATTGCTAAAACGCTGTGTAGTTTTATAAGTGTACGTAGTGAAGTGCAAAATAATATACCGATTTGTATTGGTTTTCACGACCAAGATCCAATAATGCGAACAGGCAGAGACTAAGAATCTCTGCCTGCTTTTTATTTCTTTTCAAAAGTAGTAATTAAAACGCTACATATAATAAGAATACCACCAATAAAAAAGTTACTATTTAATGTTTCATTTAATAAGAGCCAACCAAGTAATGATCCAACGATAGGTTGGAAGAAGAAAAATAAGGAACCTATGCTTGCATCCAGTAATTTTAATCCTTTATTCCAAAGGAAAAAGGCACCTGCTGTTGAGACGATTCCTAAGTATAATACGCCTAATATTACGTACGTATTTACTGTTCCGATAGAGGCCGCTTGTAGCTCCCATATCATAAAAGGTGTAATAAAAAAGAGTGAAAAGAAAATTGCGTACGTTGTAATAACTAAGGATGAAAATTGGATTGAAGCGATTTTTACATAAATAGATAGTAAAGCCCACGTAATAGCGGCTCCAACTAAAATGATTGTTCCAATAAAATAGGAGCCAATTTCAATATCCCATCCGATTACGATAATGACACCGATTGTCGCTATTATAGTAGATAAAAGTCTACGAGCAGTTAGTTTTTCTTTCAAAATGAGCGCTGCAAATATAACCATAAATGCAGGTGTAGCTGATGTAACTAACGAGCCTGTATGAGCGTCGGATAATTTTGTTCCGATAAATTGGCATGTGATCGAAATGAAATAGCCGATAAATCCAATCCAAGCGAATAGGAGCCAATCTTTTTTGCGAATGGTTACTTTTTTCTTTTGCTTTTTCTCAGCTAGTTTCAAAATGCCATATAAAACAACAAAAGCGATAATAAAGCGTAGCCAAACGAGTGTTAGTGGTGGAATGAAATCGAGTACGTATTTGCTAACAACATACATACCGACCCATATACTTGCTGCTAGTGATAAGCATATAGCTCCTAAAATTGTTTGTTTCATTTGAAGTACCTCCGTCTATTTTTAGGGTAATATGAGTTCCCTAAGACGAGGCATAGTGTATGTGTTATAAGCCCGTCTTAGTTTATAGACGGCCTACAGGTTGATCGTTTTCGAATGAAGTGTTGTAGTACATGAGTGCATTCCTCCTCTTTAAGTTATAATGATATTATAACTTAATTTTCTGATTATTGGAGGTTGTTATGAAATATATCGTTATAAAATCACATGTTAGCAATTATCCTAATCCAATTCGCTTAGAAGAGGGGGATGTAGTGAAAATGATAGAGAGTTACGCTGGTCCGGAAAACTGGGAAAACTGGATGTTTTGTCACGAAGAGAAGTATAACCGGAAAGGATGGGTTCCGGAGCAAATTATAAGAAAAGATATGAATGGAACAGGAATTATTATAAAACAATATACTGCGAAAGAATTAAATGTGAATATTGGAGAAAGATTGATCGGATTAGAAGAATTGAATGAATGGGTTTGGTGCGAAGGAAGAGATGGTGAGAAGGGCTGGGTACCAAAGGAAAACTTACAAAAATATTAATAATAATATTTGATCAATAATTAGGAAACATATTTTTGCTTATGAGTATATTGGTTGTAGGATAAAAAGTAGATTAATAGAGAAAGAGGAGGAGATTATTATAACTACAACCGTTATTTCACATTTTTACAATGAAGAGTATTTATTGCCATGGTGGCTTATGCATCATACGAAACTTTTTGATCATGGTATTTTAATTAATAAAGGTTCAACAGATCGTTCCGTTGAGATTTGTAAAAAATTCGCACCGCATTGGGAGGTGCGAGATTCTGTAAATCCAGAGTTTGATGCATATGCGACAGATCATGAAGTGATGAGGATAGAACAAGAAGTACAAGGATGGAAAATGATTTTAAATACGACTGAGTTTCTTTGCGTGCAAGATAAAAATCAGTTTTGGAAATCGCTAAATGAATTGGGGGGGAGGATGTATTGGCTGGACGGGCTTATTATGGTTGATGATCCTAACTACAACTATCCTGACCTTAACTTTGGAATACCTTTAATGAAACAGCGATTTCATGGTTATTTACCAGAAGATTGGCCGTTATGGAGAAGAGGTAGATTTATTCATAATCATGAGCATGGAAGTTATACGGTTGGAAGACATTTATCTGCGCATGAATCGATGATTTATCCACCTCTTGCTTGTATATTATGGTTTGGATTTAGTCCGTGGAACGATGTGATGAGAAAGAGAAAGTTACAAATTGGTCCGACTCTTTCTGAAGCTAGTAAGCATGGGGGAATGGGGACGCACCATATTATTACGCCGGAAAGATTAGAAGAATGGTATAAGGAATTAGCGAGAGGAACGAAGGATTTACGATTTAGTGACGTATATCGTTATGTTTTTGTATAAATGATTCCCACCATAAAATTGTTTCTTCTATTCCTGTATTTAAATCGTATGTTGGTTTCCCAGTTTACTTCAGTTTTTAAACGTTCTACACTAACGCCGACGAATAAAGGTTCATCCTTAGAGAAAGGAATCGCGTCTAGTTTAATTAAATGTTCTTTTCCTATCTTTTTAGCGATGATAGAAGCTAGTTCTTTAATTTGTACAGATTGACCTGAAGCGATATTGATGGTGCCTGTAACGCCATGTTCTAATACTGTTACGAGAGCGTCTGCGACGTCACTCACATGGAGGAAATCTCTCGATTGTTTTCCATGTGTACATAGTGCTTCCTCATTTTTTAATAAGGAAGTGATAATATTAGAAACGAGCCGATTACCTTGTTCGTGAGGTCCATACATATGAAAAATGCGGCCCCAACACATGCTGAGGCCTGTTTGTTGTGCATACGTTTCTAGCCAGGAGTGCAGTGCATTTTTACATAAAGAATACGGGGTTTTATAGGAAAGGAGCGATGAATCTTCAAATAATACGCCGTTAAACCATTCGTACTCTGCGCCAGTACCTGCAACGACAACACGCTTTCCGCCGCATGTTGTGAAGTGTTGAATCAATGAAATACTAGACTTTAGCCAATAGTAATTATTAATAGATACATAGCATGCTGGTGGCACTGCTTCCCAAGCAAGGTGAATGAGATGGCTAGGCTGAACATCCGAAATGAATTGTTTTACTTCGTCATCGCGAAGCAAGTTTACTTTATGCCAATGGCAAGGGAGGTGAGAGGGGTTATTTTTATTATACGTGGCGTGCACTTCATATCCCTTTTGTATAAGTGAATGTACAACATATTTACCTATCCAGCCACTACCACCTGTTACAACAACTTTCTTCATGGCTCGATCACCTCAACTTCTGGAACCGTCACTAAAAATTTACCGCCCCATTCACGAATGAAAGAGCATTCTTTCATAATTTCGTCTTTCAAATTCCAAGGAAGTATGAAAATGTAATCCGGTTTTGTACGTTTAATTTCTGCTGGAGATTTTACTGGAATACGAGTTCCTGGTAAAAGGAGATTTTGTTTGTGAGGATTTTTATCTACTGTATAAGCTAGAAATTCTTTACCTATCCCGCAATAATTCAAAAGGGTGTTTCCTTTAGCTGGAGCACCGTAACCGATAATTTGTTTGTTTAAAACTTTCGCTTCAATAAAAAACTTTAAAATATTTATTTTCAATTGTTCGATGCGTTTAGAAAAAAGGAGATAGTAATCTAAAGTATCTAACCCATGATCGACTTCTTTTTGAATTAATTTTGTAACATTGGAATGGATAGTTGATTGGGCACTTAGATGGTTTACAAAAATCCGTAAGGAACCACCATGCGTTGAAAGTTCTTCTACATCAATAATTTTTAAATGATGATAACTTAAAACTTTTTGAAGGCTTATAAGTGAGAAGTAGGAGAAGTGTTCATGGTAGATGGTATCAAATTGGTTAAAGGATATAAGGTTTAATAAGTGTGGGAATTCAATTGTTATCGTGCCATCACGTTTTAATAGTGTTTTTAAACCAGCGACAAAATCATGCAAGTTCGGAACGTGTGCTAATACGTTATTTGCGACGATTAAATCAGCTTGTGGCAATTTTTTTGCTAAGTCATTACTGAAAAAATTTACATGAGTAGGAATTCCTTTTTTGATAGCAATTTCTGCTACGTTTTTCGCGGGTTCAATTCCCAATGTCTCGATATTTTCTTTTTTAAAGTATTGTAATAAGTACCCATCGTTACTTGCGATTTCAATCACTTTTGAATGTTTCGTTAAGTTGAAACGCTTAATCGCCATTTCTACGTATTGTTTAGCGTGTAGTAGCCAACTTGAGGAGTAAGAGCTGAAGTATAAATAGTTATGAAAAATATTTTGTGGGGATTCAAATTCATCTAGCTGTACGAGTAAACAAGAGTTACAAACAAATGTGTGCAGCGGATAAAAAGGTTCCATTTTATATGAGCTTTCAGGAGCTACAAATGAATTAGCAAGAGGGGAAACGCCCAAATCTAAAAAAGTGTTGGTTAGTAATGAGTGGCAAAAACGGCATTTTTTCTGTTCCATTTTATAGCCCCCTTATAAATTTTTGAATACATCGATTTGTTGTCGTGTGAAAGATTCTATATTTTCACCAGATGCATATTTTTTGTACCAATCAACAGTCCAAGCGATAGCATCATCTGTTGATAACTTAGGAGTCCAGCCGAGTTTATTTACTGCTTTTGTACTGTCGAGTGTTAAAACAGGTGATTCATAAGGAGTATTTGTAGAGGAGGAAATGATTGTTAGTGGGTTATTCCATAATTTTATTACAGATTCAATGACATCATGAACGGTTCTGTTAGGTTCATTCATTGGGCCGAAATTCCACGCTTCTGCATATTTATCATCATTCCAAAGTTTCTCAGCTAAAAGGATATAGCCATGTAGAGGATCTAAAACATGTTGCCACGGACGGACGGCATATTTGTTTCGAATATACAAAGTATGATTGTGCAAATATGCCCGAATGATATCAGGGAATAATCGATCTTCTGCCCAATCACCACCGCCGATGACGTTACCAGCTCTGACTGAGGCGAGTTTCTGGGTATTAGTGCGGAAGAATGATTTTTGATAGGATGTTGCCACTATTTCAGCGCAAGCTTTACTAGCGCTATAAGGGTCGAAACCTCCTAGTCGGTCATTTTCCACGAACGCTCGGTCGCCACTACCGTCATTCTCATAACATTTATCGCTTGTCACATTAATAATGGCACGTACGCTTTCGACGGACTTTGCTGCTTCTAGCACGTGGACAGTACCTAAAACATTCGTTTTGAATGTATCGATAGGATTTTTGTATGAAGCGGTTACGATTGGCTGAGCTGCTAAATGAAATATTATGTCAGGTTTATGCTGCTTCATGGCATGAAATAAAGAATGGTAATCTGTAATATCGCCTTTCATTGTCGTGCACTCTTTTGCTACGTTACCTTGTTCAAAAATGTTAGGAATGGATGGGGGATGAGAAGAAAAGCCTACTACTTCTGCACCTAAAGAACTTAAGAAAAGGGTGAGCCAGGAGCCTTTAAATCCAGTATGTCCTGTAATAAATACTTTTTTCTTATTCCAAAAAGATGATGAAGCCATATTACCAAACCTTCCACGGAGCGCTATTACTTTCCCATAGCTCGACTAATTTATTTTTATCGCGCAATGTATCCATCGGATGCCAAAAACCAGAATGTTGATATGCGGCCAATTCATTTTTGTTTACTAACTGAACTAAAGTGTCTGTTTCAAAAACAGACTTATCTCCACTAATGTAATTGAAAACTTCAGGATTTAAAACGAAAAATCCACCGTTAATCCATCCGCCATCACCTAATGGTTTTTCTTGAAAAGATGTTACAGACTGTTTATCTAATATGAGAGAACCAAATCTACCAGGAGGTTGTACGGCAGTAACAGTAGCCAATTTTCCATGTTTTTTATGGAATGTAATAAGTTCTTTTATATTTACATTACTTAATCCATCACCATAAGTGAGGCAGAAAGGTTCGTCTCCGACATAATTTTGAATCTTTTTCACTCGGCCACCCGTTTCGGTATTTACACCAGTATCGATTAGTGTAACTTTCCATGGTTCTACACGATGAGAATGGCTAGTAATTGTATTATCGTTTAACTGTATTGTGAAATCAGACATGTGTAAGTTGTAATTTAGAAAGAACTCTTTAATTGCATATCCTTTATAGCCTAAGCAAATAATAAACTCAGTAATCCCGTAATGACTATACAAACTCATAATGTGCCATAGAATGGGTTTTGTTCCAATTTCAATCATAGGTTTCGGTTTTAAATGTGTTTCTTCCCCAATTCTTGTACCGTACCCACCAGCAAGAATAACAGCTTTCATTTTTTCCTCCTAAAATAAAAATTTATTATTTATACAGTATTCATGTTTTATGCAAATGAGATTGTTTTTGATTAAGTGAATGAAAATGTTTGAGGTGATGACGATGCAGAAAATATTACGGTTTGAATTTTGGAAATAATTCTTGATATTCAGGGTTATGACGGAGGTCTTGTGTTAGGTTACTAAGCTCTAAAAAACGTATGTCCAGTACTTCAGGAGATTGACCGTAATGTGTTTGAAGTCCCATTTGAACACCCCTTTTTGAAAGGGTAGGTGTAATTTGTAATTTTCTTGCCTTTGATTGTTCATTCCAAGGGCTAAAATAAAATTTTAAAATAAATGAAGGATAGTCATAAATTATATATCCGTGCCGCGAATGATGTCTACCAGGTAAATATGCACCGTCTAGATGATTGTGAATAAATCTCCAAGCACATCCGAGATTTGGGTTATAAGGGAAGACACCGTGGTATCGCTGTTCTACTAAGGGGATAGAATATCTAGGCTTTGAATAATTATAATTATGATTATCTATCATTAAAATCATTCTAATCGCATACATGTTTTGGCCTAGTGTATGAAGAGATGAAAAAAATTCTTCAGTATTATTACAACAAAAGAATTCAGTAGTATTTAAAACGATTTTCCAACCTGAAACTTCTCTTTCAATTTCCATCACTTCAATATCAGTATTAGTTGGATCAAACTCAAGAAATCTTGAATTTCGTACTTCCCAGTGGGGTGCTAATAGCTTACAAATTTCTACGGAACGATCTGTAGACCCTCTATTAATTAAAATGCCGTGATCGAATATTTTCGTGTGATGCATAAGCCACCATGGAAGTAGGTATTCTTCATTATAAAAATGAGAAATGATTGTCTTTTTCATATTAATTCCCTCCTATACAAGCAATCATTATTAGTAGGATATGCTTTTAAATAAGAAAGGTTAAAAGTGGCAGATAATGTAGTGATTAGGTAGTAGTTTAGTAATTTTATTGTATAAGTGTAGATTACTCGTATTGAATCATCATAGGAGGAGATTGGAATTTTGTATAAATTGTGAATAATAAACCGTCACGTTTGACTGTACAGTTTATGTATTGTATGATGTAAGTAATATAAACAAGGGGGGAAGATCGTTGGGAAGGTGTATCGAATCGGACAGTTGGCTCTCATGGCTCACGTGTCGAAACGAACGATTGATTATTATACGAATCTAGGTATCTTAAAAGCGGAGCGATCTCAATCTAATTATCGCTATTACGACGAAACAGCATTTGAGACATTACAATTTATTGAAAAGTGCAAAGAAATGCATATGCCGCTTTGTGAGATTAAAGAGAAAATCGAGGAGAAGAAGAAGCTGCTCGGTATCAATGAACACGTTTCGAAACAAGTGAATGAAGTGACAGACCATATTCATCGATTAGAAGTGGAGCTTACTGAGTTAAAACCGCTTTTAGATGAATTGACTGATTCACAACGTGAAAAAATATCGAAATCTTTATCAGGTCAAACGACAGCTTTAATACAGACACTTGCTCTATTATTATAGAATAAGTGAAATCCGACCTCTTTAATTTTTGTATCGGGCTATGTTTTCTAACAAACAAATAAGAAAACATTATAGTATACAGGAGGTGGACACCTTAGTTTTTTAACTAAGGGGATTCATTGGAAATATTTAATTTAGTCATGGTTGCGATTTTAATCGCATTTACTGGATTTTTCGTAGCAGCAGAGTTTGCGATTGTAAAAGTACGTTCAAGTCGTATTGATCAGCTTGTTGCGGAAGGAAAACGCGGTGCTTTAGCAGCGAAAAAGGTAACAACAAATTTGGATGAATATTTATCTGCTTGTCAATTAGGTATTACAGTTACAGCTATGGGATTAGGTTGGTTAGGTGAACCGACAATTGAAAAGTTATTACACCCGTTATTTGAGAAATGGAACTTAAATCCTTCTATTTCATCAGTATTAACATTTGGTCTTGCTTTTATGTTAATGACGTATTTACACGTTGTAGTTGGGGAATTGGCTCCGAAAACGATGGCAATTCAAAAGGCTGAAAAAGTAACATTATTATTTGCAGCTCCACTAATGATGTTCTATAAAGTGATGTACCCGTTTATTTGGGTATTGAACGGTTCAGCTCGTGTGATAACTGGTTTATTCGGTTTAAAACCGGCTTCTGAACATGAAGTAGCTCATACAGAAGAAGAATTACGTCTTATCCTTTCAGATAGCTATGAAAGTGGCGAAATTAATCAAGCTGAATACAAGTATGTAAATAATATTTTTGAATTTGATAATCGTATTGCAAAAGAGATTATGGTACCGCGAACAGAAATCGTTGGTTTCTACCTGGAAGATTCAGTAGAAGAACACATGAAAGTAATCCAAAATGAGCGATACACACGTTATCCGATTTTTGGAGAAGATAAAGATGATATTATCGGTATGGTCAACGTAAAAGATTTCTTTATTCGATATATGACCGAGGATCAAAAAGATTTATCATCTATTCGCTCGTATATGCGTCCGATTATTGAAGTGATGGAAACGACTCCAATTCACGATTTATTACTTCAAATGCAGAAGAAGCGAATTCCGATGGCTGTTTTATATGATGAGTACGGAGGAACAGCTGGAATTGTAACGCTTGAAGATATCTTGGAGGAAATCGTCGGCGAAATTCGTGACGAATATGATGAAGATGAAGCACCACCAATTCAACATGTGAACGAGCAACATATTATTGTTGATGGAAAAGTGCTTATCTCAGAAGTGAAAGATTTATTTGGATTACACATCGAAGAAGATGATGTGGATACAATCGGTGGATGGATTATGATGCAAAATCATGAAATCGAAGAAGGACAACACGTTGAGGCGGAAGGTTTTGAATTTAAAGTGTTAGAAAAAGACGCTTACCAAATTAAACGTGTTGAAATTCGTAAGATGGAACAAGAACAAGAAGAAGAGAAAGCAGCAACTGTGTAAGTTGCTGCTTTTCTTCTAAAGTACAAAAAATGAGAACTTAGGAGCGGATATTTTGATTCAAGAAGCCTTACGTGTATATCGATTACAATTGTATGTGATCTTTAGTGGTTTACTACTTATGTGGACGATTACTCCGTTTGGAAAACAAGTGACAGGGTTCGGTATTGGATTAGCAGTAAGCGCCTATTGTCTTTGGTTATTAGCTCGCAGAGTGGAGAAACTCGGAAAAAGTATCGTAATGAAGAAAAAGGCTCCTGGATTAGGAGTTTTAAACCGATTTGCAGCTGCTATTTTAGGAGCTATCATCATGTATGAAATTGAGCATGAAATGGAAATGTGGGCATTCGGTACAGGTATTTTAGGTGGTCACTTTTTAATGATTGCAAATTTAGCTTATGCAAATATGCAGTTAGTGAAAGAAGAAGAGAAGCAAAGAGAACATGCTTCAAAAAACATAGAGCTATGATGAAAGGGACCTAATCAGGTTCCTTTTTTAGTTTAGCGATATGATACAAGTAATCAAATTAACGACAAATATAATACGCTTCTTTTTTGCGTTTTTCAATAGTATGAAAAATAATAAAAAAAAAATTAAAAACCCATCGATTTCTAAAGGTTATGTATGTTATTATGACAAAAGACTTTTTGAAAGAGGTGGATACCAATGTTACAAGCGCTACTTATTTTTGTGCTTCAAATTATTTACGTTCCAATTTTAACAATCCGTACGATTTTGCTTGTAAAGAATCAAACAAGATCCGCTGCTGGTGTTGGATTGTTAGAAGGAGCTATTTACATTGTCAGTTTAGGTATTGTGTTTCAAGATTTATCAAATTGGATGAATATCGTTGCCTATGTCATTGGCTTTAGTGCGGGACTGTTATTAGGCGGTTATATAGAGAATAAATTAGCAATTGGTTATATTACGTATCAAGTTAGTTTACTAGACCGTTGTAATGAATTAGTAGATGAGTTACGTCACTCTGGATTTGGCGTTACAGTATTTGAAGGCGAAGGTATTAATTCTATACGTTATCGCTTAGATATCGTCGCAAAGCGTTCTAGAGAGAAAGAGCTTTTAGAAATCATTAATGAAATTGCACCGAAAGCGTTTATGTCTTCGTATGAAATTCGCTCGTTTAAGGGTGGATATTTAACGAAGGCGATGAAGAAAAGAGCGTTAATGAAGAAGAAAGATGAACATGCATCGTAAAAAAGAGGAATAGTGATGCATTAAAAGCGCAGTATAAGTCTAAATGTAAAAGGGAGGAATCTATTTTGATGTAGATTCCTCTCTTTTTTTATGAAAAATATTCATCTGTTAATTCAAAAAAACTAAATCGTATAATTATGTTTTTTACTCATTCTCAAATTAATGATTAGCCATATAATTTGAAAAAATACCGGTATGATAAACGTGATTAATAAAACGATAAGTGATATTGATTTAATTTCAGGTGTTTGAATAACACCAGCACCATCAACATCTCGTAGCCAAATAATAGCGGCCCATATTCCAAAAACGATAATCCAAAATATGTTACCAATCCACCAAGAAATCCATCGTTTTTTCATGTTAGCACCCCCTACATTTATCTACTGTTAAAAGTATATTTTCTTTTGTTACATTTATAATGAAACAACTTTAAAATCAGTTTTTAACTGTATATCTAACTTGTTTGAAGGTTACTATTTCTCCATCATCATCATCGTCTTTCGTTTGTAAAAGTTGAACTTTTGGTTTGTAGTCCGTCCTATGAGCGTGTTCGATATCTTTAATGTTAAGTTTGTAGGATTCACCATTTTTTAGTTTTTGTTCCAACACTTTTTTATTAGCAACATAAATAAAAGTTACTTTATTTTCATCAATGCCTTTAGTTTTAATTTCTAATTCATTATCTTTTGCTGTGATCGTTGGTGTTAATAATTCCATACTGCCTTTCCCGCTTTCTAAAGAATTCTCTGCTATAGTTGAACATCCTGATAATATGATTCCAGTGAATAGAAGAACAAGTAATTTCTTTTTCATAACATCCCCTCCGATTCTATGTGATTTTTGATTTTGGTATTGCTAGATTACTAGTGCGGAGCGTAAATGTTTAGTTAGTACCCCCTTAATTGTACCATAATATGTAAATTAAAACAGGGTGTATATCCAATTTAAGGGAGATTGAAGAATTTACTGATTGTTGTAAATTCTTGTGTTTTAGCTTCTATTTCAATCGAAATGTAGACGAGAGAAAGAAATTTTTTTATAGAAATTACAATTTTTACATTTTACAATAATGATAGGGAATAGATGAATTCATTCACTTCGGAGGTAGTTATTTGAACATTAATGAGAAGGCAATTGAAATGTTTGAACAAAATAAATATGAGGAAGCAATGGAACTATTTCAACAAGCAGTACATAAATCTAGAGATGTACAATCTCTCAATAATCTGGCTTGGATGTACTTTTATGAGGAAGAGAATGATGAGAAAGCTCTTGAATTAATAAGAGAAGTTGTTAAGTTGAATCCTTCTTCATACTTTCCCTATAACATCTTAGGGGAAATTTATATAAAACAAAAAAAGTGGGAAGAAGCGAAGGAAGTATTACAAAAATCTATTTCGATTCAACCATCGGATGAAGCATATCATAATGTAGCTGTAGCGCATTATAACCTTGGAGAGCTGGAAAAAGCTTCAGACTTTTTCTTGCGAGTTGCAGGGGATTCGGACTATATCATGTATAGCTATGTAAAATGTTTAATTGATTTAGAACGAACGACAGAAGCAAAAGAGAAGTTAGATACTTTTAACAGGGAATCTGATAATTTTTTAGGGGAAATTAATGTAGCAGATTTATATGTTGAGTTGAATTGCTATAAAGAAGCAATTGAATGGTTCGAAAAGGGATATAAAGAATGCTGGAAAAGTCCTAATTGGATTGGTAGATTTGTGTATGCTCTATATAAAACGAATAATTTCTCCCGTATAAATGAAGTTATACGGGAATGTATCGAAGCGAAAACAGCAGAAATAGAAGATGTTCAGAATGAAGAAGTAGAAGAAAACTGGACAGAAAATGATAAGAAAGAGTTAATTGAGGAATATACAGAAGAGAATAATTGTTATAAAACAATGGTAGAACGTATCAAATCTGGATACGTTCCAGGATTAGAGTTTGAAACTGATTATATAGGGGCTTGCTATTTATTTGGTTGTAAAAGACATAATCACCTTGAATATGAAAAATAAAAAGATTCGACTGTCAAAGATGATGGTCGAATCTTTTTCGTTATAGGTCGCTTGTATTACATAGGTGTATATCCTCTTTAGAGGCCACTTTTTTTATATTCAAAATATGTAGTGAAATAAAACCAATAAGTCCTATTCCGCCAAAAATAAGCCATGGTGTATACATTCCGCTTAAGTTGGATGTAGAAGATGTACCGGTATAATTACCAATGATAAAACCAAATGCGAGTGATAGTTGATAAAATCCGAAGAAAGTGGCTGTATATGATTCATTACTGTAATTTGCAATAGTGATATCAGCGTTAGGTAATACGAGTGTTTCACCGATTGTAAATAAAATTACACAAATAAAGAGCCAATATGGGTGTTGAAATAAAGGAATGAGTAAAAAGGAAATACTCATTAATAAAACACCGTATTTAATAATTGAAAGTGTGTTGTATTTGTGGAATAATTTTCGGAATAATACCATAAATATGACGCCTGTTATCGCATTTATCGTAATAACGAGTGTAGCAAGTTGATTGCTACTACTAATGTTTTTCATATGAAGTGGAAGTGCGACAGTAAGTTGAGTAAACATAATATAGAAGAAAATCATGATAAAGGAAAACAGAAGGAAAGACTTGTTTTGTAAGATGGCCTGTATTCCTAATGTAATAGACGTGTTTTCAGTAGTGACTTGGAAGTGATTTTTAAGTAAGTAAAAGATAAAAGCGAATAACAGCATAAGTGATCCTGTTAGAGAGAAGGCATAGATTGGATCAAGTAAGAGTATGAACCCTCCTGCAATTGGTCCGATTATTGCACCGCAATTAAAGCTAAGGTTTAAATATGTAAATAAATTTTTTCTCAAATGAGCTGGTTGTGAACCGAATATGGCGCGCGCAGCAGGTTCGTAAAATGCAGTTCCGAAGCCAATAAGTGCAGAAGAAATAGAAATTGTATAGAAATCAGAGCATATTCCTAAAGCGATAAATCCGATTCCTCTCAAAAATAAACCGGCTATCATCATAATGATATAGCCTATTTTGTCAGCAATTAACCCTGAGAATAATGGGATAACTCGTGATGTAATTGTCATAACCGTCAACACTGTTCCTACTTGGACAGCAGAAAAATGAAGAAAGGTTAATAGATAAATAGCTAAAAATGCGTATACTGCAAAATACCCAAAAGACATAAAAAATGAAGAAATAAGCATGAAACGTATCGGTGTTGAGAAACTTTTCATAGAAATCCTCCTAATTATGTAACCAGTAAAATAATTTGATGGTTAACTATTTTATACTATAATTATACATAAAGTCAGAAAAAAGTAAATTTTAAGAAGAAGGTGGATCGAATTGAATCAAAACGCTCCAAATGAACTAGAATATATTCGGGAATTTTTAAATACATGGAGAATACCAAACGATACGAGAGAGCCAATTGATTTGCTGCAAACAGAAGAAGACATAAAGCTTTTTATGAAAGAATATTTTGATGAAGAGTTTCCATTTCATACGATAGAGGAATTAAGAGGTTTTCGAGAAGATATTCGGATGACAATTGAAGGCGAAGGATCATTGCAAAAATGGTTAGAGAAATACCCATTTCATGTACATATAAAGGATGATATGAAAGGTATTACATATGAACCGGTATATGAAGAGAATGTGTATACAAAAGTGTTAAGCATTGTGTTAATGTCAATTCAAGAAAATGTATGGGGAAGGTTAAAAGCATGTCCAGATTGTCGCTGGGTATTTTATGATCATTCGCGAAATGGAAGTAAAAGATGGTGCGGTATGTATGCTGGAGAAGAAGGAGGAAGAGCATGCGGTACGATTGCGAAAGTGAAAAACTACCGGGCGAAGAGAAAAGGGCGATCTGGTTATGATATGTAATTAATATTAGAGAAAGAAAAATGGATGGGGGAATGTAAAATATGAAAGGTACGCAAATGTTAGCTTTAAATAAAAAGTGTTGGGATACAGTTGCACCTTATTTTTTCAAGTGGATTGTTTACCGAAATACGGACCGTATACGGCATCTGAAGATGAGATTCATTTGTTCGATTCAATTAAAGATAAAAAGGTACTTGATATTGGGTGTGGAAGTGGACATTCGTTGCAGTATATGGCGGAACATGGCGCAGAAGAATTGTGGGGACTTGATTTTTCGAGAACACAAATTGAAACGGCACATGAAACGTTACAGTCGTGGAATCCAAAGTTAATATGTGGAGCAATGGAAGAAGAAGGCGATATTCCGAAAGGATATTTTGATATTGTATATTCCATTTATGCATTAGGTTGGACTTCGGATTTAAGAAAAACGTTGGAACTGATTTATTCATATGTAAAGCCAGGGGGAAGTTTTATTTTTAGTTGGGAGCACCCGGTATATTCAAACTTACAGTATGGTACGGAAGAAGTTGCTATAAAGTCTTCTTATCATGAGGAAACGCCCATTACGTTTGAAACATTTAAAGGAGAAAATGTACAAGCGACATTATATAAGAGAAAAATAAGTACATACATAAATGAGTTAAATAGAGTGGGATTTAAAATTAAGAGAATAGAAGAGCCTGAACCATCAAGCTCGTTTGATGGAGAACTAGCTGAGCCGTCTATGAAGTATTATTCTTTATATAAAGCTAGAATGGTGCCGACTACTTTTATTATTAAAGCTAGAAAGTAAAGTGTTTTTATAAAAGAAGCCTATGATTTCAAATAGATGAAATGATAGGCTTCTTTATTTTAAAAAAATGAGGTCAAAGGTGTACTTTTCTTATAAAAATGCATTTCATATAAAAGGTGTAATTATTTTGGGGAAGGGGGATTGTTGTGCGTCATCATAGAAAGTGCAAAAAATTTGGAGTGGCACTGCCTCTTCCGCTTATAGGAACAACGGGTCCGACAGGTAATAGTGGTCCAATCGGTCCAACTGGAGGGCATGAAGGTCCTGTTGGTCCTACAGGGGTGACTGGACCGACGGGAGCAACTGGGCCCCAAGGTCCTCAAGGTATCAGGGGGATACAAGGTCCCCGAGGGACAACAGGAGCACAAGGAATACAAGGAGTTATTGGTGATACAGGAGAGCAAGGTATAACTGGCCCAACTGGTCTCCAAGGTGCTCAAGGATTAATCGGAAACCAAGGTCTAATTGGTGATATTGGAGTACAAGGATTAGAAGGAATACAAGGAGCTACGGGTCCTGCTGGTAGTCAAGGAATACAAGGTATACAAGGAATACAAGGGGAAATAGGTGAGCGAGGACAAACAGGGGCACAAGGAATGCAGGGAGAAAGAGGCGTAACTGGAGTCTCGGGTGTAACTGGTCCACAAGGCCCTCAAGGTGTTCAAGGAATAAAAGGAGAGCAAGGGGCTATTGGTATACAAGGAGAAGACGGCTTCCAAGGTATACAAGGAATTACTGGAGAGGAAGGCCCGCAAGGAGCTCAAGGAATACAAGGGGAAGTGGGTCCAACTGGTTCTACTGGAATGCAAGGTGCCCAAGGTATAAGTGGAATAAAGGGGATAACAGGTGCAATAGGTTTACAAGGACCACAAGGTGTGCAAGGAATACAAGGTATAACGGGAGCAACAGGTTTTCAAGGGATAAAAGGAATAAGAGGTATAACGGGAGCGACAGGTAGTATTGGTACTCAAGGCTCAGAAGGACCACCGGGCGGTCCGACGGGAGTGACCGGTCCAATTGGCCCTTCTAGTGGGGTGACTGGACCAGCTGGCCCACCGGGTCCACCAGGAGGTCCAACAGGTCCAACGGGTGCGACCGGTTCAACAGGTGTAAGCGGAGGGATAGGTCCAATTGGAGGGCAAGGTGTGCAAGGTATAACCGGTCCAACAGGTCATCAAGGTGTAAGGGGAGCGCAAGGTGCCCAAGGTGTAGTTGGAGCAGTTGGAGTACAAGGAGCACAAGGTCCTCAAGGTAACCAAGGTATAACAGGTCCAACGGGTGCAGAAGGTTCTCAAGGAATACAAGGTCCGCTGGGAGTAACTGGTCCAACTGGTGCAGAAGGTCCTAAAGGTATTCAAGGTATTCAAGGTGTGATAGGTCCAACAGGTGCACAAGGAATGGTGGGAATACAAGGGATAGCTGGTCCAGTTGGTGTTACAGGAGCGGAAGGAGCTCAAGGAGCACAAGGAATCCGAGGAGCAACCGGCCCAGCTGGAGCACAAGGAATCCAAGGCGTACAAGGAATTCAAGGGGAAACAGGAGCAGCTGGAACACAAGGTCCTCAAGGTGTTCAAGGGATACAAGGGACTACCGGATTGACAGGTACACAAGGTGCCCAAGGTCCTCAAGGAGTGCAAGGAATAATAGGACCGACTGGAGCTATCGGTTTGCAAGGTCCTCAAGGATTACAAGGAATAACGGGTCCAACAGGAGCGCAAGGAGTGCAAGGAATACAAGGTGTGCAAGGAATTATCGGTCCAACAGGTGCACAAGGAATTAGAGGCCCCCAAGGAAATACAGGGGAAATTGGTATAACAGGACCTCAAGGAGTCCAAGGAGCGCAAGGTAGTCAAGGGCCCCAAGGTCCACAAGGAAATGTTGGAATTACAGGTGCAACGGGTGAAACTGGGGCAACTGGAGCAACCGGGGCAACTGGACCACAAGGTGTGCAAGGAGTTCAAGGGATTACGGGAATACAAGGAATAACGGGAACGGCAGGTAATACAGGTGCAACGAGTTCGCAAGGAATACAAGGTATACAAGGAGTTCAAGGTTTGCAAGGCCCAACTGGAGCAAGTGGGGTGACAGGTGCTAGTGGTAGTATAGGCCCAGTTGGAGCACAAGGTAGTCAGGGCCCAAGTGGCGTGGTGGGACCGACAGGAGCAACTGGTAGTGCAGGTTCAATAGGTTTCTTTGGAATAGCGGGAGCGACAGGAGCGACTGGTTTACCTAGTGGGGGCGGTTATTTCTTTTCTACTTCAACGAGTACAATTGCAGCGAATGCGTTAATACCAATTAATTCTGGATCTACAGTTTTTGGTTCTGATGTCAGTTTAACAAATGCAACAACTGTAACGTTAAGTACGCCGGGAATTTATTTAGTAAGCTATTATTTTCAAGGTGATCCAACGGCCGGAAATGAAACAATTTCAGTGAGGCTTACTTTAAATGGAACACAAGTCGCAGGGAGTTTTATTTTTTATGTTACAGGAGGTACTTTTATATTAGAACCAGCAGTTTCGAATACGATGGTCATTGAAGTTACTTTTTCAAATGCAACTTTGTCTTTACAAAATGGTCCGTTAGCTATCGGGCATGTAACGACATTATCTGGTGTGATAACAGCTAGTTTAAATGTATTAAAAATAGTTTGATACGTTAGTTATAACGGGGGAGATGCTTGTGAAGAATCAAGATAAGTGTAGTAAGTTTCAAGCACCTATTCCTTTTCCACCGCCAGGTATTACGGGGCCCACTGGTCCAACCGGTCCAACTGGTGCTTTAGGTGGACCAACTGGACCGCAAGGAATACAAGGCGTACAAGGTCCAATCGGTCCAACCGGCCCACAAGGAATACAAGGAGTGCAAGGGATGCAAGGAGAAAATGGTCCAACCGGCCCAACTGGTTTAACTGGACCACAAGGTTCTCAAGGTAATCAAGGACCTATGGGAGAACGAGGCCCACAGGGAATACAAGGTGTTCAAGGAATACAAGGAGAAAGAGGTCCGACTGGTCCAACTGGTATTCAAGGGATACAAGGAATTCCTGGCCCAATCGGTCCGACCGGTCCAACAGGAATACAAGGCATACAAGGAATGCAAGGAGAAATCGGTCCAACCGGCCCAACAGGAATACAAGGCATACAAGGAGTGCAAGGGGAAATTGGTCCGACTGGACCAACTGGAAATACTGGTATACAAGGTGTGCAAGGTAATTTAGGAGGTAGTGGTTTACAAGGTGTAACCGGAATACAAGGAATACAGGGTCCGATTGGTCCAACAGGGCCAACTGGTTCTCAAGGAATTCAAGGGGAGCAAGGACCAATGGGTCCACAAGGGGAAACTGGTGTTCAAGGTTTACAAGGTCCCCAGGGAGAAATGGGGCAAGTAGGTCCAACAGGAATACAAGGAATACAAGGAGTGCAAGGTGTAATCGGTCCGACTGGTCCAACCGGTTTACAAGGTGATCCAGGTCCAACCGGCCCAACAGGAGCCACTGGGATAACTGGTCCGACAGGTTCTGCAACTGGCCCGACTGGAGCAACCGGTCCAACTGGTCCACCAGGAGGTCCAACTGGTCCAACCGGTCCAGCAGGATCACCAGGGGGTCCAACTGGTCCGACTGGAGCAACAGGGGCAACAGGAGCGACCGGAGCAACAGGAGCGACTGGAATTCAAGGGGTACAAGGAATACAGGGACCGACCGGAGCAACTGGTGTAACAGGTTTGCAAGGAGTACAGGGACCGATGGGGGCAACGGGTCCAACGGGTGATCAAGGCATTCAAGGTCCACAAGGGATACAAGGAGTAACCGGTCCGACTGGTCCGCAAGGTCTACAAGGAATCCAGGGACCGGTAGGAGCAACCGGTCCGACTGGTCCACAAGGAGTGCAAGGGGCACAGGGTCCAATCGGTCCAACCGGCCCTCAAGGTCTACAAGGCATACAAGGTGAGCAAGGAGTAAGGGGAGCGACCGGTCCAACTGGTTTACAGGGGCTACAAGGAATCCAAGGTCCGAGTGGTCCAACCGGTCCTCAAGGAGTGCAAGGCGTACAAGGTCCGAGTGGCATAACCGGTCCAACTGGTCCTCAAGGAATACAAGGTATTCAGGGACCACAAGGAAGTATAGGCCCAACCGGTCCTCAAGGAATACAAGGAGTGCAAGGTCCACAAGGCCCAACCGGCCAGACGGGAGCAACGGGTCCTCAAGGAATTCAGGGAATACAAGGTCCAATTGGTCCAACCGGCCCCCAAGGAATTCAGGGGATACAAGGCGTGCAAGGTCCACAAGGCCCAACTGGTCAGGCAGGCCCTCAAGGTCTACAAGGAATAACTGGCCAGGCGGGCCCAACTGGTCCAACAGGAGCAACCGGACCTACTGGTGCAACGGGTCCCCAAGGTCCTCAAGGAATTCAAGGACCACAAGGAGCAACGGGGCAGGCGGGAGCAACCGGCCAGACGGGAGCAACGGGTCCTCAAGGTCCACAAGGAATCCAAGGTCCACAAGGGGTAACGGGGCAGGCGGGAGCGACCGGCCCTACGGGAGCAACAGGTCCACAAGGAATCCAAGGAATCCAAGGTCCACAAGGTGTGACGGGAGCAACCGGAGCAACCGGAGCGACTGGAGTGACTGGTGCAACAGGACCGACCGGAATACAAGGCATACAAGGAATAACTGGAGCAACAGGGGTAACGGGGATAACGGGCCCAACAGGTGCCACGGGTCCAACAGGCTTAACTGGAGCAACAGGATCATCTGCTATATCGACAGGTGGCGGATATTTCTTTTCTACATCAACAAGCACAATTGCAGCAAATGCCAACATCCCAATTAATTCTGGATCCACTGTATATGGAACTGGTGTATCTTTAACTAGTGCTACGACAGTCACAGTAACGACGCCAGGAATATATTTAGTAAGCTACTATTTTCAAGGGGATGCAAATGGTGGGAATGAGACAGTATCTGTTAGATTGCTATTAAATGGAACGCAACTAACAGGGAGTTTTATACAAAACGTAACGACATCAACTGTAGTAATCGAACCAGCCATTTCAAATACACTTCTTGTGAATGTGACGAGTGCCAATTCAACATTAATATTACAAAATGGCCCGTTAGGTGTAGGGCATGTGACTACTATAGCAGGTGCGATTACAGCAAGCTTAAATGTAGTGAGAATTTTATAAAGAATATAAAAAACACAAGGAATGTCTTTGTAAGACACACCTTGTGTTTTTTAATATTAAATAAACATTTTCTTTATCTTTTCGGTTGAAAAATATGCTGAAAGAAGTATTTGTGATGTAAGTTATCTACAACTTTATTTGCTTGATATGTGCGTTGTTTTTCAATTCGGAGTCTTTGCTCCATCATTTTTATTGCGTGATCAGATAAACGTAACATAATACATTCTCCTTTTCTATAAATATAGGTGACTATTTGATATCGATCCCATATTTATAATTAAGGAGGCAAAATGTGTAACATAGGCAAAAAGCACCTTCCTCTCCCATTACGCTTACGAGGTTAGCTGTCGGACTCGGGAAGTGAGAGTTTCCCTACTTAAAAAAGATTCGCCCCAAGTAGCATAGCTACAAAAATGGTTCCCCCGCTCCAAAATTTGGACTCAGCAAAAGGTTTTATAAAGTAAAAAATAACATAAAGGAGCGAACAAGTCAAATTATTTTGTGTATTCTGTCTTTTTTAATTGCGTAAGAATCATACCGTCAGGAAGTATTGTATCTGATACTGTAATGAATCCGTGTTTTTTATATAAAGTAATAGCAGGGGTATTCGCTTTACCTGTTTGTACAATGTATGCCATTGAAGAGGGAAACATGTTAAATATATAAATTAGGAGTTTCGTTGCGATTCCTTTTTGAAAAAAATTGGGCGATACAACTAACCTGTGGATATCGATTAGTTTTTCTTCTTGTACAAAAGAAATAAAACCGACAAGTTTATTTTCAGAAAAATATCCATAGAATGTTTCAACGCAATTTTGAATATCGTTTACAGTATCATATAAACGAGGTATGGCAGTACTATTTAAGTAGTCTGCTTCAACTTTATAAGCTGGAATTTGAACCTGTAAAATGGATGTTGCTACTTCAAAAGAAGTGGAATTTAACTTAAGAATCATAGACAATGAAGCCTCCTTTAAATATGGTATATGAATATAATTGCTTTATGGGTGAGTTTGACAATATTTTTCTTTTTTGCATATAATATATGTATCTCCATATGTAAAATAGTAGTAAATATATTTCTATAGTGAAATATGATTAGCAATGATAAATACATATGTTTGTATTGAATCATACAAACTATAAT
Source organism: Bacillus cereus ATCC 14579 (assembly GCF_000007825.1). NCBI lineage: Bacteria > Bacillati > Bacillota > Bacilli > Caryophanales > Bacillaceae > Bacillus > Bacillus cereus. The sequence goes on along the minus strand of NC_004722.1, from coordinate 3,305,902 downwards.
AGAAATGGAGGACTAAAAATGGGATGGATTATCACATTAATAGTTGGTGCTATTATAGGTGCAATTGCTAGTTCTATAACAGGTAAAAATTTCCCAGGTGGTATGTTCGGAAATATTATCGCAGGTTTATTAGGTGCTTCGTTAGGTGGTAGATTATTTGGATCCTTTGGGCCATCATTTGGTGGGATTCATGTCGTGCCGGCATTATTAGGTGCAATCGTGTTAATTCTTATTGTATCATTTGTAGTGAAAGCTGCAAAGAAATAGAGATATAGATTATGATGAAGAGCCCTGAATAAGGGCTTTTCATCATTCGAAGAGGTGGTTTCATTGGAGAAAATAAATATAAGAAAAAGAGATAAGTTAAGAAAGTTTTTTAGAGAACAAAATTATTTGGCGGTATTACTTGGATTTGCGTTATTGTTCATTAATATTTTATTGCTAACAAAAATATCATTTGTTTTTACACCGTTTATCGTATTTTTAAAAACAATTTTCTTCCCAGTACTATTAGCAGGCGTGCTATTTTATATTTTGCATCCATTCGTTTCGCTTTTAGAAAAGAAAGGTGTTTCAAGAATCGTATCGATAGCTTCCATATATTTAATCGTACTAGGATTATTTGTATTTTTAGTTGTAACGGTTATCCCTATTATTAAAGATCAAATTGATGCATTAATTGATAACTTACCGTATTTTGGCCATGAGATTGAACAAGCAGCACGTAGATTCGGGGAAAGTAATTTACTCGGTAAAATTCAGGAGAATTTAAATATTAATGTTGCGAATATGGTAAAAGAATACACAGTTGATTTTACAAAGTCATTATCATCAGTAACTGGGAATGTAACTGGATTTTTGAGTACTGTTACAGAGGTTGTTTTGACATTTGTAATGGTTCCATTTATATTGTTCTATCTTTTAAAAGATGGTGAGCAATTGCCGAATCACTTTTTAAAGTTTATTTCAGAGCAAAGACAACCAGCAGCAATGAGAATACTAGATGATATGCATTATGCGATTAGCTCGTATATTAGAGGTCAAATTATCGTCAGCTTATTTATCGGTATTATGCTATTAATTGGTTATCTTATTATTGGTATTAAATATGCGGTATTACTTGCGATTTTAGCGATGATTGTAAATATCGTTCCGTACGTAGGACCAATTATCGCGATTACACCAGCGTTAATTATCGCATTTATCGACTCGCCAGCAATGGTGTTAAAAGTAATTATCGTTATGATGGTTGTACAATTAGCAGAAGGTAAATTTATTTCTCCGCAAGTTATGGGTAAAAAGTTAGATATTCATCCGATTACTATCATTTTTATCATTTTAACTGCCGGAAACTTATTCGGGATTATGGGGATTATTTTAGCGATTCCAGGATATGCGATATTGAAAGTATTAGTTACGCACGGTTATAGATTTGTTAAGTTGAATACGTGAAAAAAAGCGCTAAAACAGTGGGAACTGTTTTAGCGCTTTTTTATTAACAATTCATTTGCATATTGGCGTGCCCATTGATCCGCTTCTAATATAGCATCTAGTGAAGGATCTTTTACGTTATGATGAGCTTCAACTGTTTTGTAAATTGTTTTTTCAATATCGAAAAAGGCAATTTCATTTTTTAAGAATAGCGCATTCGCAATTTCATTTGCTGCATTTAATACAGCGGGAGTAGTACCACCGATTTTGCCACATTCATATGCGTATTGTAGACAAGGGAACTTCTCTAAATCTGGTTTTTCAAAATGTAAACTACCGATTTCTAATAAATTTAATTTTTCATAGGAAGAAGGTAGCCGAGTAGGATAGTGAAACGCATATTGAATCGGCATTCTCATATCAGGAGCACCGAGCTGTGCCATAACTGATCCATCAATAAATTCTACTAAAGAATGAATGATACTTTCTTTATGAATCATTACATTAATTTTTTTATATGGAATATCAAATAGCCATCTCGCTTCCATTACTTCGAACCCTTTATTCATTAATGTGGCAGAATCAATCGTTAGTTTTGCACCCATTAACCAGTTTGGGTGCTTTAAAGCATCTTTTGCTTGTAATGTTTGCATTTCATCACGTGTTTTATCACGGAAAGCACCACCGGAAGCTGTTACAATTAACTTCTCAATCTCTTTATTATTTTCTCCTTTTAAACATTGGAAAATAGCTGAATGCTCACTATCTACTGGAATTAAGCGACATCCGTTTTGTTTCGCTAGTTCAGTTACGATATGTCCAGCTGCAACCAAAGTTTCTTTATTAGCAATAGCGATATCTTTCTTCGCTTTTAATGCTTCAATTGTTGGAAGTAATCCTGAAACACCTACAACAGAGCTTAATACAAGATTTGAATCAGGGTGAGTAGCTACTGCAATGAAGCCATCAGTCCCGTGTGTGATTTTTGTATTTGCTGAAATACGCGTACGAAGCTTGTCTGCTAAGTCTTTTGTCGCAACGCTTACAATACGAGGTTGAAACGTTTTGATTTGTTGCTCAAGAAGATCGATATTATAATTTGCGGTTAAACCGACGATTTTAAAATGTTCAGGATGAGCTGAAACGACATCTAATGCAGATGTGCCGATGGATCCTGTTGAACCTAAAATTGATATATATTTTACCATGAAAAAACCTCCAAAGTTGTTTCGAATATTTCAACAAACCTATATAATATTAGACAATTGAAGTGGAAATTCCTGCTATATAAAATAGAAAATTAGGGTTTGTTTGGAAGTGAAATGTGATAAACTGTAAAAAATAACGAAAAAGCAATGAAAGAGAAGAGTACATATTCGAAACTTTTCAGAGAGCTGATATGTGGTGGAAATCAGTAAGGGATGAATATGGAATGGACTCTGGAGCTTCTAACTGAAATGAGTAGGTAAAGACGGTTACTTCACGTTATTGAAGTATGAAGTGAGCTAATGATAGCTAATTAAGGTGGTACCGCGGGAGTCTCTCGTCCTTTTTTAAGGATGAGGGGCTCTTTTTATTTTGCGAAAGGAGGAGTTAGTGTGAGTGAAAAAATAATGTTAACAGGAATTAAGCCGACAGGTTATCCACATTTAGGAAATTATATTGGTGCGATTAAACCTGCATTACAAATGTCAAAGAATAATGAAGGAAGAGCATTGTACTTTATAGCTGATTATCATGCATTAAATGCTGTGCATGATTCAGAAAAGTTCAGCAGTTATACGAAAGAGGTAGCAGCTACTTGGTTATCGCTTGGACTTGGGGAAGATGTTGTTTTTTATCGGCAAACAGAAGTACCGGAAATTCTAGAATTAGCTTGGATTTTAGCCTGCCTAACTCCGAAAGGTCTTATGAACCGTGCTCATGCGTATAAAGCGAAGGTGGAGCAAAATAAAGAAGCAGGGTTAGAGGTCGATGCGGGAGTGAATATGGGGTTATACACGTACCCGATTTTAATGGCAGCTGACATATTATTATTTCAAGCTACTCATGTACCAGTTGGAAAAGACCAAATTCAGCATATTGAAATTGCGCGTGATATTGCGACGTATTTTAATCATACATTTGGCACGACATTTACACTACCGGAGTATGTAGTGCAAGAAGAAGGAGCTATTTTACCTGGTCTTGATGGAAGGAAGATGAGTAAAAGTTACGGAAATGTAATCCCATTATTTGCAGAGCAAGAAAAACTTCGAAAGTTAATATTTAAAATCAAAACAGACTCTTCACTTCCAAATGAACCGAAAGAATTAGAAACATTATTTATGATATATAAAGAGTTTGCGACAGAAGACGAAGTACAGTCATTACGTGAAAAATATGAGACTGGAATCGGATGGGGCGATGTGAAAAAAGAGTTGTTTCGCGTTGTAGATCATGAGTTAGCTGGACCTCGTGAAAAGTACGCAATGTATATGAATGAGCCGGATTTATTATATGAAGCATTAGAAAACGGTGCTGAGAAGGCACGCGCTATTGCGAAGATAAATTTAGCAGAAATTAAAAAACGGATTGGATTTGAGAGGGAACGTTAAGCGTTCCCTTATTTTTTTAGATAATCTGTAATAATCTTCTCGATAACAGGAGGAAGATTATTAGGTAATTCATCAAGTGAAAAGAAGCGTAGTTCTTTCGATTCCGTATGGTCGCATACAAGCTCACCGTGGAATTCGCGGCAAATATAAACAACGAGTACACCGTGTACTTGATCGCCATTTGGATAGATTTGAAAGAAATCTGGTCCTGAGTATGTACGGAATAGTTCTGGATTTTTAATAATAAGTCCAGTTTCTTCAAACACTTCTCGTTTTAAAGCATCTTCTAACGTTTCGTTATATTCTAAGGCACCGCCAATAATGCCCCAGCGGTTAAAATCTGTACGGAGCTGCAGCAATACTTCATCTTTTTCATTTAATATAATGGCGTGTGATCCTATTAGAATAAGTGGATGATTTCCTACTAGATTTCTCATATCTTCAATATAACCCATGTCATTGCTCCTTGTATTTAATAATAGTTAGGAAGTTCTTTTAACATTCTTTCTGTTTTACGTGCTGTAAAGGCTAAGTTATGGTCATCTTTCGTTCTGAAAAATAATGTGCGTAAAAAGGTTTTAATATTGGCACATAAAATACAATACTCATTAAGCGAAAGGCGTTTTCTAATTTGAGGAAGCCTTTTTATTTTTTTATGAATAATAGAAATTAAATCGTTCTGAGGAAAATCATGATACAGCATTGCTAGTAATGGAGTAACAATGCGTTCATCTTCGTTATTATGAAAAAGGTCAGATGGAATAAAGATTTTATTTAATAAACAATGAATTAATTCTTCGTACCATTCAAAAGTTGTATACGTATTATGAACAATTTCAGTAAAGGCATCAGATACATGAGCAAGACAATGAGCCCATCCTTTATTTTCAATATAGCCCCGAAAATCCGTTTCTAAGTTTGTGTATGTAATGAGTTTATTTTTTATTTCTTCGATATCCTCCTCTGTACAAAAGTAGTGCGAATTAGCGAATTGGAGTATTAACGCAATTAACGAAACAGTGTAAGAACGTGTGAAAACCCCATCTGTATGTGGGGAGTAAATGTCACAATATAAATACTCATCACTTAAACAAGTTTGCAGAAGTAATTTCAGCTGATCGTCCATAAGGAATTCATGATGAATGAAATGCGCAAAACATTTATATATAAGTTGGTAACGAACGTAGCTATCAGTCGTTCCGATATACTGAAGCATGTTCAAAGTTAACTCATTTACGTCTATATGTTGCAGTTGCGTGTAGTCATTTTGTTGTATAAGCTCTAACTGTTGTTGCAATGCTGTAATATCCAATGGAGAACCTCCTCCGCACTTTAAAGATGCGATCTTTTCTAGTATTCTATATATTCAAGGACAATCCTGCTCATGCAAGGAGAACGATTAGAAATTCGAGTATGATATAGATGAGGGAAGAATATGACGACGATAGAACAGTTAGAAAAACATTTTAAAATAAGAAGAAGTGCTTCTTCTATTATGATAAAAGAAAATAATGCAGAGGTTTTTACAGAAGAGCAATTAGAAGAGATGGTGCAATATTACGTTGCTGAAGCTGAAAAAGATGGATTAGAAAAACTACATTTTGAAATCTCTTCAAAAAGTCCAAATTATGATGTGTATAAAAAATGTTTTGAAACGTATTCATTTGAATATGTTACGGAAAACATGATTGTATTTAAAGATATATACGAAGTAGAAGATGTAGAAAGTGAAATTGATTTTAAGCTTATTGAAGAAGTTGGAGAAGAGGCTTTTTATTCACTGTGGAATGAAGCAACGGGAGAACCAGTCGCTCATGATCAATTTGTGCATATGATGCTAGAAGAAATTGGTGAGCAGTGGAAAGAACATTGTTTAATAGCGAGTGTAGGTGAAGAGCCGATAGGAATTGTAATTCCATATATTGAAAGAGGTGCGTTAGAAGAAGGGAAACTTATGTACTTCGCAGTTACTCCAAATATGCGTAATAAGGGATATGAAGCTGCGTTATTTGCAGGTGCGATGTTTGTCTTAAAGGAAATAGGTGCATCTTATTATATTGGTGAGACAAATATGCAAAATGAGTGGATGAAGGATGTTTTTGAAAAGAACGGATGTCAGCTGCTTAGTTCAACTGAGAGATATGTGAGAAAGTTTTAGGAGGATGAATGATGTATACTCTCGAACTCGTATAGCGGGAGGGGACTATATATGTTAAAGCAATCCATGCATTCATTCGTGTTACTGTATCCAAATGTATTGTTAGAAGGCTGGAATGTTGAAAAAGTTTCAGAACGTTATGAAGGTGAAAAGTGGGGAACTTTTTGGTTTCAGGTTGTTACTCCAACTGGGATGTTTCGAGTAAAGGAATTTTTTCTCGATATAATGGAACCAGTATTTCCGGATAGCTGTATTTCTCAAGCAAAAGGAGATTGTTTTCAATATAAAGGGCTTGTGTATTGGAAAGGTATAAATTATAAAGGAAAAGAAAGTTACGTTACATCTATATGGAAAACACAAGTTGAAATTTCTGTTGATCATGGATATGTAAACCAAGACGAAATGGAACGATTTCTATTTGAATTACAACCAGTAAATATGGAGCTTGGGAAAACGATATTACATACATCATTTCACTTATTAAGCTTTCAAGCGAAGAGAAGTGAAATGGGTGAGATAGGAAGATGTAGAGAGTGGAATGCTCCAGATGACGTATCCTATGTAAATTTGTTAATTCATGAAAAACTAAATTGGAAACTTGAATCGGTCGGTTTCGGAAATGACGAAACGCAGTATGTATACTGGGACGAAGTTAATAAACTATATGCACTTTGGGTTTGTAGACATAAAAACAAAGCGTATTATCCTATTTCTTCATGGACAATGAACTATGGCCCAAAACAAATTATAAACGGGTTAGAGTTTTATTCGCACCCTAATCGCGGAACAGTTGTATACGAAGATTTAGGTAATGAACAAATCGCATACGTATTTCGCGGTAATCCATGTACAAATTTTGAACAAGTAAAAGAACTTTTCGCCTGTTTGTAAGATAAAAAGAAAAATGAGAACGACAAAACGGATATTCCCATAATACAATAGGGTAAGATTCAATTATAAGAGAAAGCGTTGGTGAAAGAATGGGACAGCAAAGAAATTGGCTACAAGCAACTGTAGAAAGAATTGAAGATAATACGTTACAAATAAAGTGGGAAAATAATATAGAAGAAGTTCGTATTTATTGGAGTACTTCGCCAGATCATATTGAAGAAAATGGAGAATTACTTGCAACTGTAAATGGAGAATTATCATATACAATTGAAAACCCGAGCGACAATGAGCGTCCATATTTTAGACTAGTAGGTAGTAATGGACAAGCAGTGACAGTAGCTGAGCGTAGATTGCCATTACAAGGTGCGTTTAACTTCCGTGATATGGGTGGATATGAAACGACAGATGGACGTAAAGTGAAATGGGGCAAATTATACCGTTCTGAAGAATTAGCAGGACTAACAGAGTGGGATATCGACTATTTACAAAAGTCTGGTTTAAAGTTAATTTGTGACTATCGTACAGACTTTGAGGTAAAGCATAAGCCCAATCCTGAGATTACAGGTGCTCGTCAAGTGTGCTTACCAGTTATGCAAGACTTAGCGAAAGACTTAAATATAAATGAGTTTTTCCAAGTTGGTGACCTTTCTATGTTAGGAAAACCAGGTGAGTATCTTGTGAAAATGAATCAAGATTTCGTAAGTGGTAACGAGGCATTCGTGAGCTTCTTAAACTTAGCGCAAAACCCGGAAAACTTACCGTTAGTAAACCACTGTACAGCTGGAAAAGATCGTACTGGATTTGGTTCAGCATTATTACTACTTTTACTAGGTGTACCAGAAAAAACAGTAATGGAAGACTACTTACTAAGTAACGGATTCCGTGAAAAGCTAAATGAAAAAATGATGGCCTTTTTAGGTGCGAAATTACAAAACGATGAGAGCAGAGCGATATTAGGTGCAATGTTTGAAGCACGTGCTGAATACTTGCAAGCTGCGATTGGTGAAATTCAAAAGCAATACGGATCAGTTGAAGCATACGCTGAAAGGGCTCTTGGCTTTACGAAAGAGTCGTTAGAGAAAATGAAAGAGTTATTACTAGAAGACTAATAAGTAAAAGGAGGCTGAGCGGATTAGCCTCCTTTTACTATTGTTGTTATAATTATGCTATGAGAATATAGGAGTTGAGAAAAACATCATGAAATACAAAGTTATATTATTCGACGTAGATGATACATTATTAGATTTCCCTGAAACGGAAAGACACGCATTACATAATGCGTTTGTACAGTTTGATATGCCTACAGGGTATAATGATTATCTTGCAAGCTATAAAGAGATTAGTAATGGATTATGGAGAGATTTAGAAAATAAAATGATTACGCTAAGTGAATTAGCAGTAGATCGATTTAGACAATTATTTGCACTTCATAATATAGACGTAGATGCACAGCAATTTAGTGATGTATACCTTGAAAATTTAGGGAAGGAAGTACATCTTATAGAAGGCGCAGTACAATTATGTGAAAATCTACAAGATTGCAAGTTAGGTATTATTACGAATGGATATACGAAGGTGCAACAATCAAGAATCGGAAATTCACCTTTATGTAATTTCTTTGATCACATTATTATTTCTGAAGAAGTTGGTCATCAAAAACCAGCACGTGAGATTTTTGATTATGCGTTTGAGAAGTTTGGGATTACTGATAAATCAAGCGTACTAATGGTTGGAGATTCGTTAACTTCTGATATGAAAGGCGGAGAAGATTACGGCATTGATACGTGTTGGTATAATCCGAGTTTGAAAGAAAACGGGACAGATGTTAACCCGACTTATGAAGTGGAGAGTCTGCTCCAAATTTTAGAAATTGTAGAAGTGGCGGAAGAAAAGGTAGCTTCATTTTAATCGTGCTGATATTTGTCGAAAAATCGTTGATATATTGTAAGTTGTGATAGATATATTTGAAAAATCGTTGATATATTGTAAGTTGCGATAGATATATTGAAAAAATCGTTGATATATTGTAAGTTGCGATAGATATATTTGAAAAATCGCTCATATAAATTCATATACTAAGATATAGAACAAAAAAATAGAGCTACTATACAAGGTCATTCACGTGTTATAATGCGTGAATTAAATATGCGTATATAAATAGTTTCCTAGCGTGATGCGATGTCATGTATGATTAGTGTAACAACTAGAGGTGAATAAAGGATGTTAACGTTTTTATTTGAGTTAGACAAAAATCTCCCGCAGAAGGATGAGCCACGGTATGATGCTTATTCAAAGGGCTTTATCGAAGGAGATGTAACGATTTGCGCGAGTGACAGCGTATTTTTTCAAAAATCATGTATGAAGGTTGCAGAGCTGGGGATTTATTTAGGTCAGTGGATGGAACAAGTTCAACATGGGCAGAACGTGCCTATGAAATATGAAACGGCTGACCGTGAAGAGGTAATTCTTGGTTTCTTCTATGAAGAGGATCATAATCAATGGATTGTTTTTTCCAGCTGGCAAGAATTTGAACTTCAAGAGCGTATAGCTACTGCAACATTAATAGAGAGTGTTCAACGCTATTTGTATGAGCTAAATAAAGAACTGCGCATGATAGAATATCCTGTGACGTTTGATCAGTACTTAAGAGGAGAGCGAATGATGCAGCTCTCTTACAAACGACCGTGTGATAGCAAAGCAGATACGACACCGATAGAGGTTTATAATGGAAGTGAGCAAGTAGGTGTAGTAAGGGGCTATTATAAAAATACGCTGATGAGAGCGCTGGATTTTATTCCAAAAATTGGTAGTAATATTATTTATGAAATAAAGGATAGTAAGGACAATATTCGCGTCATTGCAAAGGATGTAAGTAGGCAGCGCCAAAGAAGGATTTTAGTAATGTACAAAGATAATCATGATGCAGAGCATGAAATACTTGTATGTGACGGAAAGTTATTGGATGCAAATTTCTTATTTACCTTTACATATAAGGCAGAAGAATATGTTGTTCATAAAACTTTATTTGGAATGGGAAAGTTATTACGAAAGGGCTATGTAATTGCAGATTGGAATATTCGTCTTGAGGAAGATATGTATTACATTGAGATGAATGTATATGATGAAGATTACATGCAGGATCAATACTTGCTATTAGGCGTATTTCATGCGGTTTTATATGGATAATCAATGAGAAATACCGTCATTCTTCTTGGAAAGAATGACGGTATTTTTTTTGTGATTCTTGTGACTGGACGTCTTTAATCAATCCTCAAAAATAAAAATCTCATCAATCGTACTATGTAATGCCTTCGCTATATCGTGAGCAAGTTGTAAGGAAGGATTGTATTTACCTTTTTCGAGATGACTAATTGTTTCACGTCGCACACCAACGCTCTTCGCTAAATCTTCTTGTGTCATGTTCAATTTGGCACGGTATTCTTTTATTCTCGTTACGAATGCCATGGTGCATCTTCCATTTCATCCATTGGTTTATCGAAAAAGAACATAGAAAAGCCGAATGTAAGAATGAGTGTGCCGAAAATAAGAGCGATATCAATCTCTTGTAGCGTAGGGTTTGGAAATAACATTTCAATAAACATAATGATTGTGGTAGTTAGTAACGTAACGATAAATGCATTGCGACACGATTTATTGACAATTTGTTCAAACAGTTCATCGTGTTGAACTGTTCTATACGATGTGAAAAAGGAGAAGAAACAGAACATAGTAAACAATCCTTTTTCATAAAAAAATCCGAGGAAACCGAAGAAACCGAGAAATCCTAAATATTTTATCCAAGTTGTTTTCATGATAGTTCCTCCTTATAGTGTTAGAAATAAATCACGTTATGTTATAAATATATCACATATGGATAGGAATGGTAATAATAGTTTTCCAGTTTGGTTCATAATAATAGTAAAAAGAGGAAATATGCTGCGAAATAAAGAGGATAATATTGTAAAATGGTTGTAAGGAGGGGGAGGAAGAAATGCTAACTTGGATCATGATCGTTGTATTACTTGTAGTGATTACTGTCATTGCGACGGTGTTAATTGGGCGGAATGGTGATGCAAATTATAGCAAAGCGACAAAGGGGAATATTAAACGCTTAACAATGATTTATATTATACTAGCTGTCGTTTTAGTTGTTGGATTAGGGGTGTATATTTATTTTAAAGGTTAAATATACTGAAAAATGTAAAAATATTAAAATAGAACTATGCTATAATATCAATATAGTTATTTGGTAATTAAGGAAAGGATTGGATGAAATGATTGAAATTACGAATGTGTCAAAAAGTTATAATGGGTCTACCTATGCAGTAAAAGACTTAAGTTTATCTGTACCTAGCGGCGAAATCTTTGGATTTTTAGGACCGAATGGTGCGGGTAAATCAACGACAATTAAGATGATTACTGGTATTCACGGGGTGGACAAAGGGACTATTACGATTAACGGAAAAAATATTATGGAAGAGCCGATGGAAGCGAAGAAGACGTTTGGTTATGTACCAGATAGTCCAGATATGTTTTTACGATTAAAAGGAATTGAATATTTAAACTTTATGGCCGATATGTATGAAGTGCCGAAAGAAGTACGACAAGAACGAATAGAGTCTTTAGCGAAGAAGTTTGATCTTTATAATGCTTTATCTGATCAAATTCAAAGTTATTCGCACGGTATGAGACAAAAAATCGTTATTATTGGTGTGCTCGTACATGAGCCAGATGTATGGATTTTAGATGAACCATTAACTGGGCTTGATCCGAAATCTGCATATATTTTAAAAGAAATGATGAGAGAGCATGCGGATAAAGGAAAGATTGTATTTTTCTCTACACACGTATTAGAAGTGGCAGAAAAATTATGTGACCGCGTCGCGATTATTAATAAGGGAAACCTTCAGTTTAAAGGGAATTTAGATGAAATGAGAGATCATTTTAAATCCAATGAATCACTTGAAAAAATGTTCTTGGAGATGACGGGCAATGAGTAAAATTTGGACGTTAACGAAAGTATTATTGAAATTAAATTATGCAGATTTTATAACAGATAAGAAGAAGCGATGGGCGTATGTATTTTCATTTGCAGCTATTTTATTTGTCGGCTTTTTACTGTTTGGTTCTATCACGCATGCAATGTATGAGGGAATGATACATTTAGGGCAAGATCCAGGAATGATTATCGCAATGGGACTTGCGATTGCGAGTATATGGGTATTTTTAATGAGTATTACGAACATTTTAACTGTATTTTACTACAGCAATGACATTGAAATGTTATTACCATTACCATTAAAACCAGCGCAAATTATTTCAGCCAAATTTTTAACAGTATTAATTACACAATACGTAATGAGTTCATTTATTTTATTACCGATCTTTATTACGTACGGTTTAAAAAGTGGCGCATTTATTACATATTACATATATATGATTTTCATTTACTTACTCTTCCCAATTGTGCCGTTAGTACTAGCTTCGTTACTGATGACAGTTATTATGAGGTATACAAATATAGCGAAAAATAAAGACCGAGGAAATATATTTATTGGAATCGTAAGTATACTATTTATTGTAGGAATTAACGTATTTTTGCAGTGGAAAAATAAAAGTTCGTTTTCTGAAGATGCAATTGCGGATTACCTTGCAAACAACCAGTCTTCTCTTTTAGTACAAATGACAAACTATTTTCCAACTACATATTTTGGAGCAGTAGCATTAGTAGAAAATGCAAATTGGAAGGGACCTTTATATGTAATAATCTTTGCAGTTATTTCATTTGTCTTCTTTGTGTTGTTTTATTACATAGCAGAGCGTACATATTTAAAAGGGGTTATTGGACTTTCAACGAGTACAGCAAAGAAACAAGTTATTTCGGCGGAAGGTTTACAGAAATCAACAGTACAAAGTTCGCATTTAAAAGCGTATGTGAAAAAAGAATTTAAAACGTTATTCCGTACACCACAATTTTTCTTAAATTGCATTGTACAAACTTTCGTTATGCCAATTATGTTGTTCTTTATTTTATTTGTGCAAGATGGAAATTTAAAGTTTATTACAGAGTATATTAACAATTCAGAGACAACGGGATTTGCAATTGGTGTTGGCCTTTGTGCATCGTTATTTTTAATGGGTAGTAACGTCATTGCAACAACGTCATTTTCGCGAGATGGAAGCTCTTGGTTTGTGAATCGTTATTTACCAGTAAAGGCTTCGGATATCTTTTTTGCGAAAGCAATCACTGCTTGGTTAATTAATGTGATCATTTTAGCAGTATTCGGTATTACGATGGCAGTTGTAGCTGGGATTTCTCCAGTCTTTATGATACTGTGGTTTTTACTAAGTGCGAACGGGTTGTTATTAATTAATTTAATCGGAACACGCTGGGACGCGCAAACTGCAGATATTCATTGGGATACAGAGCAGAAATTATTTAAAAGTCGATATACAACTTTGTGGAATTTTTTAGCTAATATTTTAATAGCTTTAATTATTGTGGGGGGAGTAAGTGTATTATACTTCTTCCTTCATGTCGGACTGTGGGTTATGTTTATCGTTTTATTTGTAATGTTTACGATTGTAAATTATATCTTTATTAAAATGTTAAAATTAGGTGCTGAACGTATACTGTCAAATATTCAATAAGAAGATAGATCCTCTGTATTCATGCAGGGGATCTGTGTATAGATGGAGGAGAAAAAGGTGAAGAAAATAGCAATTGTAACAGGGGCAACTCGTCTGAATGGAATTGGTGCAGCTGTATGCAAGGTGCTTGCTCAAAAGGGGATAGACATTTTTTTCACGTACTGGCCAAAGTATGATAAAGCGATGCCATGGGGAATGAGTGATCAAGAACCCTTTTTGCTGAAAAAGGAAATTGAAAGTTACGATGTTCGATGTGAAATGGCAGAAATCAATTTATCGCAGTCTTATTCGCCAAATCGTTTATTTTATATGGTATCAGAACGGTTAGGTGATCCATCTATTCTAGTTAATAATGCAGTATATTCTACTCATACAAGAATTGAGGAATTAGATGTAGAGCAGTTGGATAAACATTATACAGTTAATGTTCGGGCTACTATGCTATTAAGTTCATTGTTTATAAAACATTATTCACTTAAAACGGGCGGGAGTATTATTAATCTTACTTCAGGACAGTCAGTAGGTCCAATGCCAGATGAACTAGCATATGCAGCAACGAAAGGGGCAATTGAAGCATTTACAAAGTCAGTAGCACCAGTTGCGATGGAGAAGGGGATTACAGTGAATGCTGTAGATCCAGGACCGACGAATACAGGATGGATTACAGAGGAGCTGAAGCATCATTTAGTATGGAAGTTCCCGCAAGGTAAAGTAGGAGAACCGGTGGATGCTGCGCGCTTAATTTCTTTTTTAGTAAGTGAAGAAGCGAAATGGGTTACTGGGCAAGTCATTCACTCGAATGGTGGTTACTCATAAAAATATTATGTTAACAAATGTTGAGAAACAAAAAACGAAAGAAAATTTTATTTTTTTGTATAAATAAAATGTCAAGAAAGATAAAAATTTGATAGAAGAGTATATCGTCATATGAAGATCGTAATTCTTAATGTGACAATATACTCTTTTTCTTTTACTTGCGAGTAGAAAAATGAAGTAGAAGAAACTCGAATATTAAAATGAGTTTATCAGTTTTTGTACGTATTATTATGAAGATTACTGTCGGAAAGATGATAATTCGTATGAAAAGGGATTTTTTAAGGGGGAATCGAATCGTAAAGGGGAGGATAAATTATGTAAAACATAGGGGGATTTATATGAAAATGAAAAAGGTCGCTATCGCATCGATAACAATTGGTACAATGCTTACTATGGCAGCTTGTAGTCCTTCAGCAGATAAAGAAACGGAAAAGAAAGAGCAAGTAACTGCGCAAAATGATGGAGAAGCAAAAACGACAAGTGCAGATGAAGCGTCAAAAACAACGAAAGATACTGAAAAAGAAACAAATACTTCTTCAAATGAAAAAACAGATAAGGATGCAAAAAATACGAAAGAATCATCAGGGACAGAAAGTAACGGCAAAACGTCAACTCAAAACGAAAATGTAAAAACAAAAGAAAAAGAGACGACAGGAAAAACGAATGATCAAACGACTAGCGGGAAAACAACAGATCAAAGCACAAGTACAAGCACAAACAATAACGGAAAGACAACGAAAGATCCGAAGAAAAGTGTTGCTGTGAAAACGAATGTTAAAGAAGTTGTAGCATTAATTGATAGCTTGGACAAGCAGTTAGCTGCTAATCCAAAATTGGAAACAGTGAATAAGCTTGGCAAACAAATTAATGAAAAGTGGGATGTGATTGAAAAAGAGCTAGAAGCATCACATCCGACGGATTCTAAAACAATCGGTCAAAGTATGTATCCGTTAATTGTAGGAGCGGAGAAAGAAAAAATCGATATTAATAAAATGAAATCATTAACGATGAAAACGAAAAAAGATTTAAATCAGTTATTGACGAAACTTTCATAGTTTCAAAAGCCTACTCGTGTGAGTAGGCCTTTTTTAGGTTGTTGTAATGTGCATAGTATAACTTATTTATTTTCATTTTCAATTACGATGCGAAAGGAACTGAATGCTTGTTGACTGATATAATCTTCTTCGCTAACTTTATAAGGAAATGGAAAAGCGACGAGTTGCAAATTACTTTCCTGATCCACTGAAGGCAATGTGAAATTAAAGATTTGCCTCGTTTCAGGTGCAACCTTAGTATAAACGACTTTTCTATTGTTAAATATTTCAACTTGTTTCCAATCTTTAAAAGCCACGATTGCGTAAGTCATTTCATCATTTGTTTCATTACCGTTTGATAAAATTAATTGCTTGCCTTCCTTTACAAAGAAGACAGTTTGTAAGTTCTCTTCACGGTTCGTAACAAATAATGGTTCGTAAAGACCATCTTTTAGAATAGCATCTGGATCTATAAGGGAGAGTTTTATTTTTTCGTTTTCTTTCTGAAGAGGATGTATTGAATATCGCATACTTAGAATATCTTCTAAAATAGCTGCTTTATTTAAGTTATTATCTTTTAATTTGTATTCAGGTTTTTTAATTATTAAAAAGGTTAATTCACTTGCATTAGGAGAAGTGTGTAAAGAGATTTTCGTAGTAATTGAACTGTTTGGTTTCATATCAAAAAAATAGTGTGATATTTCAGTAGTAGTATCTTCTATTTTAAAAGGTTTTTGTTCGTAATCTTCTAGAACAATTAATCCATATTTTCGGTTTTCATTAATAGTATGTACGAATGATAATGTTACATTAATTTTATTATCCTCACTAGTAATTGTACTACCATTGTTAATATGTTGGCCTTGATTATCCTTCAATCCGTAAGAAATAGTATTGGTTTGTTGCTCTCGTTTATTTTCTATGGAAGGTGGATGAGGTTGTATGAATGAAGTATTGAACAAAATATAAATTGTAAGTAATGAAATAAGTAAAACACCGCTAATAATATATATTTGTTTCATAAATAGCACCTCAATATATGTAAAATATTAGAGAAAAAAGATATGCAAGATGCATATCTTTTTTCTCTTTCTTACCAGAAAGCTTTTGTTTCGTGATTCACATCATTATAACCACTTAATTTATAGGTATGATTACCGATAGCGTAATCATCTCCATAATAAATGCTTGTGTTGGTCGCTGTAGCACTTACAAAGGATGATTTTTTTGCACTATTACTTTTCGTATTCACTAATGAGCCATCGCCATTGAAAGTTCTTGCTTTTGCATAAACATAGTCTTCGGTCGTAGTTGAATTCGATTTAGCAACTGCATATGGGTTACCAAAAAAGGGAGTATATACGCTAATGTTAGAGTCATTCTTAGGTGCAACTGCAACAGTCAAACTAGGAACACTAGATGTTTTTGTTGATTGAATTGTATCAAAGTCAACTAAAACGGGCTGCTTGTCTACAGTATCGACCTCTGAAGCACTTGCGTTATTAGTAAAACCAAAACCTAAAACCGCTAACCCTAAAGTTGTCACCGATAAAGATTTTTTCATATTCACTAATTTTCCCACCTTTTTAAATTTTTGAGTTCGAACTCAATTCATACAATATATGAAAATTTCGAAACTCTCAATGGTTTATCCCATACTTAACTTTTCTTTTACTTTCGATTCAACATGTCTTCATTTGCAAAAAAGCGAATATATCTTCTAATGCTTAGCCAGCAAGGGATACAGGTTTAATTTTATGAAATTCATGTAAATTTAAATCTATTCATGTCAGAATCTCTGTTATTTTTAAGTTCATATGGGAAACTTATTAAAAAAAGGATGGTGACAAAAATGACAATCGATCGAATTTGTACAATTGGACCCGCAAGTAATAATAAAGAAACGTTAGCACAGTTAATAAAGAATGGTATGAAAATTGTTCGACTGAATTTATCGCATGGCACGCATGAAAGTCATAAAGACATCATTCGTTTAGTGAAATCATTAGATGACTCTATTAAATTTTTGGGTGATGTACAAGGTCCTAAAATAAGATTAGGTGAAGTGAAGGGAGAGCAAATTACACTTCAGGCAGGAGATTCTTTTATTTTACATACACAACCAGTTACAGGGAGTAATACAGAAGCAAGCGTTGATTATGAAGGAATTGCGAATGATGTGAAAGTAGGCAGTAGAATTTTAATTAATGATGGAGAAGTTGAATTAATTGTTGAAAAGATAAGTACGGACAAAATAGAAACGAAGGTAAAAACAGGTGGCAATATCTCATCTCATAAAGGAGTTAATTTACCAGATGCGGCTGTTCGTTTACCAGCTATTACAGAGAAAGATAAAAAAGATATTCAGTTTCTTTTAGAAGAGAATGTTGATTTTATCGCGTGTTCTTTCGTAAGAAAACCTAGTCATATAAAAGAAATACGAGATTTTATACAACAGTATAAAGAAACGTCACCTAATGTAATTGCAAAAATAGAAACGATGGAAGCAATCGAGAATTTTCAAGATATATGTAAAGAAGCAGATGGAATTATGATTGCAAGGGGCGATTTAGGAGTAGAGTTACCGTATCAATGCATTCCGCTTTTACAGAAAATGATGATTCAGGAATGTAATCGAACGAATACATATGTCATTACAGCAACACAAATGCTTCAATCTATGGTAGATCATTCTATTCCAACAAGGGCAGAGGTGACTGATGTGTTTCAAGCTGTACTGGACGGGACGAATGCAGTTATGCTTTCAGCTGAAAGTGCATCAGGAGAGCATCCAATCGAAAGTGTGAGAACATTACGTCTCGTTTCAGAATTTGCGGAACATGTTAAAAAAGATGGACCTTTTGCGATGAAAGATGTACTGCAATTACTGCGTGAGTCTCTGGATGAGTAATAAATAAAAAGAGGGCGGATATACATCCGCCCGCGTGTTTTTCATTCATACTATTCTTGCTCTTGCTC
This sequence comes from Bacillus cereus ATCC 14579, assembly GCF_000007825.1. Taxonomy (NCBI): domain Bacteria; kingdom Bacillati; phylum Bacillota; class Bacilli; order Caryophanales; family Bacillaceae; genus Bacillus; species Bacillus cereus. Next base: position 3,287,345 of record NC_004722.1, on the reverse strand, counting down.
ATCCAAAATCTTTTCAAACGCAGTAGATACTTTATCAAACTCTTCATCATTTTCAATGTATGAAAACTCATTATCTTCTTCTACTTTTAAAAAGAAAATATCAATGTCTTCCTCAGTTTCTGTTTGGATATCTTCAACAAAGGCAACAGCAATATACTCTGCACCTTCGACATCCATCGCTCCAAGTACTTCTACTTCTTGCTCTTCGTTATTCTCATCACTAAGAGTAAACACTTCGCCAACTTCAATATCAGACATATTCATTCTCCTCCTGTTCGACTCTAAAAATAGAGCACTCAAACTGTATACATACTAACATATCTTTCCATGAAAAACCAAATTCATACATAAGAAAAACGACTGATAGTTCTTTAGTATAAGTATCCAGCTATTAGGAGCATTATTTGTCTGTGCTATATTACTTAATCCATTCAACAATTGTATCCATAGTCTGTCTTGTTTTATCACGCTTTGGCTCTTCTTTACGGTAACCAAAGGCAACCATAACTGATACTTCAAAGTTATCGTCTTGTATAATGCCTTCTTGACGAAGTAAAGAATCTACTTCCTCTTTATCAAATCCTTCTATTGGACAAGAATCAATACCGATTTGAGCTGCGCTCGTCATCATATTACCTAAAGCAATATAAGTTTGTTTAGATGCCCAATCAAATACAGCACGATCGGATTGTAATAAGTTAAAATCTGTTTCCTGGAACTTTTTGAAGAATTCATATCTAATTTTTTGAGTGTCTTCAGGCAATCCAATAATATCGTTCATCATATATTTAATATACTCTGCATCATAATGCATATCTTTAATGTTTCTTGAAAGAACAATAACAAAATGACTAGCTGTTGCAAGTTGCCCACCAGCCCCCCATGAATACGGTTGTAGTTTTTCTCTTAATTCTTTATTTTGTACGACAATAAATTTCCAAGGCTCATATCCAAAAGAAGAAGGAGATAATCTGCCTGTTTCTAAAATAAATTTAAAATCCTCTTCTGAAATTTTGTGCATAGGATCGAATTCTTTACATGCATGTCTGAAATGAAAAGCCTCCATAATCTTTTCTTTTGTAATTTCGTTTGTATTTGTCATAAAAGTTCCTCTTTTCATGAATTTATTTTTGTAAGTAAATTATATTTTTAAAGTAACATAGATACAAGTACGCACATTTATGTGGTATAGTATCAAAAAAGATACTATTGTTAAGGGAAGGGATTTATTATGGATTGTCCAAACGAAAATAATATAAATTACCCATTTTTAAATAAATATTCTTGTCCAGTTGAAGCTATGGTTGAGGTGATTGGAGGGAAATGGAAAGGGGTAATTTTGTATCATTTATTAGATGGTACAAAGCGCTTTAATGAATTAAAAAGATTAAAACCAAATATCACACAAAGAATGTTAACGCTGCAGCTGAGAGAACTTGAAGCTGATGGCATTATACATCGTGAAGTATACCGTGAAGTGCCACCTAAAGTTGAATATTCGTTAACTGAGCTTGGTGAATCACTACGTCCAGTGATTCTATTAATGATGGAATGGGCAACTCATAATATGGAGAAGGTTTTGGAGAATAGGAATACGAAAAATAATAATTAAGAGTTGAAATTGTTATAGAAGAAATAAAAGGTGCTTTCATACATGAAAACACCTTTTATTTCTATATTTTTTACTTTTTAACTTCAACTGCTGAAGTTGGAAAGTTATTTAAGTTTGCAGTTTGACCATACCAATCAGCATGTTTAAAAACAACACCTTTTCCATATCCGTCAGTTGAAGTACGTTCCCATAGTGTTGTTGAATAGCTAGCAGTAGGAGCTGCTGTACGTACAGAAACAATTTGATTTTGCCAACTAGCAGACAAGTTTTTATAACCACTACTTAGAGAAAAATACTCGCTACCTTGATTTGTGCGTTTATAGAAGTCTGTACTACCAGGTCCGCTTCCTCCAACACCAAGGGGAGTGATTGAATTGTTCAACCTTTGTTTATCTTTTTCAATAAAAGACTCTAAACTTTCTTTGCTCGAAAATCCATAAGATAACCAGTCTCCATTTTGATTTTGTTTCGGTAGAACTAACGTTATTTTTATGTCTTCCTTTGATGGAGCACTCAATTTGTTAAACGAATCAACAGTCTTTTCATCTACAGTTACATATTCGAAAGAGGAAATCGTATAATCTTTTTCGGTACTAGCTGATACTGATCCCAGTCCTCCAGTTAACGACGAAACAGTTAATAATGCACCTGCTACCAACTTTTTCAGCATGGATTCATCTCCTTAAAACTTAGATTTTTTACATAACTAAAATGTATGTTAATTTGAATGTTTTATAAATATTTAGAAATTTATAAAAATTAAACAGAATATTCTTTTATTATTCTGAAGTAAGGAGAGTAATTAAAAATGAAAAAAGGTTTACTTAAAAAGTAAACCCTTTTTGCTGACCTATTTCAAAACTCAATGGATGAAAGTTTCATTTTATCCATCTATGAATCATACACTTCTTTTGCATTCGTAGAAGCAGCATCTAATAAAAGGAAAATGGCTGCTATCATATGTAGAAAGATGTCTATATAAGGAAAGAAGGCAACTAGAGTAACGATAATACCGATATAATGAGGGTACGTATTCATGCCTTCTTTTTTAGCTAATAAAATAGTAGTGATATGAAAAACAATCAATAGTAGTAAAGGTAACCCATATAGGTTAACAAGACTTGGAAATACATAATAACAAGGAAGTAATAAAAGATGATAGATCCCTGTAGTCCACTTTAGTAATTGGATGTAGGTTTTCAAAGTTAATCCTCCTAAAATAATTCATATCTATATATTACCAAAAATAATAGGTAATTGGATATTGTTTATTTGTATTTTTAATAGATTATAATAATTTTATGTAAACTAATTGTTAGGTATCTATAAAATAGAAAAACCACCCAAACGAGGGTGGTTCGTATTATAAATACCTACTTAAAGAAGAAATCGGAACCTTCACCTCACTACCTTCCTTCATATTCCGCAACACAACAGTGTTTGTACTAAGTTCGTCTTCCCCAATAATAAGCACATAAGGGATATTTTCTTTATTGGCATAATTAAGGGCGCGTTTTAATTTGCGTCCTGCTAGTTCAAGTTCGACTTTTAAGGAAGTGGTAGAACGTAATTGCTGGGCGATTTGTAAGCATTGTAATTCTGTTCCGAGCGGGATGATAAATACATCCGCTGTAGATGATATCGTTTCTTTCTGTGATAGTGCTGTATAAATAACGTCTAAACCGAATGAAATACCGACTGTTGGATAGTTCATGTTATCACCACGGAATGCTCCGATAATGTTATCGTAACGGCCGCCGCTACCGATGCTAGATGTAATCGATCTATCTTTTAAAAAGATTTCATATACAGTACCTGTATACATTGTGAGTCCTCGCGCTAAAAACGGGTTGAATATCGTATTTTCATTTATTCCAAGGGCGATTAAATATTGCTGTAATTGTTGTAATTCGTTTACTCCATCGGCAACGAGTGGATTATTGAAAGCTTCTTTAAAGTCAGCGATAGTAAGCTTTAGACAAGATAATACGGTATTACATATCGTATCAGCCATTTCTTCAGAAATCCCGCGCTCTAATACATCTTTTCGTACACCATCAATCCCAATCTTTTCGATTTTATCTAATGACAAAATGACGTCACTCGTTAACTCAGTAGGGATGTTAATAGACTCGAGAATACCGTTTAATAATTTTCGGTTATTATATTGGATCGTTATCTCTAAGTTTAACGTTCGGAACAGCTCAAACGCCATAGCCATAAGTTCAGCTTCTGCCATGACAGACTCAACACCGACGATATCAACGTCGCATTGTATAAATTCACGAAATCTTCCTTGTTTAATTGGCCCATCTCGAAATACTTTCCCAATCTCATAACGTTTAAAAGGGAGGCGGAGGTTCGGATTCATTGCCACAACCTTTGCGAATGGAATAGTTAAATCGTATCGTAAGGCGAGCTCACGTTTTCCTTGATCCTGAAGTGTATATATTTCTTTTAATATTTCATCGCCACCGCCGTACTTGTAAGACATAAGCTCATACATATTTAACGTCGGCGTTTCTAAAGGTTTGCATCCGTATCGTTCAAACGTATCTTCACAAGCTCTTTTAATTTTATTTCGCAGCACTTGCTCCTCTGGTAAATAGTCTTTCGTTCCTTTTACATTTCTCATTTCCATCATAATCACTCCTTTTTCAAATTAAAAAAAGCTATGCAGGTATAAAAATACCCACATAGCTTTATGAACGCTTCGTGGGTCAACAGGAAAAGCCCTGTACCCACGAAGAAAAATTTTTCTTCGGATACACGGCGTTACGTTTGATGATGAAGTTGGAAAGAAGTATTAAAATTTAGCATTGCAAATCTCTCCTTAACGTAAGTTTTTCCAAATTATATCAGATGATTTTTGAATTATCAATATTTTTAGTTTTGAAATATACGTGAAGTTATGTAGGAGAAATGGAAAAGGGTGTATAATAAAACTTAATAATATGAAATAACCTTTTAAGGAGATCACTATGAAAAAAGATAAAACAAATGCGATGCGAATATTAGATAAAGAAAAAATTGAATATTCGATGATGTCATATGATCCAGACGATGGGAAAATTGATGGCGTATCAGTAGCCGAGAAAATTGGACGAGAAGTGAGAGAAGTATATAAAACGTTAATCGCTCAAGGGAATAGTAAAAATTATCATGTGTTTATTATTCCGGTAGATGAGGAACTAAATTTAAAAGCTGCCGCAAAAGCAGTAAGTGAAAAGAAAATTGAAATGATTCCTGTAAAAGATATTACGAAAGTGTCAGGATATATTCGTGGTGGTTGTTCACCAGTCGGAATGAAGAAGTTATTTTCTACATGTATTGATGAAAGTGCCCAATCACTTGAAACGATGATAGTAAGTGGCGGGAAAATTGGTATACAAATTGAGCTTAAAGTAGATGACTTGGCGAAAGTGACGAGAGCGCAGTTTGGAGAGGTAACGAAGTAAATATACATAGGAAAAGAAGTTCTAGTTTTATCCCGCTATTTGCCGGGCAGTAAGACCCTCATCTCAAATTTCAGCGGAAGCAAAGAAATTAGGTGGGGATCAACTGCCCGTAAAAGCCCGATTGGTGAGGGCTGATTAAAGTTTCACTTTATTGAATTTAGATAATAATTTATAGGATAGTTAGTCCGTTATGGGGCTGATTATCCTATTTTATTTACAAACTGGATAAAGATTGAATGTTTAGTTTGATATAGGCATGTAATCTGAATTGTTTGTTTGGCTTTGGGAGAAGGTAAAACCTCGATGCAAGAACTTGAAATAAACAAGCAGGGTTTATTCTTAAAGATAGACAAAGAACAGGAGAGTGTTTTAATGAGGAGTCAAGAAATATCCATAAGAAAGCACAAATTGGGGGATGCCAGTATTTTTAGAAAAAACAAGCTAATAGTATGCAAGATTTTATACAGTTTTTTGGCTAATCCAGTAACAAACAAGAGCACTAAAACCACGTTAGGATAGGAATGTATATAATATGTATAGATTCATAGAACTAAAAAAGGGTTCACTTGTGAGAGCAGGGTTGTCCTTTTTCCTCGCTAACGCTAATGATGGGTTATGTTAACCTCATATGTATAGAATATACAGTTAACTAAAAATGAAAAGTTTACAATTAAAAATGAACAATAAAAAACAGTAATGTAAAATCACTACTGTTTTTTATTGTTTCTTATAAGTGAATCATTTGTACTCCTGTCTATATAATTTAAACGAATAAATAGCTCCAATAAAGGTTTCTTCGGCTTCCCGTAACATATCATAAATTTTCATCGGACCGTCGTAATTTTTGCCGCGGGGTAAAATATTGCTAGCTAAATATAATTGTGCATCTTGATTTTCTAGCCCAGGTTGCTCATATCCATGAGTAGGATATTCAGCTGAAACTTGCATGTCCATTAATTGCTGAAGTGTGGCATTACCGAACGGTGTGTTTTTTAATTCTTTTATGTAAGTGTCAGCTGTTTTCTCTAAATCGATACGATTCTCTTCAGCCAGAGATTGTATAATTGCCCCGGTAAAGACTTTTGCTAATGATGCCATACCATGAGGTTCATTCTGTTTATACCCATTGAAATATCGTTCGTAAACAAGTTGTCCATTATGTACAACGACAAAAGCATCTGTTTTGTTATCATCTAAAAGTTTTTTTAGAGGAGTTGTATTTCCGAATCTACGCTCCACAGCAAAATCGTCTAAGTTTTGCAATGCGGAAGGGAAGTGAGCAATTTGGTCAGGATTGTTTTTTACGTCATTAACTAAAGTGAATTCTTTCATATGGGTATATGACCAACGTAAGTAAGGGTCATTTAACCAGTTTTCTTTTGTCACATTATGTTTTGGTGGGGTCGTTTTATTTTGTTTGAAGTAAGTAAACCCAAGCCCTGTAATTACAAATATGAATGTTAGTATAAGTAAGAGTAGGGGAGATTTTTTTAGTTTCATATATGGCCCTCCTTTTTATTTCTACTATAAGTATACGTTCGTCTTGAAAGAAATACAAAATAAGGAAAGTAAACGGGGAAGTTTACTTTCCTTATTAACGTTAAGCGGAAATTTTTCCGTCTGTAGGTTGTTTCTTGAATTTTTGTTTTCGTCCGTGTAATCCATAATATAAAAGTAAAGTGAACGCAACGATAATAGCTGCGATAAAATACATATTATGATAACTGGATTTCGCTGCGACAATACCTAAAATGAAAGAACCAAAACCAATACCACTATCAAAGAATGAGAAATACGTAGCTGTCGCAGAACCACGTCTATGGTTTGGAGCGGCAGAAATCGCAATCGTTTGGAAACTCGGAATTAATGTCCCGTAACCTAAACCGATTAGCATACCTGCGCCAAGGAACCAAAATGAAGTTTGGGCTTGGCTTAATATGAACATTCCGATTGTGAAAATAATGATAGCAGGGTAAACGAGTACATTTTCACCGAAGCGATCAAAAATCTTTCCTGTAAATGGACGAGAAATGACAACAACAAGTGCGTATAAAATAAAGAAGTAACTTGCAATTTCACTTAAACCGAGTTCTTTCGCATAAATAGGAATAAAGGATAAAATACCACTATAAGAAAAGGCTAAAACAAATCCTGTAAGTGCAATCGGAATAGAAGATGGTTCGATTAAGTCTTTCCATTTCATTTTTTCACGTTTTTGTTTGCTAACAGGTGCTTCGTGCGGAATATCTACAAGTAGTCCTAATAAAAATGCAAGTAATGAAAATACGGAACAAACGATAAATAATACAGTAAACGAAAAATGAGAAATAATTGTTAAACCTAAAAAAGGACCAATTACCATCGGCAGACTCATAAATACGCCGAAATATGCAAGCGCTTCGCCTCGTCGATGAGCTGGCGCAACATCAGTTACAATCGTACCAGTAGCTGTCGTTGCCATCCCGAACCCAATACCGTGCAAGAAGCGAAGGGCAAGTAATAAGAATAAACTTTGCGCACCGAAATACATAACAGTAGCGGCTAAAAATAATGAAAGTGAAATAAATAATATTTTCTTTCTTCCTAAATCATCGAGCCATTTTCCTGTGAATGGTCTACATAAAACAGAAGAAATAAGAAACACAGTTGCAACTAAACCAATTTCCTCAGGTTTTCCTTTTAGGCCGTCTATGACATAGACAGGCAGAGTAGTCATAAGCATGTAAAATGTTAAGAAAAGAAATAGACTACTAAAACAAGTTCCGAGGAAATCCTTCGTCCAAAGTTTCTCACTTTGCATCGTCATCCCTCCAATTTAATCTAAATTTTTAATAATTTGTTGTAACACTTGAAATGCTTGATGTAAATCATCTTCATTAATACCTTCTAGCGTTTTTTCTTCGAAAGTATCAACTTCTTCTTGCCATACTGGAATCATCTTTATCGCTGTTTCGGATAAAGAAATGAGCTTCTCGCGGCGATCTTTACCTTCTGTACGAATAATCCATCCCATCGTTTCCATACGTGTTAACGTACGAGTCATCGTTGGTGATTCAACATTTAAATACTGGCACAATTCTGTTTGCGTACAAGAACCAGTTTGATTAATGCGGAAAATAACAGCCCATTGCGCACTAAATAACCCTGTTGGAGATACACGTTCATTAAATTTCTTCGTAAACTTTCGAGAAGTCTGGCTGACGATGTGAAAAAAATGTTGTTTTTCGTCCATGTATTTTGATCCTTTCAAATTAGTTACCTAGCTAACTATATACTTTTTTATAATAATTGTCTAGTAATAGACATGTTGATTTATGTAAAAAATTCTTATAGGTTTTATGTTGCGAACGTATATTCTACGTGCTATTCTTTAATTAAGTAAAGAATTTTCTTTCTATTAAATAGAATGGGGGAACTTGTGATGATTAAGCCTGCAACAATGGAGTTTGTTTCACTATCGAACGGAGAAACGATTGCATATCAGGAAGTTGGAAGGCGAAATACAGATATTCTTGTACTCATTCACGGGAACATGACATCGTCACAACATTGGGATTTAGTTATTGAAAAGTTGCAAGATCAATACCATATTTACGCTCTTGATTTAAGAGGGTTTGGACAATCAACGTATAATCAGTCGATAGATTCATTACAAGACTTTGCAGACGATGTAAAATTATTTATTGACGAGTTAAAGCTAGAGAAATTTTCATTAATGGGCTGGTCAATGGGTGGTGGCGTTGCGATGCAATTTACAGCGAATCACCCAACTTTTGTAGAAAAGTTAATTTTAGTAGAATCAGTAGGAATGAAAGGATACCCAATCTTTAAAAAAGATACGAATGGGCAGCCGATTGTATCAAGTTTAGTAAAGACGAAAGAAGAAATTGCGCAAGATCCAGTACAAATCGCTCCAGTATTAGATGCGATAAAAAATATGAACAAACTATATTACCGTACAGTATGGAATCTATTAATATATACACATAATCAACCTGAACCGGATCGTTATGAAAAGTATTTAGATGATATGTTAACGCAACGTAATTTCGTAGATGTGAATTATGCGCTCATTACATTTAATATTTCAGATGAACATAATGGGGTTGTAGAGGGAAGTAAACAAATTCATCGTATTAAAGCGCCAACACTCGTCATACAAGGTGATAGAGATTATGTCGTACCGCAAGTAGTCGGTGAGGAATTAGCGAAACATTTGCCAAATGCAGAGTTGAAGGTATTAGAAGATTGCGGACACTCGCCGTTTATTGATTGTTTAGATATATTTATAAAACATGTAGAGGATTGGTTAGAACAGAAATAATCCCCGAAATGAGAAGTGTTGCATATACTATAACATTTGTATGTATAAGGGGAGATTATCAATGCATAAACCATCCTTAATCGCTTATTCGCCATATAATCATCATATCTATACAAAAATAATGATAGATCCGATGTATATGCAAGTTTCACCAGCTGTAGTTCCTTTACAAATGCAGCAGCCACTAACAGCTCATATGCAACATTACTTATATGGACCTTCATTTTATGAAAATCCATATTTTAAACACTTTCATTACAATGTGAAAGCGCAAGTTTGGGAAGGATAAGATAACAAGCTAAAAGGTTCATTCTTTTAGCTTGTTTTTTATTGCGAATATTCGTACACGCATTTGAAGAAACAGTTTATAATGAAAAGTGGAAGCATGAGAAGGAGAGGGACAGAGGATGTCAATGCGTTTTACTTTTTGGATTATGGTTGGGATTGTAGCAATCTCGGGTTTGTCACAAGGAATGCTCTTACCGGCCATTGCAATGATTTTTGAACAAGAAGGGGTTAGTTCAAGTATTAATGGTATTCATGCGACGGCATTGTACATTGGGATATTAGTTATTTCGCCGTTTCTTGAAAAACCGATGCAAAGGTTTGGAATGAAGCCGATTATTGTTATAGGTGGGTTTCTCGTTATTATTTCATTATTCTTTTTTACACAAACATTTTCATTTTGGGTATGGTTTATCCTTAGATTTCTAGTTGGAGTTGGAGATCATATGCTTCATGTCGGAACACAAACATGGATCACGACGACATCAGACCCAAGTAAAATAGGGAGACAAGTATCGATATACGGTGTATTCTTCGGAATTGGTTTTGCCGTTGGTCCGTATTTAGCAAGCACTGTGCAGTACGGTCTTGCAACGCCATTTATTATATCTACTATACTTTGTTTAATAGGTTGGCTTTTACTACTTCCAACAAAAAATGCATTCCCAGCGCAAGATGAAAGAGAAGTGAAGAGTGAATCATCATTTTCTCGTTATAAACAAGTTGTTGGATTAGGATGGATTGCACTGCTAGGACCACTTGCATATGGTGTACTTGAAGCAATGCTAAACAGTAACTTACCAGTATACGCACTTCGTAAAGGGTGGTCTGTTTCAGATGTATCCTTCTTATTACCAGCATTTGCAGTTGGGGGTATTATTACACAAATTCCGCTCGGTATATTGAGTGATAAATACGGAAGGGACCGTATTTTAACGTGGACGTTTAGCATAAGTACGGGCATTTTTCTACTTGCCGCCGTATTTGATCAATATTACTGGATCGTCTTTGCCTGCATGCTTTTAGCGGGTATGGTTATTGGATCGTGCTTCTCTTTAGGGCTTGGATTTATGACTGATTTATTACCGAGACACTTACTACCAGCAGGTAATATATTATCCGGAATCGCTTTTAGTTTAGGAAGTATTATGGGACCTGTATTAGGCGGCGTATTTATAGAAAAAATACAGTATACAAGCTTTTTTATTGCGGTTATGATTATAATGGGAATTCTCGCAATGTTATATATGGTCTACATGAAAAATCAATTCGCATCAAGAAAAATAGAAAGTAGGTTAGGGCATGACAAAACAACCTAATAAAAAGAAATTTGAAGTACTTGAAAATGAAACAATTACAGACTGCTTAGCACGTATGGAACAAGAAGGCTACGCTCCGTCTCGTCGTATGGAAGAGCCAATCTTTCATGAAGTAAAGAAAGACGGCAAAACAGTAGTTGAGCCGTGCGGTAGGAAGATTGTTTTTGAAGGGAAATTGAAGTAATCCAATAACAAATTCTCTTTATAGTATAGAGCCATCCAATAGTTGGGTGGCTTGTTTTTTTATTAATCAATGAAGGAATTGAATAGAATGAATCTCTCGTTCATTTCTCCTAATTGCCTTCTTTATATGGGGCAAAAGATTGCTACTTTTTTCGTATATTGGTAAAATAAGTTCTTGGGTCTTACTTATTGTTATCGGTATAATGTTTGTCGCTTGAATGAAAGAAATTAGTTGCAAAAATTTCGCACTATGTAAAGGGGTACAGCAACGATCCCTTTTTTGGGAGGCACCTTAAACATAAAGCGAGAGAAGAGGCTATATGAACGATTCTCCTATCTTGTTTAAATATTAAACGAGTTACTGCAATTGGAACAGGTATATCAAACTAGTCGACATCCTGATGGATCATCTTTTTCTAGTAATCTATCACTTCTGATGGAATCGATAGATTGCTAGAAAGCGGAAAATAATTATTAGTATATTCCGAAGCAGGTGTAACAGAGTGTCCTTCCATAATTAAGGGTAAAACCAAAATACGTTGTTGTAAAGAATGATTTGTTAGAACTAGTTATAAGGAATAAAACAGAAAAGAGGATCACATGTTAGATACTTTACAGAGAAGTAAAAAGTTTTTTTTAGTATGTCTTATTTTTTTAGTGCTTTTAACCGCTTGTGGTAATACTGATGTTAAGACATCTAAAGCTTCATTACCACCGGCTGAATCCAATATAGATACATCATTAAAAGCACCAAATTGGGTAGATAAAAGTCCTATCCAACAGTCTCCTAATTTTACGGAAGATAAAAAAGTACAATCGGTTGTGAATTTAATAGCAACGGGTGATAATTTATATCATGACGCAGTAATTAAAGATGGCAAACAAAAAGACGGTTCATATGATTATAATTATATTTATGAAAATATCAAAAAAGCTGTTAAATCAAGTGATCTTGCTATCGTGAACCAGGAGACTCCGATTGCCGGAAATAATTTAAAAGTACAAGGATATCCGACTTTCAATACACCTGAAGAAGTAGGCCAATCTTTAGTGGACACTGGATTCAATATAGTGACGCAAGCGACAAATCACGCTATGGATATGGGTATTAAAGGTGTTGCGAATACAAGAGAATACTGGAAGAAATATCCGGATGTTATCCCGGTAGGTATTAATGAGAGTCAAAACGAGCGTAATGAAATAAAAACGATTACAAAAAATGGTATTCGTTTTGCGTTACTCAATTATACATATGGTACGAATGGAATTAAAATTCCAGCTGATAAGTCTTGGGCTTTAAATTTAATTGATAAAAAAGCGATACAAAATGATGTGGAAAAGGCGAAGAATAGCTCTGATATGGTGATTGTTATGGTGCATTGGGGAGTAGAATATACCTCAACACCTTCAAAGCAACAAAAAGAAGTTGCTCAATATTTAACAGATTTAGGTGTAGATGTAGTAATTGGAAATCATCCACATGTAATTCAACCAATTGAGTGGAAACAAAATAAAGATGGACATGAAACGCTAATCTATTATTCTCTTGGAAATCTTATTTCTGCGCAAGAAAAATTAGAAACATTAGTTGGAGGATTATCTTATGTACAATTTGTTAAGTATGAAGATAAAACTTTTGGTATACGACAAGCGGCAATCGTACCGACAGTAACCGACTATGCCGATGGTAAGAAACAATTTAAAATTCAATTTTTAAAAGATTATTCGGATGAAAATTCTAAAAAACATGGAATTAAAAAATTTGTCGGCCCCGTTTCTTTGAAGGATTTCAAGGAGATTCCTAGAGACGTGTTGGGAAATTGGTATAAAGACTAATAAACAAAAAGGGAATGAGATACAATTAAAAAATTTATAATTTTAGCATTGGTATTAGCAATGGGATGGAGTCTGGCTGCTTGTAGTGGAAAGCAAACATCTCAGGCAACTACTAATAATAACGATAAAAATAAAAATGAAATACATGCGAAGAAAAAAGATGTTTTACCTATCTCTGATGTTAATGATTGGAGAATTATCCTTGTAAATAGAGAGCATATGTTATCAAAGGAACTAGGAATTGAATTAACAAGTATCACTCAAAATGCGAAGCCAAATATGAAAATAGATAGTAGAATTGCAACTTCCTATCAGGATATGGTAGCAGCTGCAAAAAAAGAGGGAATCAATCTTTATTTAAGATCAGGTTATCGAGCTATAAAATTACAACAAACTTATTATGATGCTTCAGTTAAAAGCTATAAATCTCAAGGTTTGTCGGATAAAGAGGCTAGTGCTAAGGCATTGGAATATCTTCAGTATCCTGGTGCAAGTGAACATCATACTGGATTAGCGTTAGACATTATTTCAGTTGAATGGCAGAATACTGTAGAAGATTTAAATGCAAAATTTGAAACTACCGATGCATTCAAATGGTTAGATAAGAACGCTGCAGAATATGGATTTACTCTCCGCTATCCAAAAGATAAAGAGAATATTACTGGCATTAAGTATGAGCCATGGCACTATCGTTATGTAGGGAAAGAAGTTGCTGTTTATCTAAAAGAAAAAGGGTTAACTTTAGAAGAATATAACGAAAAAATTAAGTCTGGTAAGTAAAAATATGCTTTAATTTTATTAAACATTATGCATTGCTACAAGAAAAGGTGAATCTGAGGATGTGTTAACCTTCCGCCTAGTATTGTAAAAACTGAGTATGATAATTTGAGCACGTATGAACCAGTTATCGTGTAAAAAGATGTATGTATTAAGAAATTAAAGTTAAGGATCTGATATTCATATCAGATCCTTTTTCTATTGTTCTTTTAAGCGCGACTGAGCCAAAATATTGGAATGAATATAGAAATAAAACAGCCTAAGGAATAGTATAACGAATCAGGGAGCCTACTCGTACGCTTCATTGGGATTATCCAGAAATAGTTGTTGATGAAATAAGAAAGAACTGGTCTTACTCTCAAGCAAGGATTTAATACGAATGAATTGGATAAAAGGTAGTAATAAAAAACACTGCGCCTGGCAGTGTTTTTTATTATTTCTGCACATAAATACATAGTCATATTGATTAAAGTTTCACTTTATTGAAGAAAAATGCGAAAGCCATTCATAAAATATGGAAATGTTAAAATCCCTTTGATAAAATAGCAATATGTAAAAATAATTATTTGTTAATTCTTAATGTAATGAATATTCATGTTTAAATATACGAATTTAACTACATAGTTATTGTGCTAAAGGGGGAGAAAGATGTTAGATGAATTATACAATGCTTTTTTAAATGCGTCTGGTTTTACAGAAAGTGCGAGGAAACGAGATCGGTATGATGATTTACATGATTATTTAAAAGATAAAGAAAGAGAGTTAAAGCAATTCATTCAAGAGGCTGAATCAGCGAAGAGAGAGTATGAGAGTAAAAGTAATGGCTTAGAAGCTAATAAAATTCCGGCAGTTGAATTTGAACAAAAACGTCATGAAAAGGATGAAGACTTAAATACAGTATTATCCTATTTTAAAAGTGCATTAAGCGATGTTGGATCTGCAAAAAGTACAGCTTATGCAAAGTATTTGGAATATAAAGCGAAAGCAGAATCAGAGAAAGCGTCAGCATACGCTGCAGCGACCAAGGCTTTTGAAGAAAAGAAAAAGGAATTTGAAAAACTTATCCATTAAGCATACAAAGAATGGAGGGAACCAACATGAGTGGTAAAGAGGTTGAAATTATAGGAAGTAACACTGCAAGTGCCATTTCTTACGCACAAAACATTGAAAATGGTATGAAGGATTCTTTAAACCAAGCGAAAGACTTAAAAGCATATGTCACAGGTGCGAAATGGAATGGAAAAACGAGAGATGCATTTTTAAGTTATCTTGATTTAATCATTCAATATAATTCAGAAATGGTAGAGGCATTTGAAGGACATACGAAAGCTTTGAAAGAGTTAGATAAAAGCATTCAAACGTACGGAGATAAATCGGAAGTAAGGGCGATAAAACAAGTGTGATGGAGAAACGAGGGATAAAAGAATGGGGAAAGAAATGAGTTTTGCACCTGCTGAATTATATGTTCTCGCAGGTGCAGCTGGGGTTACCGATATATTTGGATTGCCAAACCGTGACGCAATTATTTTACTTGATGCAGAATGTGTCACGAAAGCAACTACGAGTTTAAAAGAAAAAGGCCTACTTACAAGTGAAAATGGAATTACCCCTGCAGCTTTTCAAATAATTGAACTATTAAAGGAATATGAAAGTTGTCATGAATACACGAGAATGAATAATGTATTAATTGGCTTTTTGAAAGAGGATAAAGACCGAGTGGCTGTATTAACGGAAATAGAACCAAATAAAAAATACGAGATCGACTACATACCAAAGCCAGACGTATATTTTTCCTTATTAACACGCATCCCTTTCTTATTGAGAGAACCGAGGGAAATAGAAGATACATTTTTCTCAAAGAGAATGACAGAAGAAGAACAACAAACATTTGAGGAAAAAGATTTATCAAATAAAAACGTTATAGCGATAGAAACGTATACGAGGCCTCGAAGTAATAGAGGAGGAAAATGGGAATGTTTCTTATATTTCACTGAAGGAGAAGATTTCGTTCAAATAGATGTAGATCGTAATCAATATGACTGGGTGAGCCTCTATGCGGTTAATAAGAAATTGTATGACGTGTTAAAAATGCCATATAAAAAGTTAATTGACCCGAGACAATTCTCGTTAGGAGGTATTCAATAATGCAAGTATCAATGGGAGATAGTGGTTCTGGTGGTGGAGAAGAAGTATTAGTTAATTTTCAAGAACTACTAGATATAGTAATGAAGTTAGAAAATATATATAAAATCCATGTAGACGTCATTGGAACGAATATTGAGAGTTTATTAAGCTGTGATTTTTATCAAAAAGGTGAAGCGATGAGAGTAATTGAAAAATATCCTGATATATTACACAAAACACTAGAATTGGCTGAACACTATTCTAGGTCAGCGACAGTTGTAGGAAATGTATGTGTAGAAATGCTTGAAAAGGACGAACAATTACGTGAAATATTAAGTAAGTTGTAGAAATCACCATACGGCTGGGGGGATGAAAACGAGATGGATGTGAAATATAGACCTGAACCATGGCAAAACATGGGGGATGGTATGAATCGAATTACAAAAGATGCACTCATGAAATTACGGGAAGCAAATGAATCATTAAAAAGAATTGATGGAAGAATACGAGATTTAGACTCGGATGGTAGTATACATTTTAATCCTAAAGATCAATCGCAAAAAATCGGGGAATTACTTGATAGCTATTCGACATTACAAAAATATTGCGGAGAAGCAGGTCGATTAGTCTCTGAACATATAGATAAACCTTTTTTAGTAGAAATGGATAAATTCGCTCAAAAAATGAGAGATACATCTATTCTCAGTTTTGAAACAAATAACCGAATTGGCTCTACAACAACGACAGTATTACCAGGTGCGCATGCGGGCTACGGAAGTGTACCACAAACAATACAGAAGAAGAAAGATAAAATAACAGTAGAAGATATTTTTAAAGATTCACCTGCATTTGATAACGTACTGAGAGCGGAGTACGAAGAACTAAAAAAACAAAATCCAGATGCAAAATTAAATTATGAAGAATACAAGAAAGTGGTCCCATCCACACGAGGATTTGAATACAAATCGATAGAAGATGAACAGAAAAAACTAGAAATGGTGCGAGACATAGGAATAGGCGTAGGAATCATCATCACAACAATCCTTTGTCCACCACTCGGGGCCGCTGCCGCAGTAGTATACGGCGCTGTACAAATAAAAAGTGGTATCGACGGAGAAGACTGGGGAACACACCGGAAATTGAGCCAAGAAGAGCGGGTAGGAAACATCATTTTTGGCGGATTAGATGCAATCCCAGTTGTTGGAGCGGTAGGAAAAGGAGTAAAAGCATTCAAAGGGACGAGTGAATTAGCTGATTTAGCCAAATTATTAAAATTCAAAGAAGGAATGCCTGGTTTTAATCCAAATTTGGGTAAAAATGTGGTACAATCGCTTAAGGAAAATAAGACTTTAAAAAATGCACTAGATGCTATGAAAAATACTCCTATTCCAGTAGCAGTTAGGATGGTGGATACTGGAATAGGAATGAAGCTTCCTTATATAGAATCTTCAACTGTTGGAGAAGTAGCTGGAAAGTTTTCAAAGGCAAGTACGGCAGCTAAGGATGACGCTTATCAACTTGCTAAGGGTAGTGGTGGTAGTAACGCAAACCCAAACAAAATTAAACTAACCCCGGAGAGAGAAAAATACTATCGAATAAAAATAGATGAAGCCAAAGCACGGGGGGATTATAAGGAAGCAGATAACATTAGGTATAATCGTCATTGTGAAGAAACAAAAGAGCCTTTAGAACGTAAAGAGTGGGATGTTAAGCGTGAAAATTTAAAGAAAAGTCAAGAGCGTGGAAGAGAAGAAGAAATAAAAGGAAGAAAAGCTTTGGGAGAACACCTAAATCGTACATTAGAGGACAATAACTCTGGCAAGGTTGTTACGTATACATCCAGTGAAGGGCATCTTACGCGTCCAGATAGTATAGGTCGTAATGCTAAGGATGAAATCGATTTAGTTCATGATCACAAACACAAAATAAGTGACAAAGAACACGTTATTCATAATGACAGCCAAATGCGAGCTGAAAGAGAGATGCTCGAAGATAAAAATGGAAGTCATATTGTGACAATATCAAGCGATAAACCCGATTTGAATGGGATTCCTCCTCATCCAAGACCAAGTGGGCCTTTAGCGAAAGAGAGTGACATTTTCTATACTGATCCAAATAGTGGTAAAGTGACACATAAGTGGGGGGCGCACCCAGATATCCCTGGTGGAGGTATATGGATAAAAATATAGATAAGTATGTAACTTTACTTTTTAGTATTAAGGGGGATTTAAATGAAACCTAATTATTTTACAATTGCAATGTATCCTACAGTATCGATTAATCAGGAAGAGATACTAGGTCGTCTTTTGAGCGTGTTTGATTCGAATGAAAAATTTGCTCCTACTCATTGGGGTAACAGTGAAACTGTACGGGTAGAATATAATCGTGAGGAAATTCTTGAAAAGGTGATTTTGGAACGTAAAGTATCAGAAGTACATTTGTATCGTGATAAAGCAGTGCACTATAGAGGAAGCTTTAAAGTTAACTGGAGTCATAGGTCATATCTTGAGTTTGAGTTTCATAAATCAATACCTAAAAGTTTATGGTCTGCTTTTTTTGAGTTATCCGATCAAATCGCAGAAATTGTAAAACCACGTTTTGGGGTGTCGCAAATCTTTTGGAAAGCGTCTTATCCATGGAATACAGAACGTGAACGGTTACATATGTGGATGAATATGTCTGCCTTACCTATACCGGTAAGGTTTCTTCCTAACGGTCCTTTGGGGGTAGGCGCTAAAACATATTTGAGTGGTCATATTTTAGACATGTTTGATAAGGAATTATTACTAAATAGCCCAGCTGTCGTATCAGAGCTGGATTGGGGTGGGATTTGTATAGACCTTTTACAAAATCCATTAGAAGCCGATATAGATATGTTACTTGATAGTTGGTTACATGTAATGAAATACTTAGAACCAGCTCAAGTAATGGCCATGCCAAGTTTTCATGAAAGTCGAATGGTTGTAACTTATTCTCCAAATGTTGCTTGGAAGGAGTATCTGGAAAGTTAAATGAAAGGAATTTGTAATCATGGATGAGAAAAATAATGATAGAATAAGAGTCATGGAAATATTAAATAGATCTCAATACAATGATGAAACTATAGATGGGCTAGATATGAGCAATTTAGATCTTACTTTTTCAGATTTGTCAGAGGTGATGGCAGAGGGTATCATGGCAAAACAAGTCCATTTAAGAGCTTCTTCACTAATGAGAGCATCTTTTTTTGATTGTGATTTTGAGTTTGCTGATTTCAGGAGCTGTAATTTAGAGGAAATACATATTGCAGATTGTAGGTTTGGCGAAGCGGATTTTTCTAAAGCGAATATGAAATATGCAAAGATAAATATAAGTAGTTGTTTTGAAACATGTTTTGATGAAGTTGATTTTTCATATGGAGAATTAGTTGGAACGATATTAAATCATGCTACTTTTCGACGAGCAAATTTATATAAAATAGATGCAAAACAGGCCGACTGTACGGGAACAAAATTCAGCAACGCGAATCTTACAGAAGGTAACTTTGAAAAAGCATATTTAGAAGATGCTAATTAATCAGAAGTAAACGCTAGAAATGCAGATTTTACTGACGCAGATTTAACGGGAGCGACCCTTTTAAATGGTGATTTTACGGGCGCGAATTTTACCGGTGCTAAACTTGACAATGTAGTTTGGACAGGAGCAAAGGTAGAAGGAGCCAAATTTGATGAAAATGTGAAGGAACAAATCTTAAAAATGATTTAAATATGATGGGGATTATATACATTTGAGCACTCGAAAACCTATTATTGGTAGCGAGTGCTTTTTTCTTAGAGATATTAGAGATTGATAAATAAGTGAAAATCAATATAGATTATTTTTAAGGATTGTTAGATAGATTAAGTCGTGAAAATTATATAATTGAAAATACATTAGCAAAAGTTGCGGACTCCGTATCCCCAATCTTTAAAGGTGTAGAAATACTGCCAGATGGAAGTGTCGTTAGATCTGGAACGAATTATAGCGGGAAATTCCAAGAAGCCCATGATGCCTCAAAGGCGAGTATTCAGAGTAGGATTTCGAATTTGGAGAGTGGAGGGGTTAAGGGTACGGGTGAAAATCCAGAAATAGTGAAATTTACAGAGGAACAATTATCTACTAAACCCTTATATTCTAGAGATCCTGAAAAATGGCAGAAAAAAGGTGGGAAAATCGAAATTAGTGAGGAAGGAATATGGACTTATATTGATTGGGAGATTCCTCCAAATCGAGTTTCTTATCCTGGAGGTTTTCCCGACTTTAAATCTGCTGGGTTGGTAAGACAAGAAGTTCCGATAGGTGAATTTAATAGATATGACATTGATTTTGCTAAAGCTGATGAATTAGCTCCAAATGGACCAAAATTAGATGAAAACACATGGCACCATCATCAAGATTTAACAACAATGCAAGAAGTTAGTAAAGAGATGCATAGAAGATTTCGACATATGGGTGGAATGTCATTAGCTAAGAAGTTAAAAGATTAAATAGGAGTGAAATAAATGAATTTAAATGCTTTTGGTAAAGCAACTGAAGAATCAATTGAAGAATTAGAAGAGTTTTTAGGATTTTTACTTCCGGAAGATTATAAAAAATTTTTAAGTGAATATAACGGAGGTACTTCGAAAGTTAGGTATAGTAAATTTTTTGTTAAAGAATTAAATCAGGAAATCCCTTTAGATGTTTTGTATGGTATAGGTGTAAAAAAAACTTTTGATTTAAGTGAATGCTATGAAGAGTTTGAAGAAGATATGTTACCGACCAGTTTAATCATAGGAGATGATCCGAGTTCAGGGTTAATTGTACTTATTACAGATACTGAAAACCATGGTGTATATTATTGGGATCATTCTTTTTATTTTCCACAGTCTAGTGAAGAAGAAAATACGTATAAAATAGCTGATAGCTTTAAGGATTTTATTAATGGATTGAAGAATCCTTAATTACCAACTTTTATATGTTGTAATTAATAATTTAAGATATTAAGCAAATATACGAAATGGATTACAGTAACTTTATAAATGCTAAAACTATACTTTATACATGAGAATGCTAAAAAATGTGGTACTTGGTTAAAGATAACAATCATATATGTAGATGAATAGAAAATAAAGTGTATTTGCAGTGGAAAAAAAGTAGGCTATTAAAAAGTGCATACTTCAAAACACATGGAATGCATATTAAACTAACGAACTGATAGAAACTCGTAAGTTTTAATGTAGTAGTTGTCATGACATATAAAAGGTGTCGTACTGTTACTAAAAAACTTACAGATTTATGCTATTTAAAAATACATGAACTTAAAGCACTTGATTGTCTCCGAAAGGCAACGAGTGCTTTTTTATTAGATAGACATGCTATAAATTTTTAGAAATTATTTTTTATGAATTCAGGCTAACATAAATTATTAGTATTATATAATTGAAAATACATTAGCAAAAGGTGTGGACTCCGTAACCCCATTCGTTAAAGGTGTAGAAATAATGCCAGATGGAAGTGTCGTTAGATCTGGAACGAACTATAGCGGAAAATTCCAAGAAGCCCATGATGCCTCAAAGGCGAGTATTCAGAGTAGGGTCTCGAATTTGGAGAGTGGTGGGGTTAAGGGTACGGGTAATAGAGAGGCTGAAGTTCCACCAGCCTTCAAGCAAGAGGAATTTGCCAGTACATATGAATCAAGATTCAAGCAAACACCCGCAGAAACGAATTCAAATGTCGTTTTTGAAGGGGTTAGAGGTGAGTCTTTATGTACCCTAAAACCACCACCAGATCCTACGTTACAGAAAATCTTAAATGAAGCTGGTATTAATGGAATTGAGTATAAAAATGGAGTTCCTGATTTTTCACCAGTAGCAAAGGCACAGTTGGAAATCGATTATATGCTAGGTGGAAAAGGGGCTAAAGGAAATACTGCTAGAGATTATAATTTTAAGCAAGCAAATGAAAGGTTAGCAGATCAGCTTAATAATTCACCAGAATTGGCAAACCAATTTGGAATGGAAGCTGGTGGAATTACGGCAAAAGATATAGAAAAATACCGAGTGAAAAATAAATTAACATGGCATGAGTTAAATGATGGAGTTACTATACAACTTGTGCCAACAGAAATAAACGCCAAATTTGGACACCTTGGTGGAGTTGGTGAAATAAACGCAGGAGCTTTTGAACCTGGAGGATTTGCAAATAAATAATAAGGAGATTATAAAATGACAATAAATGATAAAGTTTTTGGAGAACTTGATTATCAGTATACATGGGTAGGATACAGAACCATAAAGTTTTTAGGAAAGGACACGGAGATAGCATTATTAATTGGAGGAGAAGATGATGGTAAATTTGATGAAGGTCAATATGTGGCATACAATTCATTAATGGATAATTGGGAGAAAATCCAACATAACATATTACAACCACTTTTAAATTATTATAAACAAAAAAGGCATGAGCTTGGTTATGATGTTGCATTTAATGAAGATTATCCATTAATTGAAACAGTTGATCAATTAATAGAACATATAACATTAGTAGGTATTTCTGTTCCGTATGATTTCCTTCGTGATGGACGTGATGTAGGGATCTCGTTTGATTGTTCATGGGATGAGGAAAATGGTTTAGGAATTCGTCTTATAAATGAAAGGGTAGATGAAGTAGGTTATCAAGATGTCGCTATTTAAAATGGGCTGTTAAAAAGTACAGATTAATGATGGTTGTATCATCATGGAGTGCAATGAAAGAACAGAAAACAAAGTACGAGCTTAGGTGAGATGAGGTTTTATTTGGCTACGAATATATACCACTTAAAATGAACCTGAAACTAATGAACTCGTACAAGCTCGTAAGTTTTAATCTACTTGTCACGATGCATACAAGGTGTCATACTTTTACTAAAATACTTATAAATTTATGCTGCTTAAAAACAGATGAATTTAAAGCACTTGATTGTCTACGAAAGGCAATAAGTGCTTTTTTAATAGGTAGGCATGCTATAAATTTATAAAAATTATTTTTGTGAATTAAGGCTAACCCAAATTACTGGTATTATATAATTGAAAATACATTAGCGAAAGGTGCGGACTCCGTATCCCCATTCGTTAAAAGTGTAGAAATACTGCCAGATGGAAGTGTCGTTAGAACTGGAACGAACTATAGCGGAAAATTCCAAGAAGCCCATGATGCCTCAAAGGCGAGTATTCAGAGTAGGGTCTCGAATTTGGAGAGTGGTGGGGTTAAGGGTACGGGTGAAGGGCCTGTAAAAGTAAACTATGGAGAACAATATGCTAGGGAAAAACGTAAAAAGATATTAAAGCAAAATGTTGAACAAGTAAAGAAGGATATACATATACAACAGATAGTCAAGGGTGTGTTGCAAGTTGCGAGGGTAGCCTTCAATTAGGTGATGGTAAGCGGAATAACTACGCTCAGAGAGTGGTAGGTGGGAATGACCGTTTGGATGATGACGGCGGACATTTAATTGCAACTATATTTAAAGACTCTGGTAATATGGATAATTTAGTTCCAATGAATTGTAACTTAAACAGAGGAGAATGGAAAAAACTAGAGAATGAATGGGCTAATGCTCTTAATGATGGTGATAAAGTTAGGGTGAAAATAACGCCGAATTATAGCGGGAATTCAAAACGTCCAGACAGTGTTGTTATTAGATATAAAATTGGTGATGAAGATAGATGGAGATTGAGGGATTTTGATAATGTACCAGGAGGAAAATTAGATGAATGATGAAAAATTAAGCAAGTTATACAATGAAATAGCAGAGGTTGTAATTGATACAATTCCAGAGAAGTGGTTTAAGGTTTACCTGTATGGTGAGGTTGGGGAAGGTGCTCAAGAGGCATATTTTTATTACTACACTGAAGAGAATAGTACTCCTATTTACAGTCATAGTATTTTTGAAATCTTTAATGTCCCAGAAGAAGAATATTTTAAGAAGTGGCATCGTTTGTTAGATTGTATTAAGAGAATGAAGAAAGAGTTTATTGATAATGATCAAGAAGCTTGGACAAATTTCACTATGATTTTTGATAATACAGGAAAGTTTGATATTGACTTTAATTATGATGACCTTTCAGATGAAAATTCCCACGAGAGAATGATTATTTGGGAATATGAACATCTTGGTCTTATGCCTAAAAGTAATTCAGGGAAAAAATACTTAGAAAAGCATCTTAAAAATCTGGAAGATACAAAAAAATGAGTACAATATCATATATGATAAAAGTTTGTAGTGGCTTAGCGTAAACATGTATAAGCATATATGAGAAGTAAATAGAAAAAGAAATGGCTATTTTGAAGAATACACTCCATGATGGTACAACCATCATGAAGTACTAAGTGCAATGATAGAATAGAAAACGAAGTACGAGCTTAGGCGAGGTGACATTTTACTGAATGATGAATATAAACACATGGAATGTATATGAAACTAACGAACTCGTACAAATTGAAAATGAAAAAATAAGATTTATTAATAACGTAACTGGTAAAGAATTGAAACATTTAAAAAGAAATTAAGAACCTAATTACATTATATCTGAAACAGTATGCCTGATTTATTACCATTAGAACATAGAAAAATTGGAAAGGAGGATTAATATGGAAAGTCCAGGAGCTGTTTCTCTTTGGTTTGGAAATGGTACTAGCGAAATGGTGTTAAGAAAGTATGTAGAAATAAAATATGATAATGAGGGGAACAGGATTCCTTCGCGTTTTATGACTGATTTTCAAATAGATTTCATTGAGTATAATCAAGACTTATTAGAATGTACATATAATGAACATGTTACATCTTCTTTGTCTGAATTACTACAGAATGCTTCGTATTCTGAATCAATTATAAGTGAACTTATAGAATTTTATGGTGGAAATTTAGAAGAACAATACAATACTGTCATTAGGTTATATGATTTTGAATATGAAGAACTTGTTGAAGAAGCAAAACTGGATGGTAGAAGCCTGAAGTATATGGGATCGGTAATTTATGAAGATTAGAAGTTTAATGTAATAATAGGGATGGAGTAAAAATGACAATCATACAATTTAATTCTTATCATCAAAAAGTAGAGGTAAAGAGAAATTTAGAACTTATGAACCTAGAGCATAAAAAACTTAGAGAGTATGTGAATTTTGATGTATGTTCTTTTGAGCAATTAGATGAATTTCAAGATGGATGTTTTTTATTTATCGTAAAACTTAGGATTGAGAGTTGTTTTTGATTAGAATTTATTTCTATTGATCATCTAAATATTCTTGAAGAAGTAGAAAGAGACCTTGAGATGTGTGCACTAAATCGTTTAGTAAATGGAAAAGTGGATAATTTTTATGAAAAGGTATTTGAGGTGTATAAAATGGGAGGATGGCCTTGTGGATGGAAAGGTGAGTACATGAATGGGAAAATGATTGTCTACTTACCAAATGAAAAATGAAGGCTTACATACTGACATACTTTATGAATTTAATGAACTCTATTGCGAAATGATTATAGAGAGAGGGCAGGCGATACGTTTAAATATCTTAATAGTTTAGGAGGGATTATTAAATGATTAATCTATCTAATATTCCAGATTTGATAGAAAAGTCAGCAGCGAGTGATATTGAAATTCAAGCAGTAGAAAATCGCATGAATGTTACATTACCTAATGTATATAAAGAATTATTGAGATGTACAAATGGCTTTTCAATCGGTAGTGGATTACTTATTTATGGTACGGAGCATATTGCAGAAAGGAACGAGGTTTGGGAAGTAGATGAGTATGCGAGGGGATATGTCTCAATTGGTGATGACGGTGGGGGTAATGTATTTTTAATGGCTCAACATGCAGAGGAAAAAGAGGTGGTAGTAATTGATTCTGGGGACATGAATCCAAGCCATGCTACTGTAATTACCGCTGATTTTAAAAAATGGGTGAATAGTGGTTGTGTAAGTGAAATAGAACAGAAAGCGATACATAAGTCGTCTGATATATGTAATATAGTGTTAGTGAAAACTCCTAGTGAAGGTTTGAAAGATTTAATAAGAATAAAGAACATATTAGGGCTTGAGATTTCCGTAATTGATTTGCTAAAGGGTTCAAAAAATCTTCCTTATATATTAGTAGAGAGATTTCCATACGGGAAGGCGAAAAAACTCATTGAAAAATTAGCAATTGATAGTACTATACTGAGTATAGAAACGACTGGAAAAAACAGTTAATATTAGAGGGTAACTTTTATACGAATAGAGAAATCTATATGGATCCAAGGGAGTAAATAGGGAGAGTTAAAAATGATTATAAATGATGCAGTTTTTGGTGAGATTGAGTATACATATGGATGGGTTAAGGACATTAACGTTGAATTTTGTGGAAAAGAAGTTGAAATAGCATTGATAGTGAAAGGTGAAGAAGACGGTAAGTTTGATGAAGGACAATATACTGCTTATAATTCATTATTGCAAAATTGGCAACAATTGCAGCAAGATTTTTTACAAGCGATTTTAGACTATTACAAGCAAGAGCGTCAACAATTAGGATATGATATTGGATTTAATGAAAATTATCCGCATATCGAAACAATTGATCAATTACTTAAGAGGATCACTTTAGTTGGAATTGTAGTCCCATATGGAGATATTCATGAAGAACGAGATATTGGGATAACTTTCGATTGTACGTGGGATACAGAGAATGGATTAGGAATACGTTTACTAAATGAAAAAGTAACTGAAGTGGGGTATCAAGACGTTGCTATTTGAATTTTAATCTAAGGAGTGAAAAAGTAATATGAAAGAATTTGAGGAAAGGTTTAGTGAATTGCAAGCTGATATGGTATCCATATGTATGGAATATGTTGAAAATAGAGCTGATAAAGTATATGTGTACGCTTCATATGAAGAAGATATGATTTCTAGTAGTTTCTTTTATTTCATTAACAATAACTATGTAGAGTGTCACAAGGTTAATGATGCATTGAAAAATGGAGAAAAAAGATATGATGTATCTCCAGAACGAATGTTTCAGGTTCTACAAATTATAAGTGAAGATATCGAAAGAATTGAAATGTTATGCAAAGAATACGAAAAAGATATGCCAACTGAGATGAAATTAATATACGATACTAAGAGTGGTAAGTTTAAAGCTGAATATGAGTATGATTTAATCCATACAAATGATGATATAAAAACGGCGGATGATTTTGCTGATGAGTGGTTTGAGGAAGTGAAAAATAATAACCTTTAAAAGGGGTAAAGCAATAGTTATATCTTAGTTAAATAGATAATGAGTGGGAGTAGAAAATGGAGAAATCAGTATTAGAAAAAATAGAACTAATTAAGGATATTTTAGATAATGATCCATTTTGTTTGCTTATTGGTGAAATTATAGAGGCAGAAAAAAAGATTGATGAAAGATTAGAAGAAGACCCTCTGAAAGATTATAATTTTATTATAAAAAAATATGAATTGTTGAACGGTGGAGTAATTACTATATATGGTCATCTAAAACGCGAAAGTATTCAATTTTATACGGAGGACATGCCAGGTGGTACTGATAAGTGGGTTTGTATAGGGAAAATTGAAAGATATCCATTGTTTATTAATAAGATTAATGGAGAAGTTTCTTGTTTGTATGGAGATTTAATTAATCAAAATTTTATTATTGAGTCATATGGTGATTTTAATAATTTCTTACAACATTATTATGTAGGAAAAAGATATTGTGAATTAGGTAATAAGTTTGTTCAATTTGGAGGAATTAGTGAAACCGTAGGAAGCAAAGAGGATGATTGGTATCAGTTATTAGAAAGTAATAATTTATTATAATAGATTAGTTGAACGTATTATGAACATAATGATGTGAAGATATGTGATAAATTATAATAACGATGTTGTAAAAAGGAGGAGAAGTTAATAGATTTTAAAGGGGAAATTTCCGTTCTATATAAAATGCGTTTTCTAGAGAATGAAGGGGATAATATTGAAGTTTTTGAGAGTATTCTTAATGAATTAGCAAATAAAGGGACAAATGATATAATTCCTGATCTTTGTATAATTTTTGAGGATCATATTGCTGAGCCATCAGCGGGTGACTACCTTGTTGAAACGATTTTTTATATTGCTAAACATTCCGGAGTAGAGGAAGGACTATGCAAATTAGCTATTATTATTCCTAAAATGTTATCTCATGCAGAATTCTAGGTGGAAAGAATTCATTGGACACTTTTACATTCAAAAGATTTAGTCGTATCGTATATGAATGTTTTACAAAATATAAATAGTTCAACAAAGCAAATAATTAAAGGAATTCTTCTCGAGATAAGAGAGGACAATCCAGATTTATATTTAGAAAAAGTAAATTTAATCTTAGAGAAATTGTGATAAGGGGATACTATGGAAAAGAACACATATTTAGTAGTATTTGACTTTAATCGAGAGAATACTTGTAAATAAAATAGAATTCAGCCTTTTTTCTAGTATAAGGGGGATAGTTTGTGGGAAAAGATGAAATTGCAAACTTATTAGACAGTATGTTAGATAAAGAATTAGAGGATTTAGATTCCCCTTCAGATAATGATTGGAGGGAACTGGAGAAAAAATTTGGATGTCAATTTCCTAAAGAATTTAAATGCTTTATTGAACTAATGTCTGAATATGTATTTCCAGGGGATATTTTAAATGTTTCTAGTGGTAAGACGAACGGAAATGATACTATTGAATTTATTTATGATTATGAAATGAAAGAAGGTTTTTGGAAAAAAGAACTAATCCCTTTTTATAGTATAGGTAATGGGGATTACTTTTGCCTTCATTCAAAAGAGGGGCAGAGAACGGGAGTTTACTTTTATTTTCATGAAGAACATGGTGTAACTAAGGAAGCGGATAATTTTGAAGAATGGTTAAATCAATTACCAACCTATTTGAATTAATAGCAAATGATAGATTTGTAAAGAGGTTATTTAATAAATTTATATAAAATAACTCTAAAGTTTGCGTGTAGGAATATGAAAATTTAGCTGAATTTGAATCTGCAAATAGCCTGGATATACTTCGTTAAAATATCAATCTAGATAAATAAAATGGTTAAAACTAGCTAGGGGAGCTTCGGAAAATATTTAACGGAGATGCCTAAAGCTTTACCAAAAATGGTTGAGAGTGCAAAAGAGTGGGCAATGCTACTAAACATAAGAATTTTAAATAATGATTTATATAGAAGTGAGTATGCTAAAGTACTTGTAGGAATGAATCATGATATACAACTAACGATAATTAATTTACTTAATGAAATTATTGCTGATAACCCTAAAAGATTTGAGAGGACTGCCAATGAGGTTCTTAGTCAATTACAAGGAGTTCATAAAAATAAATAAGAATTGTAGAACTACTGTATTATAGATAAAACTAAGAATACCCTAGCGAAGAGCTAGGGTGTTTGTGTTATATAGTTTCACCATATGCTTCCGAATTAGGAGCAGGAGTAATCAATGAATCTTTTGTAGCGTTTCCTATAATAGAATGAAAGTGTTTAACGTTTAAATATAGGAAGAAAAACAATTAAGCTTTTATTTTATTTAAAATGGATACTCTATTAGTAGTGAATAATAAATAATTTTGTTTTACTGTCTTAATTAAAATACGATCAGTTGTACCATATGCTGTTCCAATTCGGATTGCGCTTTTTTCTTCAACACCAGCATATGTATTATCTTCCGTTACCTCAGTGATTTCACATAATGCAATATGAATTTTAGAGAATTGCCATGAAATAATTAGTTCATCTTTTGTTTTTTCAACATGAATACCTAACATATTAACAGAACCTTTCTATAATAAAATTTCACTCGTACTATTTTATTATACAAATTTATAAATTTAATTTCTATTTTTTTACAGAGAGTATACAATTAACAACGAGAAAAATGTTCATCATTACTTTCATTCCTATTATAACGAATTCTACAATAGAAAACAGAACGTATATTTGGTATAATCGAAATATACTATATGAAACGATGTACATGAGTTTGGGATTTATGAAAAAAGGTAACATAATAATACATACGCTATAGGATTCAGTTCATGTTATACAAATCAATCGTTAGAAAGGAAAAGAAGTATGAATCAAATTTCATTCGAAGATTTATTTGAAGAAGAAAACAAACGAGAAAAGGTGGAGGTAGCTGAGACCCCTGTGCCTTTATCGCCCTTACAAAAGGATATTTTAGAATTAATTAATTCTGAAGAAATAAGTGCACTTGAGTTATGCGAACAATTAATACGAGCTGGTAAAATATCAGATGAGAGATTCACAACGAATAAGCCTAAAGCATATGGGCAAGTATGCTTACTATTAGAAGGTTTTGTTAAAGAAGGAAAGCTTATTTTTGTCAAAAGTGATGAGAAAAGAGATAGAGTATATAAATTGAATGAAGAAGATTCTAACGAATAAAATGTGTAAAGTATAGTAATGAAATAAGGAAGTCCTCATATTTGTGTTGAAAGATTATTTTCACATAAGCGTGGGGATTTTTTTTTGAGGGAGGATGTATGAAAGATTGGGAGTATAATGAATTATTTCATGCAATTCGGGAGGCGTATGAAGAGTTATTAGATGAAGAGAGAGGGTATCGATATGCTATAGCAAAACTAGCGGATGAATTTGATAATTTAGGAAAGATTGAAGGTGTTATAGTTGATACTGCCATAGGAGAAATTGCAGTCGATTATCATATAGTTTTTGTTGGGCGTATTGAAGGTATAACAAAGAGGCTAAGTATGTTTAACCCTCAAGAGGCAGAAGGAGAATTGACAGTAGAGGAAATAAAAGATTTATCGATAAGAATAAATAATGTAATAGAAGGGTTAAAAAATGTAAAGAGTGATTATAAATCTTCGGTTGAATAATTCATGTTTCTGCCAATATAAGAGACATAGCTAAACAAGAGAATAGAAATCGCTGCATACATAAAACATAAGATAGATGAGAGATAATAAAGATTGGAAAAAAATAAGACTAAAATAATGGGATTGATAGGCATATGGTTATCAAATATAAAAAAATTATCTTATAGATAGTTAAATGGCTATTACTATATTACAAATAATCAACTTTTGTTTTATTTTTTATAGGAAAACAAAAGAGTAATCGTAAAGACTACTCTTGGATTTTTTTCTTTTCTTCATTTTCAATTTCGGAAACAGACTTTTCAGGATCTTTTATAAGTTTTCCTAATTCCGCAGAGCAGTCAAATTTATCTTCGAAATTTTCTGTAGTACTAATACGAGCTACAAAATCTAATTGTTGGTTATTATTTATATACCCTTTTAGTCTAGGAATGCCCATAGGACTAGTTTCACGTTCTGTAAATGTAATAGATTTCACATCTTTAATATTATAATGAATATACTTTTCTACACGAACTTCTTGTGCTTTCCAAAACTTTTCTTCTATTTCTTTATGTTTTAAGTATTCTATTGTAAAATACCCTCCTGCTATGAGCACCAAAGCAGATACAATTAAAATAATTACTTTCTTCATTAGAAATGCCCCTATTACATTCTTTTTAAAATTGGATAGGGAAGACAAGACAAGAATAGTGCAAAGACTATTCTTTTTTCTTTTCTTTCTCTTCCTTTTCAATTTCGGATACGGATTTTTCAGGGTCTTTTATAAGTTTTCCTAGTTCTCCAGAACGTGAAAATTTATCTTCGAAGTTTTCTGTAGTACTGATACTAGCATCAAACCATAGATCTTTATCATCATTTATATATCCTTCTATAGACGGAATTCCCATTGGACTTATTTTATGTTCTATAAATGTAATCGATTTAACATCTTTAACATTATAATGAATATACTTTTCTACTCTTGTTTCTTGTGTTTTCCAAAAAAATTCTTCTTTTTCTTTATGTTTTAAGTATTCCATTGTAAAATATCCTCCTGCTATAATACAAATAATGGATAAAATAATTACTAATTTTTTCTTCATAAAAAATCCCCTTGTATTTGAATATAGTTAAAATATACCATGAAATGAGTTGAAAGATATGAGTGAATTTAAAAAGAATTCAATTGCGACAGATGAAGATTACTTCGAACTATCAGATAAAGTGTATGATGATAAATTTTTGCACAAAGGTGTAGAAATAAAAGGTGTTAATGGTAAAAAATGGGTTGTTATAGAATCAATAGATGCAGATTGTCAAAAAGTGAAAAATGGATTACAAGCTATTGCAGTGGTGCCGAAAAATGATTATAAAGAGAATAAAACTCACTATGAAACTATAGTATTTGCATTTCGTGGAACAGAGCCTAAGCAATTAGCAGATTTCGAAACAGATATCGATCAAATTACGTTTGGAATTAAAACACATTCTAAATTAATTACTCCAAGTAATAGTCAAACAGTAAAACCAGATTTTGCAACATCTTTTAATACCGGGTTGGAATGGGTAGATAAAGTAAATGAAACATATCAGCCAACTTATGTGCATGCTACAGGGCATAGTAAAGGAGGCGCAGAAGCTGATTATGTTGCTTCGGAACGGAATTTTTATGCAACTACATGGGCTGCACCAAATCCTTATCGTTTGCTAAGTCCTGAAGCGAAAAAACGGGTAGATAGAGGGGAAATGGAAAACAAAGCTACGGATTATATACATGAGAATGACCCAATTGGTAACCATACTCAATTCGGTGCACCTCTAATTGGTAAGCAATTTACAGTGAGACAGAATGATACAAAAGAAGATTTTTTTACACGTTTAACTATGGAAGGACACGGTAGAGATACATTTAGAGGAGCATTTCATTCAAATGGAAGTCCAATATTAAAATTAGAACCTGAAGATATTATAAGACAAGCACAAAAAATTCAAATGCTCAGTAATCGATTATCAGATATAGCAAAAAATATAGAAGAGTTTCAAAGAAGAGAAGCTGAAGCGGTTCAAAAGTTGAAAAGTCAATTAAAATATGAAACAGGGCCAGGTGGGAAATATCATCTATTAGAAGCATATGAAATAGATGAAGCCATCTCACGAATTGCCAAAACGAAAGAAGGTGGAAATGACTATTTTCACGATGTACACATGGCAGAAGAATTAATTCATCTTTTAAGAAAAGAACAAAAAAGTTTAAGTAGTTTTGGGGATGAAATTAGTGATGCAGCAAATTCACTTAGGGATAAAGATAATCAATTAGCGGGGAATTTTCAGTTTAGATAAGGAGATAATTATATGATGGATTTTATGGGGGAAATTAAAAAGATAGAAAAGCAAATCGAAAGTGTTACAGGAGATTTAGCAGATCAGGTTGTTGAGGAGTTACAAGCTGCTAAAAAACAGATTGAAAGAGAAATGCAGCGTATGATGTTAAAAACAGAAGTAGGGTTTAAATCAATAGACATTATAAAAGAAGATACATATGCTCTTCAAAAAAACATAGGGGCATTTCATGAATTACAAACAAGTCTAAGAGATATAGCAGCAGAATTAGAGAAAAGTTTTGAAAGTAAAACTGGCAGTAAAATAAATGAAACATTAAAAAAATATGAAAAACAAATTAACAACAACATTTTTAATGAACATGTTCACTTAGCAAACAGTTGTGGCAAAAAATAAGAGAAGAGGAAAAACTAAAGATAGTTTCTATTGCTTTAATTTACTGAAAGAGATGCACTGTGTAAATGCGAGGTTTGGATTGAACAGAAAAGTGTGTCTGGTGAGAAGTAAATGAATTTTGAACATTTAAAGGCCTATGATAGCATACGTTACAAACGAATATTAGAAAATCCCTCTCATTGTATATAGAAATTACACAATAAAAATAGAATTATATTACGATAAAAACTTACTATTACACAAGGCTTAACCATTAGCTAATATTGTAAAGGAGGATTGAAAATGTTAAATGATGTGTTAACGAAGGAGTATATAATACAGAATGGCCTTGAGTTTGAAGAATGTTTAGAATATGGGGGACCTTATGGGTTAGGAATAGTAGAGTGTGCGGATGATGGTAAAGAAAAATTGTTTACTGGCTTAGCTTATGATGTTTATGAGAATGGAAATATAGAATGTTATTTCTATGTAGAAAATGGTGTTAAACAAGGAGAGTATGTGGAGTTTTATATGGATGGAAATATAAAAAGAATCAGTAATATGAATAGAAGTGCGGTTGAAGGGTACTGTGTTGAATTTTTTCAAAATGGAATGAAGAAGCATGAGTCTGAATGTATTGCGGGACGTGAAATGACTTTTAAAAAGTATGATGAACAAGGGAATATTGTAGAACAAAAACTAGAACTAACTGAATTCGATATACTATATGCGGAAAAATTCAGTAGCGGTTTAAAGAAGTAATAAGCACTATATTAAAAATGTTGAATATTAATAAAATAACGAATTGTAATTCGAGTGAGAGATAGTCGTAGAAAGAGATATAGGAAATGTGAAGAGGTATCGAAATATAGAAGTATGTTTATGGCGCGAACAAACAAATATAAATGAGAAAAAGAGTTGGGCGTTCATTTTCCTTTAGATTATATAGAATGTGTAATGAAGAATAACGGAGCACATGTTAGTCCAGAAGTATTTGAAGTTGAGGGGAAGAGAAAAGTTTTTTGCACATTACTAACTTATGATATGGATGATGATGAAAATATTATTGAGATATTCAATGATTACAATGACACATTACCGAGTGCATTGATTCCATTCGCATTTGACCCAGCAGGAAATTTAATCTGCTTTGATTATAAAAATCATAAAGAAGATCCAATTGTCGTCTTTTGGGAACATGAGGGGGCATGGGAAAAGGAAACATTGATGGAAAGTGAAGGGATTACGGCTGAGGAAGCAGAGGAAAGAGCAAGAGAAAATGTATTCTGTATTGCTAATGATTTTACGGAGTTTTTAAATAAGTTACATGATTAATAGTGGGAAAGGGATTTAAACTTATTTGGCTGTGATAAAGCAAATAAAAGGAGTAGTAAAATGAAACCGAATTATTTTACAATCGCAATGTATCCGACTGTAGCATTTAACGAGGAAGAGATATTGAATCGTCTTCTAGATGTATTTGAGTCAAACGAAAAATCCGCTCCTACTCATTGGGGAAACTGTGAAACGGTGCAGGTAGAATATAATCGCCAGGAAATCATAGAAAAAGTAATTTCGGAGCGTAGAGTGTTCTGAAGTTCAACTCTATCATGATAAAATGACGGGTTATATTCACTTAAGAATATAACCCTATTTATTAGAACCAGTAGTATATAAGGAGATTATCCCACGAGTTATTTGCAAATATTAGACGCTGTAAAAGAAAAAAATATTGACTTTTATATTATTATTGATGTTGTCCTCAATTTTCCTCATGTAGCACTTGAAAATCAGTAACAAGTGAAACAATTTTTCCTGCTTCATCGATTCCCCAATAGGAAGGATAAAATCCATCTCCATAACCTGAACGGAATATAATGATATTACTTCCTGTTTCCTCACACACCACGCAATTTCCCCAATCTTCATCATGTTCTGTTAGTATGTCATCTATAAGATCATCATACAAACTAGTAAATTCTTCTCCTAGTTCTTGTTGTAACCTATCTTCTATTTCTTCTAACTTATCAATTGCTTCAACATCTGCAAAGCACCCTAAGCCTGTATCAACCGGGTAACCAAAAATATATCCGTCTTCCAGTTCACTGACATTTTGTTCTGGTTTTGTTGCCATCTTCCATCCTACCGCTTTTGACTCCGACAATTTCAATTCAGCACCAGCAATGACTCCATCTTCCTTATGCCACCAAGCAACAATTGAATATGTACCTGGCTGAATTGTTTGTTCGAAGTGATTTTTATTAAAAATAAGAGGATCACAAGCAACAATTTTACCTGAAGTAACTTTTAACTGTTCTAGTGCTTCGGAACGCAGGGCCTCACTATCCGGTTTAGATAATTCACGTAATAACTTTGACATAATGTTTCTCTCCCTTTCCTTTTAAAATATTTGTTGGTGCTGCCTCCCATATATTTTTACATGAGTTACATTTGTGTTCTGTGGTATTTCTAGCGCCTTTGTATGTTCCTATAACTTCGATATTATCGCCATGAACTTCTAAAACCTCTGCGGCATATCATACCCGCGTTTTCTAATAGTTCCTCAACATATTCTTCATGCGTTTTACGTTTTCGGATATATTGCTCCGTACAAGTGTAGATGGAACAAACCTTTATTCATTGAAAAATATAACAAATGAATTTGACTTTAAAATTAGAACCAGTTTTGAGGATGTAAATAATAATCCACCCGTTGATTATATTATTTTAAGGGTAAAAATGCATTAATTAAAAATTCAATAAAAGAAGATTAGACTAGATAGTCTTTCTAGATTAATCTTCTTATTTTATATTCTCAAGGGATATCCCACTTCACTGCGACTCATTGCAATATGTCTACTTCTGTGACACATTACACAATTGTACAGAGATAATGAAGTAATATGGAAAAAAATATAAAGATTTAAATTTAATCCTATATATTTTTTATAAATTCTAAAAGTAAATCCCTTATTTTTGGTATGATTGACAGAGACTATTTAATTTCTTATGAATATTCTTGAAAAGGAAGTCATGCTGTATGAAATCAATAAATGTAAATGGGAATATATATTATATTGAATCTGTTCCTTTTGAAGATAAGAGTGAGCAGGATGAAGAAGGATACTACGAATATTTTTACAAAGGAGTCAATTTATCGTTTCACTCGGACAAAGAAATAATTAAAGCCCGAATTTATGACGACGAAGAAATAATATATTTCTTAAAAAATCCATTTCTTGCTTTTGGTAAAGATTTTAAAGCTATAAAAGTATATATAATTAAAGAATATGATGTAAATAAATTTAAAATTCCAGGTAACGCCTATATAGAATTATAGCTATAATTCTATATAGGCATTACCATGACCAATTATAATAAAACAGGAAAACTCACAAAGTACTTATGCCTGTGGGCTATGAAAGGAATGTATTCGAAATTGAGTAAATCAAGTGAAATAAGTAGATTTGAAAATAGATTCTCAGAAAATGTGATTGAAATAGCAGCTGTCACAGGGGCATTAGGAATCGGTGCATCAAAAGGCGGTGACAACATTTTGTGGACTGCGTCAATTGATTTGATTGCGTGGAAAGACTTACATAACAATGAAACGATTAGAAAAGAAGACATACGACTGGCATGGTTGGTTGATGATGCAGAATGGAGAAAATCAAAAGACATTTTGACAGCAAATACAGTTGTAGCATTACAGGTGCGCAAGTCAGAAAATTCATTGATGCTTGTTAAGGTTTTGGAAACACCATATAAAGATGATGAGTTGGAAATCATCTTACAAGATGCAATGAAACCGCTTTTTTATCATGATGAGATGTTGGGTGTGTTCGAACTCGATAAAAGAGTGAAAGCTTTTGAAAAGAGAATATCTTGGGCTGGTGAAGAATGTCATTTATATTTTGATTGGAGTGAAGACAAACATATGATGAAGTCTGCACTGGAAACAGCACATGCACTTTTCAAAGAGCAAGATGAATGGAAAATGAAAATGAAAATGTACGCTGCAAAAGAACTGGTAGAGTTAGCAAATGAATGGCTACAAGATGATGATGAAGCAGAAATCGACGAAATTACAAAAGAAATGTTCATTAATTCCATCACATTAAGCAGCTTAAGCGTTTATTCAGAAGGTGATTTTGAAATATTCTTTTCGGATGGAGATATATTTTGGGGACATTCTATCATTGTAAGCGGAAATATTCATGAGGGGCTCTCTTCGGCTGAGATTGCAGGATAAAGTGAAACTTCCATTTGCAGCATGTTTATTAGTATATTCAAAAATGATTGATAAGGCAGTAGAGATAAATGGTGAGGATGCCTTTATCGATAATAATATACCAGAGTTTACAATAAGTTGGTTGAAGGAAGAATTGAAAAAATTGATGATAAGTGTATGGAAAAGGGTTCTTTTTGGTGTATGGAAATTGAGAGCTTATATGAATAATTGGAAGTGAAAATGAAAATGTAAATGTATGGTGCATTGAAGAGGAGTATGGTGATAGTGAAGAATGCTATGAGTACATATTTTAAATTAAGAAAAGAATATTTTGATAGAGGTTTGAATTTCTTATTTAAAACACCGTATAACGAAAAAGTCAATTTCGTTATCTATCATGGGGAAATAGAGGAAGAAGAAATTTCATGGAAACCGGTTGAGAAATATATTAAAACTAATTTAACAATACTTGAGGAGCGGTTCGGAATTAAGTTTCATGATTCAGTTCATCACTATTTTAATTCATATTGGTTTACTGATTTGGATGGGTTTATCGATGACCATTATATTAGTTTAGAGGCTGTATTGCCAAATATAGAGTTGGACTCTTTCAAAGAGAAGTTAGAAAGGTATGAAAAAAATCATCGTAAGCTAGATAAGATTCCTATAGGAGTAGAAGGAAATGGTTTACTAGTTGTTTTAAATAATGTAAGTGGCAAAGTCGAATTGGAGGATTTCGAACGTGGGTTGTTTATGGAGATTTCGAACAGTTTAAATGAGTTGATTTCTAGTTTGAGATTACAAAAATAGTAAAGTAAAGAATGTTTATATGAATTATAGACCGGCTAGAGGGGGTGGGAAAGTGGAATATAGTGAAATGGCTTCAGTTTGGTTTGGAATTTCTAAATCACTCCAAAATCTTGAGGAGTATGTCGATATAGATTACACGATAGATGGTGATTCAGTTCATTCAAAGTTTGGGACGAGCTTTGAATTCGGTTATTATGATGAAGATAATATTGAAATTTGTTTTTATGAGAATAATAAAAGGGAAATTGAACATATTTTAAATGATTTTTCTTATAGTGAACGAATTATTCCTAAAATAAAAAAGCTAGTAAATGGAGATAGTTTAGCGAACGATATTAACTTTGCTATTGTTCTTTATGATTTTAAATATAATGAAGTGAAAAGAGAGGATATGTTTGATGGTTTAGAGGTTACATTTATTGGTTCTATGCCGTACAGGTAGTTTGCAGGGAGCTGCAAATTCATTTCATAAACACATGGATAAACCTTGTAAAGGAGGGATACAAATGCATGCTTTGCCAAATCGTTTAGAAGAAGTCTTGAAAGAAGATATATATAAACGGGAAGATAAAGGTCAGGTGAATGAAGTAATAAATAGGTTAGGTGTAGAAGTGTCTAATACATTTAGAGAGTTTTATTATCGATTTGCAGGACCATTTTGGGAAGTGCATGTTCCTTATGAATTACTTGACATTATAGATGAAGAGAATAATATAGAATATTACACAATTATTGCTCGAAAGGAACATGGATTTCCTAATAAGTATTTAGTATTAACGGAAATGACAGCAAATGCTGTATTGGTCCTTGATAGTGTAACCGATAAAGTTTACTCAGTAAATTTTGAAGGTGGAGATGAATTACTTTTAAATGGAGAATTAAAGGAGAGTTGGCCAACGTTTTATATGTTTTTGAAAGAGTATTTCAAGTGTTAAGTGTTGATGGAAGTTAACAAGAAGCAGGGACACCTTAGTAATAAGTGCGAGAGGAATGACAGATAAATGAGAGTAAACAATTCAGTTTTTGGAGAGATTGAATATAATTATGCTTGGGCTAAGTGTATGCCTATAACTTTTATAGGCAATGTAACTGAGATTGATTTGATGATAGATGGTGAAGAAGATGGAGTGTTTGATGAAGGGCAGTATGTAGCATATCAATCATTAATAAAAAATTGGGAAGAGGTACAAATAAGTTTATTACATTCTATATTAGATTATTACAAACAAAGGCGATGTGAATTAGGATATGATGTTGGAATGCAAGAAAATTATCCATTAATTGAAACAAATGATCAAATACTAGAGATGATTAGTTTAGATGGTATTGTTGTTCCGTATGCAGATATTATGGAGGGAAAAGAGGTTGGAATTACATTTAATTGTACGTGGGATATAGAAAATGGTGTAGGAGTTCGTTTATTAAATGAAAAGGTAATGGAAGTAGGTTATCAGGATATTATTTTTTAATATAAGTTAAAAGTAAATGAGGGGATATATAACCTGAATGAAAAAGGTGTCAATCTTTATCAAATTGACACCCAGATACGAATCTGTTTAACACCTTACATACTTACGCTTGAAACCAAGTCTTCCTCTATCAAGTTCTTTCTGAATACTTTCAGAAGCATTTAACAAACTGCTTTTTTTATTATCACGTTTGACTTCAACTATACCAACTTCTTTTGCAATCTCGACTGCTTTTTCATGTAGTGGTACATATGAGATTGCCACAGTGTTTAGGAAATTATTCATAGCGGATTTTGTTCGTTCTGGAGAATGATGAATTGTATCTTTCACCATTTCAAGCATATCGGAAATTTTACTTTCGGAAAACGCATTGTCTTTGCGATTTCCTAAAAGCCAACAGTAGCAACTCCAGCCTGCAGACATTTTAAGTTCGTCCCCACTTGCAATCCATTTATCAGCAACATCTTGTGCGATATTTGACTCTGATAAAGTTACTGCCACTACATAATCAGATAGCATATAAAAATATGCCCCGTCTATCCAGCGATCAAAATCAGACTCACTCATAGCTTTTGGATCGGCAATAATACCTGCAAAGTACATAGCATCGTAGTTACCTGTGGCATAAAGCTCTTCAGCTAACTCTTGATTTAATTTTATTTTTTTAGCGATTGGTTTCATAGCACCTGTAGCTACTCCGAATACTGGCTCATGCGCACCGTTAGATATGTATATTTTTTTCGTTCGTTCCTTACCTAGAGCCTCAAGTTCTTGCATAACTGTTTTAAAATCCATAGCTGTGCACTTCCTTCCTTCATGTAAGAGCCTTTTTAAGTCTTTCATATTTCTTATTTTAATACTAATTGTATTCAAGAGGTATGTCTACTTTCTAAAAGTATCGAAACTTGGTTTGAATTTTAGATGAAATAAAGAGCTAATTAAAAGGGTGGTATAATATAGAAAAAGTGAATGATGAAAATCAAATAGGGGGTATTCAATTGGAAATAAAATTGAATCGATTATATAGAGAGATAGCGGAAACGGTTCATGCCATGATTCCAGAAGAATGGGAGAAATTTTATTTTTATGCACAAATATCAGAAGATGGAGGGGGAACTTACTTTTTCTATAACAACTTCAGAAATAAAGAAAATTATAAGTATAGTGTAGAAATTCCTTTTAAATACGAAGTTGATGAAGAGGAGTTTGAAAGGAAAGAAGATTTTTTATATAAATTGAGTAAGGAATTAAGAAATGTTTTCAAAGATAACCACCAAGAACTTTGGTATTCCTTTACAATGTCTCTTGAACATAGTGGGAAATTTAACATGCATTTCGATTATACAAATTGGTTCGATACAGAATATAGTTTTAGTGATCAGATGATTATTTGGAAACATAAATACTTAGGTGAAGTACCAATTGATGAAAATGATAAAGAGCTAATTAATAAGTATGACAATGAATTTCCGAATAATCCTATTTGACTGAAAGGAAAGAAGAAATGGTTTTTATAAAAATCATGAATTTTACAGCGTAAGTTGAATGAGAATATATATTCATAATGGAGGACGCTATTAATGGAAGTACACGGAATGGTTTCAATATGGTTCGGTAATATGCAAACGCAAGATCAGTTGGATACATATATAGATGTTACGTATGATGAAGAAGGAGACTCTATACCAGCAAGATTTTTTGTTGATTTTAATATTGATATGATTGATGTAGATGAAGATTTTATTGAAAAGGAAGTGTTAGAAGAAGCGAGTGATGACATTTCTATGTTATTAACGGGATGTTCATATGATGATAAAATACTTTCTCGAATTAAGGAAGTAGTTAAATTAAATAAATCCTATAATTCTATCGTTTTAATTTATAATTTTCAATATGACAATTCAGTAAGTAATTGTGAAGGTTTTAATTTTGTAACTGCTACAAGTTATCTATAGTTAGAAGTAAAGTACAGTAGAATAAAAATGATTTGTATAGTTTTTCCAATAAATATTTGGT
Source organism: Bacillus cereus ATCC 14579 (assembly GCF_000007825.1). Classification (NCBI taxonomy): domain Bacteria; kingdom Bacillati; phylum Bacillota; class Bacilli; order Caryophanales; family Bacillaceae; genus Bacillus; species Bacillus cereus. The sequence goes on along the minus strand of NC_004722.1, from coordinate 3,245,296 downwards.
ATGATGGTGAATGGGAAAAATATACAAGTTGTTAGTTTTTCAAAAAAGGGGGATTGAATTGACAAGAACACCTGAATTTGTATTAGGTTTAATTGGTGGCATTTTGGGAATTATTATTTCCATAATATTAATAGTTGTAGCGTTTAATATTATGGAAGGTGTTGATTACGAACTTTTAGCTTATTACTCTATTATTTTAACGGTTCAAATAGGATTTTTCATTTTATCGTGTTTAGTAAACAAGGTTAATAATAAAGTTTATGGAGTTTGTATGATTGTGATTCCTATAGTTATGTTGTTTATGTCATTATTCTTTTTACTTATTCCGACAATTTTACAAATTATATCTGGTTCATTTGCATTTAGGACATTAAAGTTAGAATCGAATGTAAGCTAAATATAATTATCAACGTCTGAATATTCGGTTTTTTAAACATTTTCGTTTGCAGTTCAAATTAACATAAAGTACAAAGTTGTACGCTTTAGGAGGAGAAATAGATGATTATTTGGTCTGGTTGGGGTTTTTTAGTCGCAATTATTGTAATTATTAATACTCTTTTGGGTAAGGCTATCTTTGGATCTATAACGGGGGACGCTACATATTTTCAAGACCATAGTTGGCCAATGGCGGTAATGTTTATTATATCAGGGGTTATGTCTTGGTATTTAGGTAAATATATTAATAAGCCAGATGGGAAAGTTTATATAGATGCCGAAACTGGTGAAAAAGTTATGTTTAACAAAAAGCACTCATTATTTTTTATAAAAATGGAATATTGGGGACCGATTCTAGGAGTTATTGCGATTGTAACTTTAATTACAAGATAAAAAAAGAGGATGGGTATAGCAAGAGTAATCCATTCAAGTAGAAGGAGAAATCAGTCATGAATGCAAAGAAACTACTAGGGGTAGCAGTTCCGGTCATGTTGTTATTTGGTTGTGGAGTTTCTGAGAAAACGAACACTTCTAAACAGGAGAAAACGGAAGAGTCTAAAGTAAAAGAATCGAAGTCTAATAGTAAGAAAGAAAAAGTTTCAAAGGAAGACTATCCTAATAAAGTGTATAAATTAGGGGTAGAGTTTGATAAGTTGTTTGCGGAGCATAACAATATTACAAGAGAGGTTTTTGACGGTAAGAAAAAGAAATCAGATATAGTAGATAGTGTGAAAGAATTAAATAAAGTGTTAGATAAATTTGAGTCGATAGATCCCCCTGCAGAGTATGTAAATCAACAAAAGGATTTTGAAAAAGCAATTGGTTATTTTAGAGAGTCTTTTTCTTTAATAAATGAAGTATTCACCCGAAAAGAAAAAAGAGAAAAAGGCGATAAGACTGATAAAGAGTTAATGGAGAAATCCGAAAAGTTAGTGAAAGAAGGAGATATTTACTGGCTTAAGGCATTCAAAGATCTTGAAGGGGATATTAAAATCGGTGACGGTACAGTATCTGTGAAAGATTTGAAAGAGTTAGATAAGAAAGCTGGAATTAATACAGATAACGTTATGAAGAATGTGAAAGATGGTACGGAATTAATCGGTAATTGGGGATTCCAAGGAACAGACGGTTTTAATATGTCACTCATTTTAAAAGGTGATAAGACATTTGAAACGTATGGTAAAGGTGAGTATCCAAATAAAAAGAATTATATTGAAGGAACTTGGGAATATGATAAGGAAGCTTTTACAATCTATTTACATCTCAATAAACGTTTAGTAGACGGTGTAGAAGATACAATTCAAAAAAAGAAAATAGCATATAAAGTTCAAGATTATGATGGGGAAAACTTGCAATTATTTAATGAGACGTCATTTCATACAATTAAGTATGTGAAGCAAAGTTAAAGTTATGGAGGACTAGGTTTAAATGGCCTGGTCCTTCATTAAAGAGTGGGTATGTAAATAATATGTTATCTTTCGTTCTGTTTACTTAGTATCATGTTATTCTTTAATAGAAGTAATAAATGGAGTTTTACATTAAATATATGAGGTTGGTTACAAATGATAAAGAAATTTACTAGATTAGTATTAATAGTGGTTATCCCAATCAGTTTTATTACAGGTTGTGGGGCTGCTGAAAAAACTGAAGCACAAAAGCCGAAAGCAGTACAAACGGAGAAAAAGGACTATATGGATTACTCATATGGTAGCAAAGGTATATTAGTAAGTGGCAAAGCGAAAGAACGGCAACAATACGAGATTGGATATATGGATGATAATAAATTAATTGGGATTGATGAAAATATTGAAGACTGCATTATTTTAGATAATAAAGATGAAGCAGGTCTCATTTGGAAACAAATAGAGCGAGGATCTATTATTGAAGTGCAATACGGTAAGGATCGCAATGATATCGTAGGCGTGCAATTCGTAGGAGATCGTGAGTCATATGAAATTAGTGATAAGTTTGATCGGAATACGATAAATGAGATTGTTGAAAACGTTAAAGGGAATTTGGAATAGATGTATTTCGATAGTATAGGATCTCTTATTATGAAATTGTATGCCAGTTATTTGTCTAAGTCTAAATTGATTATTTTGACGGTATTTGTAATTAGTTGTAAAATAATGTTTGTTGATGAATTTTATAAAAAGTATGTTAGATGAAATTCATCTGTAGGGATGACATATAAATATTTTCTTAGTGGGTATAAAATATGATAATTTAAATATATGAATAAAAAGAAAATGCATTAAAAGTACATAGTAGATTCATATTTTAAAAAATTAATGTGACAATAAAGGGAGGTTGAGATACATACACGGCGGGAATGTGTATGTATCTATTATTATAATAATGAATAAGACAATCAAACAACAAGTAATCGCACTATCAACAAGTCTAGTGATTTTAGGGAGCGTACCTTTATCAGCATCAGCAGAAGAGATCAACAAATCTCAAACTGATCAACTTAATATTGCCCAAGGAGAACACGGAACGAGCGGATTAAATTATTCTAATTTCAAGTTGGAAGTTCCTGATCATGTACAAATTAACGAAGCAGAAGTATCTGAAAATGAAAAAATGCTTTTAGAAGAATATAAGCATAAACATGATGAAACAGAAGAATTAAACAAAATGCAAGATGCTAAGAAGGGACAAGTAGCAGAAAAGGAAGCTATTTCAAACATTGAAAGGGCATTTGAATCTGTAGATGGTCGAAATGATGGATCTGATCGTCAAATGAAACCTGTTGCAAAGCCAAGAGGTATTCAATATAGTGCACAGAGTACGAAGAAATATGGAACACTTGCAGGAGTTCCATTTGTGGAGTGGATTGTTCCAGCAGGAAATCCTGATATTCGTCCTGCGAATCCGATGAAAGCACGTTACATTACAATCCATGAGACCGCAAATACAGCCGCTGGTGCTAATGCTGAAAATCATGCGAAATATTTATACAAGCAAGCAACTGAAGGCACTTTCCGAACAGCTTCATGGCATTTTACTGTAGATGATAAACAAATTTATCAACACTTACCAACAAACGAAAATGGTTGGCATGCAGGAGATGGAGATGGTTCAGGAAACAGGGAGTCTATCGGTATCGAGATTGCGGTTAACCAAGACGGTGATTACAATAAAGCGTTAGAAAATGCAAAACGACTTGCAGGTTATTTAATGAACAAAGAAGGAATTGGTGCAGATCATATATACAAGCATCAACAATGGAGTGGGAAAAAATGTCCTGACATTTTAATTTCACGAGGTAATTGGGCTGGTTTCGTACAAGGAATTCAGTGGTATGCAAATATAAATGCGCAGATTGATACGCCTTTACAAGATAAAAATGACTCATTTAATCCAAATGAAAATAATCCAGCTGAACCTAGCATGGAACTAGTGGTAAATGGTAGTGGCATCAATGTACGTAGTGATGCGGGCATTGAACATCGTGTTGTACGTAAAGCTTCAAACGGAGATCGTTACAAAGTATTAGCGGTTAAAAATGGTTGGTATAAAGTAGGTAATGGAGAATGGATTTTCTATGACCCAAGTTGGATTAAAATTAACTACAATGTACCAAAGGAAGAAGTACAAAAGCCTAAGGAAGAAGTACAAAAACCAAAAGATGATATTACAGGTGGATGGTTTGAAGGGCATATTCGTAAATTAAACAGTCTAGGTATTATGCAAGGCGAAGGCAATGGTGTATTTGCTCCATATCGAAATGTAACGAGAGCGGAGTTTGCGAAATTAATCTCGAATGCTCTTAAACTACCAGAGGGAAATAAGTCATTTGTAGATATCAATGAGGCACATCCATCACTTCATGACGGTATTAAACGTTGTGCAAGTGCAGGAATTATTAATGGTCGTGGTGAAGGGATTTTTGATCCTAACTCACCAATTACTCGTGAAGAAGTATCTATTATGATTGACAAAGCATTACGATATAAAGGAATTACAGGTGAGTTAGTAGCATTACCATTTACAGATAAGCATTTAATAACATACAAAGAATCGGTTCAACGATTATACAGCTTAAAGGTAGTTAATGGTATTGGAAATAATGAGTTTGATCCTCGAGGCACAGCAACTCGTGGTCAGGCGGCTGCCTTTATTGTGAAGATGTTAGATTCAATGCAAAAATAAAAGGAAACTTTAATCAGTGAGGGCCACTCGCACTTACATCAAGCAGTTTATTCACCAAATTTTGAAATGAGAGTTTTACTGCCCGCAAATAGCAGAAGAAATTGTATGTAGAAGCTGACATTGGTAGAAGTAAAAAATAAGAAGAATTTGAAAGGAGCTATCCAAAATAATAATTTGGAATAGCTCCTATTTAGTAGGAAGAACAATTGTATTTGATAGATTGTAATGTAGAATGCCCTTCCAAGCCCCTCATAAGCCCCTACCAAGTAATAAATCACTAAGAAAAAACAAAAGCAAAACAAAAACAAAAACAAAAACAAAAACAAAAACAAAAACAAAAACAAAAACAACTACAAGAACAAAACAAGCACGAAAAAATGAAACCGGCGTTGTAGTAGTAAAAAAAATTGTAATTCGAATGCCAAAACCATTCCCGCATGCCTATCTTTATAATGAAGGATTAAAATTTTCCTATTTACTAGCAAAGAGTGGAGGGAAACATATGGCGGTATACCGTAATGTGCAGGTGAACTTTTGGCAAGATGAATTCATATTAGATTTAACGCCAGAGGAGCGTTATTTTTACATATATTTGTTAACTGGTACGAAAACGAAGCAATGTGGTATCTACATATTACCGAAGCGTGTGGCAGAGCTTGAAACAGGTTATAGTATGGAGACTGTTGAGAAGTTGCTAAACAGGTTTGTTGAGTATGGAAAGATTCTATATGATACGGAAACGAAAGAGGTATTCATAATAAATTGGTTACACTATAACCCTATTTCAAATACGAATGTGGAGAAGTGCGTATTACGTGAGTTAAAGACTGTAAAAAGTAATGAGTTCATACATATATTTTTACGTAAATGCCTTGAAAAAGAATACAAGATTCCATTAGTACTGCAGCATTTTGGTATGCCAAAAGAAGAGGATAATAGTAGTTCACAAGTAGTTATTGAAGAGAAAGAAGAAGCGGAAGAGGTGGAAACCATAGAAGAGGACGTTCCAAATAGTGAAGTTTATAAGTTTTATGAACAAAATATTAGTAGTTTATCCCCATATATTGTGAAGGAATTGAAGAATTGGATACAAAGACTTTCTGGAGAGAAAGTGTTAGAGGCACTTAAAATTGCGTTTGAAAATAATAAGAAAACGTTAGCTTATGTGAAGGGGATTTTGAGGAATTGGTGTAGCAAAAAGTTAAAGGATTTTAGTGGGGGGAAGTCTGTAATGGGAAGTTTAGAGAGAAGGAAATGTATGTTGAGTAGTGTATTTTAATTTACATTAATTTAATACAGAATGTACGTTCGTTTTTGTGAGTTTTATGCTATACTACCATTAAATAAGGGTATTTTTATAATAGATAAAAAGATGCGGGGGGTACAAAGTTTGACTACTAGTACATCTGAGTTGTTTCAATATATTAATATGACAGAAGAACAGAAACAATTATCACAACGATATTTACAGACAAAAGAAGAAGAGATTTTAAAAAATATTCAACTAACGACAATTCGTGATCAAAAAAGAAGTGATTTTGCGGAGAGATTTATAAACGATTTTAGGAAAGTGCATAAACAAGATCCGGATTTTTTTCGATTATTTTACCATATACTCGAGGAGCAATTATTAAATGTTCTTGTAGTCCGTTTTGCGCATGTCAGTTTTTCTAAAATGAAGATTTATTTAGAAAAAAGTGCACTTCCTTTGGACAAACTTGTAGCAATCGCATGTAAATATTTATCCAGTATTTCAAGTTATGTAAATGAAGCAGATGTTTTTCTTAGAGAGTTAACAAAAGAGAGTCCGAACTATATAGAGGGACAATTACATACTTTACCAACTAAGCAACAATTAACATTACTTCTCATAATGTTTGATGTAGATTATGAAAAGTTTCGTACATATAGTTCTTTATTGAATGAAAGGTTAGAAGAACATACAGAATTTATATTAAAACTGCTAGGGGAAAAGGAAAAGGTTGAAGCAGTTAAACGGTATTTAAAAGGTGAAGATGATAGTGAAGTATTTATAGGTGGGAATTTACCGGAACATATTTGGCGGCTATTATTTTGTGTTCATAAATATTCGGATGTTGCGAGGCGATATATTGAAATATTGGCGAAGAAAAATGTTTGGGGTTTTATAAACTATGCAACACGTTATATGTGTCACACTCTCGGTCAGTCTCAAAACTACAAAAAAACTGGTAGTGTAAATAGAGAAACATATGAAGAAATTCAAAGTTTTTGTACACAGTTTTGGATTTCTAAGGAAAGATTTTTTGCGCATCGTCTAAGGCAACATGATTTGAACAGTGAGGATTTTTGTAAGACGTATGAATATGAATTGCTATGCTTTATGTTGGAGGAAGATCCTGAATGTATTCAACATACTTTGCAATATGTAAGTAAAATGAATTATCTCATCATCGCACGAACGTTAGCTGAAAAAGGATATGAGCTAAATATAGGGAAAATGCGAGAAGAATTTTTTGTTGCTGCTTTGCAAATAAAATTGTCTACAGTGCGGGATACATATCGTGATTATTTACAAGGGAAATTGTCACTTGAGGATATGAAGCAAATACTTAAAAATCCGAAATATAGGAGTATGTATTGGGGTATGCCGGTGTTAGAGGTTGCGCTTCTTTGGGATATAGATGATGTAGCGAAGAGGGAAGCTGTACTTACACTACAGTTTGGAGATGATGATAGTGTTAATTTATACGAACTTCTTTACGAATGTTCTGTCAGAGGAGTAGAACCGAAACAAGTATTAGAAGATCTGCTTTCGTATGGGTTAAGTAAGGAAAAGCTTATCGCTTATGCAGTTGAAGAAGCTGCATGCTACAGTGAAGAGAGAAATAAGGCGAAGGAAGCGCTTGTTTGTGTAATTGTAAAAGAACAAGCGTACATCATTGAAAGATTTGATGAGTATTCTGCTGTGGCAAAAGCATATATTTTAGAAGAGTTAGCAAAGGATAACATGATTAAAATGCGTCCAATTTTAATTAAAAGCTTAGGAGATTCATCTAAAAAAATGCGTGAGTCTGTAGTTAAACTGCTTTCAAAAGATGTGGAAGCTGCAGCAGATGTAGCAGTTGAACTTCATAATAAAAAGAAGATTGTTCGTGAAAATGTGATGAAAATACTAATAGAGTATAAGCTTGAAAAATATACGAAAATTGTACAGGAAGCTTTGCAAGAAAGTAAAAATGAATCTTTCGCAGGAAAATTCTCATTTTTATTCCAAACGGAGGAAGAAAAAATAGAAGAACTATGTGCACGTATTTTAACTGAACAAATAAGAAATTCACTTCTGCAATTGATTGGGGATGAGCCACAAATCCGTTTACGTGACTCTGATGAAATTGCTGATGCTGCAATTCCGTTAGCCTATTTACAACAGTATATTTCAGATGCTGTTATTGAGAAGAAAGAAACGGCAGAAGTAATTGGTAGAGCTTTAAATGAAGAGGACTTAAAAGAATGTGTGCAAACAATATATCAAATATGGATTTCTCAAGACGCAGATGTGAAGAAGCGTGGAATTCTTTCGTTATACGGAATGTATAGTGACGACAAAATGGTCGACATACTTATAAAGCAAATTGATGAATGGGTGCTTCAAATGAGAGGAAAGATAGCAGCGGATGCCGTTCGTGCTTTAGGTTTGTCTTCATCTAAGCTTGCACTTATGTCTATTCATGCAATAGCATTTAAATATAAACATAAGCAAGTACGTAATGCAGCAAAAGAAGCGCTAGGTCTTGCTGCGAAAACACGTGGTATAACAGAGGAAGAGCTGGAAGATCAATTGGTGCCGGACCTCGGCTTTACTATACAGGGTGAAAAGATAATTGATTTCGGGAATCGAAGTTTTACTGCCATTTTAACTACAGAGTCAAAAATTGAATTAGAGACAGAAGAAGGAAAACGTATGAAGTCACTTCCAAAGCCGAATGCAAAAGATGATGTAGAAAAGGCTGAAGAGGCTAAAAAAGAATTAGCCTCTTTAAAGAAGGAACTCCGAACTACTCTTTCCATGCAAAAACAACGATTAGAAGCGGCACTTTCGTTAAAGCGTTATTGGTCACATAATGCATGGAAATCTGTATTTATGGATAATCCAATTATGAAGCAATTTTCTATTTCACTCATTTGGGGTGAGTATAAGGAAGGGAAGTTGCTGAAGGCATTCCGTTATGCAGAAGGTGGCGTGTTCTGTACAATTGACGGGAAGAGTTATGAACTTTCATCTGGCACTGTTATTGGTTTCGTTCATCCGTTAGAATTGTCTGGGGCGGAGAAGGAATTATGGAAAGAGCAATTAGAAAGTGCGGGAATTGTTCAGCCGTTCCTACAAATTGAGCGTCCAGTGTTTGTAGTAGAAAAGAATGATAAGAGTGCTATTGAGAGATTTGGCGGTATTTTATTAAATGGTCGTTCGTTATTCGGTAAGATGACGAAGCTTGGATGGATCCGTGGGTCTGTTCAAGATGGCGGTGTGTATTATACATTTTACAAAGAAGATACTCGTACCGGATTAGGCGTGCAATTGTCATTTAGCGGAGCGCCGATTGGTTATGAAGATGAAGAAGATGTATGTGTATTTGACATTCAATTTTATAAAGCAGGTACAGTGAATCGTGGTTCATATGAATACGATGAGATTGATGATGAAAGACGTATTGTACCAAAAGAAGTAGATAAACGCTTCTTTAGTGAAATGTTATATGATGTCCAAGTAGCGACAGATTCAAATCTTGGGCATAATGAAAGTTGGCGTAGCGAACGATAAGAAAAACCCCCTTCATTGGTAGGAAAATGAAGGGGGTTTTTCAATGTCTTTAAAAGGTTCTTTCTCAAAAAGAAGCGAATAGTGTGAGAAAGGGGTGGTTATATGGAAGTCGTTATAAAGAAGAAACGAAAAAGGGGAAAAAGAATTTTTATTTGGGCTAGTAGTATCGTTCTTTTGTTAGTTATTTCCCGCTGCGATTTTTTTGAACATATATACGCTGAAATCTATGCCAAAGATAGATGGAACGATAAAGCTAGAGGATTTACAACACGCTGTTACGGTGAAGCGTGATAGTAAAGGTGTCCCGCATATTAAATCGGAAAATGCACATGATTTATATTTTTCACAAGGATATGTACAAGCGCAAGATCGGTTGTTTCAAATGGACTTAAGTAGAAGACAAGCTTCTGGTATGTTAAGTGAAGTTGTTGGGGAAGCAGCTGTTGACCGAGATAAATTGTTTCGAACACTCGGTTTACGGCGAGCGGCCGAAGCTTCAGTTAGTCAATATAATGGAGAAGCGAAAGATGCCCTGCAGTCATTTGCTGATGGGGTGAACGCTTTTATACGTGAGGCGAAAAAGGAAAAGAAATTACCAGTTGAGTTTACTATATTAGGTTATGAACCTGCTGAGTGGTCAATTGTTGATACTTTAACAATCGGGAAGTATATGGCGTTTGACTTAGGAGGACATTGGCACGGACAGGCATTTCGATATTGGGCGCTGAAAAATCTTCCGAAAGAGCAAGCGAATGAGCTATTTCCTGCATATCCGAAAGATGCCCCTAGATTGCTAGCTGAACTGAAAAATACAAATGTGGACGTAGCACAAAGTTTTTCAAAAACGATAATTCCGCCGGAGTTTAACGGTAGTAATAACTGGGTTGTGAGCGGTGAGAAGAGTGCGTCAGGTAAGCCAATTTTAGCAGATGATCCTCATTTATCTCTTGCGACGCCTTCTATTTGGTATCAAACGAGACTTGAAATGAAAGGTTTAAATGTGAGTGGCGTTATTTTCGCTGGAGTACCAGGTGTTATATTAGGACACAATGACAAAATAGCGTGGGGTGTTACGAATACAGGGCCTGATGTGCAAGATTTATATATTGAGAAGAGAAATCCTAATGATGAAAATGAATTTCTGTATAACGATAAATGGGAAAAAGCTACCGTTGTAGACGAGTCTATTAAAGTAAAAGGCGGGAAGCCAATTCCTTATAACGTTACGATTACGAGGCATGGACCAGTAATTTCAGAGTTTGCGGATAAGGGGAAGGAGAAAACGAAAACAGTATTCTCTTTAAAGTGGACAGCTTTAGAACCTTCAGCTGAGTTAAAAGCTGTATTAAATATGAACAAAGCAAAAGACTGGAATGAGTTTGAAACCGCTCTTCAAGATTTTCATACACCAACCCAAAACTTTGTGTTTGCATCAAAAGACGGCACAATTGCTTATAAAGCGAATGGAAATATACCAGTGCGTAAAAAAGGTGATGGTAGCTTACCTGTTCCAGGATGGACAGATGAATATGAATGGGAAGGGTATATCCCGTTTGATCAACTTCCAAAAGTAATTAATCCAAAACAAGGGTTTATTTCAACTGCGAATAATAAAATTGTTGATGATGATTATCCGTATCATATTAGCAATACGTGGGCGCAGCCATATAGGCAAATGCGTATTCAAGAATTTTTGCAAGAGAAGGAAAAGTACACGGTGAAAGATTTAGAAGAGTTACAGATGGATCAAAAGAATTTATATGGGAAAGAGTTTACTCCTATATTTTTAAAAGAGTTAAATAAAGCATCTTTAAATGAGGTAGAGAAAGAAGGCGTAGACCAATTAACAAAGTGGAATTTTTACGATAGTAAAGATGAAGCGGCACCATTAATATTCCATTTGTTAATGAAAGAGATTTCAAATACGTTATTTTCAAAAGAAATACCGAAAGATGTAATGGAGTTATTTGAAGGGAAGTCACAAGTTGTTGATGAATTGATTCGAAAAGAAGTAGCGGGAGAAAATAGCGTTTGGTTTACGAAGTACGGAGGTTTCACAAAAGTTGTGCATACATCGTACGAGAATGTAATGAAGAAATTGCAGAAGGAATATGGACCCGATATTGGAGAGTGGAAGTGGGGCGATTACCATCAACTCGCTTTTACACATCCCATTTCGAAATCATCGAGTATGTTAGCATTACTCGCTTTTAATCGTGAGAAACCAGTTCCGATTGGTGGGAGCCAAGTTACCGTGCAAGCAGCGAGTTACGGCGAAAACGGCATTGTAAATCACGGGGCGTCTTGGAGATTCATTATTGATACGAAAGATATGTCAAACGGTTATCATATCGTAGGGCCAGGACAGTCGGGCCATTTTAGAAGCGATTGGTATCATGATCAAATAGATGATTGGGTAAATGGCACGTATCATACGACTACATTGAATACGGAGGGGATAGAGGGGAAGGTGCTAAATTTAGAACCGAAGTGATAGGGTGTTTTTGTTTGTGGAGGGAACTAGTAATACTCTTTTTGATAATGAAAGCTTATCATTTAGAACATAACCCAGTTCTTAAATAATTTTAACAGCCAGCCTACTATCATTTAATTTGATAGTAGGCTGTTTCCATCTTCGAAATACGCTGTAGCAAATTCTTCAGGATTACGATTATTTCCACATGCTGTAAGTGCTGTAACTAATAAAGTCATTACAACTATTAACATGATCATTCCAGTTTTGAGGGGAATTAGTTAACAAAGACTAGGTATTATTTGCAACAGAACTGTTCCTCTATCCCCCTTGTTTCATCATTTTTCTAGGCCAGCCAACTTGACAAATGTTTTTTTACCAAACTACAATGAAAATCATTATCAATAATATAGGGAGGATACTTTGGTCAATAAATGAAAAACAATATATTTATAGGTTAATAACCAGATCTTGTTAAGTTGTATGTACTATTTTTAGTTTAGCGTTTCCCAGAATGTACACCAATTAATCTCGCGAATTACAAGAAAACTATTATTGAAATGAGGCGTGTATTGTGAAGTTAGACGTGAATGAGTTAGCAGAGTATCTTGCCAATACTCCTTTCCGAGTAGAAGGAGTATATCGTTATGCTAAAAATCCAGGTGTGCCTTTTGCTGAGTCTACAGATTATTTCCCAGGATTTGTATTTCCAATTACAGGGAAGACGCAATTTCAATTTAATGGTACGCCGTATACTCTTTCCCCAGGAAAAGTTATACATGGGGGTGCAAAAATGACATTAGCCCATAAAATGCTTGGTGAAATAAACTGGGAATATATTCTTGTTTTATATCGGATAAGCAATTCAGAACGAGAAGACTCTGGATTTACTCATCAGCATTTTGAATTATTAACAGGACAATCTCCTCGTCTTGTCGAATTACTTATGCGTCTTTGGGATGTATATAATCAGCGTGGAGGCATTTCGATGTTTCAGACCGAAATGCTGTTTCGCGAAGCGTTGAATGAAGCTTTATTAAGTGTTTTCAATAGAGAAAGCAATTATGAGTCGCATACTTTATTCGAACGAATATCTAGTTACGTTCGTAAATACTATTATAAAGATATTACAATTCATACACTTACAGAACAAAATAATGTTAATCGAAATCGTCTTTCTTACGTGTTTAGAAAGCATGCAGGTATGGGGGCAGCAGAATATTTATTGAACTATCGTATAAAGATGGCTCAAAAAATGTTATGTACAAGTGATGTGCCTGTACAACAAATTGCGCAGGCTGTTGGAATCGCAGACCCTTTTTATTTTAGTAGAGTTTTCAAGAAGCGAGTTGGCATTTCGCCTACTAAATATCGCGAGAAGTTCATCAATAATCCATACTAATGTCAACAGGGGTCCATTCTTATTTGAAAATCACTGTTCTATACTTATGGAGAGTTAAAGGAAACATTGGATTGAAAGTACTTTCATTGAAATCACTCCTTTGTACTATCTGAATGAAAAGTTCTGGCCGGAGCATTTTCTTTTTAAGCGTAATAACGACTTTTTTACTTATATTACTGTAATATAGTGGAATTTGAAAGTGAGGAGGGATTATTATCCATTACCAACCTATTAAACTAAATGACGAGTTATCTAAAATTAACGATTATTGGTATCCACAAGTGATTGGTGAAATGAATGACGATCAAATTCAGCTTTTTAAAGCTAATGGAGATTTTATATGGCATGAGCATCCTAATACAGATAAGCTATTTATTGTGCTTGAAGGGGAGATGTTCATCGATTTTCGTGATGGACAGGTGAAAATTTCTAAAGGCGAGATGTTTATTGTCCCGAGAGGCGTTGAGCATAAACCTTTCACTGAAAAGGAATCCCATATCATGTTGGTAGAGCCTAAAAGGGAAATGGATTGATAATTGTAAAAAGATAAAAAAGGAGCGGAAATCCGTTCCTTTTTTATTTATCTTACTATTTTTAGGAGCTTAGTATGAGTAAGATGTGAATAAAGGATGAATAGCATTTTTATCAATAAAAATTTATTGGATTTTTTGTGGAATATATATGAAACGTTGTATAAAATAATCAAGAAAGCCAAAAATTATAGGGGGAAAGTTGTGAAGAAAAATAAGAGTTTAATAAGTTTTTTAGGAGTGTTTCTTATGTTGTTTTCTTTTTGTTTTCAAGGAAATGTACAGGCAGATGTAAATACTGTTCAATCTGGAAAAATCAAATCAGGAAACGTAACAGTATGGGAAGTTGGAAATGTAGCGAAAGTATTAGCTGATGTAGAGCGCTTAAATTTAAATACAGTAAATGTACCGATTCAAGTAGATATCCCAAATGTGACTTCTACTAACATGGTAATTAATCAAGCGCAAAAGCAACAAGCTATTATTTTAATTCAAGAATTATTAAAGCGTAATATTCAAGTTATAGTGGAACCGTTCCCGTATATTCAGCAGGGGAATGTTGGAGAGACAGAATGGAACCCAAGTAACATTAATGATTTCTTCTGGAATTGGAAGACGGTTATTCTGCAAGATATTTTTAATTCCATTACAAGTAAATACAATGTGTATGGACTAAAGATTGCTTCTAATTTCGTGAATATGGAGTATGCAGAAGGATACTGGAGCGATACAATTGATTTTGTTCGTAATCAGTATCAAGGAAATGTTTTGTATCAAATGAACTGGTGGTTAACAGCAAGCTGGGACCCTTCTTATGAAGCGAAGTTTGAAGAGAAAATCAATCGCCCGTATTTAAAAAAGGTGGATATTGTTAGCATAGACAGTTGGTTTGAAGTTTCAGGAAAAAGAAATCCAACATATGAAGAAGTGAAGCAAAGTTTATTTGCGACAACAGTATATAATCGTGGGCAAAATGTTGTTCAGCAATTGGAACAATTACATAATGCAACAGGAAAGCCAGTTTACTTCGGTGGATTTAACGTTCCAGCACGTGAACTTGGATTACAAAATCCATGGAATCCAGATGTTTCAAATGTGTTTTCGAAGGATGTGCAATTAAATGGATGGCGTGCTTACCGCGATGTATTAGAACCGAAACCATATTTTAAAGGTTTTTCAATTTGGTTTATTGGCTCTAATGATAGTACACATGCGTATCAAATACATAGTAAAGAAGCAGAGGCAGTTATTAACGGGTGGTACAGAAAATAAATTTTATAAAATAGGTAAGTTTTAAAGTTTACTACATATATTTCTAGTGAAAGGCCTTTCACCATCTTATCACCTAGGGGGCAATCATAATGAAATTTTTGTCTTACCTTACAGTAATTTTGGTGATTCTTGGCGGTTTGAATTGGTTATTTGTAGCGTTAGATTACAATGTAGTTGAGAAATGGTTTGGTTCTATGCCGGCGCTTGTGGACACTATTTATTGGCTCATTGGTCTCTCTGCTATTTATCAAATTTTTGATCGGTTCTTTACGAACGATTAGCTATTATTCTTTCATTATTAGAGTGTTAAGTACGATTATGTACTTAACACTTTTTTATATGTCCATAAAAAAGTCTGCACTTGCAAGCGATTCCATCGCGTCTTGCGCCCTAATAATAGAAAACAAATTGACCACATATTATATTTTAGGTTATAATTCAGAAAGTTTAAAAAATAATCCGATGAGAAATAGGGAGGTTATGAGGGTAATGGAGAGAGTCTATAATTTTTCAGCAGGACCATCAATACTCCCTTTGCCAGTTTTAGAGAAAGTGCAAAAGGAGCTATTAAATTATAACGGGACAGGCATGTCTATTATGGAAATGAGTCATCGATCTTCTTATTTTCAAAGTATTATAGAGGAAGCGAGTAACTTACTTCGTGAATTAATGAGCATCCCTGATGAGTATGAAGTTTTATTTTTACAAGGCGGTGCGTCATTACAATTCTCTATGATACCGTTGAACTTAATGAATACGTATAAAAAAGCTGGATACGTACTAACTGGCTCATGGTCTAAAAAGGCATTGCAAGAAGCCGAAAAAGTTGGGGAAGTACAAGTGATTGCTTCTTCCGAGCAAGAGAAGTTTACTACGATTCCTAAACTGGACGGTTTATTAAGTGATGAAAAACTAGATTATGTACATATTACAACGAATAATACAATTGAGGGGACAAAATATGTGGACATTCCACATGTAGAAAAAGTGCCGCTCGTTGCGGATATGTCCTCAAATATTTTATCAGAGCGATATGATGTTTCGAAGTTTGGTCTTATATATGCGGGGGCGCAAAAGAATTTAGGACCTGCGGGCTTAACGATTGCTATTATAAAAAGAGATTTAATTGGGGAAGCAGATCGCTCTTGTCCGACAATGTTAAATTATGAAACTTACAGTAAAAATAACTCCTTATATAATACACCGCCGTCCTTTAGTATTTACGTAACGAAACTTGTACTAGAGTGGTTGAAAGAGCAAGGCGGAGTATCTGCGATTGAAGAACAAAATAGAATGAAATCTTCACTTCTTTATAATTTCTTAGATGAATCAAAATTGTTTACTTCACCAGTTGATCCTACGTATCGATCACTTATGAACATTCCGTTTACAACACCGTCAGAAGAGC
This sequence comes from Bacillus cereus ATCC 14579, assembly GCF_000007825.1. NCBI lineage: Bacteria > Bacillati > Bacillota > Bacilli > Caryophanales > Bacillaceae > Bacillus > Bacillus cereus. The sequence goes on along the minus strand of NC_004722.1, from coordinate 3,228,814 downwards.
TGAACAGTGAGTTTTTACAAAAAGCGAAAGAACGAGGACTTGTTACGTTAAAAGGGCATCGATCAGTCGGTGGTATGCGCGCTAGTATTTACAATGCGATGCCAGTACAAGGCGTACAGCAATTAGTAAATTATATGAAGGAATTTGAGCTTGAGAATAGATAGGGAGATGGGGATATGTTTCGTGTTCAAACGTTAAATCAAATTGCAGAAAAAGGTTTGCAAGTTTTTACTGAAGAACGTTATGAAGTAGGAGATAGAATCAATCATCCAGATGGAATTTTGCTTCGTAGCTACTCTTTACATCAAGAAGAGTTTTCAAAAGACTTAAAGGCGATTGCAAGAGCTGGCGCTGGTGTAAATAATATTCCTGTCGAGCGATGTACAGAAAAAGGAATTGTAGTATTTAACACGCCGGGGGCAAATGCAAACGCTGTAAAGGAACTCATTATTGCCAGTCTTATTATGTCTTCACGTAACATTATTAATGGTGTAAGTTGGACGAAAAACTTAGAGGGTGAAGAAGTACCACAGCTTGTTGAATCAGGAAAAAAACAATTTGTTGGATCAGAAATTGCAGGGAAACGTCTAGGTGTTATCGGACTTGGCGCAATCGGTGCTTTAGTTGCGAACGATGCGTTAGCGTTAGGGATGGATGTTATCGGATATGACCCTTACATTTCAGTTGAAACAGCTTGGCGTCTTTCTACACATGTGCAAAGAGCATTTAGCCTTGATGAAATTTTTGCAACATGTGATTATATTACATTGCATATTCCTCTTACGAATCAAACGAAGGGGATTATTGGGGAACACGCTGTAGAGAAGATGAAAAGAGGGATGCGTCTATTTAATTTCTCTAGAGGAGAACTTGTAGATGAAAAGGTTCTTCAAAAAGCATTAGAAGAAGATATTATTACACATTACGTAACGGACTTCCCGAATGAAAATGTAATAAAGATGAAAAATGTAACAGCGACGCCTCACCTTGGTGCATCTACGTCTGAATCAGAAGAAAATTGTGCAGTAATGGCAGCACGTCAATTACGTGAATATTTAGAGACAGGAAATATACGTAATTCAGTCAACTATCCAAATGTTGAGCTGCCGTATATCGGAAAGAAACGCATTACAATTATGCATCAAAACGTCCCGAATATGGTAGGGCAAATTACAGGATGCTTAGCGGAACATCATATTAATATTGCCGATATGACTAATCGTAGTAAACATTCTTGGGCATACACAATGATTGATATCGATAACGGAATTGATGATATAATAAAAGAGAATATTGTAGAAAATATAAGCAAAATTACAGGTGTTGTAGCCGTTCGAATGATTGTGTAAAGGAGAGAGGAATGTGGCAAAAATACGACCGTTTCGGGCCATTCGTCCAGTAGAGGAAAAAGCGGCACAAGTGGCAGCTTTACCGTATGACGTATTAAATAGTGAAGAGGCAAGGGAAGTTGTAAAAGGGAATCCATATTCTTTCTTGCATGTTGATAAAGCAGAAATTGATTTAGATCCTGAACTGTCACCGTATGATGATCGCGTGTATGAAAAAGCGGGAGACAATTTAAAGCAATTTATACGAGAAGAAGTGTTCATACAAGATGAAGAGCCAGCGCTATATATTTATGAACTGACGATGCAAGGAAGAACGCAGTCAGGCCTTGTCGTTTGTACATCTATTGATGAGTATGAAGATGATACAATTAAAAAACATGAAAGAACACGTCATGAAAAAGAGCTAGATCGTATTCGCCACGTAGATGTGTGTGACGCAAATACAGGTCCGATTTTTTTAACGTACCGTACAAAAGATGAAGTAAAGCATTTAATTAGAAGCTGGAAAGAAGAGCATGCGCCAATTTATACATTTACAGCAGAAGACGGTGTTAAGCATGTTGCGTGGAAGATTGCAGATGAAGATGTAATTACGACTTTAGTAAACGCATTTGAAGATATTCCTAATCTTTATATTGCAGATGGGCATCACCGTTCTGCATCAGCTGCAAAAGTAGGACTTATGCGAAGAGAACAATATCCAAATTACACAGGAGAAGAGGAATTTAATTTCTTCTTATCGGTTGAATTCGAGCTCATGATGAATTATCGATTTGGGACTATAACCGAGTTGTGAAAGATTTAAATGGCTTATCAGAGGAACAGTTTTTAAATCAAATTACGCAGTACTTTTATGTAGAAGAAGCAACTGTTTCTCCGTATAAACCAAATGAGCCCAAATCATTTGGTATGTATGTAAATGAGAAGTGGTATAAGCTCACAGTGAAAGAGGAAACGTTTGATGCGAATGATCTTGTTAGAGGTTTAGATGTATCTATCCTGCAAGATCATTTATTAAGCCAAGTGCTTGAAATACATGATCCGCGTTCTGATTCACGTATCGATTTTGTCGGAGGAATCCGCGGATTAGAAGAACTAGAACGCCTTGTGAACAGCGGCGAATACAAAGCAGCATTCGCATTATATCCGACATCTATGGAAGATTTATTAGCAATCGCAGATGCCGGAGAAGTCATGCCGCCGAAATCAACGTGGTTTGAACCGAAACTGCGTAGTGGGTTGTTTGTTCATTCTTTAAAATAAATAGACTTCTTTAGTTAGAAAAACCGAAATGATTTTTAGTTTCGGTTTTTCTTATTTTGGCTCAGTAAACGTTTAATGTTGATTTTAATATTAAGATTGAAATATGTAACAACAGGTCGCTACAAAAAAAATGGAGGAAATACGATGAAAATGCAGCTGCAAAAAAGTTTTTATGTTGAATTGAAAAATGCAATTCGTTGTCATTATAACGAACTTTTAACAAGATGCGGTGTTGACACAATATACGGGTACTCCATATTAACAGACGATTGTGTCAATAGCATTGGACCAGTGGCAAATAAAGAAAGACTAATCAAAGTTAATAAATCGGACCCTTTATACAATTATTATAGATACGGAGCTGTTGAGTGGAGCGAATGGAACGATTTTGGAACGTTTGATGAAGTGAACAAAATTATTAAGAAATATCATAATATCGTCGAAGATGACTTTAACATACGAGTACATACACTGTTGAAAGAAACGTTAAATGTGTTAATGGAACTTGAATCAGAAGGGTTGTTTGGAGATAGAGATGATAATCGATTTATTGTCATTTGTGTAACTGATTCATCGAACGAAATCATGATTGAATCAGCTCGATTGCTTAATACATTCAAGACATACGAAGAATATGCTTCAGAATTTGCATAAGAATGAACATAAGTAAAACTGCGCTCTATAAGAGGCGATTTTCATTTAATAGAAAGTCACCAATTAATAGTAACCATTCGTTGTGACGTAAGCATTGAACAATTAGAACCTGATGAAAAAAATCGCACAAAGATTATTGCGATGTTTACATGTAGGAATCAACTTGAAAAAGAAGTTATGAAGGGGAGATAAGGCTAGGTAGCATAAAATATATCACTATAGGTGGAGTGGTTAATGCAAACATGTGGGTTCATTGGTTTTAAATGATGAATTTGCAGTGGTAGCGGTAGTGGAGGGGAAAGAATATGTTGAGTATAAAGATAAAAAGGTATTTTTGCTTTGTTGTTTTTCAAAAGTAACGGATAAAATTTTCATATTTACGAACTTAGTGCATAATGATTGTTGGATAAATTGGAATACCACGTTCCTTTAGAATTTCAGACATATTATCTTTTTCAAACTACTTTTCTTTAACATATCTTATCTATTATGCTCCTTAGTTGGTTTTTCGGAGTTTATTATAGTTTAAAAAAGCTGCACGAGAACCTATATTTATACTGTTAAAATACACAACAATAAGGATAAAACCTACTTTGTAATTGCAAATGAAGCTTATGTATATGTGAAGTAAGGTGAAAGAGGGTCTGCACATAATCAATCACCCTTTTTTATAACATTTCTTTGCAGAGATACGTTATAAAAAAGGGTTGTTATTTGAAAGTTGAAAAATAAATTCTATTAATCATTCATATTTTATTAAATTACTTTGACCTAGTTATAAGTCAGCTGAAACTGTACTTCTTCCAACTTGGATAGTGTTAATAACAGTATATAAGTTGTGGTATTAGTTTATAGGAGTAGAACCTAATTTTCATTTGATGTATTTATTGAATGATTGGTTATAGTACTATACTTCTTATTCATAACTATATAAATCCAACCAATAACTGATAAGATAACTGGATAGAAAATAGCCCAACCACTAAATGAGTATACAATAATACATATAATTAGAGATAGGAAGGCCATCCACCAACCTATATCACGCACTTTTAATAATTTAAGAGCAGCTAGCATTGTAAAAATATATGAAGTAATAAATATTACACTAGGACCTTTAAGAAGCATTTCTAAATTTGGTCGTGCCATACCGTAAAAAATTAAAATACAACTAAAAATGCCTCCTAGAACTAGTAATACCCTAGTTGGAGTTTGAAATTGAGAGTGTAACTTAGCAAAGAAGGAAGGGAAATGTCCTTCTCTAGCTTGAGCGTAAATCATTCTTGAAAAACCTGCAATGTTAGCATGTACAGCACTAAACGAAATGAAAATTGCTAAAATAGTTGTTATATATGTACCTATCGGTCCTAATCCTTTTGATATTAGAATACTAAGGGAAGCTATCTGATCCTTATCACCATATGAGTGGGTCCCTATTGTTACAAAAGATATTGCAATGTACATAATGGAGATACAAATTGCTCCTAAAAATAAACTAATCGAAATATCCTTAGCGGGCCTTTTAAATTCTTCAGCTAATGGGGTTATCATTTCCCACCCTACAAATGAGAAAAAGATAATTACAGAAGAAGCGCCAACAGAAGACCACCCGTTTGGTACAAATGGTGTAAAAGAACTTAATTTTACATATGGTATAGAAACGATAACAGCGACAACTATTAAAAGTGAAATAATACAAATTACAAACACACTAACTTTTGATGATAGCTCGATCCCTTTTATATGTAAGAGTAAAGAGGTAATTAAAATTAATGCTGCAATTCCTATAACACTAAGATTGCTTATTGGAAAAACATATCCAATATAATGGGCACCTGTTAAAGCAATAATAGGTACTCCAATAGGAATAGAACCTAACATAATCCAGCCTAGGATGGCACTTGTATTTGCATTAAATGCCATTTGAACATAAGCTGTAATTCCTCCAGCACTGGGAATCATTTTAGCAAGACGCGCTAGAGTCGCTACAATAGGAAAAGCTAATATAGACATGATAACCCAAGATAAAATTGAAGCTGGTCCAGCGCTATTTGCAGTAATTGAAGGTAAAATAAGGATTCCACAACCTAACACAGCTCCGATGGTTAATGCGGTCCCCTGTACCCAAGTAATTGAACGTTTCAATGATTGTTGTGTCAAGATTCTCAGCCTCTCTTTCGTTAATTGATATTAATTATATAAAGTTTAAAAAAAAGATAACATGCTATAATTTATGTATTAATTATAATTTTCTTAAAGAATTTAAGAATTATTAAGTGTTTTCTTAATTAATCAAGGGGAGGCCAAGCAATGGATGATACAGATTTAAAGATTCTTTCTCATCTTCAGGAAAATGCACGTTTAAGTATGGTTGAAATAGGAAAACTGGTAGGTTTGAGTTCTCCTTCTGTTACAGAGCGAGTTAGAAGACTAGAAGAACAAGAGGTAATTATAAGTTATCGCACGATTGTTAATCCGAAAGAATTAAAAAAACATATTACTGCGTTTGTTTTGATGGAACCAAGGGATTGCAATAAATATAAAAAGTTTGCAATGGAACATTCAGATGTGGTTGAATGTCACCGGATTGCCGGTATGTATAGTTATCTAACAAAGGTAGTCACGGAATCTGTACATACACTCGAAGACTATATTAATTTGTGCTTAGAGTATGGAAAGCCTACAACCTTAATAGTGCTTTCTTCTCCAGTAGAACATAAATCATTTTTTACAGAGAGTGAAAAACTTTAATTACATATGAGTGATTATTCAAAATAAAAAGCGTTAAATTAATACCTAATAGGAAATAGAGTCCTATTAGGTATTAATTTTCAGAAAATTATTTAGAAAATTTAGATAAAAAATAATATTTTACATATTCTTACTACTGATGGAATAATGAACATTGTATTTTAGAAAAATTAAATTCTTAGTTAATTGGAGGTAGGATTATTATGAAATATGCAGTGCTCACAAATGATTTACAGTACGATTTGGTTAATAAAAATGAGGATAGAATTGCAGCTGTGGAGGCGTTTACGCCTAAAATGGTGTCTTTCTTAGATACTATGAGAGAAAATGATGTTTCTATTATTCACCTGCAGTTAATTAACTTAGAAGATGATCCGAAAGCTGAACGATATGGTGATTTTTTACCAGTCACAAAGGGATCTAAAGGTGCAGAAATCTTACCTGAGTTTCTTCATGAAAAAGATATTATTATGGAGAAAAATAAGGATAGTGGCTTTTTTGAGACAAATCTTGATGAAACCTTAAAAAAATTAGGAGTAGATACAATTATTATTACGGGTATGCAAACTCAAATTTGTGTCCAAACAACTGCAGCGGATGGATTTTTCCGTGGTTATAATGTAATCGTACCAGAAGATGCAGTTGTTTCAGCGAAGGCTGAAGATAAGGAACGAGCTTTAAAATGGTTAGGTTCATATTGTGCAAAGATTATGAGTATCGAGGAAATCTGCAATTCAATTTCTAAAAATGAAGATATTTCTTTTGATGGAGTTGCAATTCCGTAAGTAAATACGTTGTAATATCACTTGTTCTATGTAGCAAGTGATATTATTTTTCAAAAATAAAAATGAAAAGGAGTTTTAATAAATGAAATTAACTAAAGATTTAGAAAATATAATTTTAGACCATGGAACAGGAGGACTATTGAGTCAGGATTTAATTAGTTCAATTATTACTGCAAAACTAGAAGATGTTCACCTTGGAAAAATGGAGGATAGTGCCATTCTTGAGGTAAGTAGTAGAAGATTGGCGATGACAACAGACTCTTTTGTTATTGATCCTATCTTTTTTGGTGAAGGGAATATAGGTAAAGTAGCAGTTTGTGGAACGGTTAATGATTTAGCGGTTAGTGGTGCAAAACCACTTTATCTATCATTGGCATTAGTACTAGAAGAGGGTTTTCCAATTAAAGATTTGGAAGAAATATTAGATTCTATAAGAGAGACCGCGAAAGAAGCTGGAGTGTATATTGTTGCTGGTGATACAAAAGTTGTTAAAAAAGGTGAAGTAGAAAAAATCTTTATTAATACAACTGGAATAGGAGTTTTTGAAGGAGATGTATCACCGTTTTCGGTAAACTCTATTCAAGAAGGTGACGATATCATTATAACAGGACAACTAGGAAACCATAGTATACATATCCTTTCTATCAGAGAAGGATTAGGGTTTGAACAGAGAATAAATAGTGATTGTGCACCATTAAATCATATGATATCAGAGTTGAAAAATCTTTTTGGTGATTCTATACATTGTATGCGAGATATTACAAGAGGCGGGCTAGGTACAGTTTTAAATGAAGTCTCAGAAACAATTAATACTGGAATAAAAATACAAGAAAGAGATATTCCTATGTTAGCAGAAACTATTATGGCTGCCGACATGTTAGGTGTTAATCCAATGTATCTAGCTAATGAGGGCAATGTTTGTATGTTTGTCTCTCCAGAGGTAAGTGAGGAAGTCGTGAGGGTATTAAAAAATACTAAATATGGTAAAGAAGCTGCGGTAATTGGTAAAGTTAATCAAACAAAAGAAAGACAAGTGCTCATGGAAGCAAAATCAGGTGAATTGAAACTCATTGAGTTATTATATGGGGCAGAATTACCTCGATTATGTTAGGAGACAATTTATGAAAAAAGTAATAAATATGTTTATAAAAAAGTATCAAGTTAAAGGCATTGTGCAAGGTGTTGGTTTTAGACCTTTCGTATATAGGATAGCAAAAAAGTATCATCTAAACGGATGGGTGTTAAATGATTCAAATGGAGTGCTTATAGAAGTAGAAGGGGAACAAAATAATATTACGCATTTTATTCATGATATTGAATTTAATTCCCCAGAATTGGCTTATGTGCAAGAGGTTAAATTAATAGAGGAACAAGAATCCAACAATCGTTATAGCTCTTTTGATATTTTGAGTAGCCAAAAACATAGTAGTAGGCAAACTTTAATATCTCCTGATACTTATGTATGTAATGAATGTTTAGACGAATTATTTGATCCAACGAATAGAAGGTTTCGTTATCCATTTATTAATTGTACAAATTGTGGACCTAGATATTCAATAATAAAAGATATTCCTTATGATAGACCATATACTACAATGGCCAAATTTCCTATGTGCAAAGAGTGTGATAAAGAATACAAAGACATATTGGATCGGAGATTCCATGCCCAACCAAATGCTTGCTGGAAATGTGGACCACAAGTTCAATTGAAAACAACAGATGGTACAAATGTCTCCACTGATAATCCAATAGAAAAAACAATTGATTTGTTGAAAAAGGGGAAAATCCTAGCTATTAAAGGGTTAGGTGGATATCACTTAGTTGTAGATCCAATGAATCATGAAGCTGTAAAAGAATTAAGAAAAAGAAAAAAACGGGATGAAAAACCTTTTGCTTTAATGTCATCTCAATTAGATGATGTGAAAAATTTTGCTGAAATAACAAAAAATGAAGAAACTTTATTAGTTTCTAAAGAACGACCAATTGTGTTATTGAACAAAAAGGATAATGAGTTTATTTCTTTAGATGTTGCACCAAATAATAATAATTATGGGGTAATGTTAGCCTATACACCACTTCATCATCTTATTTTAAGAGGGAATTTTATTGCATTAATAGCTACGAGCGCCAATGTTTCTGATGAACCTATTGTATATAAAGATGGAGATGCAATTGAGCAGCTAAAGGGAATTGCAGATTATTATTTAGTACACAATAGGGAGATATTCACTAGAGTAGATGACTCTATTGTTAGGGGTATTGATTTAGATGATGAAGTAATAAAACTACAAATAATTCGTCGCGCTAGAGGTTATGTACCAAACCCAATTGATTTTAAAGAAGGATCAACTAATGTACTTGCTTTAGGAGCAGAATTAAAGAATACGATTTGCCTAACTAAAGACGAAAAAGCTTTTATTAGTCATCGTATTGGTGATTTAAAAAACTATAAAATTTATGAATCGTTTAAAAATACTATAGCTCACTTACAAAAAATCTTTGAAATTAGTCCTTCTGTAATTGCAAGTGATCTTCATCCTGATTTTTATAGTACAAAATATGCATTTGATCAAAAAGTTTTACCAGTTGTACAGGTTCAGCATCATCATGCCCACATGGCTTCTTGTATGGTTGATAATCAATTAGATGGTCCTGTTTTAGGAGTTATTTTAGATGGTACGGGTTATGGTGATGATGGGAATATTTGGGGTGGAGAGTTTTTAATCGGTGATTTTCTTAATTATCAAAGAGCGGCATATATCGATTACTTTCAGCTGCCAGGCGGTGATAAAGCTGTTAAAGAACCGTATAGAATTGCTTTAGGAATATTGACGCAAATATATGGTGAACAAGTCAAAGAATTACCAATAAAGATAATTTCAGAGCGAAATAGTTTTGAACTAGATGTACTTATAAAAATGATTCAAAAAGGAATTAATTCTCCTCTTACTTCAAGTATGGGAAGGCTTTTTGATGCTGTTTCAGCACTATTGGGTGTCCGTGAAACAGTCCAATATGAAGGACAGGCTGCTATTGAGTTGGAGCAAGCGATTGATATCAATAATTCTTCCAATCCTTTATTATCATATGAAATAGTTGCTTCGAATGGAATTAGAAAAATCGATATAAAACCTATGTTTAAAGAGTTGGTATCTTTGATACTTAAAGATAAGTATACCAAGGGTGAATTGAGCTATCGTTTTCATTATACAATGGTGCATTCAAGAAAATGTGAAAATAATGAATATTAGTTTCGGTGTACAATCAGATAATCCGAAATTAAAAGAAGCTATAGATGAAGCATTAGACAAGGAAATCATAATTGTTGCAGCTTCAGGAAATACATTAGGATTATCAGTTGATTATCCAGCTAAATATGAAAATGTAATATCTGTTTCAGCAATAAAAGAAAATTTAAAACGATCTGGTGTATCTGCAAAAGGGAAAATAGATTATGCAGCTCCCGGAATAAATATCTTAACTACTGATAATAAAGGTGACTATTCATATTATAGTGGTACCTCTTTTGCTACTGCGTATGTTACGGGTACTGTAGCAGTCCTATTAGCACAAAAAGATATAATTTTCAATAGTCAGAATATTAAAGCTTATTTAAATGATAAAACTAAAGATCTAGGTGAAAAAGGATATGATTCTGAATATGGTTCTGGATTAATAATGATAGATTGAAAGAGGAGATCGATTAACGAAAAACGTAATTGTTAAAATATTAGTGTTTTCTATGTTACTTACTTTACTTCCTAATATACAATATGTAAAAGCAGATACAGGAATACAAGATAAAGTAACTTCCGTTGATGTAAGTAAAGTGGAATCTGAAGTAAATAAAGAATTAGGAATTGAAGTTTCAAATGAATTAAAGATTAATATAGAAAAAGAAACAGACGAAAAGGTCGTAGTTAATACAACTTTAGACACAACAGATTTATCAGTTTCAACAGATATCGACATGAACCTTGAAACAGGGGGAATTACTGTATTCGGTAAGACGGTTGATGAAAATGGTGAAGAAACCCAACAAAACTTTGATGTTTATGTACAAGAAGTTGAAGGAAATGACTTTATAGCTACATTCGTTGATCAAGAAACAGGAAAAGAATATGAAGTTAATACCCTAAAAGCAAGTGCTTCTATTTGGCCTGTAGTAGTAGCGGCTGTGGCTAGATATGGTATACAATATGCAATAAAAAAGTATGGAAAACAAGCAGTAACTTCAGCAATGAAACAGGTTCCCAAGAGTATAAATAAGGTTGATGATAAATTCCTTAAAAGAAAAGGTATTGATGCTCACGAATTAAAAAGAGACTACTTGGGTAGAAGTGTTAGTATTTCAAAATATGATATCTATGTGGATAAGAAAACAGGAAGACTTTGGATTTACCTAAAAGGTGGAAAAGGAACTCCGATACCAACTGATTCATTTATAAAATAAAAAAATCTAAAGTCATTTGTGAAAAAATGACTTTAGATTTTTAGTTATAATGAATTATAAGTATGAAGTAAAGGATAAAATTTATTATCCTTTACTTCAAATATTAATAGGGATGTGTTAAATAATTTGAGTACATTAATAAATGTAGAACTAGCCATTTTCGGAGAAATATTTAATCCAGAAGAGCTAACTAAACAATTTAATTTAGAACCAACGATGACTTATAAAAAAGGTGAGTTTATTAGAGGTAATTCGTTATTTATTCGGGAAGAAACAAACTGGAGTATTGAAACAGGGTATGAAGAATCTCTTAATGCAGAAGAGGTTGTAAAAAAGTTAATTTCCATATTGGAACATAAAAAAAATGAAATAATTAATATGCAAAGTAAACATAATCTAAAATGCAAATTATCTGTTGTTGTAAAAATAGAAAATAATGAAGTCCCTTCTTTATGTTTTGATCAACATACTATTGGTTTTATCAATAGTATTGGTGCGGAAATTGATATTTGTCTATACTTATTGTAAGTCTAGCGGTAGGATTAAAATATTTGTTAAATGATGCAATGTACCTTTGATAGTGTCTGCGATAAAATGTTTGCCCTAAGTATTAAATTGAATTCTACTTCTGATAAAAGATAGGGCCTTCCTTAAGAGGAGGGTTCTTACAAACTAATTGTATAGGTGAAGATGGACAACAGCAACCAGAAAGTAGCTTTTAATATTAATTGAAGATAGTCTCTATGAACGAAATGATTCTACTAGTATTAAAATAAAGAGTCTAACTTTATGGATAAGGAATTGAAGGCTAATACATCGTATAAATATGTAGTAACAGCGGTTGATTTAGCTGGAAATGAATCTAGTAGAAGTGATGTATTGGATGTAACAACAAAGGCAGAGGATTCCACATATGAAAAATGGGATGCGAGAAAAGCATATACTAAAGGTGATAGAGTAGTATATGAGAGGAAAGTGTATAAAGCAGTTCAAGGTTATCAAGGCAATGGTGACACAAATTGGATTTTTGCCCTATCGCTTTGGAAGCCAGTTTTGAGTAAATGATAAGCAGGAAAATGTAGTTAATATTTTTGGATTTTTCTTTGGAAATAAACGGCCGTTCAAAATATAAATTCTCAAATGGTTTAAATGATTTGCAAATAAATTTAATCTCCATCTATTGTTTACGAAATGAAATCGAAAAAGAATCCTAATGGTACTCCATTGGGATTCTTTATTTTCTAATTTGTAATAGCATAAATTTGCACAGTGAATTTGCTAGTGGCACCAATTGGACTTGCGATATAATATTTGGTATTTGTGTAAGCTTCAGTCCTAGATTCATGTGAAATATTTTTCCAACGAATAGAATCAGTACCTAGGGGAACATCAATCATTACATTGAAAGAGATAGTAGAAGGATGATCTTTTTCTGAAGGCACAATAACCCATTTCAATTCTTTGGTACCTACAGGTAAACTATAAGTTTTAAAGTTTTGACTGGATCGATTTTTTTGTCCGGATAAAGGACTAGATATGGTTGCTTGTTTTATTTTATTGTAGGAATAATACATGTTTGCATAGGTAGTTTAATTCCTTCATTCATACAATATTATGGAAGAACCCCTGATCAATTAGGCGTTTTAATATTTTTTCAATTTACGTTTTTTTTATTTGGTGTTCTAAGTTCACCCATACTAGTAAGAAAGTATCATTATTTTAAAACAATAACATTAGGTGTTTTAGTAATGTCCATCGTTCTAGGAGGTTTTATATATATTAAAGAATGGGCATATTTAACTGTTATTTGCTTTGTATTAGGGGTTTGTTAGAAACTACGGTGGGTTCCTTTATTATTTCAGCAGAAAGGAATAGTGCTGCTAAATTTAGCATTCTCGAAGTATGGTTTGGGGTTGGGACGCTAGGGTTTCCGTTACTAGTTAATTATATTATAAAATTTTATGAATGGTATTTTATTCTTTATGGGATATTACTATTCTTTATTTTTACACTATTTGTTTAGTACATCTTTGGACGTACAAAATTTCTAAATTTTTCTCCTCAAAATAATGGAAAGGGAGGAGCATCCCTTTCCTCATTTACTCTAAAATTTAAAAGATTACAGTTATATTATTCATTTCACTTTTTGCATTTTTATATGCAGGCATAGAAACTAATCTTGCAAATTTTTTATCTACAATAATGATTCTTACTGAGAATGAATTAATCAGTTCAGTAAGTATATCTTGTTTTTGGCTAGCAATAGTTATAGGAAGAATACTTGTAGGTAAGCTAGCCCATAAATTTAATTATTGGACATATATTACATCTAGTTGCTTTACATTAGTGATTCTTTTATCTCTATTTCCCTTTGTTCGAGGTACAGGTATGTATTTGTTTGTCATCTTCATTATTGGTTTAGTCATAGCGGGTGTTTTTCCAATAACATTAATCATAGATTCCCGTATTATGGAAAATAATATTGATCAAGTGACTAGTCTATTTATCGCATCGGCCAGTTTAGGGGGGGGGCACTAGTATCTTTCTTAATTAGCTGGAGTCTATCATTAAATACTATAACTGTTACTTTTGGGATATTTGCACTTTTTGCATTGAGTCTAGGTTGTATTATTTTAAAAATGAGGAAAATTGCAACTTACGGTAACGAAAGTGCCAAAAAGGTAGAAGGTATGAAAAATTTATAGAAAAAATTTAATAATATGAAAAAGTTAATTTTATTTGGAATTCCTAAAAAAGGTGGAAAAGGTAAAAAATTCTGTATTTGGGCTTTGTTTTATATATTGTGCTGTGTAATATATAAAACAGAGATACTTCAAAAAAAGATATGCAACAGTGACCAGTTCTCAGGTAATAAAAAGTTATTTTAATTAGCTTTTCAGATTAATCTAAGAGGGGTTTGTTATCGAATGGAGATAAAAATTAGTAAAAAGGATAAGATTGATATCTCTAAAAAATTAAAGTCTTTTTTAGCTGAACAATATTCACTGGAATTGGGTGAATACATAAGCTATGAGTTACTTGAATTCATAATAAAGGAATTAAATCCACATTTTAATCAAGTTACTAGGGATAGGTTGGAAATGTTGTTAAAGAATATAGAGAAAGATATAAACAGTCAATAGACTTTATATGAGAATTGAAAAACTATAATATCATTTTTTTTAATTATAAAAGGAAATATGTTACTGAAAAGTAAGGAGACAATCCATTACTTTTCTAAAAAGCAATTAGATCCGTACAATGATGTATTAAAGTGATTCCGAAGGGATTTTGGATGCTGAAGAGAGTACAAGTGAGTTAAAAAAGAAAGGTGCGTAGGCGCCTTTCTTTTTTGAAGGAGATTTTTATATTTTGGGATAGCGCCACATCGCTATCAACTTAAGAAATTAATTGTTCCCTAAAACGAAAAAATAAACTAAATGTCCTTGGTTACCTATGAAAAGAATAAATTTTTGTTTTGGGAGTACTTCAAAATGTTAGCTTGATAGCGATGTGAATGGACCCCCCACTGATTAAAGTTACACTTCATTCCACGCCACTCTCTAAAATAGAAAAAGATACATTTTCACAATCAATTTCCGCCATCGCACCGTAAGGTAAAATAAACTTCGGTTCAGTATGGCCGAAATTTAAATTATAAAGGATCGGCAAATCTTCTAAATGATGTTCCTTCATAACCTGCAGTATTTCATGTTTATATTCTTCATAATATTGTTCATCTTTCGGTTTACCAAAAATGATACCTTTTGCTTTTTGCAGAATGCCTTGCGCTGCATAATTTCGCAACCAATACTTTATATAACTTGGTTCTGGATGATCTTCAGAAGTTTCAAAGAAGAGAATACTATTCTCCCAATGTTTTTTCTCAGGCCAAAGTTCCGTTCCTTTTGCAAATTCCAATACTTCAATACAACCACCAATTAAGCGCCCCTGTACAGTGGTAGAGCCTTGAAGTACCTCATATCCATTATTTTGCTGCATCGTACGTCTTGTATCCTTATTTATTTCAATCCATTCTAAATGCTCACTTGTCCATTCATGAGCTGGTTGAATCTCGCCAATCGTTTCATTTGAAAAGAGGGTACGATTTACCATTTCAATTGTGTATGGATCCATTTCTACATTTTCGGCAAAATCGGTCAGAATTGCTGGACCGTATAAAGAGGAAAGCCCTGCTTTATGACAAAATAAATGTGTAATAGTAACGTCAGAGTACCCCATAAAAATTTTCGGGTTTTCGCGTATCACATTAAAATCTATATAGGGAAGTAACCGGATGCTATCTTCACCGCCAATATTCGCGATAATTGCTTTCACACGTGTATCTTTAAATGCTGTCATTATATCTTCCGCACGAGCCTCTGGATTGTTATAAAGGTATTCGCTACCTTTTAAGCTATTTGGCATTGGGATAACCGTAAGACTAAAAACTTCTTCTAATCTTTTTACTCCTTGCTCATATCGCCATCTTATTTCAGCATCACCTGCTCCTCCCCACGAAGGACTTACTGTCGCTACGATATCTCCAGGCTGTAATCTCTTTGGCTTTATTAACATATGAATCCCGCTCCTACATAATGTAATGAACTACGGCTATACAAACCGTAGAGTTGAAGAACATTGTACATGACATTAGTTTCTCCGCCTTCAATAAGTTCACCTGCTGTAATTTGAGAATTTAGTATTAGTGCTGAATATAGGAATAATCTACAAATGTTTTTTGCTAAAATTTATATTTGAAAATCACAGTATGCATCATTGCATGAGGAAAACGGTTGTTATTTTTATAACCTGTAACTATAATGATTACAGGTTGGTCGATACCAATCAAAAAAATAAAATCATCATGAATGGAGATGTTACATATGGGTATGAAAAAAATAATTTTAGCAGGTGCTTTAGGGATCGCAGCATTATCAGGAACAAATGTACCAGGATTAGAACTAACAAAAGCGAGTGCAGCTTCTATTGAATCGAATTTCTCGACGTTAGAAGGACGAGTAGTAGAAGTAGATACCGGTGTGATTGTTGTAAAATCTAAGCAATATGAGGAACCTGTTAGTGTGTATATTGATTCACTTTCAAACGTGAAAGTAGGAGATGAAGTAAAAGCTACTGGATCTATGATGCGTAATTTTACAGAATATATGGTTGCAACTGCAGTTGAAAATACAACAAACAAGTTAGGTATGCACATGAAAGAAGATGGCTCACCTAATTATGTAATTGGAGAAGTATCAAAAGTAGGAACGATGGAAGATGAGGGAGACGGTGCTACTAAATATGTTGTAGTTGAGTATCCATCGCTAAATGGGAAGAAAGATATTATTGATGTTTTCTTAACAAAGGGACAAGTATTTAATGTGGGTGAGAAAGTGAAAATTGATATGGAGTATGTGGGCTGGGGCGGAAGTTCTATTAACTGGAACACAGTTGATCATATCGAAAGAGTTCATGAAGCAAAGACGAACACTGAAAATAATGATGATGTATGGATTTGGTCTTAATAAGGCGAGTATAGGTCGTTATTTGCAATTTTCTCCAAACAATACATGTAAAAACTAAATGTATCATGCAGTACCCATCTAATTCTCATTGCGTATGACAATTAGATGGGTACTTTTTTATTTGAAATTTGTGCAAGTCAATGTTCAGCATTTCTTTTTAAGAGTAAATTACGGGTGAAATCAAAACTTTATTTGCAGTACATAATAAATAATGTTGATTTTTTATCTTATATTAAAATAAAAACAAACCACTGTTCGATTTGAATATTCCACGATATAATAGTGAGAGTTTATGGCAGAATAAATATTTACATAAGAAGTGAGGTACTGTATGAAAAAAAGAACGACAGACATTATTTTTATTATTATCGGTGCATTTCTTTTTGCGTTAGGTGTCAATTTATTTGTTATTCCGAACGAGTTTGGTGAGGGAGGGGTAACAGGTATCACGATTATTACGTACTATTTATTTGAGTGGTCACCAGGTTTAGTTAACTTAATTTTAAATGCGATTTTGTTAATAGTCGGCTATAAATTTTTAAATAAGATCACAACGATTTATACGATTATCGCTGTAGTTACGAACTCGCTATTTCTTCATTTAACAGAAGGATGGACGATTACTTCAGATGAAATGCTGGTAAATGCCATTTTCGGTGGAATATTTATCGGATGCGGGATTGGTCTTATCATTCGCGTTGGTGGAACGACAGCAGGAACTACCATCTTAGCGAGGATGACACATAAATACTTAGGCTGGAGCATTAGCTATGGTCTACTGTTCTTCGATTTAATCGTTGCATTTTCATCTTATTTCATCATTGGTGCAGAAAAACTGATGCTGACAATTATTATGCTATATGTAGGAACGAAAGTAATGGAATTTGTAATTGAAGGTTTAAATCCGAAAAAGGCCATTACAATTATTTCTGATAATCCGGATGAAATTGCCGGGAAGGTAACAACCTTAATGGGCAGAGGGGTTACCGTGTATTCAGGTCATGGCTATTACACGAAAACGCCGAAGGACATTCTATATGTTGTTATTAATAAGCAAGAAGTAGTGAAGCTAAAGAGGATTGTTCAAACTACGGATCCAGCTGCGTTCATTGCTATCCACGATGTTCGTGATGTGTTCGGAGAAGGATTTGTTGATATTTCGAAGGCTTAAAAATTATTTTTGATTAAAATAATCTTAATACTAAAACGTGAGAATCTATTTTGAATAGTCTTTTTTCAAAATAGATTCTTTTTCTTTTTCTTGCAAAAAATCCAATTGTTTCTTAATGTAGTGATGTAGAAGGATGAACGAGAGAGGGTTTAATGAAGATGATACATATTTTATTAGCTGATGACGATAAACATATAAGAGAGTTATTGCATTATCATTTACAAAAAGAGGGGTTTAAAGTTTTTGAGGCGGAAGATGGAAAGGTAGCGCAAGACGTATTAGAGAAGGAAAATATTCATCTTGCGATTGTAGACATTATGATGCCTTTTGTTGATGGTTATACGTTATGTGAAGAAATTCGGAAGTATCATGATATTCCTGTTATTTTATTAACTGCGAAAGACCAGTTAGTGGATAAAGAAAAAGGATTCATTTCTGGTACAGATGATTATATCGTAAAACCATTTGAACCAGCTGAAGTGATTTTCCGTATGAAAGCTTTATTACGCCGTTATCAAATGCTGAGCGCTGACATAATTACACTCCATGGAACGACAATTGATCGTAAAGGTGTTGAAGTAAAGTGTAACGGCCAGACGATTTTACTTCCTTTAAAGGAATTTGAATTATTATCACAACTAGCTAGTTATCCTGGGAGAACATTTTCAAGAGAAGAATTAATTGAATTAGTATGGGGAATGGATTTTGAAGGAGATGAACGAACAGTTGATGTTCATGTGAAAAGGCTCCGAGATCGTTTCTCAAAACGAACGGATGATTTTCAAATTACAACGGTGCGCGGCCTCGGGTATAAGTTGGAGTTGAAATAAGATGAAATCACTATATTCTAGATTTGTATTTATGACGGTCGGCATTATGCTACTTAGTAGTATTATCGGCTTTTTATTAACGAACGTATATTATCAAGTGAAGTTAAAACCGTATAATAGTGAAAAGATTTTAAAGTATGCGGAAGAAGTTAAATCGTTATATGAAAAGCAAAGTGAAGAAAATCAAGAGACGTATTTGCATTCTATTGCGAAGTTAGGGTATGAAATTTATATTGTCGATGATCAAAAGAATGGAAAGCGTATCGGTAATGCGTTTCGTAAGACGTCTATTAGCGATGCTACTGTTCATAAAGTATTGCAAGGAGAAACGTTTAATGGTGTTTCTACGTATCCAACGCGTCTTTTTATTACAGGATTTTTCGATAATGAATTAATAAATAGTGTTGGTGTACCGGTAAAGCACGGTGATAAACAGTACGCGTTATTTATTCGCCCCGACATTCAGAACCAATTTGGCGAAATGCGAATTTTCTTAGCGGTATTACTTGGGTTTATCGTACTATTAAGCATTATCTTTATAGCGATTGCAGCAGGCTATATCGTTCGCCCAATCCGTAAATTTACGAAGGCTACGCAAAAAATTGCGAGTGGGGAATATAAAATTGAATTAGACGTAAAACGAAAAGATGAAATAGGAACGTTATCTACAAGCTTCCAAAAGATGACGAAAAGTATTAAAGAACTAGATGAAATGAGACAAGAATTTGTTTCGAACGTTTCACATGAATTCCAGTCGCCGCTTTCTTCCATACAAGGTTTTTCAAAAACGTTGCAAACAGAAAAGATGAGTGAGGAAGAAAGAAATCATTACTTACAAATTATTGAAGGTGAAAGTAAGCGAATGTCTAGTTTATGTAAACAGTTACTTACGCTCGCCTCATTAGATAAGGAGGAAAAGGTTTTACAAATAAAAGACTTTTCCTTACAAAAACAAATTAAAGACGTCATTTTTATGCTTGAATGGAAATGGCGGGAAAAAGATATCGCCGTTGAATTTGATGTGCCGGACATTACAATTCAAGGTGATGAAAACTTACTTCATCAAGTATGGAGTAACATTTTCACGAATAGCATTAAGTTTTCAAACGATGGTGGAACGATTGAGTTTTTCGTGGAAGAGTTAGAGTCTAGCGTTATAATTTCTATATCAGACAACGGAATCGGTATGGAAAAAGAAGAAATGGATCGTATTTTTGATCGTTTTTATAAGGTGGATACAGCGAGAGCAAGAAACGTAGAAGGTAGCGGTTTAGGATTATCAATCGTGCAGAAGATTGTTGAACTGCATAAAGGGACCGTTTCGGTATATAGTACGAAAGGGGAAGGGACGACTGTTCGGGTGGAGCTTCCTAAATAGATGAAAGAGGCTGTTTGGGAACAGCCTCTTCTTTTTTTGTCGCTAGTATACGTGTAAAATGAAAAAATATGAGTCATTTTAATTGCATAATCGGATGAGTTTATGGAGTGGGATTAGGAGGAAGTTTATTTAAAAATGTAGAATCTCTACAGAGTTAGAGGGAGTGTATTAAAACTTGAACTGTGTAGGGAGGAAATTACTTTGAAACGAATTGACTTGTTATTAAACGTACTAGATTCAACATTCGACAAAGAGAGTTGGTATGCACCGTTTAAATATGCTATAGAAGGACTTACAGCTGAACAGGCTATGTGGAAACCAGCTGGAGAGACAACGAATACCATTTGGGAGAATGTTAATCATCTCACTTATTACAAAGAAAGACTTGCTGCAAACTTGGAAGGACGTGAATGGACACATAATCTTGACGGTAATGACACCTTTTATCTGACTAAGCAATCTAATAATGATACGGAATGGAAGGAAGTCGTTGAACGCTCTGAAAATGCTCAGCGTAATTTAAGACAGGTATTAAGTGCAATTTCTGAAAGAGAGCTTGAACAAAATTCACTTGAAGGTAAATTACTGGACATCATGCTTCATGATGCTTATCATACAGGCCAAATTATTCAATTAAGGAAAATGCAGGGGGCATGGCCATCAAAGCGTTAACTGCCGTTTTAGGTTGGTGCTTTTGTTGAATAAAATTTAGATATTCAAACGACTTTATTATTATATTTTTAACCCCGTCCCAAATTTAGAACGGGGTTATGTTTGCTGGCTATAAAGCAGCACCTTTCCTGCGCTCCTCCTTAAACTGCACCCCAAAAGTATCCGCTGTAATCTCATCAGCTTTCGGCAATGCTCGTAATTTCGGATGAAGTAGCCATACGAGAGAAATAAATAAAATCCCGATGCTAGCGAGCGCGAAAATGAGTTGGCTACTAAATACATTTGCAGTGTATCCGCCAATTAAAGAACCGATCGGCATAGCAATTGTGCTCATACTTCGCATGACTGAATTGATGCGGCCAATATATTGATTTGGAATTACAATTTGGCTAATTGTCGCAAATAATATGTTGGTTGCACCAATTGGAATCCAAGCTAGGCCGAATAAGAGAATAGATAGCCATTGAAACGGTACGATTGTAGAGAGAAACCAAAAGGTAGCGCCAGTCGCAAAGCCAATAATAGAGACACGGCCAACATTACGTTTACCAACCCATGAACTGAATAATGCACCGATGAGACTACCTGCTGATATAGCAGCTAAGAAGAAGCCATATGATTTCACGCCCCCTAAAGAATCAGCGAAAGAAGGGAGTATGGCCATCGTCATACCAATTGAAAAATTAGCGACAACGGAACCGATTAAGAATACGCCCATTAAGGAACGGAAGACAATTGAAAAACCTTCTTTTAAATCAGAGAAATATTGTTTAGTTGAAAGTGATGTGCCCGTTTCGGTTTGCTTTGGTATTTTCAATGAAAAGAACAAAAGGGCAGTAATCGCGAATGTGAAAGAGTCAATTACATATAAAGTGATCGCGCCAAATAGTGCTACTAATATGCCAGAAAGCGTCGTACAAATTAAATCAATGCCTTGATACGCAAATGAAAAGAGTGAATTTCCTTTTAATAATTGTGTTTTATGCAGTAGAAGTGGTAAAGCTTTTGATTGTGCGGGATAGGCGAATTGTTCAATAAAGGCTACGATTGGCATGATGATGAGTAGTAGGTGGACTGTTAATAGGTCGAAGTAGTGTGTAATAGGAATGATTAAAATAAGAATGCATTGCAAAACTTGTGTGATGACGAGGGTGTGTTTAATGGACCATCTATCAACGAATGGACCAGTAAGAAATTGAAGTGCAGAAGGTAATAATGTAAGAAAACCAGCTAATCCAGAATAAAAAGGATTACCACTTAATTTGTATACGAGCCACATCGCTGCTACATAATACAAACTATCTCCTATGTTTGTAAAAATTCTCCCTAAAAATAATAAGCGGAAATTCCGGTTTTTTAATATGTCCACTTTATCTGCTCCTTTATAATAAATTTATTCGGTAAAATAAATTTGACCGTTTATGTAAAAAAAATCGTATTACGATTTTTCTTCTTTTTTAATAAATTGCTGCATTGTTCTCTCAGCGATTTGAAGTGCAGTAGTAGAAATATAATAAGGTTTACTATTTGGATCTTTATCTGCACCTTTTGTGATTTCGTTTAATTCAGCCATTAATTCATAAAACTTTTTTACCCACACTTGAAATTGTTCTGGCGTAGCATCAAATTCCCAGCAGGATGAAACGTAATTCCACTTAGCTGGATCTTCACTTGCATTTCGTAATGTAAAAGCTTCTTCTGGTGCAGCGAGAATTTGGCTTTTCGTTCTTTCTATCATTTGTAAAAAGATTTGGCGACCTGATTCGCTTACTATTTCTAAATGAGGTAATAGATCTGCAGCAGGGGTGAAGCCTTTCGCGACAGATTGATAAAACTTTTGAACAATCCCATTCTTTTCTTCTGTATAAACGATCTCTATAAGACCATTCTTTTCTAATTCTTTTAAATGATAATGAATTTTCGCCCTTGAAATGCCGAATTTCTCAGATAGTAATTGTCCAGTATAAGGACGTTCGCATAGACGTATCATCATTTCGGAACGTAGTGGATCGCTTAATGCTTTTAGTTGGCTATAAGTAGTTAGTGTTAATACGGGCTTCAAAATGATCAACTCCTTAAATTAAATTACTCGGTCAAGATTATTTGACTGAATTGTATCAAGGATCTCAATTATTTTCAATACTTTCTGAAAATTTAATCTTAATCTCTGTAATCTTCTGTTCATATTCCGTTCATATTTCTTTTTTATGATAAGTGCATAGAAAGAAAGAGGAAGGAGCGAGCGAAATGTTTTTAGCTCTGCGTGAATTAAAACAATCAAAATTACGATACGGATTAATCGGATTGATTATGGTGTTATTATCATTTTTAGTCCTTGTTATTTCAGGATTAGCAAATGGATTATCATATGATAATGCTTCATCGATTCAAAATATGGAGGCAAATAAGTTCGTTTTAGCAGATGATGCGGAAAATAAATTACTTCGTTCACAAATTAAGAAAGACGATGTAGATAACGTAGTAAGTCAAGTAGGCGAGAAAGAGGCAGTTCCGTTTCGTGTGAAAGTTTCAACATATGAAAAGAAAGATAGCTCGAAAAAGGTTGATATCGCTATTTTCTCAAGCGAACGAGATTCATTTTTAGAACCGAACATTGTAAAAGGGGAGAAATTAGGTACAGCAAACAACGAGATGGTTGCTGATGAATCGATTAAAGAGAAGGGAATCGATATTGGAGATACAATTATCGATCCTGTTTCAAAGAAAGAATTTACAATCGTCGGATTTACGAAAGATCAAATGTTTAGCCATACACCAGTCGTTTATATAAATGAAGACGTATGGGGATCTATTTCACAACCAAACCAAAAAGATTATAGTGCAATTGCACTTAACACAGATAAAGAAATTAAAAATGCTCACGTTATCGATAAAAAAGAAGTACTGCAAAGTATTCCAGGATTTAAAGAAGAGCAAGGAACATTAACGATGATCATTGCGTTCTTACTTGTGATCGCTGCGTTATTAATCGGTGTATTCTTCTATGTTATTACACTACAAAAAACACAGCAATTAGGTGTATTAAAAGCAATTGGTACGAAGAACTCGTATTTAGCAAATAGTTTAGTCGTACAGGCGTTATTCTTATCAGTCGTTGCGATGGTAATTAGTATCGTTCTTGTACAAGGATTAGAACAAATTTTACCAGCGGGTATGCCGTTCTTATTAACAACACCGATGATTGCACAATACGCAGCAATCTTTATCGTAATTAGTATTTTAGGAACACTTATTTCGTTATACCAAGTATTAAAAGTTGATGCATTAGAAGCAATTGGAGGCGGGATGTAATGACTTCATTATTGAAATTAGACAAAGTAAGTAAAGTGTACGGAGAAGGGAATACGGAAGTAACAGCCCTTCATCCGATGTCGCTTGATGTGAAAGCTGGAGAGTTTATCGGAATCGTCGGTCCTTCTGGATCAGGGAAAAGTACGTTATTATCAATCGCGGGTGCATTATTATCACCGTCAAAAGGGGATATTTACATTCGTGAGCAAAATATTACACAGTTATCAGAAAAGGAAATGACAGATATTCGTTTGAAAAAAATCGGCTTCATTTTCCAGTTCGCAAATCTTGTTCCATATTTAAATGTAAAAGAACAATTACTTTACATTGCTAAGTTAAAAAAAGAAAGTAAACAAGAATCAGAAAAGCGTGCGGATCATTTATTAGCGGCATTTGGATTAGGAGAAAGAAAAAATCATTATCCAAATCAACTATCTGGTGGGGAAAAACAAAGGGTAGCAATTGCTCGTGCGTTCATGAACAACCCAGATTTAATATTAGCGGATGAGCCAACGGCAAGCTTAGACTCAAAACGCGCACGTGAAGTTGTTGAAATGATGAAACGTGAAGTGAAAGAGAGCCAAAAAGCAGCAATTATGATTACACATGATGAAAGAATGCTTGATGTATGTGATCGTATATTGACGCTTCGAGATGGACAGTTAATATAAAAAAAGGAAAACCGTACATGTATGTGCGGTTTTCCTTTTTTTAATGGATTTATTTAGAGAATAACGTTTTAATTTTATTACGAGTAAGTAATAAAATCCCGCCTAATACAGATAGCATTCCTAGAGCCATATTGTTTGATTGCTCGCTACCAGCGTTAGGAAGTTCTTTAGCGTTATCGTTTTTAGTACCATTATCTGCTTGCGTTTGTTTAGACTGTGATACTTCATTAATCTTGTTATCAACATTTTGCTTCGTTGTATGTAACTCAGCTAATTTGTCGTCAATTTTTTTCTCAGTATGCTTAAAGTCGTTGATTTTAATATCTAAGTCTTGTTTTTTCTTTGTTAAATCGTCTGAAACAGTTTGTTTCGATTGTTTAATTTCGTTAATTTTATTTAGTAAATCTTCTCTAGCCTTTTGTAATTCAGCTAGTTTGTTTTTTACATCTTGTTTAGCTAGTTCTAAGTTAGCGGAAAGACTGTCTAAATTGCCTTTAATTTTCTTAAGTTCCTCTAACGTGTTACCAGTATTCGGCTTGTTTTCTTTTAGTTCAGCGAGTTTGTCTTCAGCAGTTTGTTTCGCTTTCTTTAACTCAGCTAATTTTTCATCTACTTGTTTTTTAACTTCCTTAAGTTCATTAACCTTTTGATCAATGTTCTCTTTATGTTGCTTCATTTCATTCACTTTTTCATCGACAGTTTGTTTATGTTCTTTAATCTCATTCACTTTGTTATCGATATTTTGTTTATGCTCTTTTACTTCAGCAACTTTATCTTCTACTTGTTTTTTATGCTCTTTAATTTCAGCGATTTTATCTTCGGCGATTTGTTTGTCTTGCTGAAGTTTTGCATCTAACTCTTGTTTATGTTGTTTAATCTCGTTAATTTTTTCATCAGCAACTTGTTTACGTTCATGTAGTTCATTCACCTTCGTATCAACATTTTCCTTAACCTTGTTAAGTTCATTCAATGTTTGATCCACGTTTTCTTTGTGTTGCTGTAATTTCGCATCTAACTCTTGTTTATGTTGCTTAATTTCAGCTAATCGATCTCCCGTACTTTGCTGAGGAGTAGCATCATTTACTTCCGCATGAGTAGAGTTCGCGCCAGCAATCATTGCTAAAGCTAGTGTAGACGCAGCAATTGTTTGTTTTGTTTTCATATTTTTGTACCTCTTTTCTTTCATATGCATGAGCTGTTTTGTGTAAAATTGAGCATATAGAAGTAGATTCTTCCATCATTATATACCATCTGTGCCGCCTAGAGGAAGTATTTGCATAATAATCTATGATTATGTAATTTTTATAATCTCTTATTTGGGGTAGGGGAGTACTCTTTAGCAAGATGGACAATTTTTAATATAGTAGAGTTTACATCCTTACTGTTACGAATAACAAACAAATAATCAGCTTCATTTTCTATAGGATCTACTACATCATCGTGAAGTGATTCAGTTTGTTGTCGATCAAGTACTTCTTTGAAACTAGAATATCCACCTCTAAAAATATTCGTACTTCGCGTGCTTCGAGCCACTCTTTCGTAAAGTACATCATCTGGAATGTCAAAATGAACTAATATGCGTACATATTCATTCTGTGGAAATAATTCGTTTAGTAAATAGAATCTTCCGTTTTTACTGCGATTGGAATTACAAATAATAAGGTGTAAATTTGTATGTTCTTTCGCATAATCAACAATGAATTTTGAAAGACCGTGCTTAAATGTATTAGCACCTTCAGCCGGCTGTAATTTTTCGTAATGCGTGTTAATAAATTCAGCTTGGTTGTCTTGATCCATAACGAAAGAGTGGGATAACTCTTTTTCTAAAGCTTTTGCAAATGTAGTTTTACCGCTGTGTGTTTTTCCTACAGTAATAATGACGAATCGTTTCATATTGGCCTCCATTTGTATTGTTATGAACTGGAATATTCGGTGTAGATCGAAATCTTCCTGCTAGAGATTACACAAATTGTTGGAGCGTTAGTAGGCTGGAAACTTGACAAAAAAACTTATTTGTGCTATAATTTACCAATATAAAAATAAGGTGTATAATAGGGTTCTCCTGGCCAGGGGAACCCTATTTTTGTTGTGAAAATGAAGGAGAGTGTATGTGCGTGAAACAAGGTGAAGCAAGTGTAACGTCGTTAGTATCAGCTTTCAGCAGGGCATATCATAGTGAATTTGATAATCCGAAAATCTTTGATGATTATGTAGCTAAAGAGTTCATTTCGCCAAAAGAACGAATTAATATTGAAACGAATATGGTTCAAGGAATACATTTCTTCAATACAGACATTGCACAGCAGTTTCAAGATAATCCACAAGAAATATTAAAATGGATTACACAAGTGCAATTATCACCAACACCTTTAGCACGTGCGGCATATTGTGAAAGAGTATTACTACACGAGATTACGCTGGGAGCGAAACAATACGTTATACTCGGTGCGGGATTAGATACATTCAGTTTTAGACACCGAGAATTAGAAAATAAAATAGAAGTATTTGAAGTGGATCATCCTTCTACGCAGGTGTTTAAGAAGGAAAGAATAAAAGAAACAGAACTTGAAGTTCCAAAAAACCTTCATTTTGTTTCAATGGATTTTACGAAAGGATTTTCCTATGAACAGTTACGCAATGAAGGATTTGAAAATAAAAAGACTTTCTTTAGCCTTTTAGGTGTTTCATATTATTTAACGAAAGAGGAACTTTCCAGTTTAATAGAATGTCTATTCGAGATGGTTCCAGAAGGAAGCTCTATCGTTTTTGATTATCCAGATGAAAACTTATTTACGAAAAAAGGACTGTCCAATCGAGTTGAAAATATGGTGAAAATGGCTGCGGTAGGCGGAGAACCGATGAAATCATGTTATTCTTATGCTGAAATGGAAGCACTGTTAGAGAAGGCGGGCTTACTTATTTATGAGCATTTATCACCAGAGGACATAAATACATTATATTTTGAAGGACGAAATGATTATTTGAAAGCTTTTGAGACGGTGCATTATGTACATGCGGTGAAGAAGTAAGGAATTAGTAGGCATGGGGAGGAATCTCTGTGTCTTTTTTGTATTAAATTTCCTGCCCTCGAATAAAGAACAGTAAAACCCCTAAGCATGTAGATCTTTGATTTTTATTACAATTTTGTAAGGTTAAGTAATGAAAATCGATAGAACTAGATATGTGAATAGGATACTCTAATTAACGGATAGAATATTCTGAAAAAAAGGGCGGAGCAAATGAAGAATAGACAAAAAGCATCGATAATATGCAAAAGTATTTTATGTTTAATTATTTGCATATTTATTACGAATGAAGCATGGTTTACAAATGTGGTGAGGGCAGAATCGGGCACGCTGACTGATAGGAGTATAGAGGATTTCAAAAAAAAGCTGGATGAACAGGTACCAAAATGGCAGGAGGATTATGAGGTACCCGGGGTTGCAATAGGAATTGTGCATGAGGGACGTATTGCTTATACACTTAACTACGGTTATGTAGATAAAAAGACAAAAAAAGCGGTGAGTGATGATACTTTGTTTCAGGCTGGTTCCATATCTAAAAGTCTTACAGCGTGGGGAATCTTGCACCTTGTAGATGAAGGGCGTTTATTACTAGATGATCCCGTTGGAAAATATCTGACCAAATGGAAATTATCTAATTCAGAGTTTAATAATAATGAAGTTACGATAAGAAGATTGTTAAGTCATACAGCAGGGCTGTCTGCACATAAAGGATATCTCGGGGTTGCACCAGGGAAACATCTTGACTCTATTGAGGAGTCTCTGTCTGGAAAAGGATGGCTTAATGAACCAGTGGAAGTTACCAATAAACCAGGTTCAGAAACAATTTACTCTGGTGGCGGATATACAATTTTACAACTTGTAATTGAAGAAGTTACCGGAATACCGTTTGATCGTTATATGGAAGAACAAATTATGAAACCTTTAGGAATGAAATCTAGTTCATTTTTACAACGTCCTGAAAACCATAACCTTTCAAAAGCTTATGGTTATTTTGGAGAGGAGCTCCCTAGTTACCAATTTACCGAACAGGCTGCTGCAGGTCTTAAGACAAATGTTACCGATATGATGGCATTGATACTTGCAAGCATGGATGCAAATAATAAAGGGAATGGTGTCATCAAAAGTGAACGTGTTGAGGAAATGCAAAAGCCGATATTAGGGGAGAATGGTTTAGGTATATTTGAAAAAAAACTATCTAATCAATGGAAATTACTTTATCATTCTGGTGACAATCGTGGCTGGCATTCTTTTTATGGTTTCATTCCTAATACAAAGGATGGATTGGTAATCCTTACAAATGGTGAAGGTGGTATAGACTTACGACAGGATATTTACCACGCATGGATTGAATATGAAACTGGAAAATTACCTGAAAGTTACTTCGCTCTAGCTGAGCAGAGAAAAACTAACTTCATTACATCAATTGTTATTGGCACCACATTTAGTATATATTTGCTACTGTTTGTGATTAGTTTGTACAAAGGTAGAAGAACGTTCATTTTTAAGCAAGCGAAGAAATCTTACATCGGATTAGTAGTTAGGACATTTTTACTTATTATTCCTGCTGTTCTCGTTTTTTGTGCTGCCAATTTGTGGAGAGTGTTTAGTTTGAATTCCGGTAATACAATAAATTTCATTCTAATAATGGTATGGATTATAACATTATTAATTAGTGGATTTTTCCCGAAAATTAAAAGTAATAAAAACAACGTATGAAACGAAAAGATTTAACATCAAAATTTACATGTATGTAATGTAAAAGACTAGAAAGCTAGATTGGCGTGAATCGCGAATTGTGGAGTGCAAAAAACAACAAAATCTCTTAAAAAACACTTAATTTTTTATTCCATCTATCTTTACAATCCCTCCTTATAATGTGAATTGGACAAGCACCTAAGAGAAAGCAGAACATGTCAGTTTGTACATTCTATTATTAGGGGGAGAATTTGTATGAAAAAGACAGTTGCTTCGTTAGCAGTTATGGCGGCATTATTACCGACGTTTTCAGTGCATGCGGAAGGGAAAGAGCAAGCCCGAAAATCAGCTACAACTTTTAACGTTATTAGTGATATTCAAGGGGATTTAGGGGATTTTGATCATGTGCTAAAAGATATGAACAAAGTGACGCCACTTTCTAGAGCGCTTATTATGAATGGGGATATAACGCCGACTGGACAACAGTCACAATATGATGATGTAAAGCGTGTGTTAAATAAAAATAAGTATCCGGAAAATGTATGGTCTACTGTTGGGAATCATGAGTTTTATGCTGGTAAATGGACAGCAGATGGAAAACTCTCTCAAAGTACATGGCCAAATGGTGTAAATGAGGAAACTTTATTTAACCGATATCTGAAATTTAGTGGACAAGAAAAGGTATATCATAAAAAAGAATTAGATGGGTATCCGCTTCTATTTTTAGGAACTGAAAAATATATGAAATACCACGATTCAAAAATGTGGGACGAAGTATATATGAGTGATGAGCAATTAGGTTGGTTAAAACAAAATTTAGAAGAGTATAGTCAAAAAGATAAAAATAAGCCAATCTTTATTTTCTCTCATCACGTTTTACCTGATACAGTATCTGGATCAAGACAATCACCGTACTTACAAGATTATTTAAACATCGATAAGTTGTACGATATATTAAAAGACTATCCGCAAGTTGTTTTCTTTACGAGTCATACGCATTGGGATTTAAACTTACCTGACTGGGCTGGTAAAAAGAAAATTAAAGGCGGAGATGAAAAAGGTTTCACTGTTGTAAATACGGGCGGGATTGAAACAGGCTGGATGTCAGCAGGGCCAAATGGAGGAGAGAAAACTGCTCCAGATGGCTATTCATTTAAACAAGGGTTACAAGTGAAAGCATATGGTAACGATGTAATTGTGACAGCTTACGATTACAAACGTGATAAGGATATAAAGAAGTTATTAATTAGTGATTCAAAAATTGCGCAGATGGCACCAAATGTAACGGCAGATGATAGTAAAAATATAATTGTCGGTGCAACTGAATATATGGAGTACACTATAGAAGGAACGAATGAGTGGCATACGTATAGTAAAGCAAATCCTCCGAAATTTGATGGAGATAAAGTCGTATACGTACGCCACAAAGGTGAAATGAATTTAGAGCCGGGATTAACGCAGTTACTTCGTTTTTCGGTAAATAAGTGATTGGAGGGAGTCTGCATTTGAATGTGTGGGCTCTTTTTTGTTGATGAGAAAGGGGTTGCCTGTCTGTCGTTTTTTGTCGATAGATTGATATATTAAGAAAATCGTTGATATACTGCAAGTTACGATCGATATATTTGAAAAATCGTTGATATATTGTAAGTAATGAACGATATATTTAAAAAATCGTTGATATAAATTTCATGTACCATAATTAAGTTAAAAGCATTAATACGGTTTTACTTATCAAAATGAAATTCTAATACATTTTTAACCGAGAAAGATGACTTCACCATTTTTACGTGTAATAATAGTAACGTTACATATATTGTGAAAGAAGTACAAAAGGAGCGTTACAATGAATTTAGCTAAATTCCCGAGAAAAAAATATACAGAATCATATACACCAATTGAAAAGTTAAACAATTTTTCTGAAGCACTTGGTGGTCCGACTATTTATTTTAAACGAGATGATTTACTTGGTTTAACAGCCGGTGGCAATAAGACGAGAAAGTTAGAATTTTTAGTTGCAGATGCACAGGAAAATGGTGCAGATACGTTAATTACAGCTGGTGGTATTCAGTCAAATCATTGCCGCCTGACACTTGCTGCTGCGGTAAAAGAAAAAATGAAATGTATCCTTGTATTAGAGGAAGGGCTTGAGACAGAAGAGAAGAGAGACTTTAACGGAAACTATTTCTTATATCACTTATTAGGTGCTGAAAACGTCATTGTTGTACCGAACGGAGCAGACCTGATGGAAGAAATGCATAAAGTAGCAAAAGAAGTAAGTGAAAAAGGAAATACACCATATGTAATTCCAGTTGGTGGATCAAACCCTACAGGCGCTATGGGATACGTTGCTTGTGCGCAAGAAATTATGGCGCAATCATTTGAGCAAGGAATTGATTTCAGTTCAGTTGTTTGTGTAAGTGGTAGCGGCGGTATGCATGCTGGTTTAATTACTGGTTTTTCTGGAACACAAAGCCATATTCCTGTAATCGGGATTAATGTAAGTAGAGGAAAAGCTGAGCAAGAAGAGAAAGTAGCAAAACTTGTAGATGAAACTTCAGCACATGTTGGTATTCCAAACTTTATCTCGCGCGACGCTGTTACGTGCTTTGATGAATATGTAGGACCAGGCTATGCGTTACCAACGCCGGAAATGGTAGAGGCAGTTCAGTTACTTGCGAAAACAGAAGGTATTTTACTTGATCCAGTGTATACAGGTAAGGCAGTAGCGGGATTAATCGACTTAATTAGAAAAGGTAATTTTAATAAGGAAGACAATATTTTATTCGTACATTCAGGTGGTTCACCAGCTTTATATGCGAATACTTCTTTATTTGTGTAAGTGTAAAAAGCATTGGGTATCCAATGCTTTTTTGTTATATACTGGAATTATTGAGAGGTAGGAGGATGATATGAATTCAAATTTAAAATGGATTATATATACGGTACTCGGCATTTCTATTCTATTAATCTTATTTGTGGCTTATGGGGTGTATTCTTATTTTACATTTTAAAAGCGTAATGGAAGTGAACCATAATGTAATGTATGTTATAGTTTGATATGTTAATTACTTACAATAATTTCTACAAGGAGAATACATAATGAGAGCAAAGAAACTAGTAACGTTAGCAGTTCCATTTATGCTGTTAGTCGGATGCGAGGTAGGAGATAAAGATTCTACTCATAAGACTGAGCAAACTAGTAAAGCAATAACAATACTTTCCGAACAACAGTATCCGTACTACATATGTGAGCAAGTGGTAGAGTTCCAATTTAAGAAAGATGAACTATTACTAAACTTAGGAGAATCCTTAAAGGATAAAGAAAAAGCAAAAGCTGTTTTAAAAACATCAAACGAGATAGATAAAATTTTAGATAATATGGAACATATAAAAGTACCTGATACATACAAAGACATTCACAAATCCATACAAGAAGGGGTAACAGAGGCAAGAAAAGCAACGAAGTTAATTAAGGATGCTGGTAAAGAAGATAAACAGAAGATTCAAGAAGCTGCAATGAAAGGTACTGAATTTTTATCAGGTGTAGACGGAGAGCATTGGAAAAAAGCAGTTTATGAGTTATCACAGGAAAACAAAGATGCTTATAGTAAGGCACTTGATAAGAAAGTAAAGGAGTACTCAAAGTAAAACAGTAACTTGTAACAATACATATCCACCTAAAATTTCCGCGAATGCTATGCTAGGAAGTTAGGTGGGAGATTACTGTCCTTAAATGTGGCTGATTAAAGCTACAGCCACATTCTCCTGTTCTAATTAACTAAAAGAAGAACTTCCCCATCCCGATTAAACTACTGATCATTCCTATTCCACTCATGGTGCCTTTTCCTGCTGTAAGTAAGTTTCCAAGCAGTCCTAGCTGACCGTTACCTCCGTTATTTCCCCATCCTATTGGGGCCCACGGACCACCCCATCCTGGAGGGTTTCCAAAAACACCCGAGTTATTGGTATTGAAATGAAAAGGCTTGGCTGGCGGCGATAGTAAAGCTGCAAGATGACCTTGTGCGAACATCCCTGTATGATTGAATGGTTGCGCCCAGGGGAAGGGAGGTTTTTGAAAATTAAAACCTGCATGACCTGGTAATGGAGTCCAATTAGCAGGGTGACCTTGTGGTATTATCCCTGCATAATTAATTGGCTGCTGCCCCAAAGAGAAGGGCGGAGGTTGGGGATTGAACCCCGTATAATTGGCTGATGAATCCCAACTAACTGGATAAACTCGGTAACTCCAATTCTCAGGAAGCTTCAAATCATTTATTACCTCAAATTTAGTTATTTCGGGCTGTGAATATAATGAAATTTTGTTATTATATTGTTCCCCGTTTCCCTGTGACTTCAAATACCAATATTGGTGCATACGCTAATTCCCCTCACTTTAAAAATGTAATGTTAGACTTAGCCTATGTAATATTCCTTTTTTTGGATGGTTACATAACTAGATCTACAAGCCTGTATTTAAAGGAATGGGTGCGTGGTCTTGTTGATTTTTCTCACTGCCTGTAAAATTCCCATTGATTTAAAGTTTCAATTTATTTTAGAAGGGTATTTTCAGTTGCTTCTTTTTGTATTTCAGCCTAATTTAAATTCCGTTAACAAACGTTTTTATAAAGGTTTCATCAACAAAAAGATTTTAAAATGGTATGTTGAGCAAGTGGAATTGCTAAAAAGAGAATATCCATTCGAAGAGTTTGGCAAAATACTGCAAGGGTAATGTTTTCTTGTGCAAATATGTAAACGATTTAAACGAATCAATGAAATTTATAATGAAGGGGCAATTAAATATATGAGTGAAACATTACATAAAAGAAAACCACCATATTTAATGCTTGTAATCCTTTTTATTGGGGCATTTGTTTCATTTCTAAATAACTCCCTTTTAAATGTAGCCTTGCCATCAATAATGAAAGATTTAAACATTCAAGATTATTCAACGATCCAGTGGCTTTCTACAGGGTATATGCTTGTAAGTGGTATATTAATTCCGGCATCAGCATTTTTAATAACGCGTTTTTCAAATAGGAGCCTATTTATTACATCTATGGTGATTTTTATTCTTGGTACTGCCTTAGCGGCTGTAGCACCGAACTTTGGTTTATTACTTACTGGTCGGATGGTTCAAGCGGCAGGCTCTTCAGTTATGGGGCCTTTGTTAATGAATATTATGCTAGTAAGCTTTCCGAGAGAAAAAAGGGGAACAGCAATGGGGATTTTTGGACTAGTTATGATTACAGCTCCAGCAATTGGGCCGACACTATCAGGTTATATTGTAGAGTATTATGACTGGCGTTTGCTTTTTGAAATGATTTTACCGTTAGCAATCATTAGCTTACTGTTAGGGATTTGGAAATCTGAGAATGTCATGAAACAAAACAAAAATGCAAAACTTGATTATCTCTCATTACTATTATCTTCTGTCGGTTTTGGCGGTCTGTT
Source organism: Bacillus cereus ATCC 14579 (assembly GCF_000007825.1). Taxonomy (NCBI): domain Bacteria; kingdom Bacillati; phylum Bacillota; class Bacilli; order Caryophanales; family Bacillaceae; genus Bacillus; species Bacillus cereus. The sequence continues at coordinate 3,193,825 of NC_004722.1, read as the reverse complement.
ATATGGATTCAGTTCTGCAAGCTCCGATGGCTGGACGAATAAAGTTGTCTTAACAGCCTTAATCATAGGCGCTATTGCCTTAATTGCTTTCATTATCCGTCAATTAAAAATGGATGAGCCGTTATTGGATTTACGTGTTTACAAGTACCCAATGTTTGCACTTGCGTCTGTAATTGCAATTGTTAACGCGGTGGCCATGTTTTCAGGTATGATTTTAACACCAGCTTATGTACAAAACGTCCGTGGTATTTCGCCGCTGAGCTCTGGGCTGATGATGCTTCCAGGTGCGGTAATAATGGGGATTATGTCACCAATTACAGGTAAACTATTTGATAAATATGGTCCTCGGATTCTTGGCATAGTAGGGCTTTCCATTACAGCTGTTTCAACTTATATGTTGGCAAGTCTGCAAATTGACTCTAGTCATACACATATTATTCTTATTTATACACTGCGGATGTTTGGGATGGCGATGGTGATGATGCCACTTATGACAAATGGTCTTAATCAATTGCCAACTCGCTTAAATCCGCACGGTACAGCTGTTAATAATACAGCTCAACAAGTGTCCGGTTCCATTGGTACTGCTATTCTTGTTACGATTATGAACTCTGTAACAAAAACAAAAGCTGAAAGTTTAATGTCTCATATAGATCCAACAACCTTCACAGAAACTACGAAGGCAATAGTAACTCAGAAGGCTTTATTATCCGGAATTCAATATTCATTCTATGTAGCGCTTGGCATGAATGTTGTTGCACTACTATTAGTTTTTTTCGTTAAACGTGTAGACACAAGTGCGGAAGCCGTCGAGAAGTTAAATCGGTAGAGAAGAATAAAACGTTAGATAATGATTCCTACAAGTTGTTTGCTGATTAGATAAACTATAAAGAAATACAAATTTTTGCTACTAAGGCGCCGGTATTTAAAATGGGAAAAGAACTGAAAGAAGCAGTGACATAATTATATAGTGAAAGAGGACCTGATGTTCATATCAGGTCCTCTTTCATTAGTAACACGGTATATTGCTTATTGTATTGGTTTAACTAAACCACTGATTTTTCAAATACTACAATCTTAAGCTCGTCAACTTCTCTATTTTGGGATGTTTTAGAAGAAAATGAATCAAAATAATCATTTTTATGAACAAATACAAGAGATGAGATCCGTTTGCAATTTCTCATAAACATTACAAGTTTAGATTATCTTTTAATACCAACATTAAAAGGCTCCAACTATATTTATTCGCTTCATTTTAATTTAGTATTTTTCTACAAGTTATAAATCTAATTGCCAAGCTTATACGCAATATCATAATCATGAATAGTTAGGGAAAAGATAAAATAAGGTAATCAATTACATATCTTTATTTCATGCTTTTTTGAAAGGGTGTTTTTAATGGAAAAAAAAGTATCTGCCATTCCTCAGCCGAAAACATATGGACCGCTGGGTAATCTCCCATTAATCGATAAAGATAAACCGACCCTATCCTTTATCAAGATAGCGGAAGAGTATGGTCCCATTTTTCAAATTCAAACTTTAAGTGATACCATCATTGTCGTTTCTGGACATGAATTGGTAGCGGAAGTCTGTGACGAAACACGGTTCGATAAAAGTATAGAGGGTGCTTTAGCAAAAGTTCGTGCCTTTGCTGGGGACGGATTATTTACTAGCGAGACTCACGAGCCTAACTGGAAAAAAGCTCATAATATTTTGATGCCTACATTCAGCCAACGGGCAATGAAAGATTACCATGCCATGATGGTCGATATTGCTGTACAACTCGTTCAAAAATGGGCACGGCTTAATCCGAATGAAAACGTAGATGTTCCGGAGGATATGACACGTCTTACGTTAGATACAATTGGTCTATGTGGTTTTAATTACCGATTCAATAGCTTTTATCGTGAGACACCTCATCCTTTTATTACTAGCATGACCCGTGCTCTAGATGAGGCGATGCACCAATTGCAGCGGCTGGATATAGAAGACAAACTTATGTGGAGAACGAAACGTCAATTTCAGCATGATATCCAATCTATGTTTTCTTTAGTAGATAATATTATTGCTGAACGTAAAAGTAGTGGAGATCAGGAAGAAAATGATTTACTTTCCCGTATGTTAAATGTGCCAGATCCGGAAACTGGTGAAAAATTAGATGATGAAAACATTCGTTTCCAAATTATTACTTTTTTAATAGCTGGACATGAGACAACAAGTGGATTGTTATCTTTTGCAATTTACTTCTTATTAAAGAATCCGGATAAATTGAAAAAAGCCTATGAAGAAGTAGACCGTGTTTTGACAGATCCTACTCCAACATACCAACAAGTTATGAAACTGAAGTATATGCGGATGATTTTAAATGAATCGCTACGTCTATGGCCTACCGCTCCAGCATTCAGTCTTTATGCAAAAGAAGATACAGTGATTGGCGGGAAATACCCAATTAAGAAAGGAGAAGATCGTATTTCTGTTCTTATTCCACAGCTACATAGGGATAAAGATGCATGGGGAGACAATGTGGAAGAATTCCAACCTGAACGATTTGAAGAGCTGGATAAGGTTCCTCATCATGCTTATAAGCCATTTGGAAATGGCCAGAGAGCATGTATCGGTATGCAATTTGCACTTCATGAAGCCACTCTTGTAATGGGAATGCTTCTTCAACATTTTGAATTAATCGATTATCAAAACTATCAGCTGGACGTAAAACAAACATTAACGCTAAAGCCCGGTGATTTTAAGATTAGGATTCTACCCCGAAAACAAACTATTAGTCATCCTACTGTTCTTGCACCTACAGAGGACAAGCTGAAAAACGATGAAATTAAGCAACATGTCCAGAAGACACCTTCTATTATTGGGGCCGATAATCTTTCACTTCTTGTTCTGTATGGCTCGGATACAGGTGTAGCAGAAGGTATTGCAAGAGAATTAGCAGATACAGCTAGTTTAGAAGGAGTTCAAACGGAAGTGGTAGCTCTTAACGATCGAATTGGAAGTTTGCCAAAAGAAGGAGCGGTACTTATTGTGACTTCTTCTTATAATGGAAAACCGCCAAGTAATGCAGGGCAGTTTGTGCAATGGTTGGAGGAACTAAAACCAGATGAGCTAAAAGGGGTTCAATACGCAGTTTTTGGTTGTGGAGATCATAATTGGGCTAGTACCTACCAACGGATTCCAAGATACATTGATGAGCAAATGGCTCAAAAAGGAGCAACAAGATTTTCTAAACGCGGAGAAGCAGATGCAAGTGGTGATTTCGAGGAACAGCTTGAGCAATGGAAACAAAACATGTGGTCTGATGCGATGAAGGCATTTGGATTGGAGCTCAACAAAAATATGGAAAAAGAGCGCAGTACTTTGAGTCTGCAATTTGTCAGTCGTCTTGGAGGATCTCCTCTTGCACGAACATATGAAGCAGTTTATGCATCTATACTAGAAAATCGTGAACTTCAATCATCCAGCAGTGATAGAAGTACACGACATATCGAGGTATCTTTGCCAGAAGGCGCTACATATAAAGAAGGAGATCACCTTGGAGTGTTGCCAGTTAATAGCGAGAAAAATATCAACCGAATTTTAAAACGTTTTGGATTAAATGGGAAGGATCAAGTTATACTGAGTGCAAGTGGACGAAGTATAAATCACATACCTTTAGACAGTCCTGTTAGTTTATTGGCCCTTCTTAGTTATAGTGTTGAAGTTCAAGAAGCTGCCACTCGAGCACAAATACGAGAAATGGTAACATTCACAGCATGTCCTCCTCATAAAAAAGAATTGGAAGCATTATTAGAAGAAGGAGTTTATCATGAACAAATATTAAAGAAACGGATTTCAATGTTGGACCTTCTTGAAAAGTATGAGGCTTGTGAAATCCGATTTGAACGCTTTTTAGAACTTCTTCCTGCGCTCAAACCGCGTTACTATTCTATTTCAAGCTCTCCACTCGTTGCACACAATCGTCTGAGCATTACGGTCGGTGTTGTTAATGCGCCTGCATGGAGTGGGGAAGGGACATATGAAGGAGTCGCTTCTAATTACTTAGCTCAGCGTCATAATAAAGATGAGATTATCTGTTTCATTCGAACGCCACAATCAAACTTTGAATTACCTAAAGATCCAGAAACACCAATTATTATGGTTGGGCCAGGTACTGGAATTGCACCATTCCGTGGATTCTTGCAAGCGCGTCGTGTTCAAAAGCAAAAAGGTATGAACTTAGGACAAGCGCATCTATATTTTGGTTGTCGTCATCCTGAAAAAGATTATCTCTATCGTACAGAATTAGAAAATGATGAAAGAGATGGATTAATCTCTTTACACACAGCTTTTTCTCGTCTAGAGGGACATCCAAAAACATATGTACAGCATTTGATAAAACAAGATAGAATCAATTTAATTTCGTTATTAGATAATGGAGCTCATCTTTATATATGTGGTGATGGAAGTAAAATGGCTCCGGATGTAGAAGATACCCTTTGTCAAGCATATCAAGAAATTCATGAAGTCAGTGAACAAGAAGCAAGAAATTGGTTGGATCGTGTGCAAGATGAAGGGCGATATGGAAAAGATGTTTGGGCTGGTATATGAATGTTTCTTAATTAGATACATATTAACTAATGAACTTCTTTCGAATAAATTTCACTTTATTAGTATAGTGTATTTAGATGAATAGTGATTAACCAGATTATTTAGTATCTACTAAATAAAAAACAGGACCTGATATACATCTATCAGGTCCTGTTTCACATAGACATTATACATCGATATTTTCCACACATTATCAATGTTTGTAATGTAGTTAGCCTTTTGAGTCAGCTATAAAATCAGATATTATTTTTTCGATATCGAAAGGAGTAATCCCTTTATTCAAAGAGAAAATAGTTTCTGCTTCTTCGATGTCTTGAACGAGTTCACCTCTAGCTTCAATATGTAATCGGAACAAGTCATATAAATTCGGTTTAACTAAATTAGTTAAAGCCTTTCCAACTAGTATCATACCTTTTTGATTAGCTTCGATGGTATTATCATAAGTTAGATCTCTTGTAAGAGACAAATCTGTCCAAATCAATTTTCGTTCCTTTAAGTCTAAAATAACTGGAATAGAGATTTGGGTGTCGGCAGTAATATCCACTTTATCTTGAACAGTAGAAGGTTCAAATACTTCACCTGAACCAGGATATTGACGAACCATCCAACCAGTAAAGCATTCTGGTAAATCTTTATATGGTTGGTCTGTGTAAGAAAGCAAAGTCATAACTACATAGCGTCCACCATATTTCAGCACAGACGGAATATCGAAATCAATGAATTCAGATGCTCCCTTTGGTGCAGAAGTAATATCTCCGCTATGGTAGGCTTTGAAATTTTTTGAACGTAAGTTCGTGAAGGATACATGTTCTTTGTATTGCCAATCTTCGTCGTACATTGCAGCAGACAAATCAATGTCAACACGTCCTGTATGTTGTCCATTCACATAGCCTTCTTTCCACCATAGGAAAAAACGAATCGTATCTCCTTCTGGCAAATCTACTTTACTTCCTCGAGATAATGTGCGAAGCGCTTTGCTGGCTGAACGTTGAGAGAAGGGAACTAAGTGATTTTTTAACTGTTCATCCAAAAATACTTTTCCGAGACTTGGAAGTTCTGCGAAGCGATTTTTTAAAGTATCTTCACACATTTTTACAATCATTAAACAAATATCCTCTGAGATAAATGGAAGTGTATTTTCAATACCTATAGCTTTTGCTACATTTCCCTTTGGAAAAAAGGTGCGAAATTCATTTTTATCATTTCGATGCTTAAAATGAGCCGTGAGTTGAAGTAATACAGGGGTAGAAACATTTCCTATTATACTTAGAAACTCTTCGAGAATATTGAAAACATCTGTTGACGTATCACTACATAAACGGATTAAATGATCCAAGCGTCTGGCAAATTCCCCCGGGCGAGTTTTTAAAAGATTTTTCGCTGTCATGATATCACGATTCAACAAAGCTGCTTCTATTTTTCCATTAAATGTTTCAACTTTAATGGAAAAATAGAAGCATCTCAAATGCTCGGTGGGTTTTTGGGAAACGAGTATGATATTCTGCTGGATGAAGAATTTCACCTAAACGAATCCAACGTTTTTTGTATCGAATCATATCTTCGGTAATGTTTCCGCATTGCTCTAACAATCCTAAAAGGAAGCGTCTTTCTACTCGGTTAAACTTCTTGAATCGAACGGAGGATGCTAAACTCACATCACCTTCAGATAAAGCAACTGCAAGGCGAAGAACATCAGTTGCTGTTTTAAAATACTTTGCAGCAGCATCGGCTGATATTTTTCTGTTTATTAATAAAACCCCAATTATAAAAGACATATTTTCCTTATGGGGAATTACATTAGGTAGAAAACAGGAAACATCTTCAGTGTGTGTAATAGCCCATTCTACATCTGTCTTATCAGTTGAGGAAATAGAGCTGTTTGCACGAATCAATTGAGAAATCATTTGATTGAAATCTTCTTCACTTCCTAAGTCAATAACTTTCAAATCAACGCTATCTAAAAGAGGAAGTCGTTCTTCTACTTTTGATACAGGTAGGCGCAACGTCACATAATGAATAACGGCATTGATGTATAAATCAGCGTCACTTAAATCCATCATTTGTTGCGGAAAGTTTGGATACATAGGAGTAAACTGAATATGTGCACCAACCAATTCTTTTAAATGTTTTACCAACTCTTTGTAAAACGATGTGAATGCACCAACCGAAAGTGTTTGCAACTCTTCTATTAAAGGCTCAGAAAAAGTAAATCCTAAACTTTCCAAGTTTTTTAAAGCAGTGGCTAAATACATGTTCGGTAGTTTATTTTCTTCTCTTTTTATAATTACTTTCAAACTTCTTCTTATATAAATAGAATTTTTCATGAGAACGCCGATTATTCACTCTTTATAAAAGAGGGGAATAGTCTGACTGTCCTCCTTTCAGTGGTAGATTTTTATTTTTACATGCATAAACACACTAATTGTAGAGAAATGCACTGAGGGTATAAAGCTATTTTTTAGTGAAAAATTAGGGGTATAACATTTAGTTGTTAAGTGGTAATTTGTTAATTAAGAAAAGAAAACCTCTACATCAATGGTTGATAAACTAAAGTTTATTCAATCCCAAAGAAGAAAGAGGTTTTATAGTCTAATTATTTTCATAGGAAATTGACAACTCTAAAACAATTTGAAATTTCTACAAAGAAGGAAGAATTGTCATAGCCTATGTGTTTAGCAGGAAAGTAACATCCCTATTTCGCCAAAGAAGTTAGAAGGAAGGAACGTCATAGCCTGCTTTATTAGTATATTCTCTTGCGGAGAGCAATTCAAGTATACAGTCTGATTTTTTTAAGTTTTCTTAAATGGGAATTTTCATGTTTATCCCGTATTAACGGAGTATTTTTATTTTTGATATATTATGGAATGGAGTTGAATGAGTATTATAAATACAAAAGGTGAAATTAAAAAAACAAAAAGAAAAGTATTACTAACTATACTTACTATGTTAGTAATTATAATTGGATTTGGATATTGGAAACTTTTTAGTTTGCAATATCCAAAAGGGGAATTAATTCGAACAGTGAAATCTCCAGATGGAAAATATCTCATCAAGACTTATTTTCATAATGCAGGATCATTAAGTGCGGATGCTGTTAGGGGTGAATTAGTTAACCTTGATACAGATTCAGAGAAAAATATATATTGGAATTATCCAGATACCGATCCATATATTGAATGGGTAAATAAGAATATTGTTAGAATTGGAGATCAAACTTTAGATGTTTCGCAGAAAGAAACCTATGATTGGCGTGATGATGATAAGCACGTTAAAGAAATGCCTAAACAGTTTATTAGATAAAACAAGAAAATTTAAATGTATTTAATCTTATTTGTTTAACTATAGATAGTATTATATGAGTGAAAAAGTCCATTTAAATCTTCTAAATGGACTTTTTTAGGTTTCTAGATACGACTACTGATAAAAATGGAACAAACTTGTTACTTAGGTTGTCTATTAATTATACGCATAAAACAGGAGTTCATGATAGTTCGCTCATTTTATCCCGCTATTTGCCCGTAAAAGTCCGACTGATGAGGGCTGATTAAAGTTTCACTTTATCCTTTACTGTACCTTGTAACTACATTTTACCTTGCTGTAAAGAAACAAAAAACGTTTTTTTATTCAATAATTCCAATTTCTAGAGCCTTTTGCACAGCTTCTTCTTTGTTGCGGACTCCTAGCTTTGTATAAGCTGTGGAAGCATAATTTCTGACCGTACCATTCGATAAATATAACCTTGATGCTATGGTAGTGTATCGAAGTCCCTTGGCTACTAGTTGCAATATTTCTATCTCCCTAGCTGTTAGCTCATAAGCGGTTGCTTTTGATTGTGGTGTCTCTTTTTGCGCATCAAACTTTTCAAATATTTTGTGAGACATTCCCTGATCAATCAGTGTCCCACCTTTGTGAATAAGTCGGATCGTATTAGCTAGCTCCAATGTTTCAATAGATTTGAGTAAAAAACCATCCGCACCGTTGCGAAGCGATTCCAACGCCTGTTCGGTATCCTGAAAAGTGGTGAAAATCAATATGCGGATATGTGGCCATTGTTGCTTAATCTTTTTGGTTGCTTCGACTCCATCCATGTGTTGCATATCTAAATCCATAAGTATAACATGAGGTTGAAGGCGCCCACACAAATCGATGGCTTCATTGCCATCCTCGGCCAAACCGACTACATTTAAATCTTCATATCTATCGAGTAGTGTCCTCAAACTTTCCCGAACAAATGGCTGGTCGTCTACAATTAACAAACGAATAAGTCCATCTTTTATTTCAGTTTGTCGCGGTATGGTACATGTAACAAGCATTCCTTCATCTGGCTTTGTATATACAGACAATTGACCTTGCAAATTCATTGCTCGTTCTTTCATCGCATTCATACCGAAGCCTTCTTGCCATTCTACATTTCCTTTTCCATTATCTTGAACTTCTAATCTCGTATATTGTTGTTCAAACTGCAATGAAACTATAATTTCAGTTCCCTGACCATGACGTACTGCATTCGTAAGGGACTCTTGTAAGCAACGAATGAACGCTATCTTCGCTTGCCGAGACAATTCATATTCCTCTCCGTATGCCCGAAAACTTACATTAACCAGAGCGTGCTCCTGAAATTCGGCTCCAAGATTTTGGAGAGATTGAATTAAGGAAGGCGATTGACAAGGAGACTCCATTTGATGTAGGTAACCTCTCACGTCCTCGATGCTTTTACGTCCCATTTCAAGCAGAGAATCTAGCCTCTGTATACCCATTTCCGTAGCAAGTTCGGTGCGCAACGTTTCCATCCCCATAATAATAGAAGTATAAGCGTGACCAACTGTATCATGAAGCTCACTCGACAGTCTGTTTCGTTCTTCCGCCAGTGTAATGCGTTCAATCTGAGACATATATTGCTCAAGTACCGCGTTTTGTTTACGAATTGATTCATTTTGTTTATGATTGACGATTAATAAATGAAAAGCGAAGCCCATTACATATGCGAATCCATAATAGGTGACCATAATCCAATAGCTATTACTTGGCGCAACCGCATAGAAAATTCCAGTTGTTATAAAAACCGTTATTGGAGCTGTCCAATAATAGGACAAATGCTTACTATTCGCAGCAATTAGAAACACCGATATAAGAAATGTGTTGTAAGCTTCTGGAAATAATAAGGTTAAATATATACATAGTCCACCATATAGCAGTATTTCTGTGAACAAATAATATTTATAATTGAATAGTAAGGCTACCCATGGAACAGAGAAGGCAATAATTTCCCAAAGAATAATAATCCAAAGTGGTAATGTTAAACCATCCTGAAAATTTAATGTAGCTAGAATGATAGACACACTAGCAAGTAGGCGTACCCCTAACATAATCCAATCATACCAAAACCAATACTTAACCATATCTAACAAGTCCTTTACCCCCTAAATAGCCTACCATTTTACTTCCTATATAATAATTTAATCCTTCCTGCCTTATTATACTTTTTAATTTAAAACTACGATACTACTCACAGACTGCAAACTTCTATTGATTTAGTTGCCGAATCATACTACGTGTATAGCCCCCAATTTTCTTTGTCAAACCATCGACTATTCTAATACTTATGGCGGTAAATACTATACCCATAAACATTACAAAGAGTGACTTGGCAAAAGTATCTATTTGTATAAATATAATATTCATATCGATGTATCGATACAGTAGTGGTGCCAACAGGAACATAAGTGGCATTACGTAAAAAATGATTGCACTAATGAGACTGAAAATGCCAATCGTAAATTTCTGCATTAGCCAATAGACAGCACACCAAGTGCGACGATCTGTTAGCACTAATTTCACCTGAGACCAGTTCGATGTATCCATTGTTATACTTCTATCGTAAGAGTCTGTTGAAATATCTGTATAAATTTTCGTCTGTATGCGCTCGAATTGGATAAAGGGTGTGGTAGTCTGTAGTACGCGCATAATTAATGGAATCCCAACAACAGTAAATGAAAGGGTTAAACTAAATAGCAGAGCTATTAGGTAAAAACAAAAATAAAACAATCCTGTACCGAAAGTTAGCAATAAAAAATAACCATTATGGATGAATCTTGATTTCATAAAGTTCATCGCTCCTATCTGTGTAATAACCGAATCATACTGCTTTTTTTGTCATTCTCACTAGTGTAAAAGTGTCATATGACAGTTCTAAATGATGTTAAAAAGGGGAGAGCAGCTTACTTCTGGTTAAAAAAGATGCTTTTATCCCGCTATTTACTGGGCAGTAAGACTCCCACCTCAAAATTCAGCGTTAGGTGGGGGGCGGGCTGCCGGTAAACGCACGATTGGTGAAGGCTAATAATCAGTGGGGGATGAACAAAAACCTGCTGATTAAAGTTTCACTTTATTACTCCTCCACAAAGCAATCCCGTTCTTACATCTGCAAGAACGGGATTGCTTTGTACTTTTATTTAATATGAGATGGACTTGTTTTTCGAATATGAAAAATAATATCAAATTGCTCAAGCAATGAAGTATCAAAATACACCGAACTGTTCGGGAGGATTTGTCCCCCTATACTTAGTAATGGTCTTTTTGCTTTAACCCATTTTTCTGCTTGTCCTTTAAGGTGACGGTTATCCAATAAAAACATTTTATATGGCACTTTTCCGAGAGTATAATTGAAACTTTTTACATCTTGTGGAATAGTGTCTGTTGTAATCTTACCTCCAGTGGAAGGATTATATTCGCTGTATAAGGTAAAATTCCCCTCCGTAGTTGTACTACCAATTGTGACATAATTATTGTCTAAACGTTCCTTCAAAAACTGCCCCGCAACATAAGGGTATAATTTCTCATCGATAATTCCTTTAGCTATATGAATATTGTGTGCCCATACCATCGTTTTACCACCAAATGTCTCTTGTGCCCACATTGCATGATCGGCCAAGTATTGTTCATGTAGTTTTATTATACTTGGATAGTCGTTAGGGAGTAGCATTGTGGTAAATTTCTCTATTGCACTTGCCGTTGCTTTCGCCCAGATGTACTCGGATGGAATTATTTCTGTGTTGGCTTGTTCATTCTCATCTTTTAGTAATCGGGCTACTCTCTCAGCGTTTGCTTTGAACTTCTCTTTCAATTTAGGAGTAAGTTTCATATATTCCTGTATACTTCCAGTAAAAGAAGACAATTCTTTATAATTTTCTTCTACTTCTGCCAGCAAATCTGGTCGATGCAGCCTTACATAATCAATTACTTTATTAAAGCTACCTTGGTCCAACGCCTTTAAGTCGAGCCCAATAAATTGGATCTTTTTTTTATTGGATGGATCAGCATTATAATCTTTCATCCACTCAATCATGGCTATAATTTCGTCAGTAGGATATAACAATTTTAAAAATTCCCTAGGGTTTCCTTTTCCTGTTTGGATATATTCATTTAGTTTTAAGCCGTTTCCCCAATCTTCTTCCATTGCAAAATTCGTAAAACCCATTTCAGTAACCAAATATTTCACAAGGCGAAACTTCATAGTAAAAATTTCAGAGCTTCCATGAGTATTCTCTCCTAATCCTACATATTGCGCGTTCCCAATCATTTTCTTAAGTGGTTTTAAATCTTCAAATGGTTTTGACGGCTCTATCGTTTTTAATGGGTTAGCCTGTGATTGTATTGATTTAACTATATTTTTTTGGACTGATTGACCTGAATTTTCGACTGCTACAGTTTGAGCGTTTCCTACTTCCGCGCATCCTGTGACTAATAAAGCTGTACTAACCATTGCAATCATTCTTTTCTTATTCATTTTTGCCCACCTCAATTGAATTATTTTCAAAAGCAAGATTGATTCATGTACTTGCACGAATCAATTGCTTTAATTCAATTGTTATTTATTCCATATCATATTTTCTAGTTACATATTGTCATAAGATTAATTGACACAAGTCATAGGTTAATCATTACACTTTTGTACTATCGGCTATGACAGTTTATAAATAATAATTAAATTGTTGAATCGCAAGTAAGACTAGATTATGAATTTGGGAGGGATTTTAAAGATGAATGATCTGTATGTCAAAATATTTTTATTCTAAGTTGTAGCTGTTGAAATGACAGGAAGTAAATTTGATAAACAAATGAATTAAAGGGGAAAGGGGGATTACAAATGTTATAACACGGAGAAGCATTCCACAATAAAGATATAATCCAACGTGCTAAAATAGGACTTCAACTCTTTCTAAGTATCTTAACCATTACTTCTATTATTCTAAATGTAGTAGTAATGATTACTAAAAGTATGCCGCTTATTGTGGTATATATGTTTACCCCAGCATTTTCTTCTATTTTGACTCGCATAATATTGAAAGAAGGGTTTAAAGATGTATCTTTTAGTCTCGGTAACTTAAAGATATGGAAGGGGATTGGTTTTGCGCTGTTAATACCTATGATAATATGTGGAATTACTTATTCTATCGCCTGGTTTAGCGGACTTGCGAGGTTTCAGCCCCCGCAAGGTGGTATGCTAGAACCTATTTACAATATACTTGGATTTCAATATCTACCGATACCATTAAGTTTCATTTTTATAGTAGTATTGAGCGGAGTTTTAGGTAGCTTGCTTAACTTAATTCCAGTTATGGGAGAAGAAATGGGTTGGCGAGGTTATATGCTCACAAGGCTAATCGATGCAGAGTTTTCACGTCCCATTCTTATTAGCGGATTAATTTGGGCAACGTGGCATGTTCCAATTGTTATTGCTGGTCTATATGTAGAGGGAACATCGGCCCTACTTTCAGTACTTGGCATCTATTTTTGTATTGTGCCATTCAGTTATATTACAGCTTATTTACGACTTATCACAGGTAGCGTTTGGCCTTCGGTTATCATTCATACTACTTGGAATGCCATTATTCAAGGACCTTTCGCACGTGCAAGTACAGGAGATCAAACTGAGATTTGGATTGGAGAATCTGGTTTGATAACCGCTATTATTATCTTGGCTACTGCAATAATTATGGCTCGAATCGTAAATTTTACTAAATAGCATACGGATGTGTTTTAAATTCGATTAGTGTAATATGACGAGGCTGAAATAAGATGCTCCTAAAAATATTAGAAAAAATCTAGTTGAACGGACTCTTATCAAGCTAAGGGTTTAATTTATAAAAATAAACTTGATTGTCATAAAAAACATAATGTTTTTCATTTAAAGGCTATGAGATGAAATTTCATCATTTTCATCACGTTAGACCTTCAGGAAATAAAAAGTTAAACGATTATACAAATACTCTAACTGAAAAAACGATAGTCCTTTTATCAAAAATGTAGAAGGACTATCGTTTATTTTTTTTTTTTTTTTTTTTTTTTTTTTTTTTTTTTTTTTTTTGACAAAATTAGGGATTGATGTTCATAAAAATGGATAATATAATTCGCATTTTACGTAAAGAGAAAAATTTCCCCCTAGAATATTAAGCTAAATCTCTTGGTGTGACGGTTAATTTAAGTTTCATTTTATGACTTGTAAAGGGCTGTTCAATGCATCGTACTATTAAAAAATCTAAATTAAATCATTAAATTGCGATAAAATGGGGGCGGAAATAATGAAATTTTAGGAAAAATAAGGGACACTAGTCTATGATTTTAGTTGAAAATCGTTTGACGTTAATGCATACGGGGGAAAGATTGGTGAACAACATTCCCACAAATGAATCAGTTGAAAAAATTGATCAAAAACGAGTAAGATCAAAAAAACGTTATACAAATTGGAAGTTTATCGCAGCGGGTATTGGTGTAATTGCACTTCTTATTGGGGGAATGAGTTATTATCAGGCAACTCACTTCAATTCGAATGTTACAATTAATGACACAAAAGTTGGTGGTCTGAGTGCTGATCAGGCAATACAGAAATTAAAGACATCTGGACTAGCAAACAAAGTCTATGTTGATCAACAACAAATTTTAGATGAAAAAGATACAAAAACGGAACTTACGGAAAAAGATTTGCCTCAAGTTAAGAAACTATTAAAAAGTCAGTGGACATTTTTCCCTTCCTCAAAGGGAGAAAATTATTCATTACTACCAGAGAAGGCAGATCAGTATCGTAGTGAAACGATGAAAAAACTTGTAGAAGAAACGCTCATCTCTATGAATGAAAAATTAAAAGCGCCTCAAGATGCTATGGCGAAGCTAGAACAAGGAAAAATTGTTATTTCGAAAAGTGTGGAAGGAAAACAGTATGACGTTACTAGTCTACTGAAAGATTACGATAAGCAAAAATATAAAAGCGAAATTCATCTGAAGTCTGCATACATAAAACCTATTAAAGAAGACGATCCGATTGTCAAAAAAGAGGAGAAAGCACTACAGAATCTTCTTGGGCAGTCTGTTGAGTATAAAGTGCAGAATGAAGTTTATCCTTTAAAAGCGAAAGATTTAATTCAAAATGCTTCTATGTCAAAGGATATGAAAGTTACAATTGACGCGAGCGACATTAAGAAGAAAATTACTGAAATTAATAATGCCAAATCAACATTAAATAAAGATTTCTCATTTAAAACGCATTCTGGTTCAGTCATATCAGTAAAAGGGCAAGGCTACGGCTGGGCACTAGATGTTGAAAAAGAAACTAAACAAGTTCAACAAGCCTTTGAGAAAGGCGAAAAGTCGCTTTCTGCTTCTAACATTCACGGAAATGGTTGGGAGAAGGAAGGTATCGGTTATAAAACAACAGCGAATAATGGCATCGGAGACACGTATGCGGAAGTTTCAATTGCAGAGCAACAAATTTGGATTTACAAAGATGGAAAATTAGTCGTTACAACAAATGTAGTAACGGGTAAACATAGCACGGGTGAAGATACATCACCAGGCGTTTGGTACGTTCTATACAAACGAACACCATACACGCTAAGAGGTAGCGCAGTAGGGAAAGCTGATTATGCGGTTAAAGTAGATTACTGGGTTCCATTCACAAATAGCGGTCAAGGATTCCACGATGCCGGCTGGCGAAAAGACTGGGGAAATAACGCTTATTTAACAGGTGGATCAGGTGGGTGTGTGAACCTTCTTCCTAATGTTGCAAAAACTGTATATGATAGTTTGAACACGTATGATCCAGTTATCGTGTACTAGAAAATAGCTACGTATCAAGAAATAAACAAAGCAGGAAATCTTATCTGATGGTATATGAAAAAACACCTCTTGCATTCGCATACTAAGTGTGCAAATGCAATGGAGGTGTTTTTGTTTGAATACAAGAGTGTATTGCTTATAAGAAACAAAGTAGAAAGAGATTAAGAATAAGTATTCAAATAATCAATAAAATTGACAATGAATATCATTTTCACTTAATATAGAATCGTCGCATTTAATTAGACATGAATTTTTTGTTAATATAATAGATTTCTATTAAGTTGTCATATTTACGAACTATCATTAAATATTTTAAGAATTTAAACGTAGGAAAGGGTAATATAAAATGAACTGGAAAAAAGGCGGATTATGGGTTATTATTTTTTTCGTTGTAAAAGGCACGATTTCTACACTTTTAATCGTTACAGGTGCTAAATATTTTGATTTATCATTTATGCAACTTATCTTATTCATTCTGACCTTATTAGTGATTTCTCTAATAAGTCGTAAATTGCTCTATAGACATAAACAAAACAAAAAGCAAAAAGAGCTAAATATATAATGAAGCCCCAGAGACCATTGGATTTCTGGGGTTTTATTTTGATAGTTTTTTCGTATGTATATTAATTTAACAGAATAGGTTGTCCAAAATGATAAAATCGATGATGTTTAAAATGCGTCAGTTATTTTTACATAAGGATTGTAGAGAGCCTTTGAATCAATCTTTATTCTGAAGCGACAGACACGTATAAATTATGCTCTTTTTTCAATTGGTAGTTTAAATGTAAAAGTACTGCCTTCTCCTAATTTACTTTCAACCGTAATTTCTCCTCCATGTAGTTCGACAATCCATTTTACCATCGACAATCCTAAACCTGTGTTTCCGATGTTTGAAGATGTTCGTGCTGCGTCAACTCGATAGAAGCGGTCCCATATTTTAGTAATATGTTGCTCGCTGATGCCGATGCCATTATCGGAGACTTTACCTATTATGTTGGTTTCATCACGGAATAGTTGCATATTCACAGTTCCACTCGCTTTGCTATAAGCAATCGCATTCGTTAGTAAATTCATTAATAAACGCATCATCAATGTTTGATCGGCTTTAATAAATAGGTCTTCCTCTATATTAGTTGTTATTTCAATCGAATTTTCTTGAACCATTAATGAAAGTTCTTCTACAACGATTTCCGTTAATTCACTCATATTGATACATTCAAATTGGAAAGTATTATGATTTCCTTGGTCAGCTCTTGCTAATAATAAGAGTTGTGAGATTAGAGCGGACATTTTACGTGATTGCTTTAAAATTACTTCTAACGATTCTTCCATTTCTTTCGGGTTATTCCTCTGCGATAAAGCGTATTCGCATTGCGAAATAATAACAGATGTTGGCGTTCTTAATTCATGAGATGCGTCAGATGTAAATTGTTTTTCACTTTCGAATGATGTCTCCAATCGCTCAAACATTTTGTCAAAGGTTTGTGCTAAATGATACATTTCGTCTTTCGGTGAACCTTGTAAATTAATTCTCTTCGAAAGGTCTTTACCATCACCAATTTTACTGGCTGAATCACTCATTTGTTGCATAGGTCGAAACGCCCTTTGCGTGATAAAATATCCTCCGAATGCCGCAATAAGAATAAGTAATGGGAATGAGATGATTGTTACCACGATAAGCGTATTCATCGTTGAGGATAATTGGTTCATAGTCATTATTCCACGAACCCAGACTTGCTCATCGCCGCCTGCATTATGGAGAAAATCATATACTATCCATTCTTTATTGCCGTCTTTAATGGTTTGTATTTCATCGGATTTAAGCGATATCTTTTTATTAAAGCTTGTTGGACTATGTCCTACCAACAGCTCACCTTGTTTACTATAAATGCTTATATTTACTCCATCTTCTAAGGTTTCAAAATCATCGTCAATCTTTAACTGCCCATGCTTATATTCGATATCTTCCATGCTTTCTTTTACTGTGCTCTTTAATTGATCTTTCATATTAAAAAGCAAAACTTTATCTGAAGAAGTTAAAATAAAAGCTAACACGAGTGCCATAATAATTACAATTAGACCCGTATACCACAGGGTCACTCTCATTTTTATTGATAGTCTTTTCATGATTCTACTCGCAATACGTAACCAGTTCCGCGCACTGTATGAATTAACTTCGTTTCAAACTGGCTATCAATTTTTTTACGAAGATAGCGGACGTAAACATCAATAATATTCGATCCGCCGTCATAGTCGTAATTCCACACATGTTGCTCAATTTTATCTCGTGTCAGCACAACTTCTTTATTACGAATCATATATTCTAAAATTGCAAATTCTTTACTGGAAAGAGTGATAACTTGGTCTCCTCGTGTTACTTTATGCATATTGCAATCTACCACTAGGTCAGCGATTTCAAATACATTAGATGTATTTCCTGTTGTTCTTCGCATTAACACTCGAATTCTTGCTAACAGTTCATCAAAAGCAAACGGCTTTACTAAATAATCATCTGCACCTAAGTCGAGTCCTGTTACACGATCATCAATTGTATCTTTAGCTGTAAGAAGCAAGACAGGAGTTGCATTATTGTCCGCGCGTAATCTTTGTAATACGTGTAAACCATCTATTCCGGGAATCATAATGTCAAGGACAATCAAATCGTAGGTAGCCATGTTTATATAATCCAGGGCATCTTCTCCATTCCCACATGCATCGACACTATAATGTTCTGCATTTAATCGTTTCACCAATATATTTTGTAAGTCTTGTTCATCTTCGACGATAAGAACTCGCATTAACATTCTCCTTTTCTTCTTATTAATATGTATCACTATAATTCCAAAACATTAAAGAAAGATTAGAAACTAGTTAATTATATCATTTTATCCCGCATTAACGGGCAGTAAGACTCCTCCCTCAAAATTCGGTGAATGCGAGGGAGGTAGGGATTAACTGCCTGTAAAAGCCTTCACTTTATTTTTTTGTACATTAATCTTCCTTTAATGTTTGTTGAGTAATATAAAGGCAAGGATAAGGTGCACATGTAAAGGGAGGAAAACAGAATGGGAAAATGGATGCTGATTGGAGCAATGTCTTGTGTATTGTTAACAGCTTGTTCTACTCAAGCTGATAACAATACACAAGTACAACAACTGAAAGTGGAAAATGATAAATTACAAAAAGAAGTTGCTCAATTACAACAAGAACCAAACAAAACACAAGCTGTTACAAATGATAAGAAACAAATACAAGATTTCAAAAACGAAGTCTCATCTATTGTAGAAAAGGCAAATAACACGAAACCAGTTGGAGCAAAAGAAGATAACTTAAATACGTACTTAGCAGCAAAAAAAGAAATTGACCAACTGGATGACAAGATAGATCTATCTGATAATCAGCTAGAAGCAGATTATCACGCTGGAACGATAACTGTTGAGCAATATCAAACGCAAGAAAAAGAACACGATATACTGGAAGATCAATTAGAGCAAGCAGAAAATGCACTTGAAGCAAGATTTGGAATAGATGATTAATCATTAAGGAGTGGATGAAAATGTTAAAATATAAAAAGAAAATAATGATAAGTGTAATTGCTATTTTAGTAAGTGGTATTGCTATTGTTGGTGGATATTATGGTATGGGTTACAATTATGCAAAAAAGAATGAAAACTACACAGAGAAACAAGTTCGTGAAATTTCTTTAGCTCATACAAATGGAGAAATTATTAATGTGAAAAAAGAATTCGAATTAGAAGATGACAACTTAGCACAATCAAAATTTGAATATGAAGTGGAAATCAAGACACCTGATAATCTGTTAAATATTTTAAAAGTTAGTGCTAGGACAGGTACAATAGAACTCAATAATGAAGATTAAATAAATATCGCGTATTTGAAAAAACTCCGAACAAAATTTGTTTGGAGTTTTTTCATGTTTATACTTTACTATTTTGAAAGGGGAGTGCTACATCGCTATTAAACTAACAAAACAAAATAACACCTAATATGAAAAAATACGCTGTTCTTTCTGAAGAATCCTAGGAAAGGGTAACTTGATATATCACCGCTATAAAAGTATCGTTCCAATCCAAGTGTGTATTTGTGACGAGTTGAATTCAAACTTGATACCTTAGATTCACAGATTGTTCTTTTTCTCAAATTGTGCAGATTTGATTACGTATAATTACATAAAAACTTGTCATCGTAACTTTGATATCTTGCTGTTACATTCCAAAATGCGTACAACAGCGTGCCTTCAAGGTTATACTGATGCTGGAGGTGATTCAAAGTGACATAAAATCGGAAAATGAATTCGAAGCAAGCTAATTAATAACTAGATTTTTACAAATAAATCTCATCTGTATATCAATTGGTTTATAAACGAATGCAGAATTATTTTTCGGAAAATGAGCTTTTTAATAGCCAAGAGAGCTTTAAAGATCAAGTCTTCATTTTGAAACTAAAATCGCTTTTATACTAGGCTTCGAATTTTTATGTGCTACAGACATTAGTTGAAAGATAGGCTTTTCCTGTTCTTATTTATATCGTTAACTTGATAATTTATAAATATGAATTTAGTGGGGGGATATTATGAAAGATAGCAAACGTTTTAATTTTCACAAACTTTGGCTAGGACAGTCTATAAGTTTGTTAGGTACTCAGTTTACAATAGTAGCTTTGCCACTTTTTGCATTAGAGGTGTTACAAACAAGTGAAGCAAATGCTGCTATGCTTCGTGGGATTATATTCGTCCCTTATCTAATTTTCGGATTAGTAGCCGGTGCTTTAATAGACATTTTTCATAGAAAAAATGCCTTGCTAATTTGTAGTATATGTCAAGGAGTATTATTTTTATCAGTATTCATACTGACTGTAACAAATATTTTAACGTTCCCTTTATTAGTTTTTATCATGTTTTTAAATGGAATATTTACTACATTTTATAACATTGCTGTTCCTTCTTTCTTACCGGAAATAGTAACAGATAAAGACAAGTTAAAAAAAGGAAATGCCCAACTAGCTCTTTCGGAGTCTCTTTCTGTAGTAATTGGTCCTATGCTAGCAGGAATCATCATTACTCTATTTGGATTAACAGGCTCTTTCACTATTGACGCAGTAACGTATTTTGTTTGTTTTGCATTTGTACTATTTATTTCAAAGTTTAAACCACATACAGATGGATCTTTAAAAGACGTAAATATAAAATCCATATACCAAAACATATATGAAGGCTTGGTATATTTTAAAAAACACCCTGTATTGGAACCAATTGTAACCTGTGGCGCTGTTTACGGTTTTTTTAAATACATACTAAATAGTATTTTAGTAATATTCCTGTATAAGGTAATGGGTCTATCTGAACTTGAAATAGGGTTTGTTGTAGGCTCAGCAGCAGTGGGATTTTTAATAGGCAATACGGTTCTCATGAAAAAAAGTCAACAAATTAATAATACAAAAATGCTTATTTATAGCGCTACTGTATCAGTTACTGGTTTGGCCTTTATACCGATAATGGGATATATGGGAACCGTTTACGGTATAGTAGCTGCAAGTATCATACATGGTATGGGAGAAGGTGTATTTGGCCCTTACGCTGCAACCATACGACAACTTGCCTCACCAAATCACATGCTAGGCCGAGTAAATGCTGTACAACGTACGCTGAATTGGGGGGCTTGGGCATTAGGAAGTTTTGCTAGTGCATTTTTAGTTTCTATATTTGGGCTTCAAACTACGTTATTCATAGGAGGATTCGGAACAACATTGTGTTTAGTGGCCTTGTTAAGACGTGGCGTATCAAAAGGAAATGACATTGAATATACGAGTTCATTTTAGAGGAGATGATTATGATGTATAAGGTATCAAAAGGAAATGACATTGAATATACTACACCACACATTTTATTTATAGGGGGATGGACAAAGCCAATACAAGATGCTTTAGACAGTGGATATACTGTTTCATATATAGGATCTTACGCTAAACATATATATTTCGATGGAACTATCTTAGAAAAGTGTTACTATAAAAAAGAAATAGACACAACAAACATACCCTTGTCTGTATACTATGCTGAAGAATTATTCAAAGAGAAACCATTTGATGTGGTTATATCTTTCAACGAAACAGCCTTAGATACGGCTTGCATAATCGCAAAGATTTTTAATGTTAAAGGACCTTCTTACAATGCCAATTTGATAACGCGCAATAAAGACATGATGCGTGAAATGCTAGCAGGCAAAAACTTTTCGATAGACTCGAAAGTTTGCAATACTATTGAAGACATTGATGAATTTTTGAACAAAAAAGATAGTATTATAATAAAGCCTCCGATTGGCGCAGGTGGTAAAGGAGTATCCAAGCTAGATACAGGAGATGATGTAGGAGTATTTATTAAAGATAACGGTATTCAACTACCAGTTTTAGTAGAAGAGTACATTGAAGGTGATGTAGTTTATACGGTCGAAACCGTTTCTTATAACAAAAAACATTCTATACTAGCTATATCAGCTGAAGTATTTAAAGAAGATACGTTTATAATAAACTATACTATTATGCCAGCACCTATAGACGAATCTCAAAAACAATTAATTATGGAGAAAGTAATGCTATTTTTGGACGACATGCAAATGGAAAACGGCATTACTCATACAGAAATAAAGATAGACAAACACAATAAACCAAGAATCATAGAGTCTCAAGTTAGAATAGGTGGCGGGAATATTTGGAAAATGGTGGAGCTAACAACGGGCATATCTCAATTTGGATACTATTTTGATACGTTAGCTACTGAGACTATAGATGAATTTAGATGTGTATCTTCAAAATGTCATGCTATGTCTTTAAGCTTGATTCCAAAACCAGGTTGCTTAAAAGAAATCAAGTATAAGGAGTTAAATAACATATCCGAGGTCGTATTAATTGATCTATTAGTAAAAGAGGGAGACATCATACCAACTATTGTAGATAGCACTCAACGCAAAGGATCTATATTATTTACGACTAGTGATATGAAACGTATGTACGAAGTTGTAGAGGGAATATGTAACAATATAACGTTTGTTTATCAGGATTTAACAGAATGGAAACCTTCTTTTAAAAAATATAAGTAAACAGAAATGTGGCAAATGAATGGTCTATATAAAAAGAAAAATTTTTGAATTCCCTGATAGCACTAAACCTAAGCAAAATAATGAACTATCCTATAGAAGAAAGTTGAGGGAGCTAATCGCATATGTTTTATTGAAAGGATGTGATTGAATTATGGAACGGCCGAATTGGGGAATTGGAGGATTAGTATTCGTTGGCTGTATGTTTCTTGGTGGAGGAGTGGGATCTATGTTAGATAATGCCCAAACTGGATGGCTAATAGGAATGGGCATTGGATTTCTTGGGATGGCTTTAACGAGACTGTTCAGAAAATAATGTAACTGAGATTCTTCTTCTGGTAAATAAGGAAATATGTAAGTAATTCATGGCATAAGAGTTCTATAAATTATAGTTAGAATCTTCTCTTTTGTATTTGTCTTTTCAAAATTTATCCATACATAGATACGATTCTCAAGTCGGAGGATAGCACCTTAGGGTGTCTTTTTTATGCTTTTTAAAAATGTCTTACCATATAATAGCTGAGTTTTGCTTTTAGTCTCCGATGCCCATTAAACATAAAATGAAAATTCCGCACCATTTAAACTCTGATAACAATTCATACGATCAAGAATAATTGAGTTAATAGCTTTCGGTAGATTGTCATCATTTTTTTATAATACATTAGATTCATTACCGTTTCAGACCTATGTATTCATTCATAACCTAACAGTAAAAGGGGGGATGATTAAAGGTATGGCAGTTAATGAGGAATCAATTTGTCAACAGTTTGCAAGAATTATCGGTGGACAAGAAGGATTCGCCGGCGGGAAATGCGTGGCAACAATAAACAGGGATGAAATACGAGCAACAATCTTGGGAAAACGTTTTAGAGTAACCACTTCTTTTTCATTCGAATCACGAGACAATAAAACTGGACGGGCATTATGCCTAGGCCGAGTAGCACTCTTACAAAAAGAAGTCACTGAATTTGTGGCGACAATTATTAAACAAGGAATAATCGTTTCGTCTATACACAATGAGTGGTTATGTGATGATCCAAATTTGATTTACGTTAATATCGAAGACGTTGATGATCCACTAAATTTTGCAAGAAAAGTGAGAAGAGCATTGTGCAATTAACAATTTTTTTTAGTTAATTGATTGATTACGTTAAATAGAAGATTTCAGCGTGTTGAATGTTATAGTTGTAAAATAGATTTAAGTGGAGGGGGTTATAAAATGAAAGAAGGCATTCCGTATTTGGAATGTCTTTTTTATGTTTTTGTTGCTCATGAGGGGGGTTAACTGATTATATGCTGTTTATCTTGCAACAGCAAGAACTGGACGAGGTATCTTTAAAGGTGTTTGACTATTTGTAGATACCATATTTTATCAAATGTTATTAGCATATCATAAAATGATAAGGGAGAAATCGTCAGAGAGATACGTCAAATTAGTCATTCCTTCTATAATCTAAGGAGGCGATTTTGTTTTTGAAAAATAATAGGTAAATCATTTGACAATTAAAATAATCTACTTTATTATATGTGCCATAGCATATATATGGTGAAACAAATACATTCATTGTGAATGATTGACTGGTATGCTATATCCTTTTATATCTTAATTTATAGAGGTGATATATGAACTTACATGATTTAATAGGCTATCTTGTTCATCGTACTGATGTGAAAATGACCAATTATTTTACGAAGAAATTAAAGCCGTATGGAGTTACGCCAGAGCAGTGGGGGATCATTAGTGTTCTTTGTAGCCAAAGGAGCACTACTCAAAAAGAGTTGGCGGAAGCTATTGATAAAGATCAAACTACTGTTGTTAGAATGATACAGTCAATGGAGAGAAAAGGGATTGTAAAGAAGGCTTTGAATGACCAAGATAGGCGTTCACATAACCTTTTTTTAACTGAAAAAGGTGACGAATTAAAGAAAACAATCTTGCCTGTAGTGAAAGACGCTCACCATTTTGTTACGAGTAATTTGAGCGAGGAAGAAATTAAAGTATTACAATCGTTATTAAACAAATTGTATGATACACACTATTAATATTTGTTCCTTATTGATGCTATGCTATTCATAAGGAACAAACTTTGTTTTAGGTATTATATATGCTATAGCACATAATTTGCATTTGGAAGAATGGGAAGATAACTTTATTTTGTATGATATCTGATTCAGGGTCACTTTTTTGCTTAGTACCAGTCAAATTTTTTGTATTATACATGCTATGGCATGTAATTTCTAGCCCTTTAATATTGAAAAGGGTAATGTAAATTGAAGCGACTTCCATACAGGTAATCTCAGGAAATAGGATAAAGGTAGTGACTATTATCTGAACAATACTGAGTTTTTACCAAATAATAAGAGAGGTGTGATTACTATTTTAATTTTCATCAATATTGTAAAAGTAGTGTTGTTTCTGTTCTTTTTAATGACGGGAACGAAAATTATATCCGGGAAAATGGCAGATGAGTTCAAACGATTTGGTTTACCTTCGTTTTTTAATTTCTTAACTGGAGCTTTTGAGATTGTAGGAGCGATTGGAATGTTGATAGGAATTTGGATTTCAACAGTAGCTTTATGGGCAGGCTTGTTATTAGGCGGTACGATGCTTGCAGCTGCATTAACGCTAATTGTATTAGCGAGAGATCCCTTTAAGAAAGCGATACCTGCACTTGTTTTGTTTGTCCTTAGTTTAGGGATAAGTTTGTATCACATTTTTTAAAAATAACCGAAAACTATTAAACTTTCACTTTATGCGTTCAAGTTACTATCATTATGTGATTATTTTACAAATAGGGGGATTCTCAAATTAGTGCTTGAATAATAATAGCAATACTGATTTAGACATTACGATCATTTGAATCATAATCAGTAAAAGAATGGGAAGAATTTTATATTAAAAATAGGAGTGAGTGAAAATGGCATATTTATTACAAGTTGATTTTCCGTTTGAAGGTCCTTTTGGTGAAGAAATGGAAAAAGGATTTTGGGATTTAGCAAAAAGTATTAACGAAGAAGAAGGGTTTCATTGGAAAATATGGACAGAGAATGAAGAAACAAAAGAAGCTGGAGGCATTTATGTATTTGAAGAAAAACAAGATGCTGAAAAATACGCGGAAATGCACAAGAGCAGACTTGAAGCAGCTGGTGTAAAAGATATTAGAGTGAAAATTTTTAACATCAATGAAAAGTTAACGGAACTGAATCGTGGGTATATTAAATAATTTCGAAAGTCGGAGCAAGCGTAAAAAGGAGGGGGATAATCCCCTTCTTTTTTTAATTCTTAAATTGATGGTGAGGGGACTCGTATAAAAAATAAACCTAGTGCTATCATGAGACATTTTTTATTTGAACGATCTACAAGACTTCCTGACCAAATATTAGTAAACAATGTTGATAAAGCCCTAATAATATATATATAAGAGACAGCAATTGCCAATTCTGTTATGTTAAGAACGATTAGGTTTAGAGCAATAATGTAGATTTTCGTTTTACTTTTATCTCAGCAAGTATAACACCGCTTAGAATAAGTAATGCTCCGATATACCCTTTGAGTGACAATACTTCGTTCATGAACAGGTATGCAAATAGTGCAGAAAATACAGGTTCTAATGAAAAAATGAGTCCTGTATGTGTCGGTGTTGTGTATTTCTGGGCCATCGCCTGAATGATGTAGGCAAAAGCACTGCAGAATATACTTAATACCAGTACAGCGATCCAACTTTCTTTAGTGGATGGAAGTTGCGGCTCTTCGAAAATCAGGGCAGAGAGTACGCCAAACCCTCCTGCAAATCCCAACTGAAGAATTCCAAGCTGCAATGTATTGGCCACTTTAGCCGCCCTTCCGGTGACAATAATATGAAAAGCATAAAAGAGAGCAGCGAGTATACAGAGTAAATCTCCAGAATTAAGTGTTAATTGATTATTCAAAGTCAGTAAACCAATTCCAGTCATTGCTACAAGGGAACTAATGATTAGTCTGTAGCTCAGTCGATCCTTAAACAGAACGATAGATAATAAAGGGATAAAGATTACGGTCAAACTGGCTAGAAAACCAGCATTTGAAGCTGATGTCGTTTTTAAACCTAAGATGACTGAAGCAGATACAACGAAAAGTAAAAATCCTAGAATAAAGCCGTATTTTAAGGTGACAAAATGAATTGAACGAAATTGTTTAAAAAAAACAGCAGCACAAACAAAAAAAGCAATACCAAAGCGTAATGCAACAAGAGAAAATGAAGGGACAGTTTCCAATCCGATTTTCATAAAAAGGTAGGAAGTACCCCAGGTCATTGTAACAAGTAAGATCATAAGATTAGCCTTTATTGGTTTCATTTTTAGTTCTCCTTTAAAATTTTTATGTACTTAGTTTAATTGTGATTCAAGTATTAGTAAAACGAATATATGTAATGATATACTTGAACAAAATTCATACATGAGAAAGTAGGAGAATCGATGAGTCTGACTAAGTTAGAAATCTTTCTGAAGACGGTTGAAATGGGGAACTTATCAAGAGCGGCCGAAGCAATGAACGTGACTCAGTCAGGTGTCAGCCATGCGATTAGAAGTCTTGAATTGGAGTATGGTTTTCAACTGTTATCCCGGAATAAAACGGGAGTTCGATTAACGGAAAATGGTGAGCGTGTTTTAACGCATGTTCGTGAAGTAGTAAATCATAATGAGCGATTGAAGCAAACTGTTGCAGAGATTAATGGGATAGTTGCAGGAACCTTGCGCATTGGAACCTTTACAAGCGTTTCTATTCACTGGTTGCCTGCAATCATTCATCGATTTCACTTGGAATATCCTCGAATTGAAATCAAATTAATGGAAGGTGATTACGGAATGATTGAAACGTGGATTCAACAAGGGGTGATTGACTTAGGTTTTATGTCACTACCATCGGCGGGCCATCTAGAATCTATTCCACTAAGAAAAGATCGAATGCTATGTGTCCTTCCTAAAAATCACTCATTAAGTAAACAATCTATAATTCAGTACGATCAGCTCGAGAAAGAGCCTTTTATTATGCCTGCTTCTTCATGTGGTTACGATGTTAGGAAAGTATTAGAAGCTGCTAGGATTCATCTCGATATCCAATTTGAAACCGGTGATGATCATGCGATTGTCGCGATGGTGGAGAACGGGCTGGGAATCAGTGTCATGTCTGAACTCGCATTACAAGGACAATGCGAAAATGTTACGGTTGTGGAATTGGAAGACAAACCTACACGATCGCTTGGGTTGTCACTTACTTCAATTAAACACGCATTACCAGCGACAAAACGTTTTATCGAACATACCCAAAAATGGCTGGATGGCGATTGAATATATAGGCAAGCAAAAGAAAATTAACATTTTATGATATTTAGTCCATATAGGGGTACCTTTTCAAAAGAAGAAATGAACGGGGAAAGAAAAGGACCAACTCATAGAAGATATTCACAAAAGCTCTCCAATTATAAGTATGTAGTTAGTGTATTCATCTTATAACGTATAAAAAGACACTATAGAAAGTGTCTTTTTATACGTTGACATACTATGAAAGAAAATGTAGTGATTAATAATAATTTGTTGGATGCTTCCTGGTTAATCCTAGTATATTAATATAGACAACCATAAATTAAATTTTAAATATACATAGATTTTTTTATATTTATATACATCGTTCGTCAACTTCTTTTCGTTTTGATAATTTGTTATTCTGATTTGTAATAACGATAATCAACTAGTAAGTTAGAATAAAGATTTAATACTTGCTAAGATTGTAAGTACTCCTACAATAATAACAAATACATTGCTCATTTTACCTCTATATTTAGCTAATACCGGTACTTTACGGATCGCATACATTGGTAATAGACATAAGATAGCAGCAACTAATGGACCGCTTAGAGCGTCAATGAGCCCAAGAATACTTGGATTTGCATAAGCAACATACCAGCATGTTAATACGACAAAAGTAAGAATTACTGTCTTAACTGTTTTTTCTTCTATATCTTTTCCACGTGTTTTACCAAATTTGATAATCATATCACGCATTACTTCATATGATCCTATATAATGACCAAGGAAAGACTTTGTTATAGCCATAAAAGCAATAATAGGAGCTGCAATCGTAATTACTGGCGAATTAAGTTCATTAGCGAGATAGGATAGGATTGATAAGTTCTGCTCTTTTGCCACTTTTAAATCATCTGGAGTCAAACTCAGTGCGCTGCTCCAAACGAAGAACATAACAACAACGAACGTCATGATATAACAAATCTTTTGTATTTGAGCACATTTAGCATCAGTTGCTTCTATCCCATACGTAGATCTTTGTTTTATCACAAAAGACGAAATCATTGGAGAATGGTTAAATGAAAACACTATGATAGGTAGTATCATCCATATCGTTCCCAAATATCCTGTTCCGGTTGAAGCAGTAGAGACATCTGAAAAACTAAGCATTGATGTGTTCCACTGAGGAATTAGGGATATTGCGATAAATAGTAGAGAAGCTATGAAAGGGTATACTAGCAAGCTCATAATTTTTACAGTGATATCTTGACCAAAATTTAGTATAGCGATAAGACCCAGTACTAAGACAAGCGATAAAATGGCTCTTGAGGGCTCTTTCATATGTAATTGATTCACAATAAAACTACTTGCAGTATTTGTAAGTGCAACTGAATACATCAAGACAATTGTATAAATTGAGACGAAGTATACGATGTTAAAAATAATACTCGCTGTATTTCCGAAATACTCTCTTATTGTCCCCGTAATTCCCTCATCGGCAGAATTGGAAGCATATATCATTTTAGCAAGCGCCCTATGTGAGTAATACATAACTGGATAGGCAAGTAATGTAATGAGTAATAATGATAATAAACCACCTGAACCTGCATTAATTGGTAAAAAGAGTACTCCTGCTCCAATTGCTGTCCCAAAAAGGCTCAATGCCCACGTAGTATCTTGCTTATGCCACTTTTTAGGATCCAAATATTTCTCGTTTGTAATCACAGTATTTTCAGATTGCAATTCTATTTTTTTAGCAGTATTCCCATTCATATAATAAATCCTCCTTGTATCCTATTCTTAAGTCTTAGGAATATAAGTCGTTCTGGAAAATGAATCTCCTACAAGTTCCTCAAATCGTGTGTTCTTCTCTAATTGAATCTAAAATTTAATGTTTGTTAACGCTTTCAAAATCTGTTGATTGTAGATGGGTGTATTTAAGTGAATAAGGATTAAAAAATTGTAAGTATGTCCAGAATTCCTCTAAAACTATTGCTTTTAATTCGCAAGACATCTGTCTTCCATCCCTTTACATCGCTTCAATAACCTCGTCAACATTGTAGACATTGCTAAGGCATAGCTAATGCGATGTCTTTTGCTGCTAAAGAATTTTTAATGAATTTTCTTTTTGATTACACACCTTTCTTTGAGTGATTTTTTCATCTTGTCCAATTTTAGAAAGTTGATATTTTCTAAGGTGCTAATAGGTTATCCCTAGACGTCCCTATTATAGCTTGTATATTTATAAGTTAAATATTTTTGTATTTTAAGAAAAAATGAACTAACAGAATTTTGAATAGGTAATAAATTCAACATTACATGTAGTATTTGTGTCCAATGTTTGAAACTGTATTAGTTAGAGGGAAATCAGCAGTAATACAGGGGTTCTTACATTTTCACATTGTTTATATTGGTAATCTCTTGTTGAGATACCTATATTTCTCTTTTTTGAAATATCTTATTTTTAGCGTGAAGCTGTTGTAATAAATAATACATATAGATGATAGGAACTTATGTTAGGACATGTATAGGTGAGGTGTTGAATATTAAATAGTTAATTTGTATTTAAATTCATTTTTTGAAATAAATAAACTTTTATGTGAAGTCAAATTCCTATCAAATTAATACAACTAAATGTTATTAAAATAAAAAATAATTAATTATAAAAGTAATTTTGAACGTAAGGAATTTGTAAGGAAGAGGTAAGAAAAAAGAGATTTTCCTTGTGTAAGATGAAAATGTAAAGAAGAGTGAGAGGAGAAAAATACTATATATTTCTATAAAAAACAAATCAATTAATAAGACTTGTTTGGAGGAAAAGAGACATTACAGATTCAATATCGTCCTTTTGCAGTGGGGTAAGAAGAAAGCTGTGTGATTAGTTCCAAACAGCAAATAACCATTTATACAATATGAATAGGGGAGAGGAATATTTTGATGAAAAAGCATCGCCAAATTACATGTACAGGTTTAGCCCTTTTAATAACTGGAGGTTCCCTGTTTTATACAACTCCAACCTCAAGTGTAAAAGCGGAGTCCATTCAAAATGTATCTAGTTCGTTACAAACAAGCACCCAAAGAGATCATAATTCCGTCAAAGAGGCAATGCGGGATACATTGAAACTAGGATATCCAGGGATACTTGCTAAAACTTCTGAGAGTGGAAAAACATGGAGTTATGCGGCTGGTGTAGCTGATCTGAGTACTAAGAAACCAATGAAAAGAGATTTTCGTTTTCGAATTGGCAGCGTGACAAAGACGTTCACTGCAACAGTTATACTTCAATTAGCAGGAGAAAACCGCTTAAATCTAGACGATTCTATTGAAAAATGGATACCTGGTGTCATTCAAGGAAATGGATATGATGATAAACAGATTACTATCCGCCAATTATTGAACCACACAAGTGGTATCGCTAATTACACAAGGTCAAAGGATTTTAATATGATGGATACAAAAAAATCTTATACTGCTGAAGGATTAGTAAAGATGGGAATATCCATGCCTCCAGATTTTGCTCCAGGAAAGAGCTGGTCGTATTCAAATACAGGATATGTATTACTAGGAATTCTTATTGAAAAAGTAACTGGGAACAGCTATGCGGAAGAGATTGAAAATCGAATTATTGAACCACTTGAATTAGCGAATACATTCTTACCTGGAAATTCAAGCGTCATTCCAGGAACCAAGCATGCCCGTGGATATATCCAATTAGACGGAGCAAGTGAGCCGAAAGATGTTACTTATTATAACCCAAGTATGGGGAGCTCAGCCGGAGATATGATTTCTACAGCTGATGATTTAAACAAATTCTTTTCTTATTTACTTGGGGGCAAATTATTGAAAGAACAGCAACTAAAGCAAATGCTTACAACAGTCCCTACAGGAACAGATGAACTTGGCGATTCCGGGCTTGGAATTTTCAAAATGAAGCTTTCAAACGGTGTATCGATATGGTGGCATGGAGGAACCATTCCTGGCTTTTTAACTTTTGCTGGAGGCACACTTGGAGGCAAGCATACATTGGCAGTCAATTTGAACAGCCTTAAAGCTGATACTCCTGATCCTTTTAAAAATATTTTACTTGCTGAATTTAGCAAGTAGTCTAAAAGTAAAAACGGGTAAAATTTATCATAGTTTCATAGTTACACAAAGGAATGATGAAAACGATCAATTATTTAAGGAGGTAATTCCGTGATGAAAAATAAGCTAACTGGTGTGTTAGCCACTGCATTAGCGGTAACTATGATTCTACCAACAGGAGCGAAAGCATTTTCTGAAAGTAAGACTACTGTTGTAACTGGTGAAGAAGTAGCTAGTCAGGAACTGAAGAAGAGTGCAGCAGAGAAAGCGGAGCTACTTACGAAGTCCCATGGGGCAGCTAGCGTGCAGTATGCACTAATTGATAATGGAAAACTTATTTTGTCTGGTCAGGCTGGCAAGAACGATATGGAAGGGGAAAAGCCGCTAACCAAAGATACTTTATACGGGATTGGTTCAGTTAGTAAAATGTATGCAACAGCGGCTGTAATGAAATTGGTCGATGAAGGAAAAGTCGATTTGGATGCTCCTGTTGTCCGCTATGTTCCTGATTTTAAGATGAAGGACGGTCGATACAAACGTATAACACCGCGTATGTTATTGAATCACTCCTCTGGATTGCAAGGTTCTACGTTAGGTAATGCATTTTTATTTAACGATAATGATACCTATGCCCATGATACCTTGTTACAGCAATTGTCAAATCAAAACTTGAAGGCGGACCCTGGTGCTTTCTCAGTATACTGTAACGATGGTTTTACGCTGGCCGAAATTTTGGTGGAAAGAGTTAGTGGTATGAGCTTTACTGAATTTCTACATCAAAACTTTACAGGGCCTTTAAAAATGAATCATACGAAAACGCCACAGGACAAATGGAGGGATGAAAATCGGGCTGGACTATATTACTCGGCGTACCAAGGGCAACTTCCAATTGAATCGGTGAATGTTATTGGTACGGGAGGCATATCTTCCACGGCAGAAGATATGGTGCGATTCTCACAACTATTTATGGGACAGGGAAAAGGAATCCTCTCTGATAAGGTAGTTAAGGCAATGGAGCAAGAGGAATATAAAAAAGGAATGTGGCCGGGGGCTGGCGAGAATATTTTTAACTATGGTCTTGGCTGGGATAGTGTGAAACTATACCCATTCAGTGAATATGGGATCAAAGCTTTGGCTAAGGGCGGCGATACGGCATTGCAACATGCTATATTAGTCGTGCTTCCGGAACAGAAAATAGCAGCGGCTGTATTGACATCTGGTGGACGGAGCTCTACAAATCAGCTAATGGCAACTGAATTGCTGCTCGCTACGCTTAAAGAAAAAGGTACTATTAAGGAAATCAAGCCGAACAAATCCTTTGGTAAGCCGGTCAAAGTCAAAATGCCTCAAGGCGTAGCAAAGAAAGCAGGATTTTATGGCAATAGCGAAACTCATTTCAAAATTGAAATTACGAAGAACGGTGAACTATTCTTACCATCTAATCCAGAAGAAAAATATGTATATACTGCTGATGGAAGCTTTATTAATGAGGGGGGTACTTCCAAGCTCAACTTCGTAACCGAGAAGAATGGAAGAACTTATTTGAAGGAGAGCGCATATAAATCTTATCCAGGTTTAGGGCAAAGTGTGATGACCCACTATTTAGCTGAGAAACTAGAAGACAACGTGCTTTCGAAGAAAACCGCTGCTGCATGGGCAAAGAGGGAAGGTGTCAAGTTTTATCGTGTAAACGAGAAATTTAGTTCTATTCAATATCTTGTTCAGTCGAAACATCTTAGTACTCAAATTACTCGCAAGGAAGGCCCAGCAGGCTATTGGGATGGCAGAAAAATTACAGGTCCGAACACCGCGGTGCATCAGATCCAAGTACCCGTGATGAATGGTCGTGATACGACGGAAACACACTTCTATACAGAAGGCGGCAATGAATATATCGAGATGGCTGGATTGTTATACGTAAGTGAATCTAATGTAAAACCAATTGATGTAGGCCAATCATCCAAAGTTACGCTGGGAGCAAATGGACATGCGAAATGGTTTACAATTCCACAAGCGGCAACAGACAAAAGGATGACCGTGACGCTGCCATCAAATGGTTCATTTGCGGTGTATGATGAGAAGGGAGTTTGCGTCAACTTCACCATTGTGAGTGGCAATAACAAGGTGGAACTTCCGAAGAACGGAACAATCGTATTCGCTGGGGCACCGAAATCGGAATTTGCAATCTCGGTGAACTAGCTATAATTTAAGATGATCTTAAACAAAACCAGTACGGTACAGAAAAGATGTATTACTGGTTTTGTTTGTATTTATGCATTCTCAATGAAAAAGCTTGAATAATATCACGCTCAAGCACTATAAAAACATCAAAACTAGAAAATTAGTATCTCTAGAAGATGTACAGTTTTTTTGGAGTTGAATAATTTTAACAGCGTAGAGAGATTAAATTTCTACTCTTTTTCTTCAATTCATATAATGTGTATGTACATACACATTATATTTTTATTCCATAAATTTTAAAATTTTGTTCACGATAGTTTGATATTGTAAAAAAAGAAAATATGTGGCACGACATCACTTTGTTTTTATACAGCTTTGTAATTAAACTATAATATTGTATTTTTTCTTCATTATTGAAATTAGTAATAATAAAATGTATTATTGAAAAGCACAATTTATAATTCAAGTAATCAAGCATATGTACCCATAATAATTTGAACATTCAGAAATTATAATATTGTCTAAAAACGAGGTGAGATTCATAGAAACAGTACATATTAAGTGGTATGGCATGTATAGTATAAATGACTTTTATAATAGGGAAGAAGCTTCTAAGAAGGGGATATTTGCAATCTCTAGAGTATATGCTAAGAATGTAACATTGCTCTATATAGGACAAACTAAAAGAAGCTTTATACAAAAGATAAGAGAACTTAATAAAGAGTGGGCTTTTGATGAGAGCGAATTAAAGATTACATTAGGAATAATAGAATTTCCTAGTGGTGAACTTTACTCTGAAAAGAAGGTAAAAGAGATAAAATCTCTTTTGATTTTACGACATACCCCATTAGAAAACGAAACATCTTTATTATACTATAGAGGGAAATTTAATTTTAAAATTATTAATAAGGGAAGAAGAGGTTTAATTGTTAAAAAGCTTTCTACAGGAGATCTAATGTGGACGTAATTGGAATCACCTTTGAATAAAATTGAAGGTTTCTTAAGTGCAGAAGCTTATCAATTTTTAATGTATTAAACTATTTTGAATAACATATGTCAGATACTTGAAAAAACACAAATTTTATTATGATATGAAATCCTGTATGGAAAGTGTAGTTTATTTCTATTGTTTAATAAAAATATTAAGAATTTTAGGGATAATACATAAAGAGTAGAGGAGAAAGTAAACACGGAGGTTTGAAGAATGGGACAAGTAAGCAGATTTCAAGAAAAACAACAGAATCGTCGTCAAAAGGCAATTTTTAATATTGCATTTACTTTGGTATTAGTGACAGTTGGTATAGTGACATACCAATTGTTTACCCCTTCTAATACATCAACGAAAGCAATTGCTCAAGAAAAGAAAGTAACAAAGATAGAAGAGAAGAAAACTGAAGATAAAGAAACAGCAAAGATAGAAGAGAAGAAAACTGAAGATAAAGAAGCAACAAAGTTAGAAGAGAAGAAAACTAAAGATAAAGAAATAGCAAAGATAGAAGAAAAGAAAAGCGAAGATAAAGAAGCAGCACAGTTAGAAGGGAAACAAAAAGTAGAAAAATCGGTAAAAACGAACGGAACTGAAAATAAAGAGGAAGAAAAAACGGTATCTCAAGAAAAGGATCCTCAAACTAATCCTTCATGGAAGCCAATTGGTACAGAGCAAGGAGCAAAACCTGATATGAAATTTAAAGAAGGAACAGTAGATTGGAGTGAGATGAAAAAAGCAATCTCTTATGCTGTTGATGTTCCAGAGAGCCAATTGATTTTCGATTTTATTGGAAATAATGGTAATAATAAAGCCTACGGTAATGTACGAGATAAACAAAGTAATAAAAAATATAAGGTTAATATTGATTGGGTAGAGAATCAAGGGTGGAAACCAGCATCTGTACAAGTGGTAAAATAAATAATAGAAATGTAATTATGTGCTTAAAAGTTTACTCTTGTAAAAACTCATAAAAGAGTTTGTTTCAATCAGGACTCTTTTGTTATGTTGACAGCATTAATTACTCAGACTCAATTGTGAGATCCTGATGCAGACAAAGTTTGAAGTTTATTAAAATCTACCTAATTTAGTGCTTCGAAAGGTTCAAAATTGCATTTTTAAAGCATTAAATAATTAATGGTACCTTTTGAAATATTTTTGGTCTCATTTTATTAGAAACAATTCCGTCTATATAACTAAAAAATGTATTATGATATCTATTGAACATATGAATAGGATAACAATTACCTGCTGTTAGCAAGTTGCAGTTTATCTAATAAAAAGATCACTTGTTTCTAAGACAAGTAATCTTTTTATATACATTTCCTTTACTATTTTTAAAATTGAATAGATATTTCAATCTGTGTAATTACAATAGACTTGATTAAAATTAAAACTGCAACAAGGATAATACCGTCCATATTTGTAGTAAGAAATATATATATAATATCTTAATGCAAGGTTGGCCTATGTTCTATGAAGATACTAAAGAATTATAGGAAACATTGAGAAACGGGAATTATTTTTATTACAATATTTATGCATCTTTAGGCCTAAATAGCTGGGTATTAGCTAAGAAACTTGAGATATTAGACTCCTATTAAGTTAAAAATGACCTTAAGTGTACTTCCCATAAAGAAAATTGTGTAAATAAGCTGTCCATATGGGCAGCTTATTGTATTTTTTGGCTTAGCTTGTTTTTTTCGAAGTGCTGGCGGTTCCTCTACAAGTATTCTTGCATTTAAATTATTTTTAATATATTATATTTATATGGTTATATAGAGATTGATGTATACAAAAAAGACTCAAATCTATTAATAAGATTTAAGTCCTTTTCAAAGATAAAAAGATTGTACCGAAATGGAATACAACTTATACTTTTCTTTTTAATATGTATCTAGTAAAAAGACATTTTTTATCAATAAAATTGTATTTTCAATATAAACGGAAGTTTATTTATATTCAATGATAGGAAATAGTGGGTCTAGAACATAGAGGAACAAAGAACCATACAGAGAAATTTGAAGAACCTGAAAGCTATTGTATGTAGTTTGTTCATCTCAAGTACAATAAAAGAGTCTTACCTCTGTAGGCAAGACTCCACTAGTATCGTTGTATAATATTTACATATCAACTAAAAAACAAAAACCATATAACACCAAGTAGCAGAATCCTAATATTCCTCCTACAGCTAATACTTGTTTAAACCAACTTTTAAATTTTATATTACTGTAAATATATTGAACTTTTTCCATATTTACTCCTATTAAGGAGAACCCTTAAAGACTCTCACTTCGTTATGGTACCATTAAAGAATGGCTAATAGAGGTCAAATATTGTCAAAACGTATAAATATGCAATATTGCATACAGAAATGTATTGTTACAAATGTAAGCGTTTACTATAATGAAGGTATAAAGTTTAATCACATCCCAGTATTAACAAAAGAGGAGGAAATAATATGGAAATCGCAATGGCAGTTTTAAAATTTATAGGTGGAGCAATCCCATTAGTTCAAGAGCTTCTAAAAGCATTTATGTAAATTCACTATTTAGCAATTATTTATAAAAATTATCATTCGTATGAGTAAAGCCCC
This sequence comes from Bacillus cereus ATCC 14579, assembly GCF_000007825.1. Taxonomy (NCBI): domain Bacteria; kingdom Bacillati; phylum Bacillota; class Bacilli; order Caryophanales; family Bacillaceae; genus Bacillus; species Bacillus cereus. The sequence goes on along the minus strand of NC_004722.1, from coordinate 3,155,877 downwards.
TTTAACAATATTAGGGGGCTTTTTAAATTTCTAAATATTTAAGGTTACGTCACATTAACATCAAGTTAAAAGTAAATTTTAAGAATAAATCTATAGAGGATATTTTATAGTGAATCAAGATCCTTTTACAAAGTTGTAGGCATTAAACTCCTACGGCTTTTATTATACTTTATTGAAGTAAAAAGTCTCTTCAGAAAATCTAAAAGGACCTTTTTAGATTTTTAAATACATGACCTACTGATAACTGGGGAGTGTAGAGAATATATATTTGATTTTTAAACAAATATGACAAATTACATGTGTAAGTTAGGTCGATCTTTATCGTAGATTAAAGGGACTTGAATAAAGTTCTTTTTTATTTGTAATCAAATCCCAGAGTGGCCCCTAACCTAATACCGGGAATCGTCTCCTATCCTCTTATACGCTAAGATATTTTTGGAAGTAAAAACCCAAACTTAGACCCCGAATTTGCTTTAACGTGAGGAGAGTCTAATGTCGACTGTCAGAAACGTGCGACAAAAGCCTTAAAAGAATTATTAAACACCTATCGAGGACAGAAAATAGTATTAGGCACTCATAGAGCTGTAATGACTTTGATGATGGGGTATTATGACAGTAAGTATGATTTGAATTTTTTACTACAGACATCAAAACCAGATATATATAGAATGGAATTCAATGGGTAGGAATTGGTGGAAGTTAAAAGATTGTGGGAAATCTCATAGATTGACTTTATTCATCCGTAGCTTCCCAAAATGACGTGTATTATAAGAAAAAGGGTTACTACGGTAACCCTTTTTCTTATGGCACTGACGGGGATTGAGTTCAACAATCTAAAAAATTCGGTTTCTTAGCGTACAAAATTTACGTTTTGTTCGTGCTATTCTGAGGTGAAAAGGGAGGGTATGTTTTTTGGGCAGAATATCTTTAAAGTTATTTTTTAAATCAATCCTATTTCTTTATGTAGTATGGTTATTTATTCCATATTTCAGATTGTTTTTGTCTGGATTGTTTCGACAGAATTAGGGAGGGATGATTTAGTTGGATTTTCTGACAATAATTTTAGTGAACTAAGAGTCTTCTAAGTTATAAAAAGATAATAAATCTAAAAATTTATTTCTTTTTTGTTTTAAATCAATTTTATATTTATGAAATATAAAATTGATTTAATTTAATAAATATGGGATATTATAAAAGTTGTTTTTAAGTATCTGTATAATATCAATTTATTGAGGTGTTAAAAATTTATGTTTTACGCGTTTATTCCAATCATGTTACTCGTTCTTTTTCTAGGTTTTTATTTAACTGATCCTAGAAGGATAATAAACGGTTTTTTATTTAACCTGTTTATAATTTCAATAATTATTGCAAGTGCGTATTTCTCTATGATTACAGGAAATCAGTTTTTACTGTTCATCGCTTTAATACCTGCTGTGATTGTTCTCTTTATGTTAAGTTTCGGCTTAGTTGCCTTAATATTGGGGCTGTTTCTAAATGCTAAGATTCTTATGAGCAAAGAAAGTCGACGTTTTGCAAATAGTTTAACTTTCGTTTTAGGTATATTTCTTTCGTTCTTTTTAGTAATTTCTTTAGTTGAACCAATTAACTTCTTCCCCGAAGCGATTCGAACACTTTACTGGGGAGCAGTTCTCATTTCTTTATATTTATTTATAGATTTATCTAATTTCCTAACGGCCTATTTCCTATACCAGTTCAATAGACCAAAATACAACCAGGATTTTATCATTGTTCTTGGTAGTGGTTTAATTAATGATAAGGTTCCGCCACTTTTAGCTAGCAGAATTAATAGAGCTATTGAATTTTATAAGAAACAAGAAGCAGTTTCCTCACCACCTAAGATTATTTTCTCTGGTGGACAAGGATCAGATGAAAATATTTCTGAAGCGAAAGCTATGCAGGAGTATGCTGTGAATAATGGGATTCCTCTAGAGAATACAATAAAAGAGGACCGTTCTACTACAACATACCAAAATATGCTTTTTTCAAAGAGAATTATGGAATCATTAAAAGGAACACAGTATAACTGCATTTTTTCTACAAACAACTTCCATGTGTTTCGCGCAGGATTATACGCTAAAATAGTAGGATTAAATAGCCAAGGAATTGGCTCAAAAACAGCCTTCTATTATTGGCCAAATGCGATGATTCGAGAGTATATTGCAATCTTCGTTATGAATCGTGTACGTCACAGTATTGTAATAGCAATTATTATGGGATTCTCTATCATAGCAACCGGAGTAAATTATTTATTTTTTTAAGGATGTTGTATAACTTATATTTTGGGAGTTATCTTAGGAAAGGAGTCACCTTAGGGTGACTCCTCTTTTTTGTGTTTATATGGGTTGGTTTATTTAAATGTTAGACTACAATGCAAGTGATTGTTATGATGTTGATTAAAAAGGCAGCTGTTGTAGTCGTCTTTTTATTATCTTACAAAAGTGTAATCTTCATGTCATGTTCTTGAATTTCTTCTCAAATAAAAAGGGGTTATGATAACAGCATAATAAAAAACACATGAGGTGAATGACGTGAAAAGATATATTACACTTTTTAGTATTCTAGTTGTATTTGCTACAATGTTAGTTGGTTGCGATGTGAATCGTATGGGAAAAGATGAATACTATGTTCAAATTACAACTGATGCGAAAATAAAGTCAGGGGTATCTAAAGAAGGAAATAAATACACAGAGTATAATTATTAATTACAAGGATTTGACAAAACTGGTAATGAAAAAACAGTGAAATTTAATGGATTTAAAGAGCTTCGTAAAGAAGCATTCTTACGCGTGTTCCACTCCGATAAAAAAGGTGTAACTGCTTGGGAAGAGGTGAAGAAAGACGAGCTTCCTGGGAAGGTGAAAGAAAAATTAGACGTGAAATAAATGATTTATAATGGCGAACCCACATATTCGAAGGGTTCGCTGTTTTTTTGTGGGGTAATTTTGCCCAAATCCCCGAAAAGGGAGAATAAGCTAAATTAAGTAGGTATACCACCATATCGCCATAAAGACGTTATTCTTACGGTAGAATTATAGGAAAGGATGACGTTTTTTTATGTCTAATTCTGTATCTGACGACTTACAATTATTTGCACAGGGGATTAAGAGTCTTTTATCACCAAATACCTTACAGAATCTAGCTAGAGATGTTGGATTTGGGGTACCGCCACATCGCCATCAACCTAAGATTTTGAATTATCCCCAAAACGAAAATTTCATTCTTTCATAGTTGTCCATAGAAGTTCAGTTCGTTTTTTTCGTTTATGGGAAGAATGTATTTTTTAACTTGATAGCACTGTGACGATTCCCCTAAGAGACCTAAAAAAACTATGTAAAGAAGGTTTTCCAAAAGATTAAGCATAGCGCTACTCTTTTTGGAAAACCCTAATCGATAAATTCGTGTTATTATTCTTGATATTGCTGTTGAACCGCCTCTGGTAGTTCCTCAAAGATTATTCTTTTAAAAATGTTAATAATACTTCATTAAATTCTTTTGCAGGAGTTGCGTTTAATCCATGAGGACAACCTGTATTAGAGCAAGTTTACTATCAGGAATGGAATCATATGTGCGTTTCCACTTAACTCAAAAGGTACAGTTGCATCAGAGTCACCGTGAATTATAAGATTTAATATAAATATAAAATTTACCAATATATATATAAACCAGTATTATAGTTTGATACTAATTTATTTGATTCTTTTATTTATGTGCTTGTTAATTTAGCATAGATGATAAAAAATAAGGTTAATTGTCCTATTATCACAATATTCGGCACTACTATAATTAAATTAATAACAAAAAAGACTGCTAAAATTCCTAAAAACAAGCACAAATGATAAATGTTCAAGCGGTGTTGTTCAAACCTGTATTGATGAAAAACAATTGTAGTTGACAGGAAATAGAGCAATACAGAACCAAAAACAAAATATAAGATAAAAGAATAATAGACCTCATGTAAAAATAATAATCTAATGGATGCTGCAACCATACTCAAAGACATTAAAATAAATAGATGACCGTAAATAATAATTTGACCAGAAGTTTGTCTAGACTTGTCGAGTTTCTTCTCCATGTTATCGAAATATTGCCACCACATCGAAATAATGAGGATAAATGAAATGATCGCAAAGCTTATTGAATCCCAATTTCCTTGTTTAGGTTGAATGACCACAAGAGTGCTTACAAGAGCTTCCCCAAAGAGAATAATGGAAAATAGACCAAATCTCTCTAACAAGTGGGCTGTATTTGTAGGAACCTTTTCTAAACACTTCCTTCCAAGCAGTGGGGCAATAATATCGATAAGAATCCCAAAATATAACACAGCATATCGAATCCAAGAATCAAAAAAGACGGATAATAATGAAATAACGATTCCAATCCAAAAATATCTTCCTAAAAAGAGTGCTGCTTTTTTTCGAGCTCCCTCTTCTATACGCTGGACAACAAGATATTGAATTGCAGTCACGACCCTTAAGCCAATATAGCCAATTAAAAAAGAAAGATAATAAGGATCAAAATCAGCTGATAAGCTTGATGTCATTATTAGGACAAAAAACATTTGCAGGATCAAAAAAATTCTTTGATGAAATAAATCTTTTCCAAACCGGTTAACAAAGATGGTTTGCCCTACCCAAGCCCACCAAATCGGAATAAAAATTAAGACAAATTTTACTAAATACTCTGCATGGATTTGACCATCTTCAACATGAAGTAAAACATGAGTCGCAGCCGTCACTGCCGCCACAAATAACAAATCATAAAAGAGTTCTAACCACGTCACTTTCTTTTCTTCCATTTCTGCACTCCCTCCTTATAGTTAATAGTATGCTAAAAATATATAGTAATTGGAAGAGAAAATAATATAGACATAAACCATTTCTCCTCATTATTGTATTCAACATAATCCCCTGGAACGTCAGTGTTACATTTTATATAGTTGGCTACCCTTAAAATTTCAATATTAAAATACAATACTTTTAGGCCGTTTAGTTTTTCTCCTATGTTATCCGCTACGATTCTATCTCCACCATATAGGGGGCACCCTATATTCCCATCAACTTAAGAAATTTTAATACCTTTAAGTACAAAAAAACGTTATCATTTCTAAACAGGATAGATTAGAAATGATAACGTATGGATGATACTAGCTTATATTAGTCTTTCTGGTGCTGTGATGGTATATCATACTAATTAATAAAATGAAAGAATGTAGCAATAATAATTCTAGAATTTTTTATCATAAAGATGTAGCAACTATAGAACGCTTAGTAACAGCTATGAACAAGAAGAACGTAAAGCTAGAACAGGCTATAAATCGAGCAATGTCAAGTGTTGAAGAAAATGAGATAACAACTTTTGCTACAGATAGTGTAGCGGATACAGAACACGAACTTCATCACATGAGGGTCATCCGAAATCGGTACTTGAGTTAATCGTCAGCTGAGGTCTTTGGAATTGAACTGACGGGTAACTTTAACAAAATAAGGAGTACAATTAAACAGCCTAAAATATGCAAGTTTTTATGCGAAACTGCTTGAGTATTTTGGCTGTTTTTGCATTCGTAAAAGTGCTATAAATAAACAGCATTTTTAAATTACCAAATACCCCCATGAGATTAATGGGACTTATATTCCACCTCTTTAACAGGATTATATTAAGAAGTGGAAATAGTATAAGTACCCAAAAAACTATATTCATCAGTTTCTACTCCTTATGTGGATCATAAAGTTATTATCCCGTTTATTGTGGGCTGACTAAAGTTTCACTCTATCTCTCCGTCTCAAAAAACTCAATCCACTCCCCATCAGGGCCAGCGAAGAATATGTAACGTGTTCCATCTGGTAATGTTTCGATTTCATCTCCTAGTAAAAAGGTTACTGCGTGTTTCTTTAGTCTTTCGATTTCATCCTCTAATGAATCCACTTTAAAGCAAATGTGATGTACTTTTCCTTCTGCCGGAAGGGAAGAGTTGTAGCCTTCAATTAATTCGAGTATCGTTTCTTTCGATTCTTCCACACCTAAAAAAGCGAGTTTTAAGTCTGGGTTTGGGTGCCCCATGCGTTTAAGGAGCTGTAAGCCGACTACTTCTTCATAAAATGAGATAGATGCTTCTAAGTTTGCAACCATAAGTCCTACGTGTTCAATTCTTCTAACTGGCATGTAGATTCCTTCTTTCTGAAAATTATATACAACATATTATTGAAAATTAAGAAAATAAGCAAGATAAAAACCTTACAAATTTTAGCGTGTTGTATGGTATAGTGAGAAAGTATGTTTGGGGAGAAGGAAGGAGATTATACGATGAATACAAATACTCAAACTCCTTCATTATCAGAAACGATGAAAGAGTGGCATTATGCATTAGCATATGAAATTAAACATTGGAAAACGATAGGTGGTAGTAAAATTTCTATCATGAACGGTCGTTTTTTATATACAGATTATGAGAATACAGTGTATGTATTTCAGCTTATTTCGGAAGTAAGCTTACCTGAAGGATCACCAATTCGAATTGAGTTCGATGGTGAGGAAGCGACAGGAGAAGTATTATCTGTACATGGATTAGAAATAGAATTGAAATTAAATGATTATATACAAGGTGAAATAAGAGAAGCGGTTTTATACAGTGAACCGTGGCAACTTTTAGAGCAACTGCAAGAGCGATTGAAAGAAGCACGTAAAGACAAGCTAAAACGTAATCGTATAAAGCGTCTTGTTGATGGGACGAGCAGTCCGAAACATATTGAGAAGATGAAAAATCCGAAAAATGAACTGGCATATCGCGCGTTTTACAATCCGACAACGTACGTATGGGGACCACCTGGAACAGGGAAGTCTTACAATTTATCACGTATTATTTCGGCTCATTATCAAAAAGGAAAATCGGTACTTGTGTTAGCTCATAGTAACGCGGCAGTAGACGTATTAATGAGTGAAGTAACGAAGCAAATTGAAAAGAAAAAGAAATGGACGCCTGGCGAAATTGTTCGTTACGGTTATAGTCAGCATGAACATATACGAAATCATGAAACGTTACTTGCATCTAAGTTAGTTGAAACGACGAACGGATCATGGGGTGAGGAAAGACTCTACTTAGAAGAGACACGCCAAGATCTTCGTGAAAAAATCTTATCGTATAAAGCAACATCTGCTGATAAGAAGCGTATACAAGAGATTGAAAGTGATCTTCGAAAGCAAAAGGCTAAAATTAAAGAAGTAGAAAAAGAATATATTGAAAATGCGAAAGTAATCGGCGCAACTTTATCGAAATGTGCCATTGATGCGCTAATTTATGAGCGTACATTTGATTTAGTTGTCGTAGATGAGGTGAGTATGGCGTTCGTTCCGCAAATTGCATTAGCTGCTTCACTTGGGAAACGTATCGTCGTTTGCGGTGACTTTTTACAGTTACCTCCAATTGCGATGGCAAATCATGAACTTGTTCGCAAATGGCTTGGGGAAGATATGTTTTACCACGCTGGGATTGTTGAGTCTGTTAATAAATCAGAAGCACACCCAAACCTATTTATGTTGCAGGAACAAAGACGTATGCATGCGGATATATCGAAGTTTACGAATTCGTTTATTTATAAAAATAGAGTATACGATCATCCGTCTGTTTCAGAGCGTAAAGAACTTGCGCAATTGCAACCGTTCGCAAATGAAGCGAGTGTTTTATTTGATACGAGCCAAATGGGAGCTTTTTCGTTAAAAGATGCTGCTTCTGGTTCACGTTTTAACATTATGTCTGGTTTAGTAGCGATGCAAATGATGTTAATCGGATTGTTAGACGGTATTCAATCAATTGGTGTTGTGACACCTTACAGGGCGCAGTCACGCTTTTTATCGACGTGTATTAGAGAAATGTTGCAGAGAACGAAATATCAACACATACCAGTTTTAGCGGCTACAGTTCATAAGTTCCAAGGTTCTGAAAGAGATATGATGATCTTTGATACGGTTGACAGTTATCCACAAGAACGACCTGGCGTACTATTCTTTGACCATAAAAACCATCGCCTCGTCAATGTAGCAGTGACAAGAGCGAGAGGGAAGTTCATTCAATTATCAGATTGCCATTATATGCGTAAAAATCTTTCTAGAAAACAAGCGTTATCGCAATTAACAGCTCATATAGAACGTCATGGAGATGTGTGTGATCGCACGACATCAAGACAATTGTGGGAACGGAAAATTTCGAAACGTTTACGCTGGTTTATGGAAATGAATCTTGAAGAGCCGAAAGGGCTATTAAAAGATATTTTAGCCGCAAAACGAAAAATTATTATTTCACTTCCAAGTACAAAACAAGTAGATAAACGAGTATGGCAAGCGTTCATGCGTACAAATGCACAAATAATAGTTTATAGTGATGGACCAGTTCCACTGAAAAATGTAAAGTTACAAAGACAAAATAAAGCATTCCCGTTTATCGTAATTGATGATGAAATCTTCTGGGCAGGCGCACCGCTCACATCTCAAATGATATTTGAAGGTAGCACGGAATTTCCGTACGTATGTGCAAGACTGCAAGCACCAGAAACAATTGGTGTATTAAAAGGATTTTTAGATATTCGGTAAATTCGGATAGGAATTCCTTGACTTTTACTTGGAATGAACTTAGAATAAAAAATAATTTAATATAATTTTATGAAAATTCTTATCACGAGAGGTGGAGGGACTGGCCCTATGATACCTCGGCAGCGGATTCGTTATGAATACTGTGCCAATTCCAGCAAGGTAACTTGAAAGATAAGAAAGAAGCTCATTTTGACTGTATATACAGAAGCCTCTTTCTATCTTTTAGAAAGAGGCTTTTTTACGTGAAAATAAAAGGAGGAAGAACAATGGGAGCGACAGGAGTAACGTCACAAAGAAAAACAATTGAAGAGAGTATCGAAAGAAATAAGGAAAAGTACATAGAAACAAGTCATGATATTCATGCGAATCCAGAGATTGGTAACCAAGAGTTTTATGCATCTAGAACGTTAAGTTTATTGCTAGGCAGTGCAGGATTTCAGTTGCAGCACAATATAGCTGGACATGAAACGGGATTTATCGCGCGAAAAAGCTCTGGAAAACAAGGACCAGCAATCGCATTTTTAGCGGAGTACGACGCTTTACCAGGACTAGGCCATGCGTGTGGTCACAATTTAATCGGCACAATTAGTGTTGCAGCAGCAATTGCATTATCAGAAACGCTTGAAGAAATTGGCGGGGAAGTTGTTGTGTTTGGTACGCCAGCAGAAGAAGGCGGGCCAAATGGTAGCGCGAAATCAAGTTATGTAAAGGCAGGTTTATTTAAAGACATTGATGCGGCGCTTATGATTCATCCGAGCGGAAAAACAGCGACAACGAGTCCTTCACTAGCAGTCGATCCACTCGATTTTCATTTTTACGGAAAAACAGCTCATGCCGCAGCTTCACCTGAAGAAGGGATTAACGCATTAGATGCGGTTATCCAGCTGTACAACAGTATAAACGCACTTCGCCAACAACTTCCGTCAGACGTGAGAATTCATGGCGTCATTACAGAAGGCGGAAAAGCACCTAACATTATTCCTGACTATGCCGCGGCTAGGTTCTTCATCCGTGCAGCAACGAGAAAAAGATGCGCGGAAGTAACAGAAAAAGTAAGAAACATTGCTGAGGGAGCAGCGTTAGCAACAGGTGCAAAAGTAAAAATCCATCAATTCCAAAATGAAATCGATGAATTACTCGTAACAAAAACATATAACGATATTGTAGCGGAAGAACTAGAACTATTAGGTGAAGATGTAAATCGTAAAGAAAGAGTAGGGATCGGTTCAACCGACGCAGGAAACGTAAGTCAAGTTGTACCGACCATTCACCCGTACATTAAAATCGGACCAGATGATTTAATTGCACATACGAATGAATTTAGAGAAGCAGCACGTTCAGAACTTGGAGATAAAGCATTAATTACATCGGCAAAAGCATTAGCAAATACGGCTTATCGATTAATTACGGAAGAAGGGTTGTTAGAGAAGGTCAAGGAGGAGTTTAGAGAGGCGCAGAGGAATCAAGGGTAAGGGGATTAAGGTGCTTTTTTCGAATAGCAATCTAATTAATAAGTAGAGATATAAAAAAGAACATTGAAAATCAATGTTCTTTTTTTGGTTACTAATCATTGATTCTGTTGGATTTTCTCATAAAGGAAAAGCTTGTACTGTTAGCGGAGGATAATACGTATCCCTTTATTAGAACGACAATTTCTCCTCAAACTCACTCTTTAAAACAATTAAAGGAGATGACAAGCCAAATTGCATTAACGAGTCTAAAAATGCAGCGAGGGAATCCATCGAATCGCTCATGACCTTCATCATATAATTAAATTCCCCACTAATTCGATATAAATCTGTTACTTCAGGAGCGGCATTACAAAATTGAATAAAATCAGAGCATTGGCTCGTTTTAAACATGATGAATGCTTGAATGTTTTTATTAATTTTGGAAGGCTCAAATTTCGTTCGATAAGCCGCTATAACTCCTTGATCTTCAAGCTTGTTAATACGTTCTTTTACAGCAGGTTGCGTCATGGATATAATTCGTCCTATTTCTGAAACAGAAATTCTCGCATTTTCATACAACAAGTTCATAATTTTATGATCGATTTCATCCAGTTTTACGGCGTTTTGCATTGTGTAGCCTCCTTATTTTTGTTTTCTAAAGTAAATTACGAATTATAACTATAATATCATAAGCGAATGGACTAAATTACCTATAAATCTATATTTAAAATGATTGGTGTTTACATGAAAATATAAGTATAGGTTTTTATCAAACGGAAATTTAGGAAGGATGGAAAAAATGAAGAATCTTGATGGAAAAGTAGCGTTAGTAACAGGAGCGAGTCGTGGAATTGGCCGTGCGATTGCGATGAGATTGGCGAAAGATGGAGCATTAGTTGCGATTCACTACGGCCGAAATAAAACAGCTGCAGATGAAACGATTAGTGAGATTGAATCTAATGGAGGAAAAGCGTTCTTAATTGAAGCTGAACTTAATTCAATTGATGGTGTCAAAAAGCTAGTAAAACAGTTAAAGAATGAATTACAAATAAAAGTTGGTACATCAGAGATTGATATTTTAGTAAACAATGCAGGGATAGGTACACAAGGAACGATTGAAAATACGACAGAAGAAGTTTTTGATGAAATTATGTCTGTAAATATGAAAGCACCATTCTTTTTAATTCAGCAAACATTACCATTAATACGAGCAGAGGGCCGTGTGATTAACATTTCATCAGCTGAAGTACGACTTGGTTTTACAGGGTCCATTGCATACGGCTTAAGTAAAGGTGCATTAAATACGATGACACTGCCTCTAGCTAAACATCTTGGAGAAAGAGGTATAACAGTGAATACAATTATGCCTGGATATACGAAGACAGATATCAATGCAAAATTGCTAGATGATCCGGAAATACGAAATTTTGCTAAAAACTCATCTGTGTTCGGACGAATAGGGCAAGTTGAAGATATTGCAGATGCAGTAGCATTCCTTGCTTCTTCTGATAGCCGCTGGGTAACAGGGCAGATTATAGATGTCTCTGGAGGGTTTTGTTTATAGGGGCACTACTCCATACCCATCAAGATAATCAAGTAAATTACTAGTTATGAAACGATCCTTGTTTCATAACTAGTAATTTATAGAAAGGTAAGCATGCTAAAAAAGCAAACTCCTCTCTGTTCGGGGAAGAGTTTGCTTTAATATTAAAAATTAGTTTCCTATAACGAATTTTACGTCAACTAACATCTTTTGCGTGGAACTATTTATTTTTTTACAGTAGTAAAGATTACATTTTACTTTCAGTAACTATCTTAGCGGATAAAATCCGCGTTTTGCCACCAGTCCCCTAAGTAGTTGAATAATCACTTTTAGAGGTGTTGTATTATGATTTTTAACTGGAAACCAAGTTGGTATGAATTAGATCAAACTGTAGTTGTAGGTAACACTGATTATTTTTATCTTGTTAAAGATAAAAAATCATTTGCAAATAATTTAATTAACAATGAGGACATTGAAGTGCGTGGAGAGGTATTAAAGATAACGCATTCTGAATTAGGAGAATTGTTAGGGATATATACAATTGGGTTAAGCTATAAGTTCTTTTTAAAAGATGGTAAATATATAGCAGTAGACGCTGAACAGGATATTGGTCAAATTGAGTATCCCATTGATTATAAAATAAATGATTGGAATTTTAATGTTGAAATAAATATTCTCGAAGTGACTGGTTTTTCATCACAACAGAGGCATGAGAGTTTATTAAAAAACGAAAGATTAAGGGTAGCAAAGGAAAGAATAGAAAGATATAAACGATTATTAAATATTGAATAAGATGTCTTAAAGTCGGTTTCCTAATTTAGAAATCGGTTTTTGGGGATTTTTTTATAACAAACGGTGTCATAACTTAATGTTACTAATATTTTGCTTAGCGTGGATTTTTCCAAAATACTGGCGATACCCTATACCCATCAACTTAAGAATTTAGAATTACCCCAAAATAAAAAAATGAGTTTTTCATTACTCACACTTATAGCATCAGTACCGCAAAACTACAATCTTATTCATGAAACCTCTTGTTTATCTTGTTCAAATGATATGCTTTTAACAATTTCAATAGCTTTAATAAGTTGAAAGAGCTTTAACGTGTCTAATTTAGTTATTTCATTTTGAGCTGCCTATTGTTATAAATTTGCGAGTGGCTCCCAAAAAGAAGGAATCTTTGACATATCACATGATAAAGTGACAAGCTGTGAACTACTCGCCACTTAGCAAAGCTTGAAGTGGGAGCTTCTCAGTTCCACGACGAAAGTAACCTTTCGTCTCCCTGAGCGTTACTTCGGGGTGTTCCGCCCCTAGGTCCAACGCATGGATGCTCTTTTGGTACGGTTGATATTTTACGCAGGAACCGAATGGCTTGGTTTTCGCACTCTATTTTCTTCCTGCAACCTTCTATATCAAGTTATCAAAGAACTTCATATAGCTAGTTTATCAAAAGTTTTTGGCTATGCCAAACCGAAATTCATCGCCCACCTATCGTTGGGCTACGCCCTTCACCCGCTTGAGGAAGGAGAATTCTTTCGGAGAATACGTAAAACGTTTACCTTCGTCTAAATACAAGTTATACACACATATATTGATCTTATAAAGGTATATATTACACTAATATTTTGTTAAAGGTGGCGAATTGTATCATGAAAGATTTTGTTCTCGAGAAAGAAAACATTATTCGTAAATATGGTGAATGGACCGCTTATGATATTAAATTAACGGATACTCTATATACAAGAGATATTCGACAACCAAATCCTGCATTAAAAAAAATTGTGACAATGATTCAAGATATCACACAATGTGATTTTAAAAATCTTCGAATCTTAGATTTAGCTTGTTTAGAGGGGCATTACGCTATTGAGTTTGCTATGCAAGGAGCAACCGTTGTAGGGATAGAAGGAAGAGAATCAAACGTACAAAAAGCTATATTTGCTAAAGACATATTAAATTTAGAAAACTTAACCTTTTATCAAGATGATGTAAGAAATTTAAGTGCTGAAAAATACGGTCAATTTGATATTGTTTTATGTTCTGGTATTTTATATCATTTAGACAGTTCAGATGTATTCCCTTTTTTAGAAAAAGTGTATGAAGTATGCAAAAGGTTTGTAATAATTGATACTCATATCACTTGTACTCCCAATGTATCAGTACTTTATAAAAATTATAAATATAAGGGGCACACAATGCTGGAGCACTCTGCTAATTCATCATTAGAAGAACGTTTACAATCAAAATGGGCATCATTAGATAACGTTAATAGTTTTTGGATGACAAAATCTTCTTTATACAATTTTTTAAAGCGAACAGGTTTCTCTTCTATAAATGAATCCAGAAGTCTAGTTCAAGAAGATAGAATTACTGTTGTAGCTTTTAAGAAATATCCTATAGAAATTAAAAGCTCACCTGAAACAGAAAAATACATTGAACCCGATTATTTAGAATGCTAAAAATAACACGTTTAAGTTCAATATCCTAATCATTCATTATGAGGTAGCACTATATGTCATTCAAGCTAAAATCTTAAAGTATCCTTAAACAAAATTATCAATTTTCCAAAAGCTATTTATATAAATGCAACTCGTTGTTTCCGTTTTGGGGTAATATAATGTATTAGCTTGATAGTGATGTGGTGCTACCCCATGCCCATCAACTTAAGAATTTTCACTACCCCTAAGAGTAAAAAAACGTTATTCTTTCTAAAAAAGCTAGACTAGAAAGGATGACATTTTCTTATGAATCTCTCGCTTCAAGAAGAACTACAACCATTTGCGGAAGAATTACAACGATATATTACACCTGTATTTTTAGAAGAACTTGCAAGAGAACTTGAGTTTGTAAAACGAAAACGAAAGTTTTCTGGTTCAGATTTAGCTACCATTTGTATCTGTAAATAGACAAAAAAACTATTTAATTTTAAAACCTAAAACAAGCATAACCCCGTTCTAAATTTAGGACGGGGTTAAAATATAGTTATTTAATTTTCGATATAAAATACTTCACTGTACTTAAAAATATAACGATAAAGTCATTTGGAAATCTAAGATTTATTCAACAATAGCGCGCAATTCTGGAAGATTTCAAAAACGTTTATTTTTCTTTTAACATTGAATACTTTTGATAAGTTTTATGGAAAGAAAAAATTAAAAGTGAATGTGTATCTCCCGTGTTGAAATAGGTGGGAAATATAGCGGTGACTCTTATTATGGAATCGATAGATACGAAGAAGTGAAACCTGAAGATATGCCTAAAAGCAAAATATAAATTAGAAAAAATAATAAAAAATTCTTTTATGAAAGGGTACCTAATATATGGGCTCTCTTTTTTTATTAAAAAAATGGATGTTAGAAAAATGTAATTAAAGTATTTTTGCTTTCGCGTTGGCGGCGTGACGAAGACGTTCACCGCAAAAGTTCTACTTCAATTAGCTGGAGAGAACCGCTTGAATCTAGATGATTCTATTAAAAAGGGGTCGCCTGGTGTCATTCAAGGAAACGGATATGATGGTAACCAGATTACTGTCCGGCAGATATTGAACCATACAAGTGGTATTGTTAAATACTCAAGGTCAAAGGACTTTAAGATTAGCTTGATAAATATAGGAAGCCCCCACAATTTTAAAAATAAGCATTAAATTTTAGGAATGTATAAAATAAACCAAAACTTATTCTCACATAGAAATATAAAAGGTATTTGTAGAGAAAGTTCTTCCATGTACTAAAAATAGGAGAAGACTAATAGTATAGAGTAGGAAAAAAGGAGGAGACTTATGAGTCAATATCATATCATTGGAAAAAGTATCACCAGGAAAGAAGCAATGGACAAAGTAACGGGACGAGCAAAGAGTATATTGACGATGAAAATGAAACAGGAATATTGCATGTAAAGCTTTTAACTAGTGAATATGCACATGCGTATATAGAGAGCATTGATACAAGTGAGGCTTGGAAAATATCGGGTGTTCGAAATATTGTTACGGGTAGAGACTATCCTTATCTGGTCGGTAGTAGTATAGTGGACCGGCCACCGTTAGCTTTTGAGAAGGTACGATACTTTGGTGAGCCGGTTGCTATGGTGATTGCAGACAGTGAATCGGCAGCTCAAAGAGCGGTTTTTTCAATACATGTAACGTACAAAGAAATTCCTGTTGTTAATTCCCCAATACAGGCATATCAAAATAATGCTCCTCTTGTTCATGAGCGTTTAGGAGAATATAGAATCATAGAAGAAGCAAAACCAGAGCCCAATACAAATATTGCTACACGGACAAAAGTTCGGAAGGGTGATATTAAAAATGGATTTAACCAGAGCGATGTAATTGTAGAAGAATCTTTTTCATTTTCGCAATCTGATCATGCTGCAATGGAAACGAGATGTACAAAAGTCGAGATTAAGTCGAACGGAGTTGTTCTTGTTACTTCAACATCTCAGGCACCATTTGAGATTAGAAAACAGTTGAGTGAAGCATTTGGTATAGATGAAGGCAATATACATGTTAGCGTACCTTTAGTAGGCGGAGCATATGGCGGGAAAACTATGGTTCAATTGGAAATATTATCCTACATTGCTTCCAAAGCTGTAGGAGGAAGAAAGGTAAAACTTCGTAATAGCAGAGAAGAGGATTTTATTACTTCGCCCGTTCATATTGGTTTGCAAGCAAAAGTTAAACTAGGTTGTACGAAAGAAGGGATTTTAAAGTCTGCAGAATTCCTTTTTTTATTTGATGGTGGAGCTTATGCGGATCGAGCTGTAGTTGTCAGTAAAGCGGCGGGTCTAGATTGTACAGGACCTTATTCAATTGAGCATGTAGAGTGTGACTCGCTTTGTATGTATACAAATCATCCTTATGCTACAGCATTCCGTGGATTTGGACATTCTGAATATACTTTTGTTGTAGAACGAACTATAGATATTATGGCTAACAAATTAGGTATGTGTCCACTTGAATTTCGATTAAAAAATGCAATCAAACCAGGAGATATGACACCTACACAAGTTCCAGTAACAAGAAGTAATATGGGAAATCCGAAACAATGTTTAGAAAGATTAAAAAAACTTATTAATTGGAATAAAGGACAGTATATACAAATTTCAGATAGAAAAGTGCGTGCAAAGGGTATTGCTTTTGCATGGAAAAACTCTACAACACCACCAGATGCAGGGGCAGGGGCGGTAATAACGTTTAATGAAAATGGTAGTGTAAATATCCATTGTGGTGCAGTGGAGATTGGAACGGGTACAAAAACTGTGCTTGCGCAAATGGTAGCAGAAAAAATGCAATTGAAGATGGAAGATATACATATCAAAATGGAAGTGGATACACAAGTTGCGCCAAAGCATTGGAAAACAGCTGCAAGCAGAACTACATATTTAGTAGGAAATGCAGTGCTAGCAGCAACAGAAGATATCATTTCGCAGTTGAAAAAATCTGCTTCTATTTTATTAGGGTATCCGATAGAGAGTTTAGAAATTGCTAATAAACAAGTATATGTTAAAGAATCTCCTGGTCTTTCTATAGAAATAGCTCATATTGCGTTAGGATATGTCTCCTCAAACGGACAAGTAATTAACAAACAGATTATAGGAAGAGGAGCATATACGTTTGAAGGAATCACAGAACCTGACAAGGAAACTGGAAAAGGAAAACCAGGCCCGGAGTGGGGAATTGCAGCACAGGCAGTAGAGGTTGAATTTGACACGCAAGATTATACATATAAATTAATTCGTGCTTTTAGTGTAATAGATGCTGGAAAGGTATTAAATTTGAAAGGAGCTGAGACCCAGATAATGGGCGCAATGAGTATGGGACTTAGCTTTGCAACACGAGAAGCATTTACTTATGACAAAAAAGGGAAAGTATTAAACAATCAATTTCGTTCATATAAAGTAACCCACTACGGTCAACAACCTGAATATAAAGTAGAATTTATAGAAACTCCTCATGACGATTCTCCGTTTGGTTCCCGTGCTCTTGGCGAACATGGCATCCTTGGAATGCCAGCGGCTCTTGCAAATTGCTTATCAGTTGCAGCGCAGGTTTCTTTGCATCAGTTACCGATTACTCCAGAACTAATTTGGCGAACGAAACTGAAAAAGGAGAATCCTTTATTATGATTCCATTTGACTTTGAATATTACCGCCCCAACTCTATAACAGAAGCATTACAACTATATTCTAAGCTTTATCAAGAAGGGAAAACGCCGATATATTACAACGGTGGAACTGAAATTATTACCCTTGGTAGATTGGGGAATCTTTCTCTCAAGTCTGTAATTGATATAAAGGAAATTCCGGAATGTAATGTGCTTGGAAGGTATCAGCGTTATGTAGTTCTTGGTTCAGCACTTACTTTAACTCATGTTTCAGATTCGAATGTGTTTCCACTTTTGAGTAAAACAGCGTCAAGAGTAGCAGACCGTACAGCACGGAACAAAATTACTTTAGGTGGAAACATTGCAGGGGAAATCTGTTATAGAGAGGCAGTGCTTCCGTTTTTATTAGCAGACAGCACTTTGGGAATTGTAGGAATGAAAGGTATACGTTACGTCTCTATCCATTCTCTATTTATAGAAAGACTACAATTAAGTAAGGGAGAATTTCTTTTACAAGTCTTAACTGATATAGAGTATGTTGGACTACCTTTTTATAGTGTGAAAAAGAGAAAACTTGAAAAAATTGATTACCCATTAATTACACTAGCTGCTTTGAAAAAAGGAAATAAAATTCGTATGGCATTTAGTGGATTATGTGCTTTTCCTTTTCGTTCTACTGCTATGGAATTTGCTATTAATAATAATCAGATGTCAGTTGAAGAGAGGATAGAAAATACTGTGTTACGTATTCCAGCACCTGTACTAGATGATATTCGTGGATCAAGAGAATATCGGTTGTTTGTATTAAGAAATATATTACGGGACATGTTAGAGCATTTTGAAGGAGGGATATTTTGATTAAAAAGCTTACCCTTTATATAAATGGAGAAAATCGGCAGGGAATAGTGAGAACAGCTGATACCCTTTTAGATACATTGAGAGATCAATTTAATCTAACAGGTGCAAAACGTGGATGTGAAAATGGGGACTGTGGAACTTGTACGGTTTTAGTGGATGGATGGCCGATAAAATCTTGTATCATGCTTGCAGTAGAAGCAACAGAAAAAAGGATAACAACAATTGAAGGTTTACATGAATCTCCTGTACAACGAGCATTTATAGAACATTGGGCATTTCAGTGTGGGTACTGTACGCCGGGGTTTATTGTAAACTGTCATGCTCTTATAGTAAATTATCCCAAAGTAACAGACAAAATAATTGAGGAGTGGTTAGAATCAAACATTTGCCGATGTACAAGCTATCAAGAAATTAGAGAAGCAGTAAAATCCCTTCTTCAAAGTTAAAGGAAAGGAGAATTGTGATGGTTGATATACATGAGATATTAGAGACAGTAATAGCAAGCCCACAAGGTTACACTATTGCAACCATCCTTCGGGTAGCCGGTTCATCATACCGGAAAGAAGGTTCAATGATGGTATTTGGAGAAGATGGGACAAAGGTTGGAATGCTCAGCGCGGGGTGTATTGAGGAAGAACTTTATCTTTATACTAAAGATTTAATTAATGAAAAATGGAGCATACATGAATTCGATATGAGGGAAGAAAATGATTTATCATGGGGAGTAGGGTGTAATGGAATTATTTATATATTATTAGAAAAAGTGAATTATATATATCAAGAGTATTTACGAAAAGTAAGAGAATATACAGAAAAAGGGCTACGTGTCTGGATGATAAAAGATTTATTAAAATCGAAGACTCTTTTTTTTAGCGAAGAAGGAGATGAATTTGGAGATTGGGAAGGAGAAATTCCAGCACTTCCTGAATTGAAAAATGGTTGGTATGAACATCTATATGTATATTGCTTCGAACCACGACCAAAATTGTTTGTAATTGGTGCAGGAGAAGATGCCAAGCCACTTGTCTCCTTAGCAAAAAAAACAGGGTTTTTTGTTACTATTTGTGATTGGAGAGAGGGATTATGCACACCGCTACGGTTTCCAGAAGCGGATAGGCATGTTGTCGGTTTTCCAAAAAAGATTCTATCCAGGATATCTATAAAGAAACAGGATTTTATAATGATAATGACACATCATTTCAAACGGGATCAAGAACTACTTAGTCTATTGCAGAACCATCCTTGTCGTTACCTAGGTATTTTAGGGTCCCGATATCGTACCGTACGTTTGCTAGGAGGACTGGATAAACCTAAATGGATTTTCTCTCCTGCTGGTTTATCCATTGGATCCGAGGGACCAATGGAAATTGCTATAAGCATTCTGGCAGAAATGATACAAATAATGAGGATGAAGAACGATGAAAATAGTAGGAATATATCTAGCAGCTGGAAAGAGTAGAAGAACAGGTCCGGGGTTACATAAGCTGTACCTTCCAACTGGAAATACATTACTTGGGAATAAAGCATTACATACATCACTTTCTTCCAATTTGAGTGATGTTATAGTAGTTTCAAATCAACCGTCTTGGTTGTTACATTATACACAAGTTGAAAGGGTTCATATTCTTTCTTGTGAAAAATCATGTCTGGGTCAATCTTACTCTCTCCATTGTGGTTTAGAAAAGGCAGAAAGTATGAATGCTGATGGAGTAGTAGTAATGCTTGCAGATCAACCCTTTATTACAGTTAAGCTTTTAAATTCATTAATAGATAGTTATGAGCACCTCCCACAGCTTGATTATGTAGCTGCTAGCTTTCAAGGTATCCCACAGCCACCAATTTTATTTTCAAAGGGGATTTTTCCGAGTTTAAAAAAACTAAAAGGGGATCAAGGTGCGCGCTCCATTTTCTTTGACAAGTCTTTCCAAGGTAAGATTACTGTATATAGCGATGCTAAATTATTTTATGATGTGAATACAATAGAGGATTATAATGTAATTAAGAATTCGCTATTGTAAAGGATATTTATATGTTTAATTTCGAGTCTATACAATTTAATTATCATTCAAAAATCACAAAGTGTTTTCAAAAGATAGAATGTTAATTTTGGTAATCCTAGCATTGTACACAATTTTATTACAAACATGTTATCTTTCACTTCATTCCAATATATCATAGCGGAACTTGGGGTCTTTGTAGTAATGGAACAAGAACGGCAATAAGACTTAATTGTGTTAGCAAAAATCAGGGTTTTTGATAATGATAAAAACGGTATTAAATAAAGCTTGGATGTGTTAATACTACGTTATCAAAATAGCTTGTAGATTAAGCCTTTTTTAAAACTGATGCATATGGGGGAAAACCCCATATACATCAGTTTTAAAACATTAGATACTTTATTTACCAAGTTAATACTAGTTACATCAGTATAGGAAACAGTGGAAATCTAAATCTTTGTTTATATGTTAATTACCTCAAACGTATCCCTTCGAAGGCGTTTATAACCAAATCATGTACATAGGAATCATCCAACTTTTCACCAGTTACTAGCAAACGATAAAAAATTGGTCCGTAAATGAGATCGATGCTTAATTCAATATCGAGGTTTTCTTTTAATTCTCCTCTTTTAATTCCCTTCTCCAGAAGTTGCTTTGCTTGCAGTCGACGTGGCTGGAAGTATCGAACACGATATTCCTCTGCTAGTTTCGAATCAAATTGCCCTTCGCCAACTAACTCATTGATAATGGTTCCTTCTCGACTGATTAAAAAATTGGCTAAACTTGTGGCGTGAATTAAAATATCATTCAACGCTGAACCTGTGTCAGGTACAGGCAATCTGGCGGCAGCAGCAGAAAGAAAACCATCCATTACCACAGCAGCCTTATTTGGCCACCATTTATAAATCGTAGCTTTGCTGACTTTAGCACGTTCTGCAATTTTATCGACTGTGACTGCTTTAAAGCCACTTTCCAATAATAACTCATAGGACGCAGACAGGATGGCCTTTTGGGTTTCAATATTACGTGGTCGACCTCTTTTACTTTGCACATTAATCATTCCTTTCAAAACATAAACTATACGTTTAGTATACTTAATACGAACAAAAAACGAAATATCCTATTTACAAAACTGAACGTCTAGTATATATGTTAGTTAATTAATGAACTGTACGTTCAGTTTATTAATTAACTAACATCTTGTAATGGTATGGATATATTTAGGTTCCAAAAATCACAAATTACATTGCTAAAAAACATTTAGAAAAGGGGGGGGAAAAGAGAGGAAATTGGACCTTTTAAAAGCAGAATGGAAATTAGCTCAGACTTAATTTATTACAATAAAAAATGGCATCGCAGTAGTACTTGCCAAAGTGATTTAGTAATTTTGAAATAAAAGTATGGGAGGAAATACTTATGTCTAATTTTAAAAATAAAGCAATTGATAAGGACATTTCATCAGGTTTAATCATTCTTTTAGCAACTGCATGTGGTATTATTGTGGCTAATCTTTATTATGCACAGCCTTTAATTGGGCTAATTAGTAATGAAATTGGGCTTTCTAATAGTAGCGCTGGATTAATTGTAACGCTAACTCAAATTGGATATGTTGTTGGCTTATTATTTCTTGTGCCTTTGGGGGATATTGTTGAGAATAAAAAATTGATACTTATATTGTTATTTTTAAGTGCATTTGCACTCATTTCTATGGTTTTTGTAAAAAGCGCAACCTTGTTGTTAATTGCTTCATTCTTTATCGGACTGGGTTCGGTCGCAGCGCAAGTGCTCGTACCTCTTGTATCATATCTTTCATCTGAGAATGCACGCGGTCGCGTAGTTGGCAATGTCATGAGTGGTCTGTTATTAGGTATTATGCTTGCGCGACCGATCTCTAGTCTAGTAGCCGATATGTGGGGATGGAATGCAATATTTGCTTTATCTGCTACTGTAATTATTGTTTTAGCGTTTGTATTATCGAAAGTACTCCCTACTAGGAAACCAAAGGCAAAAACAAATTATATAGCCTTACTTAATTCAATGTGGCAACTGCTACGTACTACTCCAATTTTACGCCGTCGCGCCATTTATCATGCTTGTGTATTTGGGGCTTTTAGTTTATTCTGGACCACTGTTCCATTATTATTATTTAGTCCTGCTTTTCATTTTTCTCAGACTGCCATAGCATTATATGCACTTGTCGGAATTACAGGTGCAATAGCCGCTCCAATAGGTGGTCGTCTAGCTGATCTTGGCTGGACACGACCCGCCACTGGGATAGCTCTCACTGTTGTTATTATTTCTTTAATACTCCCACTTTTTATTCAAAGTAGCTCGTCCTTTGGAATAGCTGTTTTAGTAATTGCTGCAATTCTGTTGGACATGGGAGTATCTGCAAACCTTGTGCTTAGCCAACGTTTAATTTTCTCGTTGAGTCCAGAAATTCGTAGTCGATTAAATGGGCTATTTATGGCTATTTTCTTTTTAGGAGGTGCTGTTGGATCCTTTATTGGAGGATGGGCATATGCCTTAGGAGGATGGAATCTAACATTATGGATAGGAATCGCTTTTCCGACCATAGCCTTGCTTTATTTTGCTAGAGAAGAATAGTTTTATAATCAAATTTAAACAGCCCGGATTCGTTTGAATGCTTCTTCATTGGTATGTCCGAGCTTTATAGATTAATTGCGTTTATTTTGAAGTTTTTATATCAGAACCAGACTTTTTTTCTATATTGCTGTAATTGCAAAAGACTCACCTTGTTGAATATATTTGAAATGTAATAAAAAAGAGCTTGTGCCAAAACACAGACTCTCTTTAAGTTGAAATGAATATAGCCACCACTTTAGAGAAGGAAACGGTAGAGCGAATAGAATATGGCTAGATTTAATCTTTAAAAATGAACTTCATCAGGTGATCGACTGCAATAAAATTGATAAAGAAGATTATTTACTGCAATAGAACGCAGCCCAATTAAAGATATTGAAATTAAGCATTTACTCCAAAATGCATTAGTAGATGAAATAAATAGTCATGAAATATTCATGAAAAGTATTAATATTAGTTACTATTATGAGGAATATACCGAATATAATATAGAGGATTTATAAAACAAAAAGGGCTGAGATAGCCCTTTTTGTTTTACACTTTGACGAGTATTTTTTATAAAAAAATAAGTTATTCTTTTTGTAAAATTATAAGAAAGGATGACGTTTTTGTATATCTATTTCTGTATCCGATGAATTACAACTATTTACTTAAGAAATTCAAAGATTTTTATCGCCAAATATCTTACGAAATTTTGCCAGAGAGTTTGGTTTCTTGCGATGAACTCGTAAATTTCAAACAAAAGATATACCCAATTCATGAGTAAGAATGAAAAAAGAAAAAAATTCTATAATGTTTTATTTAATATCATTTTATAGGGAAATTCATGTAATTAAATATGAAATAATACATATTATAATAATTTATTAAGATAAAATGTTATATTTTTGGGTGGAATATATAAATGGAGGAAATGTAATGAACAAGAATTTAAGATTTACCCAAATGATGATTGGGATTAGTACAATGGCATTATCATTTGGAAGTATTCAAACACAGGTATCAGCAGAAGAAACAGCACCCTATAATATCTTACAGATGAAACCAATGGGGACAGAAACTTCAAAAGATGAAATTGTACATGCTACAAAAGCGGACGAAACTTTGAATTTTGAAGAGCGTTTAAAAATAGGAGATTTTTCACAACGTCCTACTCTGGTTATGAAACGTGATGAAATTCAATTAAAGCAAAGCTATACTTTGGCAGAACTGAATAAAATGCCTAATAGCGAACTCATTGATACATTATCAAAAATTTCTTGGAATCAAATTACGGATTTATTTCAATTCAATCAAGATACGAAAGCATTTTATCAGAATAAAGAACGCATGAACGTTATCATTAATGAATTAGGACAACGAGGAAGGACGTTTACGAAAGAAAATTCAAAGGGCATTGAAACATTTGTTGAAGTATTACGTTCTGCTTTTTATGTGGGATATTATAATAATGAATTAAGTTACTTAAAAGAGAGAAGCTTCCATGACAAGTGTTTACCAGCATTGAAAGCAATCGCGAAAAATCGAAACTTCACATTAGGTACAGCTGAGCAAGATAGAGTAGTAACTGCGTATGGAAAATTAATTGGTAATGCCTCTAGTGATACTGAAACAGTACAGTATGCGGTAAATGTTTTAAAACACTATAATGATAATCTTTCTACGTATGTAAGCGATTATGCGAAAGGACAAGCCGTATATGAAATTGTAAAAGGAATTGATTATGATATACAGTCTTATTTGCAGGATACGAATAAGCAACCTAATGAAACAATGTGGTATGGAAAGATTGATAACTTTATAAATGAGGTTAATAGAATTGCTCTCGTGGGGAATATAACAAATGAAAATAGTTGGTTAATTAATAATGGCATTTATTATGCAGGACGTTTAGGGAAATTTCATAGTAATCCAAACAAAGGATTGGAAGTTATTACACAAGCGATGAACTTGTATCCTCGTTTAAGTGGAGCTTATTTTGTAGCAGTAGAACAAATGAAAACAAACTATGGTGGAAAAGATTATAGTGGAAATGCAGTAGATTTACAGAAAATACGTGAAGAAGGGAAACAACAATACTTACCTAAAACATATACATTTGATGACGGATCTATTGTCTTTAAGACGGGAGATAAAGTAACAGAAGAAAAAATTAAGAGATTATATTGGGCAGCCAAAGAAGTAAAAGCACAATATCACCGTGTAATTGGTAATGATAAAGCGCTAGAACCAGGTAACGCTGATGATGTACTAACAATAGTAATTTATAATAATCCAGATGAATATCAATTAAATAGACAATTATATGGATATGAAACAAACAACGGTGGAATTTATATTGAAGAGAAGGGGACCTTCTTTACATATGAGCGTACGCCAAAGCAGAGTATTTATAGTTTAGAAGAGTTATTCCGTCATGAATTCACTCATTATTTACAAGGAAGGTATGAGGTTCCTGGTTTATTTGGAAGCGGAGAAATGTATCAAAATGAACGATTAACTTGGTTCCAAGAAGGGAATGCAGAATTTTTTGCAGGATCTACACGTACAAATAATGTTGTTCCGCGTAAAAGTATGATAAGTGGCTTATCATCTGATCCAGCAAGCCGTTATACAGTAAAGCAAACTTTGTTCTCAAAATATGGATCATGGGACTTTTATAAGTATTCCTTTGCACTACAGTCATATTTGTATAATCATCAATTTGAAACATTTGATAAGCTTCAAGATTTAATCCGTGCAAACGATGTGAAAAATTATGACTCATATCGTGAATCATTGAGCAACAATACACAATTGAATGCAGAATATCAAGCGTATATGCAGCAGTTGATTGATAATCAAGATAAATATAATGTACCGAAAGTAACAAATGATTATTTAATTCAACATGCACCAAAGCCGCTAGCTGAAGTGAAAAACGAAATTGTGGATGTAGCAAATATAAAAGATGCCAAAATTACAAAATATGAGTCGCAATTCTTTAATACATTTACCGTGGAAGGCAAGTACACAGGTGGTACATCAAAAGGTGAGTCTGAAGATTGGAAAGCGATGAGTAAACAAGTAAACCAAACTTTAGAGCAGTTATCCCAAAAAGGTTGGAGTGGTTATAAAACAGTTACAGCCTATTTCGTAAACTATCGTGTGAATGCAGCTAACCAGTTTGAATATGATATTGTTTTTCATGGTGTTGCGACAGAGGAAAAGGAAAAAACAACTACTATAGTAAATATGAATGGACCATACAGCGGGATAGTAAATGAAGAGATTCAATTTCATAGCGATGGTACAAAAAGTGAAAATGGAAAAGTTATTTCTTATCTATGGAACTTTGGAGATGGTACTACAAGTACAGAAGCAAATCCTACCCATGTATATGGAGAAAAAGGAACATACACTGTGGAACTAACAGTAAAAGATAGTAGAGGAAAAGAAAGCAAAGAACAAACAAAAGTTACTGTAAAACAAGATCCGCAAACAAGTGAATCTTATGAAGAGGAGAAGGTACTCCCGTTTAATACGCTTGTAAAAGGAAATCTGATTACTCCTGATCAAACAGATGTTTATACGTTTAATGTTACAGATCCAAAAGAAGTAGATATTTCTGTGGTAAATGAACAAAATATTGGGATGACATGGGTGCTTTATCATGAATCAGACATGCAAAATTATGTAGCTTGTGGTGAAGATGAAGGAAATGTTATAAAGGGGAAATTCGCAGCGAAACCAGGTAAATATTATTTAAATGTATATAAATTCGATGATAAAAACGGTGAATATTCATTATTAGTAAAATGAATTTATTTCTAACATGTATAGAATGGCTATTTTAAAGAGGAGTCTGTTAATATAGGCTCCTCCTACTTTTTATTTACATATTGGGGGAGCACCACATCACCATCAAGCTAATATTTTCATATACTCCTAAATTAAAATTTTCTTTCTCTACAGATAATTATTCTGAGAAGCCGCTCATTTTTTCGTTTTGGGGGCATTTCTTTTTCTTAAGTTGATGGGCATGTATGGTGACTTCTATTAGACGATAGTGAATGAACAATTTCGGGGTTCAGTTCAACTTTTTTCTAAATTAACATAAATACTTGCAATATTTAAATTAGTACTATATAGTTCTAGTTATGACAAAGGTAAAATTAATGAATCAAAAACGTGTGATTGAAGTAGCTGCAACATTATTTTTAGAAAAAGGGTTTGCTTATACAAGTATGGATGAATTAGTACGTGTAAGCAAAGTTTCAAAGTCTAATGTGTATTATCACTTTTCTAATAAGGAAGTATTATTAGAAGGGGTTGTTGATTATTGGATTGAAATGTATCAATCTGCAATTGATGACGTACTTTCTCAGAACCAATTTTTAGTTGAAGATCGTATCCAACTGTTTTTAAAGCAATTATCACAAGGAGTTCAATCGAGAGAGTATAAGGGAAGCTGTCCATTTATTACTCTTTATATTCAAAGTCCTACACAGGCCACGCAAATAAAAGAAAAAATAGGTCTTTTTTTTACAGGATTACAAAAGAAAGTTTCTCTATTACTTAAACAAGGGGTAGAGAATGGAGAATTCAGAAATACGATTAATATTGATGAGGTTGCATCACTTTTTATTACAAATCTTGAAGGAGCGTTATTTATTTCAGAAACATTGAAGGATGCAACTGTAATTACGAAAACAGCAGATCATTTTTTTAAATTGCTTCGATAAAAGAAGCATTTTTTTTACATCAAATTAGTACTAAATAGTACTAAAAGGGGGATTTTATATGAGAACAGTATTTTTAACTGGCGGAACAGGCTTTATTGGAAAGCAATTGGTAAAAGAATTAGCCAAAGAGGATGTTAAAATTCTTCTTTTAGTGAGGTCGAAAAATAAAGCAACACGCCTTTTTCAAGAAAGAGGCATCTTAAAAAAGGAAGTTATGCACTTTATTGAAGGTGATTTGACGAAAATAGATTTAGGTCTAAGTGCTGAAGATAAGGAGAGGGTATTGAAAACGGATGTGATTATTCACGCAGGAGGCCCCATGGATATTCAAGCGACAAGTAAAGAGGCAGCTTCCGTATTTTTAAATGGCGCCAAACATATTAGTGAATTAGCTAAAAGTATTCATCAATTGAAGGGTTTGCAACAATTTATTCATGTTGTAGGCTATATGAGTCCTTTTGATGATAAAAATAGCAAGATTGCAATTGATGTGTTTAAAGAAGGAAACAATTATTTGAAAATAAAAAATCCATATGAGAGAACAAAATTTTTAGCAGATCTTTATATCCGTCAGCAGGCATCAGCAGTAGGTTATCCGCTTTCTGTAATTAATCCGCCAACTGTAGTCGGTAGTAGTAAAACAGGGAGTACAGAGCAGATAGCAGGGTTAGGTTTGCTTGTGATGAGTATGCGAAGAGGGCTCATGCCAGTGATTCCTGGAGGTAAGGGATATAGGTTACCACTTATTTCAAACGATGAGCTTGCGAAGTTTATTGTGCAGGTTTTCAGATTGGAGCAACCGACTATTCAAACATATACACTTGTTGAAGACAAACAGCACGATCAGAACATTGCTGAATTATTAAGTATTATGTCGGAAAGTATGAATATGAGGGCACCAAAAATCTCTGTTCCAATGCCATTTATGAAAGCAATTATGAATAGTGGAGGAAGTAAAATAACAAAAATTCCTTCTGATGGACTGAATTTTATTACAAGACAAAAATTTTTAAATGTTTCAGCGAAAAAAATTATGGGAGGAGATTGGTTTAAGAAGACGAGTGTAATGAAATTTTTCCCTGCCGTAGTAGCTGATCTGGATTATCGAATGATGTATCAAAATGGCCGGCATAATCATTTATTTAAACGAACATTATGCGATAACACTACCCTTTACCAATTACAAGGAAAGGGTAAACCGTTTATTTTATTACATGGTTTATTGAGTGATGGAGAGGATTTATTTCCTTTAGCACAAGAGCTTCATGAAAAAACTGGTCAACCTGTATGGATTTTGGATCTTCCAGGTTTGGGACGTTCTCCTTTTAAACGAGAGAAAAATCTTCTAGATATCTATTTGAATGTAGTGAAAAAATTATTGGAGAAAGCTACTAATGGTGCACATCTAATTGGCCATTCATTCGGTGCGTTTATTCTTCTGGAAGCATTGGTACAAGAGTACATAGATAAGAAGTATTCAATCACTTTACTTCAGCCGCCTGTTGTTAAAAAAAATGCTAAATCGCTAAAAGTTCCTCAATTTATGAACAAATGGAAATTAAAACTGGCAACTACTAATTTGATAGGGCGATATTTATTAAGTAATGGTTTGTTTGAAAGTATGGAGAGCATCCCTGAATATTATATTGAAAAAATAAGAAACAGTTTTACTTCTCCTAGAATTTTAAATACTACGGTTCAGCTTAACAGTTTACTACTAAAAAATGATCAAGGTGATTTCAATGAAGTAACAAAGTATAATCTTCACATTATTTGGGGGGAGTATGACAGAGGCTATTCTGCTCCATCGCATCTTGGTAAGGTTGATTTTGTTCCATATGGCCATCATTTTCCTCTTAGCCATCCGAGTGAAACGGCAACATTAGTAATAAAAAATAGTAATATTAGTAGATGAGAGTGTGGGATAAATAAAAAGTGTGTAGTAAGATCGTTGTGTCTTTGAAATAAAATCGTACTGTTTGGGGTCACGCGAACAAGACGCGAATTTTGCACGCTAAGCAAAAAAACAATAAGCTGTCCACATGGACAGCTTATTTACATTATTCTTGTTATTGGAAGTTATTTTTAACTTTTCCTGATCTGAAAGAGTCAATCTTTTTTTGTTTATATAATTTATCAATAATTATTCTTTTTTCTCCGGCTGATAGGAAAGAATAACGACACCTGAACTGGTCGTTCTTGTTTCGATCAGTTTTAAAGCCTTTGTATCGTTTCCGGTTTTAAAGAGATGCTTTCCGCTTCCCACGATAACAGGATTGACCATAAAATGATATTCATCAATGAGGTCGTGTTGCATCAATGTCTGTATAAGCTCACCACTACCATAAATTAAAAGGTTCTGACCGGGCTGTTCCTTCAGTTTCGATATTTCTTCTACAATATTACCCTTGATAAGATTTGCATTCCATTCGGTTTTTTCCAAAGTTGTTGAAGCAACAAATTTAGGTATGCTGTTCATCTTATCAGCAAAACCCTCTTCATCAGTCATAGAAGGCCAGGCAGCTGCAAAACCTTGATAGGTTACTCGCCCTAGTAGAAGCGCTTCACTTTCAAACAGTAAATCGGATTGAAACTTTGCTACTTCTTCATTGAAGTATGGAGCAGTCCAAGCTGGTTCCTCCATGACACCATCTAGTGAGAGGTACATCGATACAATTATTTGTCCCATTTTGTTCTCCTTTAATTTTAAATTGAGATTTTTACATATTGGTAACACAATTATTAATTCTCCAGCTAGAGAAATTCTCCCTTTTTAATAGTTTCGACAAAATGTATTTATATATGTTTCGGAATAATCTAATATATATTAATAACTTTGAAATATTGTATAACTTCTAATTTTTATGCATTATTGATTAGCGTTGCTTATTGTGCTAACGAATCAGGATAGTGTGGCGACTGACTAAATAGTTGCTTATCCTCAATTATTAGAAGGGAAGTTCTATTATTTCGCGAATTTATTAGACATAGACGAGTGCTATAATTTTCTATATCTACATAAAGAGGTGACTACGCATGAATCAAAGACCGTCAGAAGTAGAATATGCCGGGAGCTCCGGCGAATATATCCGTTTGGTGCCGGACGGTAACATCATCGATATTCTGCTCGCCCAGGAAAAGCAAATGACCGAGCTCCTGGCATCGTTGACCGAAAGCCAGGCCACATATCGGTATGCGGAAGGAAAATGGACGCTGAAAGAAGTCGTGGGCCACATTACAGACGCGGAACGCGTCATGACCTACCGCCTGCTCCGGTTCGCAAGAGGGGACCAGACGCCTCTGACCGGTTTCGATCAGGAATTATTCATACCTCCTTTCGGAAGCTGGACAACCGCGCAATTGGCCGAAGACTACCGGGCCGTACGGCAATCAACGCTTACATTGTTGCGCGGGCTACCAGCGGAGGCGTGGACCCGCAAGGGCACAGCCAACAACCTAAGCATTACGGCGCGCGCCCTCGCATACGGCGTCGCAGGACACGAACTTCATCACATGGCGGTCATCCGAAATCGGTATTTGAGTTAATCGCCGGCTGAGGCCATTGGAATGGAACTAACACCTATCATACAATCTTTTAGATACCGTTCTTATGGGGGGCCCGCCCCACAACCATCAACTTAAGGATTTAGACTATTTTTATGAATATGCACCAAAAACAAGAGCATATCGATTTTTCTCATTTTGGGGTATTTGTTTTTCTTAGATTGAGGGTGATGGGGCACTACTCTATAATGATCAAATTAAAATTTAAAATAGTTATAGAGACTCCATTTCTCGGAAATATTGTAACTATTAAGTTGTAAAAAGAACCATAGTTTTTCATTTTTGAAAAGGTTATGGTCTTTTTTAATTGTAACAAAGATATGATGCGAGGAAGTTTTTTAGATAAATCAAAAAAACTTGATTAATAAGTTGCATATAGAACTCATCTACGTATATACTATAAATATCAAAAAAAGTTGATGAAGGGAAGTGAACTACAGTGGCACAAAATTTTCAGCTCTATGAGAAAAAGTTTAAAGCGTTGGCGGATCAGAAACGTTTAGAAATCATGTATGAACTTTGCCAGCGAGGACAGACGTGTGTATGTGATTTAACAGAAGTTTTTGAAATGACGCAATCTAAATTATCATATCATTTAAAAATTTTATTAGATGCAGGTTTGATTGTAAAAGAAACAAAAGGTACGTGGAGTTATTATGATTTAAATGATGCGGAAGTGAATAATTTATTATCAGAAGAATTGTGCTGTATCTTTAGAAAAACAGGGAAAGGTAGTTGCTGTTAAAATTTTGAGTTATTAATCAAAAAAAATTGATTAATGATATATAAAAAGGAGGAATAAGGTATGAGATATGTTCACGTCGGTATAAACGTTACGAATTTAGAGAAGTCTATTGAATTTTATGAAAAGGTATTTGGTGTTTCACCAGTTAAAGTGAAAACAGATTATGCAAAATTTTTATTAGAGACGCCAGGACTTAATTTTACGCTGAACGTGCGAGATGAAGTGAAGGGAAATCAGGTAAATCATTTTGGTTTCCAAGTGGATACAGCTGAAGAAATTACATTGCATAAAGAACGATTAGAAAAAGAAGGTTTCTTCGCGCGTGATGAGATGGATACGACTTGTTGCTATGCAGTGCAAGATAAGTTTTGGGTAACAGATCCAGATGGGAATGAATGGGAATTCTTTTATACGAAAGCAGATAGTAATGTTCACAAAATTGAAGAGTCATCTTGTTGCGCGACTTCAAATGAGGTAGCTAAAAATTCTTGTTGTTAATAGGAGATGGAAAATAAAATGAAACGTTTATCTTTTCTAGACCGATATTTAACACTATGGATTTTTCTAGCGATGGCTGTTGGGATTGGTTTAGGGTTTGTGTTCCCTAGTGTAGTAGACGGACTGAATACATTACAAGTTGGAACGACGTCTATTCCGCTTGCTGTTGGATTAATTATAATGATGTATCCACCGTTAGCGAAAGTTCGCTATGAGGAAATGGGCCGAGTATTTAAAGATGTAAAAGTGTTAGTTCTATCTTTAGTACAAAATTGGATTATTGGTCCGGTACTTATGTTTGTTTTAGCAATTATTTTTCTTCCTGATAAACCAGAATATATGGTTGGTCTCATTATGATTGGATTAGCACGTTGTATTGCAATGGTAATTGTTTGGAACGATCTTGCTGATGGGGATAAAGAGTATGCGGCAGGTTTAGTTGCTTTTAATTCGGTATTCCAAATGCTCTTTTTCTCAGTTTATGCATACGTATTTGTAACTGTAATTCCAGAATGGTTAGGGATTGAAGGTGCTATTGTCGATATTACAATGATAGAAGTAGCAAAATCAGTATGTATCTATTTAGGAATTCCTTTTATAGCAGGTATGTTGACACGCTTTGTACTAGTTAAGTTAAAAGGAAGACAGTGGTATGAAAAAGTGTTTATACCTAAAATTAGTCCACTTACATTACTTGCATTGCTATTTACAATCATCGTTATGTTCTCTTTAAAAGGAGAGATGATTGTTAGCGTGCCACTAGATGTGGTAAGAATAGCGATTCCGTTATTAATCTATTTTATTGTAATGTTTTTTGTTTCTTTCTTTATGGGAAGAAACATTGGTGCAAACTATCCGGTGACGACAACGTTAGCATTTACAGCAGGTAGTAATAACTTTGAGTTAGCAATTGCTGTAGCAGTTGGTGTGTTTGGTATTCATTCGGGCGCAGCATTCGCAGCTGTCATTGGACCGTTAGTTGAAGTCCCTGTAATGATTGCACTTGTAAATGTTTCCTTTTGGTTTAAACGTAAATATTTTAATGACCAACCAGTCTAAATTCAAAAATAAAGGTGGAAAACAACATGGAAAACAAAAAGACAATCTATTTCTTATGTACAGGAAATTCATGCCGAAGCCAAATGGCAGAAGCGTGGGGTAAACAATATTTAGGGGATAAGTGGAATGTGTATTCTGCAGGAATGGAAGCACATGGAGTAAATCCAAACGCAATTAAAGCAATGAACGAAGTAAATATCGACATAACAAATCAAACATCAGATATAATTGATGCAAACATTTTAAATAGTGCTGATTTAGTCGTTACGCTTTGTAGTCATGCGGATTCTGTTTGCCCATCTACTCCGCCGCATGTGAATCGTGTTCACTGGGGATTTGATGATCCAGCAGGAAAAGAGTGGTCTGAATTTCAACGTGTTCGAGATGAAATTGGAGAACGTATAAAGCGATTTTCTAAAACAGGGGAGTAAATAAAGGAAAGAGTCAATCTTCTATTGTGTTGGAGATTGGCTCTTTTTTATTATGTATTTCATTTATTTATCGCATCGCTTTAAAACTACTCTTAGTAAAAATGCAGAATATTATGTAAAATGGTAAAGTTAGAATAGAACAGTTTAAAAAAGGGGGTGTAACGTATGATCTGTGAACTAAGCAAGGATGATTTTTATAGGTGTAATCGTTTAGTGAATGAACAAGGTCAATTAGAGGTACGTGCTGTAATTGCAGGAGTGAATCCTGGTCGTATATTTGTAGATAACGTGACTTCTCCTAATTCGGGACTTATTTGGTTAGGTAATAATGATGGCTTCTTCTTTATTGGAGATGCTGAAAATGAAGAGTTTAATAAAGAAGTGAATCGTTTTATTAATCATGTAATAGTACCTGAGGCGAGGAAAGTAGGATTAGATTGCTTTGAAGGAATCGGGAATCATTCGAAGTGGAATAAAACAATCGAAAGAATATTTCAGCATCGTAAATTAAAGAGTTGGAATCAAAGAGTGTATATGCTAGGAAAAGAGGATTATGAAAATCATCATGAGCCTAAATTTGAACAGAGATATACTGTACTGAAAATGAGTAAAGCTCTCTATGAAAATAATAATAATACATTTAAGAACATTGATTTTTTACAATCAAAAATTTTAGAGTTTTGGTCTTCACCGGATTCTTTTTTCAATGAGGGGATTGGCTATTGCATTGTTTATGATGATTTAATTGTGAGTGTTTGTTTTTCAGGGTTCGTCTTTGAAAATATACACTGTATAGATATTGAAACGATAGAAGGTCACCAAGGGAGAAAATTAGCTCAAAAGATAGCGCATAGTTTTGTGAAAGATTGTTTGGAGAATGATATTATTCCATATTGGGACTGTATGGAATTGAACAAGCCTTCTGTTGCAGTTGTAGAAAATGTAGGGTTTACAAATGTATTTAACTATGTGGGATATTATTTTTTATTTGAATAATCTAGGTATACTTTACAATTTACACTTTGAGATTGTCCAATCATTATATATATCTACAATTTAAAAAAGAAAGCATATGAGGTGTGCGAAAATGAAAATACAAATAGTATTGTTTGATGGTTTCGGAGAACTTGTCTCTTTCGCACCGTTTGAGGTACTGAAAAGAGCGATAGAAGAAGGGGCTCAATTTGTAGTTGAATTCGTTTCGAGTGAACAAAAGAAGGAAGTTACTACCTCGTTTGGAGTTACAGTTAAACTACATGATTTTTTACGAATGGAGAATCGTCCAGATTTGTTAATTGTACCTGGTGGTGGCTGGAATCATAAAGCAGAGCATGGGGCACGAAAGCAAGCAGAGCTTGGAACTTTGACTAAAATGATTAGCGAGATGTACAATGCAGGAACAATCGTTGCTGGCGTGTGTACAGGGGGTATGCTGTTAGCAGCCTCTGGTATATTGAACGGTCGAAAGGCAACGATGCACTATTTGGCACAGGATGAAATGAGTGAATACGGGGCAGAGCTTCTTCATTACCGAATTGTAGATCAAGACGATGTTATCACTGCAAGAGGAGTCACTTCAGGAGTTGATTTGGGACTTTGGATCACGGAAAGATTCGCAAGTCCTAAAATTGCGGCTGCTGTTGAATACAGAATGGAATATGAGAGGCGAGGTGTTGTTTGGAAGTAATTTGACTTCTTTTTTATCCCGCATTAACGGACAGTAAGACTCCCACCACAAAATTCAGCGAATGGGAGGGAGGGCTGCCCGGAAAAAAACAATGGATATGTACTAATAATCAGTGGGGATGACAAAACTCCTACTGATGAAAGTTTCATTTTATAATTTTTCATCTTATTAAAAGTTGATTTGTTAGAAAGGACAATCATTTATTGATATAATGAATGGATGCGTGGCAGGAAATAGATAGAAAGATACTGCTAGTAATTTATACTTAAATGTAGGGAGATTGAAATGAGTTATGGGGACAGAAAAAGAAATTAGTTCCGCTAAATTAATATGGAAGATGACACGCCCGCATACGTTAACGGCGACGTTTTCTCCTGTAATTTTAGGAACAGTGGCATCACTTTATGTTGCCAAAATTGATTGGCTGTTATTTATTGCGATGATGGCTGCATGTTTAGCATTGCAAATAGCAACGAACTTATTTAATGAGTACTATGATTTCAAACGTGGATTAGATACCGCTGAATCCGTTGGCATCGGTGGCGGAATTGTCCGTCATGGATTGAAGCCAAAAAATGTGTTAACAGTTGCGCTTTTATTATATGTCGTAGCAGCTTTTATTGGCATTTATATTTGTATGAATAGCAGCTGGTGGTTAGTCGTCATCGGTTTAATTGGAATGGCGGTTGGCTATTTATATACAGGCGGTCCATTACCAATTGCGTACACCCCGTTTGGAGAATTAGTTTCTGGATTGTTAATGGGAACATGTTTTGTACTCATTGCTTTCTTTATTCAAACGAATACTGTAACGATTGAAAGTGTATTGATTTCCATTCCAATTGGAATTTTAGTAGGTGCAATCAATATGTCGAATAACATCCGAGATATCGAAGAAGATATTAAAGGTGGAAGAAAGACATTAGTAATCCTCCTTGGGAGAGAGAAAGCTGTGGTCACACTAGCGGTAGCCTTTTTCATTGCGTATTTATGGATTGCCGTAATTGTATTAATGGGTTATATAAGCCCTTGGGCATTAGTTATGTTCCTAGGTTTGAGAAAGCCAATTTCTGCAATTCAAAGTTTCAAAAAAGGGGCAAAGGATCCTGGGTATATGCGCATCGCAATGAAATCAACAGCGATGACAAATACGATTTTCGGCTTCTTGTTGTCAGCAGGATTATTAATTAGTTACTTGTTTTAAATGAAAAAAATTGTTAAGTAGCTTAACCCCAATTTCTCAATTTTACTATTGAGAGATTGGGGTTTTTATTTTGACTAAGTTTAACGTTAAGAGTCGAAA
This sequence comes from Bacillus cereus ATCC 14579, assembly GCF_000007825.1. NCBI lineage: Bacteria > Bacillati > Bacillota > Bacilli > Caryophanales > Bacillaceae > Bacillus > Bacillus cereus. The sequence goes on along the minus strand of NC_004722.1, from coordinate 3,118,708 downwards.
TGCAAATACCAATAAATTGCAACTTCATCATTTTCAATATCCAAACCTTTATAAACAAGAAAATCAAACCCACCAATTACAAATCCGCATTTTTCATAGAACTTACATGCTGCGACATTATTATTTTGCGTTTCAAGCATGATACCTGGCATATTGCCTTTTTTTGCCCACTGCTTTGCTTGATCAACTAATCTTTTACCAACTCCGATTGTACGATATTTTTTATCTACCGTTATATCTTCTATGTAAGCATAGTGGTTCCAATTCTTTTTTAATACCATTAATCCAATGATTTGGTTATGTAACAGTGCTATGTAAATGACTTGATTAGGTTTATTTATATATTCATTGTAAGGCAGTTCTTCATTATCATCTTGATTTTGTAAATAACTTTTTTCATAACTCGGAATGTCTTCTACTGTATATTCTATGCGTCTATTTACTTTGGAAAGAGAAAGAATTAACCGAGCATTCACTATAAAACTGTCATCAATCTCCGGAAGATTATCTAAATCATTTGTTTCTAATTCTCTAATTACAAGGTTCATTGGGGCACCTCCACATAATAATATTTCTTCTAGTTCTTCATTTGGTTCAAATGAATTCCAATTACAAAATTATAATAGAATTTCAATTGTACGGCTATCTTTGTATTTTATCTTTATACCGACATGCTGTTATCTTGATATAAAAATATTGTTTAGAAAGAGTAGTATCTTTTATTTTGGATGTATATTCAGTTTTCAAATTTAACTGTAATAGAGAAAAAATATTTTTTAAAGAGTGGATGCAATAGGCTATTCTTTAACTAATTTCGACATTATCTGCATTTTATCTTCACCTTCCTCTATTAATCTATTTATTGTAAATATCAGCTGGAGTTAATGCTTAGCTGTATAAATAATGAATATGAAAATGAGTAGGGAAAGGATTGAAACATAATGAAAGAATCACAAAATAAGAAAAAAATAAGTGTAGTAACGAAGGCAATACTATCTCTAGTAGTTGTTTTAGCAACGACCTTTTTCACTTTCTTTTTAATAGGGAAATGGAACTCTATCCCAGCAAAAGGGGTAGCTAATGAAAGTATTAGGCTAGCTAATACGCAACAACAAGGAAAGAAAGAGGACACATCGCTGGCAAAACAGAAAAGACCTGATGGAAAACCAGTAGGAAAGGTTGTTTATTTAACATTTGATGACGGTCCTAGCGAATTTACTGGAAAATTTTTAGATGTACTAAAAGAGCAACATGTTGCCTCGACATTTTTTATGCAAGGTAGCAATTTACAGAATACCGCTTTTCAGGAAAATGTAAAACGAGCAGTAAAAGAAGGACATTATATTGGTGCACATAGTATGACACATAATAGTGATAAGCTATACAAAAAAGGACAATTTGTAACGGAGATGAAAGAAACGTTAGCTCTTATTCATAATATTACAGGTACAACTCCTAAACTAGTCCGTCCCCCATATGGATCTGCACCAGGATTAAAGGGGCAGGACATTCGTAACAAAATTGTAGAAGCAGGAATAAAAGTTTGGGATTGGACGATAGATTCAAATGATTGGAAATTAAAAGGTAACCCACAGCAAATTATAGAAAATGTAAAGCGTACAACAACAGAAGATGTGGAAGTAGTTCTAATGCATGAAAAACTACAGACATTACAAGCGCTTCCGGAAATTATTAAATTTTATAAGGAAAAAGGATATGAATTCGGGGTATACAATGAAGCGGATCATTTTCAACTAAACTTTCAGAAAGATCAACGTCTATAGTATAAACATAATTATTTTAAAAAGGTGTTTTCCATTACTAAATCAATAACTAAGCCAAAAGTCGATTTCTTATTTTATAAAGAAATCGGCTCTTTCGTTTATGTATTACGTTACAAGAGTTTTCTTATTTTCTCCGGAATGTCCTTTTTGAAATCTATGCAACAGAGTCTTTATAGTAAGAGTATTTTGTCGGGTAATAATCAAAAAACGTATATTACAATATAGAAATTCACCTTAATACTAAAGGATACATGACAACGATTCCTATAAATTCTTCTCAATAATTGAAAATAAAATCAATCCAGATTATTATATTGTTATTGTAATTATAAATGTAATTACATTTTATTGAAGGAGGATACATAGATGAAAAACTCAAAAGGCTCGATTGAATCAGAGATAAGCAAAGCAATTACTCACTGGGAAAAGGACTACCTAGGACGCGGATCTATATCCGTTAAGACAGATATATTGCGGGATATGATTATTCGTAAATTTACAAGGTATTTTAACACCGGCTGAATATACGGTTTGCGAAACGAAAGACGGTATGCTAACGATAAAGAAAAATCGTTCGGAGCTAGTTGAATCTGGAATTGACGATTTGAAAGAGATCATACTAGAATTAACTGGAGAAAAAGTGAAAAGTTTTCATACGGATATAAGTTCGCGTACAGGTGAGCGAGTAATGATTTTTAAATTGTTTCATAATCTTGAGGAAAAGTTTTAAAAATTAAAATCATCGTAGGGTTAGTGGGAGATAATTAAGAAACCTAAAAGTTTTGCACTTTATTTATATTTATTAACATGATAATAATTAAAAACTTGAAATTATTTACGTGTACTGAATTTTAATTGGAATAACGCTCAAAAAACTGATAAATAAATTGACAAATTGCTTAATATAGTTTATCTTATAATTGTTTTAAAAAATTAATAGATGCTTATTTTAACTGTTTGCTATAATTAAGGCTTTAGCATTTTTTTAATATGTAATATTGACTAAATGAAAAAGTTTCTTAATTGAAAGATAGCGCATAACATAAATTGATATATTGATTGCATAATCTAGGAGATCAGAGATATACTGTTATTTTTAATAGGAGTAATACATACATTACTATCCTCTATAAAATGGGAGCTCTTCAAAAAACTTTATTGAAGTTAGTTGAAGTGAAACCGACAATCTCCATAATTCAATGATGATATAAAATCATTGAATTATGGAAGTTGTCGGTTTTTTTTATGGGAAAAAACGATGTACTAAAAAGAGTGAATGAAAATTGAAATTAAAAAAACTATCGTAATGAAAAGGAATTTTTATAGGATATTTTCGCTTAGAAGGGAGTATTTAACATGTTAATTTCGCTGAGTTCATCAACACTGTTAACTTTATTTTTTATGGCGCTTAGTGCTTCTTGGCTAAGTGGATTATTATTTTTAAATGCAAGGATACCTTTACGTTTTGTTCATATCCATATTGGTATCGCTGCTTTACCTTCATTGGTTTCTTTACTCGCACTTGTTAATAACAATGGAGATAGAGTTGTGGGGCCTTGGCATCTAGATACTTTAGCTTGGTTAATGGCTTTCTTTGTTCTTACAATTGGTTTAATCATTCAGCGTTTCTCTGTACGTTATTTAATGGGAGATCGCTCATATCGAAAATACTTTGCACTTTTTACATTTACTACAGGTGTATCTTCGGTTGCATGGTTAAGTGATGATCTGCGCTTAATGCTCATTTGTTGGGGAGCAACGCTTATAGGATTGGTTCTACTTATAGGGCTAAATAAAGGGTGGAAAGTAGTTAGTGAAGCAACTAAAATCTCTGGCTACCTATTTACAATAAGTTGGATTGCCTTACTATCAGCTATCATTTGGCTTTTTCAAGTAACAGGACAGTGGCAGTTAACATCAGTTTTAACGAATGAAAATGTAGTGCTACATGGAACATTGGAGAGAACAGGAATTAACTTATTAATTATATTAGCGGTGATGATTCCAGCAGCACAATGGCCTTTTCAAAGATGGTTAATTGAGTCTGCTGTTGCTCCAACTCCTGTTTCTGCTATTATGCATGCGGGTTTAGTAAATGCTGGCGGTATCATGTTAACTAGATTTTCACCTCTTTTTCATGATGATATTGCACAAATAATTTTACTAATTTTCTCTAGTATTTCTATTTTAATAGGTACAGGAATTAGTTTAGTCCAAGTTGATTATAAACGTCAGCTAGTAGGTTCAACTATTGCACAAATGGGATTTATGCTTATTCAATGTGCCTTAGGTGCCTATTTAGCGGCTATTATTCATTTAATTTTACATGGTTTGTTTAAAGCTACACTATTTTTACAAGCTGGTTCTTCCGTGCAACGTTTTGGGGTAGTGAATCAGTCTAATGAAAAGATGTCCAATTTATGGATTATAGTTGGGCGTGTTTTAGGATTATTTATAGCAATTACTTTCTGGTTTATGACTTCTGGAGAGGGGTATCAACTAGTTAGTGCGTTAATCTTAGGCTGGTCACTATACTTTTCATGGAAACAGCTTGTTGTTTTTGGAGAGGGAAGAATGGGACGAATTGCTGGCGTAATTGTTTTGATTGGATTTTCTCTCATTTACTTTACCGTTCATAATTCTCTTTATAAATGGTTGCATACTGATATTTATCAAAGTGTTCAACCTTCAGCTCCAGCCGTTATCTTTGTTATATGTATTTTACTATTTAGTAGTGTTATTAGTACTTTCGTTACTCGTCATCAATCTTCTACTTTATTCGCTGTACTTTATCTTTGGTTAGTTCGAGTAGGTGAGGCGAGACGAAAGTCAGTAGAAAGTCACCCAAGCTATCTGAAACATTATGTATCAAAGGGAGGTAATTCGTGATGAGCATACCGTCAATATTAAAGAAAGATACAAACATTGATATGCAAGAAAATAATATAAATGATTTAGTTGCATCTGCTAGCCGAGTTATTGCGCCACTTTGGCCTATCTTTACGTTTGCAGCTCACCACCCTTGGATGGGACTTGAAAAGCAATCATTTGAACAAGTCGCAAATTGGTTAAAAGAAGCTCGTAATGTGGATATTTATCCTAGTGCCTCCATGATTCATTCGGCAAAAGCGAAAGGTGAGATTGAGGAATCATTTTTACAAATGAGTTTGTCTCGTTGGCTGGATTCACAATCTTTTCATATTCCGCGAGAGAAAGCAGAGCGATTTTGCCAAGCAGCTTTAAAGTTAGAAAAATTACCTTCTAGTCTATTATCATCACCAGAAGTAAATAAATTGGCAGAAGAAATGAATTATATAAATACAGCAAGTATGCAAGCCTCTGTTATGCAGCCAATAAGTTCGCTTATAGAGAGTCAAAATAGTGAAAACCTATCTGATGTTCTTAATTATCATATCATTAAATGGTGTAAATTATATCTTGATGAATCCGGATCAAATTGGACGATGCCAAATCGAGAGAAAGGTTTTTATCGCGCATGGCAACACCTTATTACATTTGATCCAGCGCTCAGTAAAAATGAGCGTAAAGTTTTAAAAAATTGGCCACAAGATGCCGAAGTAGCTTTAGCGAGAGCATTATCTGAACTAGGAATTTCTGAATCTAACATACAATCTTACCTTGAAGGGCACTTACTTTCTTTGCCTGGGTGGGCAGGAATGATACGATGGCGCTCACAACAATCAATTCAGGAACAGGAACTTCTCATAGAATATTTAGCAGTTCGAATTTCTATGGAGCTGGCTATTGTAAAACCTTATTTACCTTTAAAAAATCAAAAGGTTGAGAAAAAAGTTTCGATCGTCCCACTTATAGCTTCTTGGATCTATTGGGGGAATATTTCAACACGGGAATGGTTACAAATGCCTGCTGCTGAACAAAGTGAATTATTAGCATTCGCTTATCGTTTTGATGAAAATATTCGCAGGAAACTTTGGCTGGAAGCTTGGGAACAAACGCATGCAGAGCAATTAAGGGAGAAGATTGCTTCTACACAACGTGCAACCAATGATAAAAAGCGTGTATTAGCTCAATTAGCATTCTGTATTGATGTACGTTCAGAACCGTTTCGTCGCCACCTTGAAAAATTAGGTCCGTTTGAAACATTTGGAATAGCTGGTTTCTTTGGGTTACCAATTGCAACTAGTGAACTAGGTAGTAATAACAACCATCCTTCTTTGCCAGTTATACTCAAACCGAAACATCAAATAAAAGAGCTCACAAATGAAAATGAACTTAAATCTTATGAGCAGCGTAAGAGGGTAGGCAGTTCGGTACGTTATACTTTTAAAACGATGAAACAGAACGTAATGACAAGTATGGCGCTACCTGAGTTAAGTGGTCCTTTACTTGGTCTACAGATGGTGACAAGAAGCTTTGTCCCAAGAGGAGTTGGTGGTTTCATTCGTAAACTTCGTAAAACTATGTTACAAAAACCTGATACAACATTCTCGCTTAATCATGTTCATGACACAAAGGGTGAGATACCTATCGGTTTTACAAAAGAAGAAAAAGTGAACTATGTGCGTCAAGCTTTAAAAATAGTGGGACTGACAGAAAAATTTGCTCCTTTAGTTGTAATGTGCGGACATAGTAGTCAAAGTACGAACAACCCTTATGCTGCAGCACTTGAGTGTGGTGCTTGTGGCGGAGCAGCAGGAGGATTCAATGCAAGAGTTTTTGCTACTTTATGTAATCTTCCAGAAGTGAGAGAGGCGTTGTTTGCTGAAGGTATTAAAATTCCTAAGGATACCATTTTTGCAGCAGCTGAACATAAAACAACAGTGGACGAATTGGAATGGATTTACGTCCCAGAACTTTCGGAAACTGCGCAAGAAGCATTTGATTGTATCGAATCGATTATGCCAAATGTGAGCCAACATGCAAATAGAGAGCGTTTAACGCAATTACCAAATTTTAAAACGAAAATAAAAAATGCGAGTAAAGAGGCACATCGATTTGCAGAAGATTGGAGTGAAATACGTCCAGAATGGGGATTAGCTCGTAATGCATCTTTTATTATCGGGCAACGAGAATTAACTCAGGATTGTGACTTAGAAGGTAGGGCTTTCCTTCATAATTATGATTGGAAACAGGATGAAAGTGGCGATATATTAGCTAACATTATTGCAGGACCAGGAACAGTAGCTCAGTGGATAAATCTACAATATTACGCTTCAACTGTAGCTCCTCATTATTATGGTAGTGGAAACAAAACAACCCAAACTGTAACCGCGGGTCTAGGTGTTATGCAGGGAAATGCAAGTGATTTGTTGCCAGGCTTACCTTGGCAATCCGTTATGCAGTCAGATAGTGAGACGTATCATTCACCACTTCGTTTACTAATTGTAATTCAAGCGCCTAGTCAATATATAGAACGTTTGCTAAATAATGATTTCACATTTCGAGAAAAAGTTCAAAATGGATGGGTTAGACTTGCAAGTGTTGATCCAAAGGGGCACTGGAAAAACTGGTAACAATCATGTAATGAATTATCAACTATTGTTACTAGCTTAAAAGTTTCATAAATACAATAATGAAGAAGGAGTGCTCCATATGAATTCAAAGAATAAAAAAGTTTTATTGTTAACAGACATTAAACATGAAATAGAGCCTATTATCCAACAAGTAACTAACATTCAACAAGAAAACATGTTGACTATACACAGCTACGATTCTGTAATTGTACATCCTTATGGAGATATAATGAGATCTATTATTATTGCTATTTATCAAGAAAATGTTGAAGAAATTTTTGTTGTAGGAATAGAGGATAAAGAAACGGATGTAGTTAATCTACAAATTCAACGTGATTCCATAAAAAATAACAGGGAACTAGACTATCTCTTTGAAAATTGCATGCCTGAATTTTCAAGTGGTAGCCTTGATGAATGGCTAAGTGGAAAAGAAAATGTTAGTGAAAATATTGAGAAGAGTATAGATATGATTTGTCATCATCCACTAGTACCGTCTGATGTTAAAGTTCATGGTTTCAAGATTGATAGAACAGGGGAAAAAGAAACGGTTGTTAAAGTTTCTGTTAATAAAGTAGTGAAACAAATGCATTCTTATGTGTAAGTTATCGATAGATAAGCAACTTTTATTTTGTAGATACTATAATATGTTAAATATTTGGAGTTGTTTCCTTTAAAAAGAGTAAAAGAAATCTTCTATAAATGGAGATCTTTTGCTCTTTTTATAATAAAAACAAAAAATTATTTGACGTTTTTTCGAAAAAAAATTTTAAGACAAGGCTTTTAGGTTTATGAAAACCTTTATTCATGATAGCAAGATAATTTTGATAAGAAGTATATAGTAAGAATGATTTGGAGATACCGATGGGGATATAACTATTTTATTTAGGACGGTGCAATTAAAATGGATTTACAGAAAGGGAAATTATATTGGAACACGACTTTTTCTAATACACCTTCTTATCCTCGTTTGGACGAAGATATAAAATGTGACGTACTCATAATAGGAGCAGGAAGTTCGGGTGCTCAATCAGCATACTATTTGAGTGAATCAGATTTAAATATTGTTATCGTTGATAAAAGAAAGGTAGGACATGGAAGTAACCTTACAAATACAGCACTTATTCAATATTTAGGTGATAAGATGTTTTTTGAACTTGTAAATACATTTGGGGAAGAGTATGCAGTTAAGCATATGAAATTATGTGAACAAGCTATTAATGATATTGAATATGCTGACCAAAACTTGCCTTATTGCTCTGACTTTAAACGACGGGACAGTTTATATTATGCAAGTTATGAAGAGGATATAAAGAAATTAGAAAAGGAATTGTATTATTTACATAAGCATGATTTTAAAGCGGCTTGGTTATCAGAAAAACAAATTGGACAGAGATATCCATTTAAAAAACGTGCAGCTATTTATACGTATAATGATGGTGAAATAAATCCTTATAAATTTACACATAGTTTATTAGAACAAGCCTCTAATAAAGGAGTTCACATTTATGAAGATACAGAGATTGTTGGCAAAAAGTTAGAGAAAGAATGTGCTATCTTTTATACAAAGGAAGGCAATTCTATTACTGCCAATAAAGTAATTGTGGCTGCAGGATATGAAGGATTGGAATTTAAAAAGGAAAAGAACGCTACACTGATTAGCTCATATGCAATTGTTACTAATCCTGTGGAAGATTTATCTTCTTGGTATAAACGCACTCTCATTTGGGAAACTGCGAGACCATATATTTATATGAGAACTACTGCAGATAATAGGATTATTATAGGTGGATTAGATGAAGATACAAACATTGCTCAAGAAAGAGATTCAAAATTAATCCATAAAAAAGAGAAATTAGTGAATGAATTTAATAAGCTCTTTCCCAATATAACAGTTGAACCTGAATTTTATTTAAGTGCTTTTTATGGTGGTACTCATGATGGTTTACCTATAATTGGAATGTATGAAGAGTTTCCAAATTGTCACTTTATCTATGCGTATGGAGATAATGGATTAGTTTATAGTATGGTACTTTCTAAAATTGTTCGAGATATAATTATTAACGGTTCAAGTCCAGATTTGCATTTATATTTACAAACTAGACCAAAACTAAATGAGTAAACTACATGTATACAAAATCATAGTAGTAAGGAGCTTATTTAGGATTCCATTATAAAAAAAGCTATTTTAAATGTATTAGTTTCATGTGACTATTTGTTATGTTTATGAATGCTTAAATAAAGCATTCATAAACAATATTATTTGTTAAATCCATTTATCTTACTAAGTTCTGTTATTTGTATAATCCATTCTTTTTTTAGGTAGGGTAGAGTTGCTTGGATATGATGATATTCCCATTCTTCCTCAATGATAGGGTAAAGATCAAATAAGTGTTTTTCTTCATCATTTGTTACACTTGCTTTAGGATTGCCAGTAAGTTTAAAATAAATGTCGCACCATCCGCTATAGTTTGTTAACATGAATAAAAAATTAGGACATGTGAATTCGATGAGGTATATTTCTTTCTCTAATTGAATATCTGATAGTAATTCCCTTGCAGTCTCAAAAGTAGGCTTCTTTTGGTAACCATTGCATGAATGCCATGCCCAAATGGGGAAATCTATAATAAAGTCAATACCTTTCTGTTTCATGTGTCTTACAATGTATTTATATGCTGTGCAATCTTCTTTACTAACAAAAATAGGATCGGTTATAAGCTTACCTTCATTCAAAAGTGTATTTATGGCATTTTGGTTTTGAAAAGTCCATAGGATTGTTGAATCTATAGATGTATTTAAGTTTGATTGTTTATAAAATTGTTTTTTCATCTTTCTCTCCATTTTCTTTTTTATTTTATAAGAGTTTAAGATAAGTACAAAGTGCATTATATTTTTATCTTTATTAAGAGTTGGAAAAATCCATTAAAGATAGAAGAGTTTGTTTGCAATTACAAAAAATGATTCTTATAATCATTTAAAAATAACAGAAGTATTTGTTCTAATAAAGAATGAATTGTGCTTTAAGAATTAGAAAGGATAGCCATGCAAAATAAAATTATTGTTATGTTTCAAAAAGATTTTCGTTTATATGATAACCCAGCTCTATTTGAGGCTGTTCAGTCTGGTGAGGTTCTTCCTGTATATATACAAGATGAAACTTTTTCAATAGGAAGTGCGTCAAAGTGGTGGTTGCACCATGCTGTAATAGATGTAAAGAAGCAACTTGAGGCATTGGGCTCTACTTTAATAATTCGTAAAGGACGTACGGAGGAAGAAATACTTTCTCTCATAGAGCAATTAGATATAACGGCTGTATATTGGAATATTTGTTATGATCCGGACAGATTACAATCTAATCAAAAAATGAAAATGATGTTAGAGGATAAAGGTATTATCTGTAAAGAATTTAATTCGCATTTATTATTAGAACCGTGGATTATTAAAAAGAAAGATAACACTGAATATAAGGTGTTTACGCCTTTTTACAATGCATTTCAAAAGCAGGTAATACCTAAACCTTTTAGCAGAGTGCAGAGTATAAAGTGGGGGAACTCTTTACCAGCAAGCTTATCTGTTTCAGAATTACAATTGTTGCCGATTATACCGTGGACATCTCATATGGAAGTAATATGGGATCCGACAGAAGAAGGGGCATATAAAACATTCAAGAAATTTTTCTCTAGTAAATTAGTCTCTTATAGTGAAGGAAGAGATTTTCCAGGTCAAAATGTCCATTCGATGTTGGCACCGTATCTTTCATTTGGTCAAATATCAGTAAAGCTAATGTTTCATTACTTAATAAATAAAAGTACCGAAAGACAATGTAGTCTTTTTGAAAAACAAGTTAATAGCTTTATACGTCAATTAATTTGGCGAGAGTTTTCTTATTATTTACTATATCATTATCCATTTACAGTATATAAACCTCTTAATAAGAGCTTTGAAAATTTCCCGTGGGATAAGGAAGAGGAGTTATTAAGAGTATGGCAAAAGGGGAAAACGGGTTATCCGTTTATTGATGCGGGAATGCGAGAACTATGGCAAACAGGTTTTATGCATAACCGGGCAAGAATGGCTGTAGCCTCTTTTCTTGTAAAGCATTTGTTAATTCCGTGGCAAGAAGGAGCAAAATGGTTTATGGATACACTACTAGATGCTGATATTGCAAATAATACAATGGGATGGCAATGGGTTGCTGGAAGTGGCGCAGATGCATCACCGTACTTTCGTATTTTTAACCCAATCACACAAGGAGAAAAGTTTGATAAAAATGGAGAGTATATAAGAAGATGGGTACCAGAATTAAGAGATATCCCAAACAAATATATACATAAGCCTTGGGAAGCACCTGAGCATATTTTACAAAAATCCAATATAAAACTTGGGGATACATATCCTTTTCCGATTGTTGATCATAAGGCAGCACGGGAGAGAGCCCTTTGTGCATATAAAAGTATGAAAGAATTTGTATGAAATAGGTTAAACAATATGTATTTGGAATTTAAATATTAGGATTTTATCCATTACAAGGACATACTAATCATATAAAGTTTCTATAATCTTCTAGTAAAAAGGAGAATGTTTATGAAAAAATCTAGTATTATAGTATTTTTCCTAACATATGGTTTGTTTTATGTTTCTAGTGTTTTATTCCCTATTGATCGTACTTGGTATGATGCGTTAGAAAAGCCGTCTTGGACACCTCCTGGTATGACAATCGGAATGATATGGGCTGTATTATTTGGACTTATCGCATTATCAGTTGCAATTATTTACAACAACTATGGATTCAAGCCAAAAACATTTTGGTTTTTATTCCTTTTAAATTATATATTCAATCAAGCGTTCAGCTATTTTCAATTTAGCCAAAAGAATTTGTTTTTAGCAACAGTAGATTGTTTACTAGTCGCTATTACTACGTTACTTCTCATTATGTTTTCTTCCAATTTATCTAAAGTATCGGCATGGTTGCTAATACCATATTTTTTATGGTCTGCATTTGCTACATATTTATCTTGGACAATTTATAGTATAAATTAAAGACGGAACTAAAAACTTGAGCACAATAAAAATGCTCGAGTTTTTATGTTTATTAATGATAATCTGAAATATAGAATATATACATCTTAGGAGGTCATCTTTTTGAAAAAATGGATAAAAATTGTTCTGTACTCTTTACTAGCTATTTTAATCGTCGGAAGTATTACTTTTTTAAGTTGGTCTCAGTTTACTTATAAACCAACGAAAGAGGCTTTGTCTTTAGTAGATGATAAAAAAGATGAAGATTATATAGTTTTTGGAGAGAAAGATGCAAAAATAGGAGTTATTTTTTATCAAGGAGCTAAAGTAGAAGCCGAGGCTTATAGTTACTTAGGAGAAGCTCTTGCAAAAGATGGGCATTTTGTAGTAATGCCTAAGTTACCATTAAACTTAGCGTTATTTGGAATAAATGAGGTAGATAGTGTAATTGAACAGTATCCTGAAGTTCAAAAATGGTATGTTGCTGGGCATTCAATGGGCGGAGCTATGATTTCTAGGTATGCCTTTCAACATGAAGAAAAGGTAGACGGGATTATTTTCTTAGGTTCGTATCCTGCAGATGACTTCTCTACGAAATCGATTCCAATGTTATCAATTTACGGGGAAGTAGATGCTTTAGCAACTGTAGAAAAAATAGAGAACAATAAAAAGTTCATGTCAAAGAATACTACTATGCACATGATAAAAGGGGGAAACCATGCTCATTTTGGCATGTATGGTGAGCAAAAAGGTGATAATGCGAGTTTAATTACGGCAAAAGCACAACGAGATGAAACAGTAAAAGTAATTGAACAATGGTTATTGGAACAATGATAACGAATTTAATAAATCTACCGAAAGAATTTTCCCAACGGTAGATGGGAGAGAGAATAAAGAGCCAAATCGTATGAATTGGCTCTTTTATTTATTTGCTATCTCCAATTGTCCCCTTATTTTCTCCGGAATATCCTCTTTAGAAATAATATCGTAAGAATACACATATTTTCCTTTCACATGAATTTTTAAGTAAGTTTTTCTTATAAAATCATTAGGCGTGTTCGTTCCAACTTTATATTCTTTTTCATTGCTTAGTTCATCAACACCCTTTAGTGAGTACATAGCTCGGCCTTTATAATGATAATCTGGAATGCCATATCCCTTCGCAACGGCGTATACATTTTTTTCTTCAGCAATCGGATTAAATCTGTCTAAATCCCCGCGTAATATGAAAGGTAGTAAGTATATAGGAAGGCCTATTCCTAGTATGCAAAGTACAAATTTTTTCATGGTCGTTTCTCCTCTTGTTCATTTACAGGATTCAGTATAGAAAAAAATTCTTATGAATATAGAGGGAAATTTCTTAAGGTTTTCTTAATAAAGTTTAACCGTGTGAAAAAAACTAACTTGAGCATTAAGCTTACGGAATGAATAACCAAATAACTTGTTTTCTTTATTTTTTGATATTTCTTAAGAACCTATCAAGAAATAAGTGAGTTTTAGGATTTAGAATAAATGTATCTTACAGTAATAAGAGAATTATCTAAAAAAATTAGAGTGAGAACAATTAAAGAAAGCATCTAGTGGATTGCTTTTTTCTTTTGGAATAGAGAATCACATGGGTCAGTTACATGTAATACGGCACTGTGCTTCTATGTCACTGAAAAATCCAATGATAAAAAAAGAGGGGGAAGGCATTTTTTATTGAAGTTTGTTAATGATAGATTTTTAACTAGTTAGGGGGGATCGTAAAATAGATTATTAATCTCTTTAATAATTTTTATTTTCCTTATAGTTGGCATATTGTATTAGAAATTTTTAATTTTGAAAGGAGAATCAATAATTATGGATAAGAAAAGAAGAATAAGTAATAAGTTATTACTTGTCAGTGCAATTTTTACAATAGCAATTCCTTCAGTCTCATATGCGGAGGAAGTAATTTCACCTGAAAATTTTACGAGTTCTTCAAGTTTGTATGAGGGACGGAATACGGAAGTATTGAAAACAAGCTTATATCCTTATACATATAACTATCCGTTTAACTACCAATTTAGTTCGAAATTAAAGGAAGCAAACACAACTATAAAAAAAGTAGACAATAGTGATGATGAAAATCCTATTATATCTACTACTCTTTCATTTATTCGCCATATGAATAGTGAAGATTATAAATCTGCATTTGCTTTAACCTCAAGGTCATTACAGAAAATAATATCCGAAGAATGGCTGAAGAACTATTGGGAGGGACTCCCAGTGCAATTACAAGCAGGTTCTTTTATAGAAATTGGGGAGGTTACACAAAAAGAGATAAATCCTGTTCATACAAATGTGGAGATTCAATTAGTTTTTGAAAAAATGACTGTACCTTTACTAATTAAACTAGATCCATCTGGAAAAATAGACGATTTTCAACTCAGCATGTCGTTTAGTCCTGTTGCAGAGCGTCCATCATATAGTAAGCCTGAATCATTTGTTGATAAAGAAGTAGTAGTTGGAAGTGGTGCATTTCCATTACCAGGGACATTGTCGGTTCCAAAAGGAAAGGGTCCTTTTCCAGCGGTTATTCTTGTTCAAGGATCAGGAGCAACTGATCAGGATGAAACAGCGTTTGCTTTAAAACCATTTCGCGATTTAGCTGAAGGTCTTGCATCGAAGGGAATTGCTGTCCTTCGCTATAATAAAAGAACTTATGAACATGGGTTGAAAACACAATTCAGTCCCTTTTATACAGTTGATAAAGAGACAACAGATGATGCTCTTCTTGTAACTCAATTTCTTAAAAATGAGCCTCTAATAAATAAAAATCAAATTTATATTTTGGGTCATAGTCAAGGTGGAATGATGCTTCCGAAAATGATTGAAAAAGACCAAAATAAAAATATTGCTGGAGCAATTGTAATGGGAGGGCCAGCTCGTACGATCCAAGACGTTGTTTTAGATCAATTTGAGTACCTTTTCTCTATTGGAGCAATGAACCTGGATCAATATAAATTCTACAAATCGCAATTTGAATTATTAAATGACCCTAATTTCTCTGGTCAGAATCCCCCAAAAGATTTTTACTTAGGATCAGCAGTATTTTGGGATTCTATACGGAAAATTAAAGCGGCAGAAATGTCAAAAGAACAAAAGACACCGCTTCTTATTATTCAAGGAGAAAGAGACTATCAAGTTCAATCAAAAATTGAAATTCCTCTTTGGAAAGAACAATTAAAAGAACGAGATAACGTAGATTATCGACTATATCCAAAGTTAAATCATTTCTTTACAGAGGGTGAAGGGGAAATAAGTAAGCCAAATGAATATTATAGTCCTGCTAATATCCCTGAGTATGTTATAAATGATATTGCTGCTTGGGTGCAAGGCAGATCGCAATTAAATTAGCAACCATATGTTTTAATAAAGACTTTCTTTCCGTAATCAAAATAGAAATATTTTGATTAGGTTATATGTTTTTTAAAAGCACTCTTTAAAAAGGAGTGCTTTTTTATTTTTCTATGATTTCTATAAAACAATGGGCTTACCTTCCAAACAAATCGTTATTTGGAGCGCTTTTATCAAAGCAAAGTTCTTGTGACATTTCTTTGATATTAAAAACATGAATAACCTATTGTGTAAAATTTTTTGAAAATTTAGGTTTAACATCTTTAAAATAGGTGTATTACATATTACATAACAACTAAATAAAAAATCTAAAGGAGGAAAGATACGATGCATACGAATGAAAGAAAAACGGTAGTTTATGAATATCAAAATGAACAGGAAGTAGTTATGAAAGTAAAAGAGCTAGAATTGCAAGGGGTTCGCCACGATGACATTTATGTTTTAGCACATGAAAAACATATAACAAAAAGGATTGCGGATGATACAAACACAAATACGATTGGAGTAAAAGAACAAGGATTGGGAACAAGTATTATCAACTTTTTCTCCAAAAAAGGGGACGAACTTCGAAATCAAATGGAAGAAATGGGGTTGTCGAAGGAGGAAGCTAACTTATATGAAGAAAAACTAGATCAAGGGAAGATTTTACTCCTAGTAACAGCTGAAGTACCAATGGCGAATGATAGGCAGCCGCAAAACTATCATTCTCTGTAATAGATTGCAACATCTGATAAATAGGTAAGGGAATTATTTTAGGTTGTAGCATGGAGGAAAATAAAAATAGAAAAGGATGAGAAAAATGAAACATACAATATTTAAATATGCTGTGATTGGAATTACGACCGGAGTCATAGTCTCCCTATTAAAAAAAGAAAATCGGAAAGCTATACAAACAAAAGGAAAAAGCGTAAAAGAAAAACTACAAGAAGGAAACATAAAGGAAACATTGGAGAAGGTAACTGAGACAAGTAAACAATTTTCTGTAACTGCAGCTAATGTTGCAAAACAAACATTACCACAACTGCTTACAGCCACACCAGTTGTCATTTCTACCATTAAAGACTTAACAGAAAACGAAAATAATAAAAAGAAAACAGGTGAAAAGGATTACGAAATAAATGAAAATAGTAAGAACTTAGACGGGGAAAAAACGAAAAATGAAAAGAAATATGTGAAAGAAGGGAAAGAAGAGAGTGCCTAGATTTAACTCTAAAAATAGAAAGTGAGGGAAAAAGTATGAAATCTCTGTATGCAATTGATGTAGGAATTGGCTTTACCAAAAGGGCATATCGACAGGATGTAGATTCTGAGATGACAATCAAGAGTGAAGCTTCCACACTAGCCCCTGTACCTAATCATGCTGAAAGTGAAGATTTAACAAAGGTAAGTTTTATAGACTTAGATTTTGCATACTACATGGGAAATGAAGCACATCAATCTGACGCTTCGTTTCTTCCTCCATTTGACGAAGAAATAGAAAATTATTATGAAAGCGAACGATTTAAACAACAAATATTTGGTTGCATTGCAAAGGATTATAAAGAAAATGTCGTGTTACCTCTAGTTGTTACCGGGCTCCCCGTTACTTGTTTTGGTAGTCAGCATGAGCAATTACAACGTGCACTAAAAAAAGAAACTTCCGTACAAATTGATGGGAAATTTATTCATATTACGGTGGAAAATGCTTTGATTCTTCAGCAACCGGTCGCTTTACATGCCTATTTCTTAAAAGAGGGAATCATTCAGGAACGAGATCGCATCTTAATTATTGATGGCGGATTTCGTACAGTAGAAATGACAGATATGAAACAGAATGTCATTTTAAATCATTATGAGGCGGAACTAGGATGTAGCAAGCCTTTGAAAAATATTAAGAATATCGTGCAGAATCATGAGGGTGAAAGTAATCAATTGCATATTAACGACATGCCAAACATATTAGAAAAAGGATATGAATGTCGAGAAGAAAATCATGAGACAAGTCAGGTTCATACTTTGATTCAAAAAGAGTTGGATGCACACTTCCAAGACGTCATGCGTGTATTACAAGAACAATTTAAGTTAGAACAGTATAACACTATTATTTGGACAGGAGGAATAGTAGATCTCCACAAAAAACGAATTGAAAAAATGCAAAGTGAAATTTCTTCTTTCCGTATGGTAGACGCTTCGAAAGAGGCTGCACTCCATGGATACTACATTATTGGGAGTCAAGTATTTGAGGACATTACCAATCAATCTGCATATGAATCCAAATTATAATAACGAATGAAATGGAGTTCGTTGAATAGACGTGCCAAATTATGTAGCTTCTTTTCCACATATAATAAATTCTTTATAAGAAAAGATAAAAAGTGATTGTATAGAGGAAATGTTTAAAATTGAAAATAAAAATAACTAATATATAGGGGGTCTTCCTTTTAAAAGAATAAGACCTCCTATGTTATTTATTTTGTAATTTAGATGATCTAAAAACTTTTCCTCCAAGACATGAATACCTACATACAAATTTCGTATTACGGATATGATTCGATTAAACATAAAACTATTTAGAAAGGAAGAATAATATGGAATGCATAAAAATGACGAAATGGAGTTGGTATCATGTGAAAACTAGTGAGCTTGAAAAACTTTCTTCTATAATCCCTCGTGATGTAACATCTTATTTCGCTCAATTTGTAAAGAAAATAAGTTCTCCTTGTGAAAATGGATTATATGTTTATACGTTATCACCAAGTCAAACTTGTGTATATGGTTCGTTTTTATATGATCAAGATAAAAAGGACGCCAAAATTCAAAAATTTCTTCATTATTTCGTAGCTCATGGAATACTGATAACAGTTCAGGAAAAAGAGGAAGAGGATTTCCAAAAATTAATACATAATTTCCCTATGGGTACAAAAAATTGTAATAGTTCCGATGAAGGATTATGTGCTATCTCATCAATGTTTATATCTCATTATTTGCGAAAGGTTGATTACTTTGAAAACAATTTCAGAAATGTATTATGGGATTTTTATCATCATAATAACATAGCAGTTTTAGAAAGGATTTATCATATTCGTCATGAATTATTTATGAACACACATGTGTTTCGCTTAATACAAGAAGTGTTACAAGGCCTAAAAGAAGCTTGGTTAGAAAAACTAACAAACACCCTTTGTTATAAACAAACACACGTAAAATTAGAGCGTGGATTACAACTTGTTAAAGAGTACCAAGAAGAATTAGACACGATGATTCATTTACAAGAAGTTGTTTCTTCTCATCGTGGGAATGAAATTATGAAAGCTCTTACTGTATTAACTGCTGTGAGTACGCCTTTGACAGCCTTAGGAGCATTATGGGGTATGAATTTTAAATACATGCCTGAACTAGAATGGAAATATAGCTATTTAATCGCTCTCTTATTTATTATTTTCACAACAGCGGGTATGTATATGTATATGCGATTCAAAGGATGGACAGGTGACTTATTACGAGTAAAGAAAAAGAAATCTTTTTTTAAATCTAATTAATCCTGTTTATAAAAAATATGATAGATATATGGTTTGTAATATTTATTAATTGAGATAGCAACATATCCCCATCAAGTTAAAGTTTTGATGTCCTCGCAATGATAAAAATGGTGAATATTTATATGAAAGATTAGAGCTCTCCTTCCTGTAGGAGAGCTCTAATCTTTGTTTAAAAACTATATCATATACTCTGAAATTTGTCCGGATTCAATTTAGAATATGGCAAAAGAGAACTTGCGGATTAAAAACAAGCTCTCTTTAAAAGAAATAACGTAATTGAGATACTTATATAGTAACAATTGTTTTCTTCTAATTCCATATGTCATATGTTGAGAAATAAATTATAAATGGATTGATAAAGCTAAAATGAATGATTGACATAATATTTTGACGATAATATAATGAATCTCGAATTCAAGATAACTTGTAAAGGATTGGTAATTATGAGCGTGATTAACGATGAGAGCTTATCTTTAAAGTTATTTGTTATATTATCAAGGGCAGTACAGTCAATTACTAAGCGTATTGAAGAGGATATAAAAAGTTATGGACTTAATCCAACTGAATTTGCAGTGCTTGAGCTACTGTATAGTAAAGGCGATCAGCCTATACAAAAAATTGGAGACAAAATATTACTTGCAAGTAGTAGTATCACGTATGTAGTGGATAAGTTGGAAAAGAAGCGGTTCTTAATACGAAAACCATGTCCTAAAGACCGCCGTGTCACGTATGCGTCAATTACTTCAGAAGGTATTGAATTGATGGATATTATTTTTCCTCAGCATAAAGAGGCGATTCGGCAAATATTAGGCGGTTTGGACTATATTGACAAAAAAATGATAATCCACAAGTTGAAAAAATTAGGGTATTATGCACTCGAACTATAAATTTTTAGAAATATATCTCGAATTAGTAATGTCCTAATTAAATATAAATTAAATAAATAGGAGGAAAAATTAATAAATGGTAGTAAATTTATTATAATACAAAATGAATAAAACGTGTAATTTCAATTGGTATAGTATGAAATAAAGTTGTTATGTTAACGTATACATATCGTCCTTTAAATTATAAATCTTTCATAAAGCGGAGAGTGGGTATCAAGAATGGAATTACGTCATTTAGAGTATTTTATTCAAGTTTGTAATAATAATAGTTTCACTAAAGCTGCGGAAGTTCTAGGTATTTCACAGCCGACTTTAAGTCAACAAATACGAGTTTTAGAAGGTGAACTTGATACACCCTTGTTTCATCGAGTTGGAAGAGGTATCAAAATGACAGAAGCGGGTAAGCTGCTATTTGATAAAGGAAAATTTATCATGCAACAATTTGATGACGTTTATAATGAAATTTTTGAATTAAAGGGTGTAAAAAGAGGTGTGATTACTATAGGAGGTTTATTAGAGGATCTCACTTATTTAACACCTTATATTATGAAGTTTCAACAACATTATCCCAACATTGTAGTAAAGATTATAGAATCCGAAGTTGCTGTAAATCAAATCGTTGACAAAAATATTGATTTCGGGATTACACGTAGTGCTCAAATTCCAGACACATTAACAAACACCCTTTTGTATAGTGAAGAGCTCGTCCTTGTAATTCCAAAAAATCATCCTTTGAATGAAAAATCATTTGTTTCTTTTCGAGAATTAGTAGGGCTCAGTAGAGTAATGGTTTCATGTAGTTGTCGTGAATCTATTAAGATATATTGTGAGAGTTTAGGGTTATCTTTATCTGAAGCAAATATAGAAACAAAATCTTCTATTTCTCTATTGAGCCTTGTATACAATGGACATGGGGTTGCTATAATACCTCTTTCACTGGTTAACTTTGTTAATAATGATACTTTGAGCATAGTTCGTATTACTGATCCAACACCAAGTCAAGATATTAATCTTATTCACTTTGATGATAAATTTTTAAGTTTTGCAGCACGTATCTTTATGCAGAAGTTAAATGATTCTCAAAAAGTATCAGTGTAATAGAAATAATAATAATTTTAGTGTAACAATTGAAAAATTAAGATCTATATTAAAGTCAAAAGGCAGTGGATTTATATGTGTGGTGTAGTCGATCAAAAGGGGATACCATTGACTTTTAATTAAGGAAAAAAGGAAAAACTTTGCAAGGAGAGAAGGTTATCAAAAACAAGTTAAGTTAATCAATCAATTCTTTGGTCTTATCGTATAGTAACAGATTCCATAAGGGATATACACTGCTATTTTGAATCTACATATCCTTATTGTAGAAAGAAAACCACCGGCATTATACCGGTGGTTTTGATTTAGAAAGCAAAGCAAGTACAACCAATCCCCCATTTAGTTCCATCTTTTCCTATTACGGTATGAGTATGTTGATGGAGAGGGTTACTACAACTATGTAACTTGTTATCATGGGAATCGTGAGAAAGTATAGTGTTGGCTAGGTTAGCACCACCATACCCATAAACGCCCGTCGGTGACCAATCAGGTGATGCTGGCGGCAATTCAGGTGATAAATTTTTAAATTCATCATTTCCATAAACAACCTGCCCACCCATAATGGTGAGTAATGATTCAAGGTCTTTGATTTCTTCTTCTGGCACAGTAAAGTAGTCAGCAGACAATACAGCAATATCAGCAAACTGACCGACTGCCAGGGTTCCCTTTTTACCTTCATCACCAGAGAACCACGCACTTCCTTTTGAATATAATTCCAGGGCTACTTTTCTATCAAGTTTATTTTTTTCATCGTATATGGAAAGCCCACCAATGGTTTTTCCAGCAACCATCCAGTAAAGAGCAACCCAAGGGTTATAGCTGGAAACCCTGGTTGCATCACTACCGGCGCCAACAGGTATACCAAGGTCTAACATACGATAAATCGGGAGGTGTACGCTTTGCTGCTTCCTTTCCGTATAAGTCAACAAAGTATTCACCTTGAAAAGCCATGCGGTCTTGGATGGCAATACCGCCATTTAAAGCCTTAACACGTTCCATACTACGATCTGAGATAGTTTCTGCATGGTCAAACCACCATCGTAGACCATTAAAAGGAATTTCTTTGTTGACTTCCTCAAATACATTTAAGAAACGTGTGATTGATTCGTCATAAGTTGCATGTAAACGGAATGGCCAACGGTTTTCTACCAATAGAGAAATTACTTTCTTTAAGTCAGCTTCCATCATCGTAGCTAGTTCGGGCTGTGGCATTTGAAATTTTTCAAAATCAGCTGCAGAGAATACTAACATTTCTCCGGCACCATTCATTTTATACTTATCATTTCCTTGACCTGGAGAAACAATTTTTGTCCATGAAGCAAAGTCTTCATATTCATGATTAGGATTTTGCGTAAATAGATTATAAGCAATACGTAAAGTTAATTGTTCCTTCTCGGCTAAATGTTCAACAACTTTGTAGTCGTCAGGATAATTTTGGAAACCGCCACCTGCATCAATGGCACTTGTAATACCTAATCTATTTAATTCGCGCATAAAATGGCGTGTGGAGTTAATCTGGTCGTCAAAATTAAGTACTGGAGCTTTACCCAAACTTGAATAAAGAATAGAAGCGTTAGGGTTAGCAATTAAAAGGCCTGTTGGATTACCTCTTTTATCCCGCTGAATTAAACAGCCTGGAGGATCTGGGGTATCTTTCGTGTATCCCAGTGCACGTAGCCCTGCACGATTTACAAGTGCTCTATCGTAAAGATGTAGCACAAAGACAGGCGTGTCTTCAGAAACAGCATTAATCTCTTCTAATGTTGGCATCCGTCTCTCTTTAAATTGAAATTCAGACCAACCTCCAACTACTCTTACCCACTGAGGAGCAGGTGTACGTCTTGCCTGTTCTTTGAGCATTTCTAGAGCAATAAAAAGTGATGGTACGCCTTCCCAACGTAATTCCATATTATAATGCAGACCACCACGAATAACGTGTATATGAGAGTCATTCAGGCCTGGAATAGCTCTCTTTCTTTTAAGGTCTATTTTTTTTGTTTTTTCCCGTGGCACTATTAAGAAGCTCATCTCCACCTACTGCAGTGACTAAACCATCAGTTATGGCGATAGCAGATACCTCAGGCTGAGAAGGGTCAAGGGTAGTAATTTTTCCGTTGTATAAGATCATATCCGGTACATTCATATTCACACCTCGTCTACTTCCTATTATTTTGTAACCATGGATGAAATAATTTACCGAAAATCGGCATGACTACCCATGATAGCAAGGACACGATACATACAGAAACAAAAAAAGCTGACATAATAGGATTCATATGTTTTATAATAGGTCCTATCACTTTAGGAACTAACATGCTAAGAGGCCATACACCCAGAAGGGTAACGATAGACATTTTCCATTTTGGCGGTGGAACTGGCGTTTTCGGAGTAACAAACCAATAAGCCAAACTGCTTTCAGTTTTGTAAGTTGGATTAGCGGCTTGAAATTGCTCCGCCGTTTTTAACAAATCCCGGCGAACATCTGATTCTTGCCAAGTACGTAGATGCTCATACGTATCAAAGCGAAAAATAACAGTATACTCTCTGGATTCGTTACTTGGGACTATTAGATTTACACCTAAATGTCCTGGGAATTTAGTAGCCGCAGCCTCAATTTCATGTCTCCATGTTTCAAACTGTTTTTCTCTACCTTCTTGAATTTCCCATGTAACAATCGTTGTTACTGGATTGCCGGCATCCATCGTGTTCCTTGTATAAGTCTCTTCGACAGCTACTCCTTCTTGTTTCATATTTTCCTGCTTGGAAGCGCGCCATGCACCATAGTATATGCGTATTCTACACCTTGACCATAAGCACCAGTGTGTTCCTTTACAATCTCCATTACAGCATCATAAGTGTCTTTGTGTGCCCAGTCACGTTGGTATTCAAGTAAAACTTGAATTGCTGTCACTGGAATTGCACCAGCTTGTTCTACACGACGCATAGCAGCGTTATGTGCTGTCAAACTAGTACCACCTGAAGCATCATCAACTGCATATACCTCATAGCCAGCTTTAATTGCTTCAAGCACAGGGAATGCAAGGCAAACTTCAGTCCAAAGTGCTGCAAATATTAATTTCTTTCTACCGGTTGCTTTAACTGCCTCAACAAATTTCGGATCTTCCCAAGAGTTCATTGAACTACGTTCTATAATTTCATGGTTTGGGAATATATCAAGAATTTGTGGCCAAAAATAACCAGAAAAGCTGCGTGTTTCAACTGTAGTAAGAATAGTAGGTACGTTAAAAGTTTTTGCTGATTTAGCAAGTAGCATAACGTTATTAATCAATGTTTGTCTATCAATACTTGCAACTCCAAAAGTCATTTGAGGTTGAAAATCAATTAAAATTAAGGCACTGTTCTCCGGATTTAACAATTCTAAATTACTCATAATAAAACGCTCCTTTTTCAATTGTTTATTGAAAGTAATGTATCTTCTGTCAATTGAAGCTCTACTATACTTTTTAATTTAAATTTAGTGCTGATTTAATCAGCACTAAATTTATACTATCTACTTTAAAAAAGGTGATTTAAAGCTATTTACTTGAGATACATTTATGCATTTTGTTTACTAAGATCTCGCTGAGCTCCTCTATAGCTTCCAATTATATTTTGATAGCCTGGAAGATTGCTAGCAAGCAAATTGCCAAAACCTTCGACATCGTTGCGCCAATCGCGTTGTAATTCGCAAGCTACGCTAAACCAGTTCATAAGTTGCACGCCACTATGTGCCATACGTGTATTGGCAGCATCTGCAACTTGTTTACTGAAAGTTCCTGAAGCATCAGTAACAGCAAATACTTCATAGCCAGCTTTTATAGCGGAAAGTGCAGGGAAAGCAACACAAACGTCCGTAACTACGCCCGCGATGATAAGTTGCTTTTTTCCAGTTTCTTCGATTGCTTTTACAAAATCATCATTATCCCATGCGTTAATTTGTCCAGGTCGAGCTATTTTTGGTGCATGAGGAAAGAGATCAACCAATTCTTGCATTAAAGGTCCGTTAGGCCCGTTTTCAAAACTTGTTGTTAAAATAACTGGTAAATCAAAAAACTTAGCAGTATGAGCAAGAGCTAAAACATTGTTCTTGAATTCATCAACACCATAGTCACGTACTAGTCCGGACATAAGACCAGTTTGATGATCTACTAAAAGCACGACAGCATCGTCTTTGTTAATACGAGAATAGAGATCAGTCATTATGTATTCCTCCTAAAAATTAAGTAATCGAAGAAAGTTTAAATAGTCGAATACTATCATAAGTTTCTTCGTTTATAACTAAGCAGCCCAATAATATTGGTTATAGCAGCATTCATAGAACATGAAGTGCTATACAAATTTATAGTATTTGAAAACTGATTCGTTAATCAATTCTAAATTATCTATAATTCGTATAGGTCGTAACTATAGTTGTTTTCACTATAAAATAGATTGGTTTTACCTATACATCCTATAGATAGAACAATATTGATAGTCACCTATTTTTGTTATTACAATTGAATAGGAGTAATGTTCAGTAATTATTTTATGATGAAAAAGGTATTAGAGGGGGGGATTGTTCCAAAAGGAGAAAATGAATGCATTGGAACAATAGAGTTTCATACTTAGAGTTCACAACATAAACGTGCATGAATAGGTTATGAGATTCATCCGGATTATTGAAGAAAAGGATACATATTAGAATACTTTTTGGAGGTAGAAGCATGGCTAAAATTACTGTGGGAACCGAAAATCAAGCACCAATTGAGATATATTATGAGGATCATGGCACAGGAAAACCAGTTGTACTCATTCATGGTTGGCCGTTAAGTGGTCGATCTTGGGAATACCAAGTTCCCGCTCTTGTTGAGGCTGGATACAGAGTTATAACATATGATCGTCGAGGATTTGGACAATCATCTCAGCCGTGGGAAGGGTATGAATATGATACCTTTACTTCTGATGTACATCAACTATTAGAACATTTAGAGCTTCAAAATGTCACACTTGTTGGTTTTTCTATGGGTGGAGGCGAAGTATCCCGGTATATTAGTACGTATGGAACAGATCGTATTGAAAAGGCTGTTTTTGCTGGAGCAGTACCTCCATATTTATACAAATCACAGAATCATCCTGAAGGGGCATTAGATGATGCAACAATTGAAGCATTCAAAAGTGGTGTGATAAATGACCGCCTTGCATTTCTTGATGAATTTACTAAGGGATTTTTCGCGGCTGGTAATCGAACAGATTTAGTTAGTGAGCCATTCCGTTTATATAATTGGGATATTGCAGCCAGTGCATCACCTAAAGGAACACTTGATTGTATTACCGCCTTTAGTAAGACAGATTTTAGAAAAGACTTGGAGAAGTTTAATATACCTACTCTTATTATTCACGGTGATTCTGATGCAACTGTACCATATGAATATAGTGGGAAATTAACACATGAAGCAATTCCTAATTCTAAAGTGGCCTTAATAAAGGGTGGTCCACATGGGCTACATGCAACGCATGCTAAAGAATTTAATGAAGCACTCCTATTATTTTTAAATGACTGATTACAAATATATAATTGTTAATTGATAAATTATAAACAAGTAAAAAATAAAGCTTTATAAAAGATGCTCTTGGATAAATCCAGGAGCATCTTTTTAAATGGTGATATTGAGGTGTTAGGTTGATAAATCTCCATTAATTTTGGATTGAATACTCTTCTTAACAGCTAAAATATATTGATTAGAGTTTTTTAGATTTCTTAGAAGTATTGTTATATTACTATCAAGATAATATTTTGAATAATCCTCAAAACAAAGAAATATACATTTTTCTGAGGAAGAAATATCTTGTCAGAAAACAATAAAATCTTATTAATTTTTATAATTGGTAGAATTTTTGTGGAAATAATTCTCTTAATATATTAAAATAACATCGTATTATGTCAGATTTTAATTAGGGGAGAGAAATTTTATGTTGAAAAAAATCATTCCAGTTGCTTTAGCATTAAGTACAGTTACTTTTACTAGTGTATTTGCTGCGCCTTCAATCCAAGCAAGTACAGAACAAAACCGCTACATAGATGTACAAATGCTCGGTATTAACGATTTTCATGGGCAACTAGACACTGTAAAAAAAATTAACAATAAAGATGCAGGGGGAATTGAGTACTTAGGGGCTTATTTACGTGATCGTGAAAAACAAAATCCGAATACATTAAAGGTACATGCTGGCGATGTTGTTGGAGCAAGTACTCCTGTTTCAGCATTATTACAAGACGAACCTACGATTGAATTTCTAAATGATTTGAAATTCAATGTTGGAACGATAGGAAATCATGAATTTGATGAAGGTGTTGAAGAAATGAACCGCCTTATTTATGGTGGATACCATGAGAAAACAGGTAATTTTAAAGGAGCAAAATTCCCATATGTTGCTGCAAATTTCTATAATAAATCCACCGGTCGTTTATTTTTACCACCATTCACTATAAAAAAGGTACAAGGAGTTCCTGTTGGCTTTATCGGAGTCGTAACAACGGATGTTCCTAACCTTGTTATGCCTACTATGCTAAAGAATGTAGAAATTACAGATGAAGTTGAAGCTATTAACAAATCCGTAAAGCAATTAAAAAAACTAGGCGTTAAATCTATCGTTGTTCTTGCACATAACGGAGGTATAACAGATGGGAACGGCGTCACAAATGGTGATATCGTCCGATTAGCAAATGAGACTGATCCAGAAGTCGATGTTATTTTTGGTGGCCATAGCCACACCTATGTAAATGGAACTGTTAATAATAAACTTGTCGTACAAGCAAATTCATATGGTATGGCTTTTGCTGATGTTGATGTAAAGATTGATCGTAAAACACAAGATATTGTTGAGAAAAAAGCAGAAATTGTTACAACTTACCATGAAGGCATGGAGCCTGATAAAAAAATCAAGAAGAAGATGGAGAAATATCAAGCAAAAATCGCACCTCTTGTTAATGAAATTGTAGGTAAGTCTATTGCTCCACTAGATCGTAAACTCAATACGGCTGGTGAATCTACTCTCGGAAATTTAGTTGCTGATGCTCAGCGTGCAACAATGCAATCCCAAATTGCACTTATGAATCCTGGTGGTATTCGTAATGACTTAGATGCTGGTGATATTACATGGGGAGAGATATATGGTATTCAACCATTCGGAAATCAATTAATAAAAGTAAATTTAACAGGTCAAGACATTCGTGATATTTTAAATCAACAATGGCAAAAAGACATAACAAGAATGCTTCAAATTTCAGGGATCCAATACACTTGGGATGCGAACAAGCCTAATGGAGAAAAAGTAACAAGTATTCGCTTAACAAATGGAGAAGAAATTATTCCTTCTAAAACTTACAGCGTCGTTGCGAACGCATTTCTAGCTTCAGGTGGAGATGGATTTGTATCCTTTAAAAACGGTAAAGATGCTGAAACAGGACCAACTGATTTTGAAGCATTAGTAGATTATATAAAAAAATCAAAAGAACCAATTCAGTCTATTATTGATGGAAGAATTCAAAAGATAAATTAGTTTTTTATTAATCTCAAAAACAACTAGATTACCTGTGCGCTATACTCTTTAGTGTGCAGGTAATCTATTTTTTTGATTTGAAATAGTCTAACTGTGGCCAATGGGTATACCGTCTAGATGCAGAGTGCCGAAAAAATGAAGTGAACAAAAAATAACCCCTAAATTAACTCTATGATAAAGAGACTACAAACAATCAAAATTTGGAACTTCATATTAACCATATATTAACTACGTTAATAATACATACTGAAATTGAATACTTTAGATAACATCATCTATAACGAATATCTGTACATTATAATGTTATGCAATGAGGAATTTACAATACAATGAATTGAAGCTTATTTAGTTTTATATTCGTATAAGTGAATTAAGAATTTCTTAAGAACCTATTAAGAAATAAGTGAGTTTTAGGAACTAGAATAAATGTATCTTAACAGTAATAAGAAAATGAATGTTTTAAACGGAAATTGGCAGAGTATGTCAAAAAGCTATAAGTAAATATTTCAGGAGGTTTTTTATGAAAAAGAAAATAATTATTGCAATTGTTGCTTCTGCTATAACAATGACTCATTTTGTAGGAAATACTTATGCAGATTCGAAAACAGAGGTTTCTGTTACAGCTCCCTACAATACAAATCAAATAGCGAAATGGTTAGAAGCACATGCAAAGCCTTTAAAAACAACTAATCCAACTGCATCTCTTAATGATTTGAAACCACTTAAGAATATGGTAGGTTCAGCTTCAATTGTAGGTTTAGGTGAAGCTACGCATGGGGCTCATGAAGTTTTTACAATGAAACACCGCATTGTTAAGTATTTAGTATCTGAAAAGGGCTTTACCAATCTAGTTTTAGAAGAGGGATGGGACAGGGCCTTGGAACTTGATCGATATGTTCTTACTGGTAAGGGAAACCCAAGCCAACATCTAACACCTGTATTTAAGACGAAAGAAATGCTAGATTTACTTGATTGGATTCGGCAATATAATGCTAATCCAAAACATAAATCGAAAGTACGTGTCATCGGGATGGACATTCAATCAGTAAACGAAAATGTTTATAATAATATAATAGAATATATTAAAGCAAACAACTCAAAACTGTTGCCTAGAGTAGAAGAGAAGATAAAAGGGCTTATTCCTGTAACAAAGGATATGAATACTTTTGAAAGCCTTACGAAAGAAGAAAAAGAAAAGTATGTTTTAGATGCTAAACAAATTAGTGCTTTATTAGAGGAAAATAAAAGCTATTTAAATGGGAAATCTAAAGAGTTTGCATGGATAAAGCAAAATGCTCGTATTATTGAACAGTTTACTACAATGTTAGCGACACCTCCTGATAAACCAGCGGATTTTTATTTGAAACATGATATTGCAATGTATGAAAATGCGAAGTGGACTGAAGAACATTTAGGAAAAACCATTGTATGGGGACATAATGGACACGTTTCGAAAACAAATATGCTTTCTTTTATATACCCTAAAGTAGCAGGGCAGCATTTAGCAGAATATTACGGAAAACGGTACGTATCTATTGGAACGTCAGTTTATGAAGGACAATATAATGTCAAGAATAGCGATGGTGAATTTGGCCCCTATGGAACATTAAAATCGGATGATCCAAACAGTTATAACTACATTTTTGGACAGGTCAAAAAAGATCAATTTTTTATTGATTTACGTAAGGCGAATGGCGTGACAAAAACTTGGTTAAACGAACAACATCCAATTTTCGCTGGAATAACTACCGAAGGGCCTGATATACCAAAAACTGTTGATATATCATTAGGTAAAGCATTTGATATACTTGTTCAAATTCAAAAAGTGAGTCCATCTCAAGTACATCAATAAATTTAGAATCATGTGCCTTAATGACAAATTTCATAGTGTTTCATATAACACAATGAAATTTGTTCTATATAGCAAGAAGAATAATCGCATTAGAAAAAATTAGCAGTTTAACCTGTTAAGAGTAAAACGAATCTTCAATATGTAAAGCGCAAAAACACTGAAGCGAAAAGCATCGGTGTTTTTTGCGCTTTCGGGCACAGATGCTACTTCAATCCTATTGTAGAAGTGATTTTGTATGTAAGGAATTTGTAAGGAATAGGTAAGAAAAAAGAGATTTTCATTGTGTAGGATAAAAATATAAGGAAGCGTGAAGGGGGGGAACAATTACGGCCTACATATAAAACAAACAATCAGTAACAAGAGTGTTTTGTGAAAATAATGAGTACAATGATTGCAAATGCATTGTTGCCTTTTCATCATTTGGAGAATGGATAGCTGTGTGGTTCGTATATGACACTTCTATCAACTATCTATACAATTTTAATAGAAGAGAGGAATTCTTTATGAAAACACGCAGTAAAATTACATGTGCAAGTCTAGCACTTTTAATAGGTGGAAGTTCCCTGTTATACATAACACCAACATCAGTTGTAAAAGCAGAACCTACGCAAAATGTATCTAGTTCGTTACAAACAAGTACGCAAAGCGATCGTACTTCCGTTAAGAAAGCAATGCGAGATGAACTGCAACTTGGATACCCGGGAATACTCGCTAAAATTTCTAAGGGGGGTAAAACTTGGAGTTATACAGCTGGGGTAGCGGATCTGAAAACTAAGAAACCAATGAAAGCAGATTTCCGCTTTCGCATTGGCAGTGTGACGAAAACGTTCATTGCAACAGTTCTACTTCAATTATCTGGAGAGAACCGTTTGAATCTAGACGACTCCATTGAAAAATGGTTACCTGGCGTTATTCAAGGAAACGGATATGATGGTAACCAGATTACGATCCGTCAAATATTGAATCATACAAGTGGTATTGCTGACTATGTAAATTCAAAAGACTTTGATATTATGGATACAAAAAAATCGTATACGGCTGAAGAATTCGTAAAGATGGGGATTTCACTTCCCCCGGACTTTGCCCCAGGAAAGGGTTGGTCTTATTCAAACACAGGATACGTATTACTGGGGATCCTTATTGAAAAAGTAACCGGCAACAGTTATGCCGAAGAGGTTGAAAACCGAATTATTGAACCGCTTGATTTGTCAAATACATTCCTACCTGGCAATTCAAGCGTGATTCCAGGCACCAAGCATGCCCGTGGCTACTTGCAAATAAACGGAGCGAGTGAGCTAAAAGATGTTACTTATATTAACCCAGGTAGCTCGGATGGAGATATGATTTCTACTGCTGACGACTTAAACAAATTCTTCTCTTGCTTACTAGGTGGCAAATTACTGAAGGAACAGCAGTTAAAACAAATGCTTACTACAGTTCCTACAAATAGAGAGGGAACCGGATATGGTCTTGGAATACTTGAAATTAAGCTTCCGAACGGTGTCTCGGTATGGGGACACAGGGGTGCCGTTCCAGGGTTTTCCACTTTTGCTGGTGGAACACTTGGAGGTAAACATACACTCGCTATCAATTCGAACAGTTTAAACCTTAATAACCCGGAAGTTTTTAAGAACATTTTACTTGCTGAATTTAGAAAGTAGGAAAAACGGATAAATTTTGTCATTTGTAATTTCCATCGGAATGGATTACCGCTTGAAAGAGTATAGAGGGATTAAGTATCTAGAAACAATCAAGCCAATCATGAAGAATGGCTAAGTAAAAGGATTTGTTTATACATTGGCCAATTAAAAGAGCAACAGATATAATGAGTGATTAGTATGTATCTAGTATTGCATTTGTATTGGTATCGTCACGGATTGTAAATTTGTATAAGGTGCGAAGTTTAATTTAAGACTTCGCACTTTTGATGTTTAACAGCTTTTATTACGAAGCTATTAACAATAGAAAAAAGGAGAATGTAACTAGTTATGTGGATACTACTGTATGATTGGTGCAACAAATTGTGACTCTAACGTATTTGAAAGGCCTGATAAATTCAACGTTTATCGTCCTGACATTGATATTAAAAAGGCATTTAGTGGTACTGCAAGACATCTTGCTTTTGGATTAAGTATCTATAATTGTGTAGGAGTAGCATTTGCAAAATTAAAAATTGAAATAGATTCAACCATTAAAGATAATATTAGCAGGAAAAAATTGAGGGACATTAAGGATTTTGTGAAGAAGACTTCAAAAATGAACTGAAATCTAATAAACAACGTAAAAGCTAAAAGATTTTCGCTGTGAGAACATCTCAAAATATTAAATTGATGGTAACTTTGTTGTAGCTCTTTAAACATACCTATATTAAAACCCAAATATCTCAGCATTAAATTGAGAATTTGGGTTTTTCTAAAGGAATTAATTTTTTAAAAAATTTTTAGAAATTTAAACATAAAGTATTGTATACATGTAAGTATGATTAAAAATGAAAAGTTGTAAATGCTAAATTTAATTAAATACGCCTTACTCTCTTTAACATTGGCCTGAATGAATAGTTTATAGGAGATTACACTGGCTAAAGATGCGATAATTGTTCCAAGCCCTCCAATATTTACTCCTAGTAATAAAGCTTTCCAATCAGAAGTAAAGTTTGATAGAAGAATTGAAGTAGGAAAATTGCTAATCAATTGACTCAAAAATATGGAACTAAAGAAGACTGAAGTATCTCCTCTTAAATTAGCGCGAGCAAATGTCTCCAGTGCATCCGAATGTGAAATGTTTCCGATGAAAATAAAAAAACAGACAAAGGTTATTAGAAGAAAGTAATCGATCTTAAATAGTAAGTTTCTATCTAATGTAAATGCTGCCACTAATGTAACTATTAGCGCAATGTAATAATTAATGACACCAAAAATAGATGCAATGATAGTGAGAAGTATTAAAATCCAGACGGTAGCTTTTTTTCGATTTTTCACGGTAATAACAGGTAGTTCTATTTTTAAATCTGTTTTTTGAAGTTTTTGAGTACATATAAATAACAAACTAATTCCAAGTACAGCTAAAAGCAGGATTGAACCTAAAAATGGGATGAGCTTAATTCCATAGTAAGAGTATAAGTATAAATTTTGTGGGTTTCCCATAGGCATCAAGCTACTACCGATGTTTGCCGCAATTGTTTGCAGGATGATTGTATCCATCATGTTCATTTGTGTTTTTTTACTAATGACAAGTGTTATTGGTACAAAAGTGAGGAGAGCGACATCATTTGTTACAAACATGGAGCAAATAAAGCATAACAAAATTAGAATAATAGATATTGACCTGCTGTTATTGCATTTATTTAAAATGGCAACGGCAAGTTTGTCTAATATCTTTAGCTGTTCCAAGGCCTTAATGGCCACCATTAGATTAAATAAGCTAATTAACACTTCAAAGTTAATATATTCGATCTTTGGCGAATGTATTAAGCAGCTTACAATTGCTAGTATTAGTGAAATGGTAAGTACTAAATCTTTTTTTAAAAATCCGAATTTCATAAGGAGTCTTTTTTTATTTTGAACGAATACTATTTCTTTCACAATACACCACCTGTAATCTATGTTAGTAAATATACGTTTTTTGGGATAACTCGATATTGCTA
This sequence comes from Bacillus cereus ATCC 14579, assembly GCF_000007825.1. NCBI lineage: Bacteria > Bacillati > Bacillota > Bacilli > Caryophanales > Bacillaceae > Bacillus > Bacillus cereus. The sequence goes on along the minus strand of NC_004722.1, from coordinate 3,084,498 downwards.
GAAAAGAGGATGTCATAAGTTCCTAAATAAAAGTTTTGTAATGTTTCATCCCTTCAATAAAATCCTTTTTTGCTTAGTGTCTTTCATGTGGTAAATATGTGCAATATAGACGAATCCAGCTAGGGGGATTAATTGAGAAAACAAATGTTTTTTGTATGATACCATAAATAAATTAAATGCTTTATTTTTTTAATATTCTTACAATACCCTATTGATTCTTGATTTCAAATACTTTATAAGAAGTTCTAAAAGAGAAAAAGTACGCATGTTTTTATGAAGAAAATAGAGGCTTGTCAAAGGTTAGGTAGAACAGAATCTGCGACGTTTGGATACTGTATAAAATTCACAAAATCTCAGTGTTTTTTAGATGAAAAAAACTTAAAATATTTTTTGTTTTTATAAAAATCTGTACTTTTTCGTAACATTCTGTACTTTTAATTATAAATTAAAGACAAGATTTTCTTAGTTGAATAGTGAAAGCGCTTTATAGAGTTTTCGCGAATTTTTTACCTAGCCTATTTTTGAGATTAGTAGTGAGAAAGGAGATATTTCCATGTTCTTGAGAAGATTAACAAAAAACCACTTAATCACTATTGATTATTATGATTTAAATCACCGGTAAACGAAACAAACATAGTAGTACAACAATGTTAGTGGATAAAAATATTAGTTTTGCAGAAAGGGGTAGAGCATCCGTTTGTATAATCGTTAAGTACTTCAAAATTTCAGTTTTACGGTTACATGTTGTGATGTTTGCTTAAGCAGGCCAATCCGATTCATATAGAAAATTTTTATCCTTGTTGTATTTGAATATGAAAGAGGTATTTATACCAGGAAATATAGGTGATTTTATATAGATTATGATAGATAAATTTTGGTATGGAGTGATGATATGGAAAGGTTTTTTGTAGATTTAGTCGGATCAACAAATGATTTTTTATGGTCTAAATTGTTAATTATTATGCTTGTTATTTGCGGAATTTATTTTACATTTAAATTGAATTTTGTACAGTTTCGAATGTTAAAAGAGATGGTCCGTGTATTAATGGAGGGAAAAAGCGGTGCTAAAGATCAAGTCTCTCCTTTTCAAGCGTTTTGTATTGGTATGGCAGCCCGCGTTGGAACAGGGAATATTACAGGAATTGCGATTGCAATTGCATTAGGTGGTCCTGGAGCTGTATTTTGGATGTGGATTATTTCTATTATCAGCTCGGCATCTAGTTTTGTCGAAAGCACATTAGCACAGATATATAAAGTAAAAGATAAAACTGGTTTCCGCGGTGGTCCATCCTATTATATGGAAAAAGGGTTGAATAAACGTTGGATGGGAGTATTATTCTCTATTTTAATCACAATTACTTTTGGACTTGTATTCAATTCAGTACAATCAAATACAGTTACAATTGCTTTTCAAAACTCATTTGGTACAGATCGTCTAACAGTTGGGATAATCATGGCCATTGCTTTCGCTGCGATTATTTTTGGTGGTGTACAACGTATTGCAAAAATGGCTGAATACAAGGTAGTATTTTTAGCGGTATTATACATTGGAGTTGCATTATTTGTTGTAGTTACCAACATATCAAAAATGCCGGAAGTTCTTTCTCTTATTGTTCAAAACGCATTTGGTTTTAAACAAATAGCAGGCGGTTCAATTGGTGCAGCACTTATGAATGGAGTTAAACGTGGTTTATTTTCAAATGAAGCTGGTATGGGAAGTGCACCAAACGTTGCCGCAACAGCAACAACAAGTCATCCGGTGAAACAAGGACTGATTCAAGCATTTGGTGTATTAACGGATACACTGATCATTTGTACTAGCACTGCCTTTATTATTTTGCTGTCTGATGCATATAAACAACCGGGATTAAATGGTATTGCACTTACACAAGCAGCATTAAGTGAACACATAGGTCCTTGGGCATCGGGTTGTCTTGCTATCTTTGTTTTTTTATTTGGATTTGGTGCGTTAATTGGCAACTATTATTATGGTGAAACAAATATTCGCTTCTTACATACAAGTAAAGTGTGGTTAATGATATACAGAATAAGTGTGTTGGCTATGATTGTATTTGGTTCTGTTGCAAAGATTCAAATTGTATGGGATTTAGCGGACTTATTTATGGGCTTTATGGTTATTATTAATTTAATTGCTATTACCTTACTTTCAAAAGTAGCATTTGCGGCGTTACAAGATTATATAAACCAGAAAAAAGCTGGTAAAGATCCTATTTTTTATAAAGAAAACATTAAAGGGCTTGAAAATATTGAATGTTGGGATAGTTATGAGAAAACTTCAAAAAAGAAAAGTGTGTAATAAGAAGGATATTCAGACTGCAATATGTCTGAATATTTTTCTTGGTTCTAGTGCAAATATTATTGATTATAGTAAAGAAAAAATCATTCTATATAAAGTTAATAGTACGGGGGAATATGATTAAATGATAAAGGATTCTAGCGTTCAAGTTGAGGGTCAAGAAAAAGTTTGCTTAGATCAATGGGTAGCTCATTATCGAGCGTATGCAGCTAAGGGACGAAGCGCCAGTTATATTCCCGCTCTGGGGGAAATAAATGTATCGCAGTTAGGTATTTGTATAGTAAAGCCAGATGGAACAATGATAAAATCAGGAGATTGGGAGATACCTTTCACATTACAAAGTATATCAAAAGTAATCGGTTTTATAGCCGCTTGTTTAAGTCGCGGTATTTCTTATGTATTAGAACGAGTTGACGTAGAGCCAACTGGAGATGCCTTTAATTCAATTATTCGTTTAGAGATACATAAACCAGGAAAACCTTTTAATCCTATGATCAATGCTGGAGCAATTACGATAGCTTCACTTTTGCCAGGGACATCGGTGCAAGAAAAATTAGAATCTCTATACGTATTAATTGAAAAAATGATAGAGAAGCGTCCCGCTATTAATGAAATAGTATTTCAATCAGAATGGGAAACGGCTCATCGTAATAGAGCATTAGCATACTATTTAAAGGAGAATGGTTTTCTAGAATCAGATGTGGAGGAGACACTAGAGGTTTACCTAAAACAATGTTCGATTGAAATAAATACAGAAGATATTGCCTTAATAGGGCTTATACTAGCACATGATGGATATCATCCTATTCGCAAAGAACAAGTGCTCCCTAAAGAAGTAGCTAGGTTAACAAAAGCTTTAATGCTTACTTGTGGAATGTACAATGCTTCCGGAAAATTTGCTGCTTTCATTGGATTACCAGCTAAGAGTGGGGTATCGGGCGGAATTATGACACTTGTTCCCTCAAAATCTAGGAAGGATTTATCGTTTCAAGATGGATGTGGTATTGGTATTTACGGACCAGCCATTGATGAGTATGGGAATAGTTTACCAGGAATTATGTTGTTAGAACATATTGCAAAAGAATGGGATTTAAGTATATTTTAAAAAGGAGCACAGATATTTTGGTGTTAGAGCGAGTCCAAAAGTGTTCAGACCTTATATTGTGTCTGAACATTTTTGAGTTATAAAGTATGTTTCTAAAGTAGAAGGGTGTAATGAATACTCACAATCTATAATGCTTTCGTTTATATCTTATTTATCAGTTTTTGAAAAAAATAGAGTAAGTATTGTATTAATGCAAATAGGTTTGTATACTGACTGTTAGGCGAAAGTGAGAAGTGATTATTTTGAATCTTAGTAATTTAGTAAAAAAAGACATCTATATTCTCGTTTTAATGATACTTACAGTACCCTTAGTAGGTGAAATAAAGTCATTTCCTTTAAATGAAACATTTAGAATGAGCTTTGGCGCACCAACATTTTTCTTTTTTTTGTTATTGTTTCGACGAATTCCAGCATTTTTACCGGGTTTTTTAACAGCGATAGTCGTGGTAGTATTTCGTATCTCAATGGATGTCATTATAAAGGGAAATGTGGATTGGCTAGCCGCTTTTCATACTCACTATCCTAGTTTTTTCTTTTATTTTACTTATTCGTATCTCTTTCATTTAGCAAAAATCAAACGTTTTTATCATCAACCACTAATGATTGGTTTTATTGGTTGCATGATTGAAATACTGTCAGACTGTGTGGAATTAATGATTCAATATTTCGTATTAAAAACATCGATCACATCCGAGGCAATAAATGAGATCATTGTTATTGCATGTTCCCATAGTTTTATAGTTCTAAGCTTTTTCAATATGATGAAATTGTATGAAGCGCAATCAAGGGAGAGACATATAAAGAAGCAAAATGAACACATGCTCATGCTCATCTCTAATTTATATGAAGATGCTGTTCATTTAAAGAAAACATTACAAGATGCTGAGAATATAACAAAAAAATCCTATGATTTATATCAAACCTTAGACTCCTTTGAGCACAAACAGATGGATTTTCAGTTTGAGGATTTAAGGCAACAGGCATTACAAATTGCTGGTGAGGTCCATGACGTTAAAAAGGATAACCAACGTATTTTTGCGGGACTTTCAAAATTAATTTCTGATGAAAGTTTTACAGATTATATGTCTGTGCATGAACTAGTAAATATCATTATACGGGCAAATACGAAATATGCACGGTTGCTAGAGAAAGACATCCAATTTGTGTATAAAATTGATGGTGTGCATCCTCATTATCATATTTACACAATCTTATCTATTATAAATAATATCGTTACAAACGCTGTAGAAGCTATCCAAGGTATGGGAACCATCACAATTGACATTAATAAAGACCACCATTTTGTTGAATTTCAAATAGGCGATAATGGTCCTGGTATTTCTTCAAAATATAAAGATTCAATTTTTGAGCCTGGGTTTACTTCTAAATATGATGATTTAGGCAACCCATCGACAGGTATCGGATTATCGTATGTTAAAGAAATGGTCGCACAACTTGAAGGTGATGTTACGTTTGAGGACAGAACCGAAGGAAAAGGATCAATTTTTATAATTAGATTAGGGATTGATCATATAATTTCGAAAGGGTGATTCTATGTATTTTTATATAGTAGATGATGAAAAAGCGGTTCGCTCAATGTTGGCTCAAATTATCGAGGATGAAGATCTTGGGGAGGTTATAGGAGAAGCTGAGGATGGTTTATCTTTAGAGCAACAAATGGTAATCCTTAAAAATATAGACATTTTATTTATCGATTTGTTAATGCCGAATCAAGATGGAATAAAAACAATTCGTCAAATAAAGCCTTCGTTTAAAGGGAAAATCATCATGGTCTCTCAAGTAGAATCAAAAGAATTAATTGCTGAAGCTTATTCGCTTGGTGTTGAATACTATATTATTAAGCCAATTAACCGGATTGAAGTATTAACAGTTGTTCGGAAAGTCATTGAACGAATTCGTTTGGAAAAATCAATAAAAAACATTCAAGAATCGCTTAATATGGTACTAAAATTGGATAGTAATTCAATTGTGCAAGAAAAATACCGTAATGAAAAACATTTAAATACTTTCAATCATTTTCAAAATTCCATTCATTTTCTTTTGTCTGAATTAGGAATAGCCAGTGAAAGTGGAAGTAAAGATTTAATGGATATGCTAGATTATTTATATAAATATGAACAAGATAACACGTTGGAACAAGGCTTTCCCTCACTAAAAGAGATTTTTATGAATTTAGCTCAAAAAAAACTTGGGGATTCAGCTGAAGATGCCGAATTAAAAAGGTTCATAGAAGCTTCCAAACAACGGATTCGGAGAGCAATTTATCAATCATTAAACCATTTAGCATCCCTTGGACTTACTGATTTTTTAAACCCGAAGTTCGAAAATTATGCTTCTAGATTTTTTGATTTTACTACCGTAAGGAGAAAGATGACAGAATTGAATAATGAACCAACATTACCTGCTCGTATTGATACGAAAAAATTTATTCAAGTTCTTTATTTTGAAGCAAAACGAATACACTTGGAGTTAAGATAATAAACTCTTGCTAAGTATTATTTTCAATTGATAGATTGATAATTGTTTTCATGTTATTGGTTTTATATAGTTTTTCTAAGAGAGGATTTTCCTTTATTTCATATTGGTTTTAAAATCAGAAAATTCCGTATCGATTCGGTAGAAGTGTATGAACTTAAAACAAAAGAATATGTATTTTTTACACATTAATATTCATTAAAAAAAACGAGTATTTTCACAATAAAATATAAATACATAGTAAGTTGAATTGAAAAAAAGATGCTATCTTCTGGCATCTTTTTTTCTTTAAGAGGAAATATCATTGATCCTTATATTATTTGAAATTCAAATGCGGGCATATAAATAAGGGAAAAGGAGATAATATTTAACAAATTATAATTGGAAATGGTATTTTAGGTCAGAAATGTTTTTATACTAATTAGATTATTGGTACTAAATAAGCATAATGTCTCGCTTTTCTGCTCTTTAATCTTATCGTTATTTTTTATTAAGTACATATCGTTTTTTAGAAATCTCAATCCTAGCAGAGTATATAAATTGGGTGATAAAAATGTGGAACATAATTACTTCTTATCTTCCAGATTGGAAAGTCTTTGTACAAGCTTTTATCTTGTTTTTAATTCCGTATACTATCTCAAGATTTTTTCATTGGGTTCGTATGTCAGAGAAAGAGTGGGAAGAATGAGTTGGTGGAAGTCAAGAGACAAACAAGTGAAAAAAAATAATATTCAAAGTAAAACGAAACAAGAGCATAAACCATCTCAAAATACAAACGTTCATTTCACAAATGATTTTGCCTCTAACTTAGAACTTATAAAGCAACAAATCGGACATAATTCTGATGTTCGATTTCGGAAGTTTAATATTGGACGCACAGATATTCAGGCTGGGATCGTTTTTGTTGATGGTCTATCAGATAAAGAGATAATTGACAAACATATTATGAAATTACTAATGGATGATTTTTCTGATGAATATAAAAATGAATCTTCTTATGTGGAGGGGACTGTTTCAAAAGAATATATTAAAAATAAAGTTCTTACAATTAGTGAAGTAGCAGAAGTCCATTACATAAAAGATTTAATACCCAAAGTATTGATAGGTTCAACAGCTCTTTTAATTGATGGTTTAGCAGATGTGTTTATTCTTGGTGCAACAAAAGCAAATAAAAAGAAGCATTGAAGAACCAGTATCGGAGGCATTAGTCAGAGGGCCACGGGTCGGTTTTACTGAAGTATTAAGTGATAATACCTCACTTTTGCGACGACACTGTGCGGATGAGAGCTTATCATTAGTAAAGCTACCAGTAGGAGAACGTGCAAAGAAAGAGTTAGTCGTCGCATTTATTAAAGATCTTGCTAGTACAGAATTGGTGGATGAAATAAAAAACAGAATTCAGAAAATTGACATAGACAGTGTACTCGAATCTGGTTATATAGAGCAACTTATTGAAGATAATTATCTCAGTCCTTTTCCGCAGATTCAAAATACAGAACGACCTGATCGTGTTATTAGTGCTTTGATGGAAGGTCGAGTAGCTATTTTGTTAGATGGAACACCATTTGTTTTAATTGCTCCAGTTACATTTAGCATGCTGCTGCAATCACCAGAAGATTATTATGAAAGGTGGCTTCCTGGTACACTTCTCCGCTTATTACGCTTCATGACAGCTTTTGTTTCATTATTTGCTCCAGCACTGTATATTTCTTTCATTTCATTTCATCCAGGATTAATTCCCACTAAGCTCGCTATTTCTATTATCGGATCGCGAGAAGGAGTTCCTTTTCCCGCTTTAATAGAAGCGTTAATTATGGAAATAGCTATCGAAGTTTTACGAGAAGCAGGTTTACGTCTGCCTAAACCGATTGGACCGGCAATGGGAATTGTGGGCGGTTTAATAATTGGTCAGGCTGCCGTAGAAGCAGGAATTGTTAGTCCAATAATGGTTATTGTTGTTGCGGTAACAGCTATTTCTTCTTTTACTATTCCGCAATATAGTGTGGGAATTACGTTACGCATTCTTCGTTTTGTAGCTATGTTTTGTGCTGCGATATTTGGCTTGTATGGAGTTATTCTCTTCTTTCTTTTACTTTGCAGTCATTTAGTGAAACTGAAAAGTTTTGGCGTTCCTTATACCAGCCCTGCTGTTCCATATCGATTCAGTGACTGGAAAGATTTTATGGTTCGCATGCCATTAAAAATAATGAGACGTCGACCGAAAATAATGCATACCAAAAAAACTATCCGCAAAAGGTAGCTGATGACGAAAGGAAGTGGCCTTCAATGATTACTATACCTAAAGACCGAATAACAACTTCACAAGCAGTTGTTATTATTGTAAATTACATACTTGGGACAGGAATTCTTACTTTGCCCAGAGCATCTGTGGAAAAAGTGAAAACACCAGATGTATGGTTAAGTGTGATATTAGGTGGGATACTCGCAATGGTTTCAGGAGTAATTATGGTCAAATTAAGTCAGCAGTTTCCAGAAAAAACATTTTACCAATACAGTCAAGATATTGTAGGGAAATGGATAGGCAGATTGCTTAGTTTTCTTATTATAGGGTATTTTCTTACAACTTCAGCATTTCAAATTCGTTCAATGGCAGAAGTAATAAGCTTTTTTTTGCTCGAAGGAACCCCCACATGGGCTATTGTTATGCCTTTTATGTGGATAGGTCTCTATTTGATTATGGGTGGTATTAATTCAATTGCACGGATGTTTGAAATAATATTTCCTATTACTGTTTTTATTTTTTTAATCATTTCCTTTATGAGTATCGGAATATTCGAGATAGATAATCTCCGTCCCGTATTAGGTTTGGGAATTAAACCAGTGTTAGATGGGATAAAAACAACGTCTCTCGCATATACAGGTCCTGAAATTATGTTAATTCTTTTGGTATTTATGGAACAACGAAAGAAAGCAGTAAAAGCTATTTTAGTTGGAATTTCTATTCCGTTAATCTTTTATGTAATAACTGTTGTAATGGTCATTGGTGCATTATCAATTGATGGGGTTGTAACAAGAACATGGCCGACAATTGACCTTATGCGCAGTTTTGAAATTTCTGGTTTGATATTTGAACGTTTTGAATCTTTACTGCTTGTAATATGGATTATGCAAATATTTGCTACCTATACGATTAGTTACTATGCAGCTGCATTAGGATTAGCCCAACTCTTTAAAAAGAGTATTCATCCGTTTATTTTTGCTTTAATTCCAATCATTTACATCATTGCTATGACTTCGAAAAATATAAATGACTTGCTTAAATTGGGGGATATGCTCGGTAATGCTGCTTTATTTTTATTTGGTTTACTGCCACTGCTTCTTTTTATTATTACGCGATTAAAAGGAGGAGTAGTGTGAAACATAAATTTAATTATATGCGGTTCTATTTGGCTTTGTTATGGACGCTTTTGCTTCTATTTTTAACAGGGTGTTGGAGCAGTAAAGAAGTAGAAGAGTTGAGTTTAACTGCAGGTATAGCACTAGATAAAGGGAAGGATTCAACAATTGAGAAAGAGGATGAGGAAGGAGGTTATCCTAAAAGAAATATTATAACAGCTACTTATCAAATTGTTAGTTCGCAAGCACAAAGTAAAGGAAATGGACAACAAAAACGTTATATAAATGTTTCTGAGACCGGTGATTCCATTCATCAAATTGTTCGTGAGTTTTCATTGAAAAGAGAGAGCACAATGTTCAGCCCACATTTAAAAAACATTGTTATTAGTGATAGTCTTGTACGTACATACAGTTTAGAACAATTACTTGAACAGTATCTCCGTGACAATGAAGTTCGGCTTAGCTGTATGCTCTTAATTAGCAAGGGTCTAGCGAAGGAGGTACTGGAATCAAACAAAAAAGGAGAAATCCCAGCATTTCGTTTGTCTGGAATTGCAGATAATAGAAATAGAACAACAAGGATTGTACCTCCTGTATCGCTCGCTAAATTGGAAGGAAAGATGCGGTCAGGGTCCAGTTTTCTTTTGCAAAATGTAATCTCGATAAAAGGAGAAACAAAATTTGCTGGAGCTGCTGTAATTAAAGGAAAGACAAAAAAGTTGATGGGCTTTTTAAATGAACAGGAATTGGAAGGAGTAGTATGGATAAACGGAAAAAGGAATGGTGGTGTGTTAAAAACTTTTGATAAAGAATCAAAGAAACTCATTATATACGAAATAAAGTCAATAAAAAGCAAAATCATACCACATGTTAACGGAAATAATATTTCCTTTGATGTAAACATTGAATCAGAAGGGCGTTTGTCTGAAAATTGGATACAATCAGGAAAAGATTTTGAAAATGAATTTTTAAAAAGGGAAGAAAAAGCTATTGAAAAAGAAGTAAAGCACTTAGTACATCATGTTACAAAAAAAATACAAAAAGAATACCAAGTCGATATTGCGGGTTTTGGCAACCAATTAAGAATTAAACACCCGAGAACATGGGAGAAAGTCAAAAAAAATTGGGATCAAACATTTAGTAAGGTACCGATTAAATATCATATAAATGTAACTATACAAGATTATGGAGCGTCAAGTTTAAAACGGTGAGATACCTTAATTGAAATTATATTTGCATCAAAACAAAAAGTTACAAAAATTTTAATTTAAAAATTTTTGTAACTTTTTGTTTTTTTATGTCCTTCTTATTATAGATTAAAGAAATGATTTTATCCCGCTATTTGCCGGGCAGTAAGACCCCCACCTCAAAATTCAGCGAAAGCAAAGAAGTTATTAGAGGTATATGTAAGCTCTATATAGGAAGGAGAATTTTGAAATTCTATTGATAAACCAAGTAATTGTAATAGCCCTTATTTAGAATAATAATTTCAAAATCAATAAAATTTAGAGTAGAAGGAGCAAGAGCAAATTATTATGAATAAACAAATAGGATTCATCGGATGTGGAAACATGGGTATTGCTATGATAGGTGGGATGATAAAAAAAAATATAGTTTCTCCAGATCAAATAATTTGTTCAGATTTAAACGTCATTAATTTAAAAAATGCTAGTAATGAATATGGCATAACTATAACTACTAACAACAATGAAGTCGCTAACAGTGCTGACATTTTAATTTTATCAATCAAACCAGATTTATACTCATCGGTAATTAACCAAATAAAAGATCAAATAAAAAATGATGTAATCGTTGTAACTATTGCTGCAGGAAAAAGTATTAAGAGCACTGAGAATGAATTTGGTAGAAAGTTAAAGGTTGTTAGAGTAATGCCTAATACACCGGCACTTGTTGGAGAAGGAATGTCTGCGTTATGTTTTAATGAAATGGTTACAGAAAAAGATATAAAAGAGGTACTGAACATATTTAATATTTTCGGCCAGACGGAGGTCATAAATGAAAAACTAATGGATGTTGTTACATCTATTAGTGGTTCTTCTCCAGCATATGTGTATATGTTTATAGAAGCCATGGCAGATGCTGCTGTACTTGGCGGTATGCCGAGAAAACAAGCTTATAAATTTGCGGCTCAGGCTGTATTAGGTTCTGCAAAAATGGTATTGGAAACAGGAATACATCCAGGTGAATTGAAGGATATGGTTTGTTCTCCAAGTGGAACGACGATAGAAGCTGTAGTAACGCTAGAAGAAAAAGGTTTAAGAACAGCTATCATTTCAGCTATGAAACGTTGTACGCAAAAATCTATGGAAATGTCTAGTTTAACTAGTAAGTGAGAAGCGAATTTATATAATATTTCAAATCTATTTAATGTAAAAGAAATATTATGAGGCTAGTTAATAACTAAGTAAATTTATATACAACACTAACGAGAAGAACCAACCTTATTTTAAAGGGGATACAGAAAATATGAGTAATTTACTAAAAAAGAAATCCGTTACACAATTGTTAGAGCATAATCAAAGCAAGACTTTAACGAAAACATTAGGAGCATTTGATTTAATTATGTTAGGGGTAGGCTCGATAGTTGGAACGGGTGTTCTTGTGTTAACTGGATTAGTAGCAGCAAGAAATGCTGGTCCAGCAGTTGTTTTTTCATTTATACTTGCAGCAATTATATGTGGATTTATAGCATTATGTTACGCTGAAATTGCTTCTACACTCCCGGCGTCTGGTAGTGTATATACGTACTCATATGCAACAATTGGTGAGTTTGTTGCTCATCTAGTAGGTTGGTCATTGCTGTTAATATATATCGTGGCAACAGCAGCTGTCGCTGCTGGATGGACAGGCTATTTCCACAATTTAATAAAGGGATTTGGATTAGAGATACCTAAAGCTCTAGTAACGATTCCTTCGCATGGTGGTATTGTGAATCTACCAGCAGTAATTATTACATTGATATTGGCATGGATGTTATCTCGTGGTACGAGAGAAAGTAAACGAATCAATAATATAATGGTATTGATTAAAATTGGAATGATTTTGTTGTTTATTACGGTTGGTATATTCTATGTAAAACCAATGAACTGGATACCAATTGCACCATACGGTTTAAGTGGAGTTTTTACGGGTGGAGCAGCTATTTTATTCGCTTTTACGGGTTTTGATATATTAGCAACTTCAGCAGAAGAAGTAAAAGATCCGAAACGTAATCTTCCCATCGGTATTATTGCATCATTAATCATATGTACAATTATTTATGTTATGGTATGCCTTGTTATGACAGGAATGGTTTCCTATAAAGAATTAAATGTTCCTGAGGCAATGGCTTATGTAATGGAAGTTGTAGGACAAGGAAAAGTCGCTGGTGCAATTGCTGCAGGTGCTGTAATTGGCCTTATGGCTGTTATTTTTTCCAATATGTATGCGGCAACACGAGTATTCTTTGCAATGAGTCGTGATGGATTGTTACCGAAATCATTTGCGAAAGTTAATAAGAAAACTGGAGCACCCACTTTTATAACTGGATTAGCAGGAATAGGGAGCTCTATAATAGCTGGGTTTATTGATTTGAAAGAATTAGTTAATTTAGTTAATATCGGTAGTTTGGTGACATTTGCGTTAGTTTGTCTATCAGTTATTATCCTTCGTAAATCACACCCAAATTTAAAACGTGGATTTATGGTACCTTTTGTACCTGTATTACCATGCGTTGCAATTGTATGCTGTGTGTTTTTAATGCTAAATTTACCGTTAAGGACATGGGTGTACTTTAGTATTTGGATTACTATTGGGGTAGTAGTATATTTCCTTTATTCGATAAAATACAGTAATTTAAATGAGGAAACGATCTCGAAATTACATGATAAAATTGCGAGATAATAACGATCGAAAATTTTATTAATAATCATATTGATAGTTGAGTAACATAGGAAACAGTTTTTTGACATTTAGCAAGAGATAAAATAAGAGATGCTAGGGCAGCTAAGTACTTTTTTAGAAACCTTGCTTGTTTTTTACGATTTAACACTGCTAAGGAGAGAGAAGTATGAGTGAATTGCATTTTATGAGTATAGAAGAATTGGATAATAAATTGAAAAAATCTGACAGTGGTATTTATTTCATTAAAGACTATAATGACAATATTATTTATGTAGGCAAGGCTTTTAGTATAAAAAGTAGAGTATTAGCTCATTTTAATAGTTATTCCAATATTGAGGAATATGTACATTTATTTAATAAAGTAGCGTATCTCATTGAAGATAGTTTGTTAAAACGCTCTTTGTTACAAGTTACTTATATGATTAAATATAGACCAGTATTAAACAAAGAAGTACAAAAAGAATTCCCAGAGTTGTATACTCAATACATTAAGCAGACAAATAAAAAATCTATGTTGTTAGAAATTGATAAAGCTAAAGAAAAGGGGGATGAGTTAAAGAATAAATTAGTAAAATTAGTGGGTGGAAAAACTATGTTTTATGACATAATTTCTCTGTTAAACAATGGATATAACTATCATATCCTCGCAAAAGTATTGAGCATAGAACTTCAAACTTTAATTATAATGAAAGAATACCGAAAAAAATTCCCGATACCACATAATTATAAGAGGACAATAAAACATCAAGATATAATGTATGCTTTATCTGGAAAAAAGAATTTAAGTACTTCAAGGTTAAACACTTAACTTTAAAGTAGTAAATTCGTTGCTTTTGTAGCTTTTATTGTTATATTGAAATGCAATGTACATTTGTGTTTCAAATTTAATTGGTGGAATAAGGGGAGGGAAAGGGTTCCTATAAAAATACTGGAATAAATTAGGTTGATCATGCATAAATAGCATAATTAGGCACATGTTATTTATAAATATTCAAAGATACGAAAGTGATACAAATGAAATTCTTATTTCTGCTACTACAAGTACTATTGAGCAAATGAAGTATGAAATTGCTTTTGAACTAGGAGTCACACTGGGACCTGATACATCACATCATCTGCAAATGGTTCGGATCGGTGGAGAGATTACAAAACGCTTAGTTCGAATGGCTGAAAAACAGTTAACAGGTCAATACAGACTACACTAAGAAAATAATCCGTATATATACGGATTATTTTTCCTTTAATTTACAAAAAAATAAATTTCGGAATTGAAAAAACCTCTCAGATTCCTTTGTAATGATGTTTTTTAGTTATGTTAATGACGTAGGTATCGAAAGGTGATAAATTCGATACGAGCGATGTATGAACCCTTTAAAGAGTTTTGGTGTTATTTGCAATTTTAATTCCATAATACTTAAGCCGATATAATAAAATGTTTTATGTCTAAATCGATATAAAGGAATAGTTTTTAAGTGATATTTCTTTTTTTATAGAATAAGCAAAACCTGATATTGTAGTAAGAATTGTTTTGATGTCAATTTACTGTGCACCTTGGTTATTGAAGTTTTTGGTTGATTAACAACTATTGTATTTGGAAATTAATAATAAGTTTATCTCGCTATTTGCCCGGCAGTAAGACCTCCACCTCAAAATTCAGCGGAAGCAAAGAAGTTAGGTGGGGGGCGGGCTGCCCGTAAAAGCCCGATTGGTATGGGCTAATAATCAGTGGGGGATGAACAAAACCCCCACTGATTAAAGTTTCACTTTATGTGATGCGGTAATAAAACTAGCTAGTTTGCTATTTTTAGTATTTGTAAAGTCTATATATTTTTTCCTCTTTTGTGGAAAGTAAAACTAATGTTACGACCAGTAATATAGTGTCATTTTTTGAATATTCCATTCGTTTTTTATTTTTAGTTGATGAAAAGACCTTTCTCTCAATTAAATGTTTAATTGAATCCTTGAATTTCCTCTACCTTGTATTTTTCAAAGCATAGTGCTTCAAAAATAGCCGTATCGCTTTCATCTGTTTCCAATTTCACAACTTCTTTATTATCTTTTTCTAAAATTTGGAGCAAAATAGTTTTTCAGTTTCACATGTAAATTAGCAGTATTTATTTCTTGAATTCAATTTGTAGAAAGGATTGAATTGGAACTTTGACTGTTATTTCTTGCGGTGGTACAGTATCTCCTGTTACTTTCGCTTTATTTTAAATCTTTTTCCAGCGTGGTCCTCGCATTGACTACCACTGTATTTTGTAGTACTTCACTATTTTCTCAAGTTCAATAATTATATTTTGTAGAATTAAGAAAAGAACTTAGCTTATTTCCTTTACTTATCTTATCTACTCTGATATTTAGATGCTAACTACAATTAAATAATATATGATTTTTATAAAAAAGATATAGTAATATTTTGTTGTGAATTGTACTAATTTGATATTTTATAGTATTATTTGTCGTGAATTATATATAACAGAATATATTTTATGGATCTATAAAGGAGAATGTAATGAATACTTCTATCGATATACAACACTTGTGTGATCTTGCACATAAAGCATTTAATGCCCCTGTACATATTTTATCTGCAGACAGAAAAATTTTATATCATTCTACATCTGATAATGTTTGTAGTCCTTTTTATTCTTCAAAAGAAGAACATCTTACTGATATTTATCAAGAAAACGATCCCTTTAACTTGCCACTTTTCCGAAGTAACAACTATCTTGAAAATTTTGTTCTAATTCATATAGAAAATCATGATGATATTAAAGGGACTATTATAATCGGTCCTACTATACATTCAAAAGATTCAGATGATATGATCATAAAATTTCAGAAAGAATTTAAATCAAATGATAACATTCAAGAAAGACTTGCCTATTATCAGTGTTTATCTGAGATTAAAAAAACTACATTAATTGATATGGGAATTTTATTACATTACATGATTTTCAATGAAAAGTTAGATGTAGATATTGTCTTGGAAAAAAATAAAGTACTAGAGGAAGTTCCTAATAAAATTGTGAAACCGGATTTATATATTTTAAAACGCCGACAAAACAAACCTAAAACGCACAATATGGCATTAGTAAATGATTTCTTTTCGACTATTAAAGAAGGAAATAAAAAAAAGTTAATACAGTATATGTATGCGGTTTCGCAAGAAGATGTTGAACTTATGCTAATAGAGGATCCGCTCAGGAATCAAAAAAACCTTGGAATTATTGCGATTACCTTAGCCACTCGATATGCAATAGAAGGAAACCTGCCACCAGATATTGCTTTTGCCCATAGTATTTTATATATACAAACCCTAGAACAATTAGATAATGTAGAATCTGTAAAGCGATTATCAGGGGACGCTTTACGTACCTTTGCAGATCGTGTGAAAGAATACAATGCAAAAAAGTATTCTTACGCGGTTACTACATGTATAAAACATATTAATAAAAATGTTTACGATGGAATATCTCTGAATGAACTTGCTAATCATTTAGAAATTACGCCTACTTATCTGTCTAAACTATTTAAAAAAGAAATGGGAATTACTTTAAGCGAATATATTCAAAGGGAAAGAGTGGAAGAAGCAAAAAAATTATTAACACTCACTACTTATTCGTTATCAGATATCTGTGCGTGGCTTAACTTTAATGACCAAAGTTATTTTATAAGAGTTTTCAAAAAAATCACTAGTATGACTCCTAGGCAGTACCGTGAAAAATATACAGTAATATAAGCTTGTTATCCGCTGTCTTCAATGTAAAGACTTAAACATGGGTATAAGTATCCCAAAAAATGAAAATACACTAACCATTATTTTGTTAAAGAAAACAAAAAGACAGAAGGCTGCAAAGTGTTCCAAGGAAGCTTTGCAGCTTTTTTGTAATTTAAAACCTATGTTTATAACGATGATAAGTTTATAGACTAATATCTTCATACTGAATATTTGTTAATAATGATATTAGGATGTTTTGTGAAAAAATCAACAATATAACATATATTACTAAATATATCTACATTTTATGCAATTATACATAACTAAATAAAGGTAAAAAAGTATAAAAAGACCTATTATATTATTCTATAAGTATTTTTTCTAAAATAAAATTTCTCGGTTGAGCTAAAATAGTTATTTTTAACCGTATACACATTAATTTGTAATCATTACAATTACAGAAATGAAATTTACGGATAACTATATTTGTATAATTTTTTTCGGTTCATATTTTTATTTAACAGTAAATTATCGATCGTAATCGACAAAATTTTTCTATTTACGCATTAAAAATTTAATGTTTTAATGAACAACATAACTGGTATGACCAGACAGAAAGGATAAGGTTACGCTAATAGGAATTATAGTGAAGTTGTAAGTAACATTATGTTGAAAATATTTTTCGAATAGTCTATTTATTTACAAGAGGTCAAGAATCAAGTTTGTAATAAACGTGTTCTAAGTTTCTGCATAACAAAAGTGAAGTTATTCCGCAATAAAAGTATAAGCGATGTACAGTATAATTTTACCTTTTTTAGTCTAGTAAGGAGTTTGCTGATAAAACTAAGAGTAATATTATTAAATTTAAATTAAACAATGTTATGGCAAGATTAACTGTAAGCATTGGTTTATTGATTCTCGCGGTTCTGTAAGTTAAACCGCAATTCTAGGGAAGAATTACACATTTACTATTCATAGGGTGCTTGATTCAAATATAGTTAATAAATTTTTGTTATTTATATTTGAAAAAATAGAGTATCGAAGTGAGAGGTAAGTAAAATCCTTACATTCTATTAGAAGTAAAAAATAACGATATTATCCTATCTGAAAGATTTCTCCTTCTTAATCAGTTTACAAAGAGAGAGGTCATACAAGTTATATGAATTAAGTTATAAAAACAATGGTAAAGGAGTGTACGGAATGAAAACTAAAATAATTACAGGATTATTAGTCACATCCATTGTAACTGGAGGAAATATTCCTATCAATACTCTCGCAACACCAATCGTTCAAGCAGAAACTCAACAGGAAGGCATGGATATTTCCTCTTCATTACGAAAATTAGGTGCGCAATCTAAATTAATCCAAACGTATATTGATCAATCTTTAATGAGTCCTAATGTACAGTTAGAGGAAGTCACAGCTTTAAATACAAATCAATTCCTAATCAAACAAGATATGAAGGAATGGTCATCGGAACTCTATCCACAGTTAATTCTATTAAATTCAAAAAGCAAAGGATTTGTAACAAAATTTAATAGCTATTACCCGACATTAAAATCGTTTGTAGACAATAAAGAAGATAGAGAAGGGTTTTCGGATAGACTTGAAGTACTTCAAGAAATGGCTATGACGAATCAAGAAAATACGCAACGGCAAATCAATGAATTAACAGATCTTAAATTACAGCTTGATAAAAAATTAAAAGATTTTGATACCAATGTGGCAACTGCGCAAGGCATACTAAGTACAGATGGAACAGGAAAAATAGATCAGTTAAAAAATGAAATATTAAATACAAAAAAAGCAATTCAAAATGATTTACAGCAAATTGCATTAATACCAGGGGCTTTAAATGAACAGGGATTTGCTATATTCAAAGAAGTTTATAGTCTTTCAAAAGAAATTATTGAACCAGCTGCGCAAGCAGGGGTGGCAGCATATAACAAAGGAAAAGAAATTAACAACTCTATTCTAGAAGCTGAGAAAAAAGCAGTGCAAGAAGCAACAGAGCAAGGTAAAACGGCTCTAGAGATTGAATCAGCAAAAAAAGCAGCTCGTGAAGCAATTGAGAAAAGCAAACAAGGTGAAATAGCAGCCGCAGCCGCAGCAAAAACACAAGAGTATGACCTGATGAAGGTCATTGATACCGAAAAGATTAAGAAAACATTTGGCGTTTTTGCTGAAGTAAATAAATTAACAGCAGAACAGCGAGCATATTTAGATGATTTAGAGAAACAAAATCAAAAAATATATGATTTAACAACGAAATTATCAATAGCTGATTTACAAAAATCAATGCTTCTTCTTACACAAAATGATTTGCATACGTTTGCAAATCAAATAGATGTAGAACTTGATCTACTAAAGCGCTATAAAGAAGATTTAAATCTAATAAAAAATAGCATTACAAAATTATCTACTAATGTTGATACAACTAGCGAGCAGTCTCAAAAAGATACATTAAGACAATTAAAAAATGTAATAAGTTACCTTGAAGAACAAGTATATAAATTTTAATATTGCGTTTTTTAGGAATTCATAAAGATTATAAGCATTTAGCGAAAGAAGGAGAATAGTCATGAAAAAATTTCCATTCAAAGTACTAACTTTAGCTACATTAGCAACTGTTATAACTGCTACTACCGGTAACACTATTCATGCATTTGCACAAGAAACGACCGCTCAAGAACAAAAAGTAGGCAATTATGCATTAGGCCCCGAAGGACTGAAGAAAGCATTAGCTGAAACAGGGTCTCATATTCTAGTAATGGATTTATACGCAAAAA
Source organism: Bacillus cereus ATCC 14579 (assembly GCF_000007825.1). Lineage (NCBI taxonomy): Bacteria > Bacillati > Bacillota > Bacilli > Caryophanales > Bacillaceae > Bacillus > Bacillus cereus. Next base: position 3,064,810 of record NC_004722.1, on the reverse strand, counting down.
CAATGATTAAGCAACCAAATGTAAATTTATCTAATATCGATTTAGGCTCAGAGGGGGGAGAGTTGCTCAAAAATATTCACCTTAATCAAGAGCTGTCACGAATCAATGCGAATTACTGGTTAGATACAGCGAAGCCACAGATTCAAAAAACTGCTCGTAATATTGTAAATTACGATGAACAATTTCAAAATTATTACGACACATTAGTAGAAACTGTACAAAAGAAAGATAAGGCAGGTCTAAAAGAGGGTATAAATGATTTAATTACTACAATCAATACAAATTCAAAAGAAGTTACAGATGTGATTAAGATGCTACAAGACTTCAAAGGGAAACTATATCAAAATTCTACAGATTTTAAAAATAATGTTGGTGGTCCAGATGGGAAAGGTGGATTAACTGCAATATTAGCAGGTCAACAGGCAACGATTCCACAACTTCAAGCTGAAATTGAGCAACTTCGTTCTACTCAGAAAAAACATTTTGATGATGTATTAGCATGGTCAATTGGTGGTGGATTGGGAGCAGCTATTTTAGTTATTGCAGCTATTGGAGGAGCGGTCGTTATTGTTGTAACTGGCGGTACAGCAACACCGGCTGTTGTTGGTGGACTCTCGGCTCTTGGTGCAGCTGGTATTGGTTTAGGAACAGCGGCTGGTGTCACAGCATCTAAGCATATGGACTCCTATAATGAAATTTCTAACAAAATCGGAGAATTAAGTATGAAAGCAGATCGTGCTAATCAAGCAGTTCTTTCGCTTACTAACGCGAAAGAAACATTGGCATATTTATATCAGACTGTAGATCAAGCGATATTGTCTCTAACAAATATTCAAAAGCAATGGAATACAATGGGCGCAAATTATACAGATTTACTGGATAATATCGATTCTATGGAAGACCACAAATTCTCTTTAATACCAGATGATTTAAAAGCCGCTAAAGAAAGTTGGAATGATATTCATAAAGATGCAGAATTCATTTCAAAAGATATTGCTTTTAAACAGGAGTAGAACTGAAATATAAAACCTAAATTGGAGGAAAATGAAATGATAAAAAAAATCCCTTATAAATTACTCGCTGTATCGACGCTATTAACTATTACAACTGCTAATGTAGTTTCACCAGTAACAACTTTTGCAAGTGAAATTGAACAAACGAACAATGGAGATACGGTTGTTTCTGCAAATGAAGCGAGAATGAAAGAGACCTTGCAAAAGGCTGGATTATTTGCAAAATCTATGAATGCCTATTCTTATATGTTAATTAAGAATCCTGATGTGAATTTTGAGGGAATTACCATTAATGGATATGTAGATTTACCTGGTAGAATCGTACAAGATCAAAAGAATGCAAGGGCACATGCTGTTACTTGGGATACGAAAGTAAAAAAACAGCTTTTAGATACATTGAATGGTATTGTTGAATACGATACAACATTTGACAATTATTATGAAACAATGGTAGAAGCGATTAATACAGGGGATGGAGAAACTTTAAAAGAAGGGATTACAGATTTGCGAGGTGAAATTCAACAAAATCAAAAGTATGCACAACAACTAATAGAAGAATTAACTAAATTAAGAGACTCTATTGGACATGATGTTAGAGCTTTTGGAAGTAATAAAGAGCTCTTGCAGTCAATTTTAAAAAATCAAGGTGCAGATGTTGATGCCGATCAAAAGCGTCTAGAAGAAGTATTAGGATCAGTAAACTATTATAAACAATTAGAATCTGATGGGTTTAATGTAATGAAGGGTGCTATTTTGGGTCTACCAATAATTGGCGGTATTATAGTCGGAGTAGCAAGGGATAATTTAGGTAAGTTAGAGCCTTTATTAGCAGAATTACGTCAGACCGTGGATTATAAAGTAACCTTAAATCGTGTAGTTGGAGTTGCTTACAGTAATATTAATGAAATGCACAAGGCGCTTGATGATGCTATTAACGCTCTTACTTATATGTCCACGCAGTGGCATGATTTAGATTCTCAATATTCGGGCGTTCTAGGGCATATTGAGAATGCAGCTCAAAAAGCCGATCAAAATAAATTTAAATTCTTAAAGCCTAATTTAAATGCAGCGAAAGACAGTTGGAAAACATTACGAACAGATGCTGTTACATTAAAAGAAGGAATAAAGGAATTAAAAGTGGAAACTGTTACTCCACAAAAATAGGGAAATATTAATTCTGTTGTAAAGTGAACTAAAACATGGAAAGTCTATGATTACACTGTTAAACAGAAAAGTAATAATTAATAAATCCTTATATAACAGAAAGGCGGAGTCTCATTAAAGACTTCGCCTTTCAATTATATATAAGTATGATTCGAATAAAAAATAACCTTGTAGTTTAATTGCTTTTTTTAAATTTGCAACAGAATCGGTTAATTTGAAGTAGATTATATACATTTTCTTTAATACTTAATGATTTGAAGGATGCTAAAGAAAGTTCAAACGATACTGATAAAAGATGTAGAACTCATTTTGAAAGACATCGCTTTTTAATAAGATTAGAACTTGAAACCATACCTTATATAGGAGGAATACGAAATGATGAAAAAAATCCCTAATAAACTACTCGCTATATCAGCGTTTTTAACTATAACAACTACTTATGCAGTCATACCACTAGAAACTTTTGCAATTGAAATTGAACAAACGAACACTGAAAATATGTCTCTTTCAGCAAATGAAGAACAGATGAAAAAAGCTTTGCAAGATGCTGGTTTATTTGCAAAAGCTATGAATGAATATTCTTATTTGCTAATTAATAATCCAGATGTGAGTTTTGAAGGAATAACTATTAATGGAAATGCGGATTTACCTAGTAAAATTGTACAAGATCAAAAGAATGCAAGAGCACATGCTGTTACATGGAATACACAAGTAAAAAAACAGCTTTTAGATACATTGACAGGCATTATAGAATACGATACAAAATTTGAAAATTATTATGAAACATTAGTAGAGGCGATCAATACTGGAAATGGAGATACTTTAAAAAAAGGGATTACAGATTTACAGGGAGGAATTCAACAAAATCAAAAGTCTGCAAAAGCATTAATAGAAGAATTAATGCAATTAAAAAATGCTATTGGAGAAGATGTTAGAACATTTGGAAGTCATAAAGAGACATTGCAATCGATTTTAAAAAACCAAGGTGCCGATGTGGAGGCTGACCAAAAGCGTCTAGAGGACCTTTTAGGACAAGTAAAATATCAGAAAGACATAGAATCTAAGGGGTTAGACATGGTGAAAATCCCCTTTATTCCAACCTTGATTGCTGGTGGCATAATGATAGGTGATGCAAGAGGTAAGTTAGGTTGGCTAGAACCTGAATTAGCAAAATTGCGTCAGACTGTAGATTATAAAATAACATTGAATCGTATAGTTGGAGTTGCATTTCATAATATTAGTGATATGCATAGTATGCTTGATAGTGCTATCACTGCTCTTACTTATATGTCTACGCAATGGGAGGATTTAGATTCTCAATATTCGGGTGTACTGGGACATATTGATAAAGCTGATCAAAAAGCTGATCAAAATAAATATAAATTCTTAACCCCTAGCTTGAATGCAGCGAAAAACAGTTGGAAAACATTAAAAACAGATGTTGTCACTTTGCAAGAAGGGATAAAAATTGCAGAGAAAAAAGAACAGGATTTTTTGAATCAGCTTCGTCCATCAAACGTTTTCTACTTTTATAAAAAAATTCATAACGCATACACTTTTGAAATAAAGACTGGAACAAATGCGCCAAATGCGTCTTATAAAGTTATGAATTTAACGAAAAACACTGTTCATAATATGTGGAGTGGAGGGGCTAATACTAACATGTGGGCTGATTGGCTTTCATTCAATCCAAATGATGAATTTGCGGTAGTAGCAGTAGTGGATGGTAAAGAATATGTTGTGTATAAAGACAAAGTACAAAATATAATGAACTGAATCTGAAAGTAACGAAGTAATTGGAGCTGGAGAATAAACTAGACACCAAGTTAATCGAAAAATCTCCTTATATCCTAGAATATTTTGCTCAAGAAAAAGAATTTGTTCAGCGAAAAAGTAAATATTGAACCAAGGAGTTAGTTGTATTATGTGTATGGTTTTACCGAAAGGTTTCAAGTACATTACCCATACAATTATGTAGTTATCCTGAAGCATCTACAGGTGTTCTTATCGACCTTGAAGAACTACTTAGCTTCCTAAGTCGAGTGATTTTATGCAAAATTAAGTGAACGTTTTTGTACATAGATTAGTTGACATTCATATAGATTTTTTCCATTTTCAAAGATAGTTTTGTTTTTTATGTTATTTTTCAAAAATTACTGCTGAAATTTCTATATTCATGACTCAGTATATAATCATTGTTTGATGAAATGACATACCACGTCCCTTAGAGTTTCATACGTATTACGATAACTTAAAGAAAAAAGATAATAGTAGTCAACGGTTACTATTATCTTTTTTGAACTATTTTTCATTAAAATATCCCATCTGCTGTGTTCCTTATTTACTTTTCCAGATTTTATCCTAGTTTAAAATTTATGCATTTGAACTGTTTATACAATTTGTAGGATTTTTAGCTTTTTTGTCGAATACACTTAATGCAAGGAGGGACATTACATGATTATTAAAGATTATTTCATCAACCTTTCTATTTTTTCTTTATTAGTTAGCGCAGCAATATTTATTCAAGTGTTTACAATTAATTCTAGTCGATATTTCGAAAAGCTCTATGGAGGGATTATTGCAGTTACGTTAATGTTCTTTTCTTTTCCATACATGGGATTTTCCTACGATCTTCGAGTTGTTCCTCTTATTCTATCTTTTATTTACTTTGGTCGTATTGCGGGTTGGATTACGCTAATTAGCATAATATTAATGCGTATTTTTTACATTGGAGAGTATTGGGAACCTCCTGTGATTGCTTATTTATGTATGGGGATTCTATTTTCTACTTTTAAAATTTATGTAAAAAAACTACATCCTTTTAAAAGTGCATCTTTATATTTTTCTGTTTTTATTGGAATAAAGTGGTTAGTTGGGGTATTATTTAACACTACATTACTTTACACAGGAGGCTTATTATATATAGCGTTAGGACTTTTAATTGGGCTATTTCTTATGGAAGCCTACCAAAGATTGTATTATTTAACACAGGACTTATCTAAAATGAATCGAGAATTAAAAAAATCGAAGCAAGAACTTACAGATACCGTACATGAGCTTCAAGGAGGAATTTTTAAATTTAAAAAAGTGGATAAGCACTTTATACACACTTTATGTGATGGACAGTTTTATTATCAAAACGGATTTTATTCTGAACAGGTGGTAGGAAAAAGCTTACGTACTATTGATGCTTCTATTATTCCTCCACATTTAGTTCCACAATTGATGAAGTACTATCTCCAGGCATGGGAAGGAAAAGAAATTATATTTGAATTACCTTGGCCAAATGATAAAACTATTATTCTTATTGCGCTTAGGCCAATTAAACGAAATGGACAAGTTATTGAAGTTGTTGGTTCTACAGTTGATATAACCGAAAGGAAAAAGGTAGAATCAGAATTAAGCGCTACCAAAGAATTATTAGAATCATTTATAAAGCACAATCTAGATGCTATTACCATTTCTGATCGAGAAGGGCATATTTTACAAGCCAATAAAGCTTATGAAAAGATATTTGGGTGGTCATCACAAGAAATCATAGGTAAGAGATTACCTTGTGTACCGGATTTTTTAATGGAAGAATCGCTTGAAAATATTCAGAAAATTCTAACAGGAGAATCGGTGGTTACTAGATTAGAAACTGTTAGACAACGGAGTGATGGGAGTCTTCTTGATATCAGTCTGACAGTTTCTCCTATACTAGATGTAAGAGGAAATGTGATAGCTTTATCAGCAATATGTAGAGACATCTCTGAAAGAAAACAAGCAGAAAGAGAACGGCATCGATTACACCAGCAATTAAGAGATAGTGAAATGAAGTACCGTGCACTAATCGAACAAGCAACTGATGCGGTATATGTAGTAGAGCTGAATGAAGATAATGCTCCAAGTCGATTTATTGAGGTAAACCCTGTTGGGTGTAGAAGATTTGGATATAGTAGAGAAGAGTTGCTCTCATTATCATTTTCAAATATAGTACCACAAGATTCTCAAATAATCGTAAGGTTATTAGAAAAAATTAAAAAAGGACAAACTTCCTTCACTTTGCAAGATGAATATGTTTTTCCAACAGGAAAAGTAATAACAACTGAGTTTAGTGTTCGTGTTTTTAACTTAAATGGTAAAAAAGTTTTTCTAAGTATTTCTCGTGATATCACTGAACGGCTAAAAACAGAAGAATTATTACGAAAATCTGAAAAACTTGCTGTTGTAGGACAATTAGCGACTGTAATGGCTCATGAGATTAATAATCCATTAACTGCAATGAAAGGGTTCATGCAATTACTAAAATCAACGGAAAATGAGAATAATCAGGGTTATATTAATATAGTATCATCAGAGATTGAGCGTATAGAGAGCATAACAACTGAATTTATGGCGGTAGCCAAACCACAGGTAGTAAAAATGCAACCTAATAACATTAGTGTGCTAATGGATCAAGTTTTAATGCTACTACAACCTCAAGCAATGATGCATAATATAAAATTTAGAATCGATCTTAACCCTGGTATTCCATTGATTTCATGTGAAGGAAATCAATTAAAACAAGTATTTGTTAATATATTAAAAAATGCAATTGAATCTATGCCGATGGGAGGGGAAATTCTGATTCAAATAAATATACTTGATAATAATCAAGTAAGCATTCGTTTTATCGATCAAGGGTGTGGGATTCCAAAAGAACGTATACCATACCTCGGAGAACCTTTTTATAGTATTAAAGAAGAGGGGATTGGCTTAGGATTAATGATCTGTTATAAAATCATTGAAACACATCAGGGAAAGATATTTATTAAGAGTGAAATGAATAAGGGGACTACAGTTGAAGTCACTCTCCCTATTTGTACACTTCAAAATTAAGATATTCTCTTACTGAAATTTTTTAAGAAACCATACAGAATGTAATGCCAATGTTACTTAATGAAATAATAAAGAGAAGAACACTGGTAAATGTACCATATAGAATAGACACTTGAAAAAGCCTGTTATAAAAACATCCTTTCTTTAGAACCAAAAGAAAGGATGTTTTTAATATTGTAATTTTTCTTGGAGACATTTCAAATTTTTACTTGCAATACATTTTTTAACTAATTTTGGTTAAGTTAGTTAAAAAGGCATTGTTTTTAAGGAGCATATTCACATATAAATATCCCTCATTTTTAAAATAGAAATTTCTAAAAACTATATATAGGTTCTTTTTGAAAGGAAGGGTATTATCAATTGAAACCACATGAAAAAGTACCTGTTCACTCTATAAAATCTTTGCAGGAATTAATGCAATTACTAAAAAAATCTAAAGATTTTATAACGTTGGAGATCGCTTCAAACAAATCCTCTATAGTCATTTCATATTTTAGAACCTTAATCGATGTAAATATATTTCATGAAGAGGTTTTAACTTATATAAAAGAGAAGAGCTTCGATTCATTACAAGATATTCGGTCTGTCTTACCCTTTGAAAATTCAAAAATAACAAATCAAATGGAAGATATTCAGGATAGTATTTTAAACGGCTATATACTTATTCAGTTCGATACAGATAAATTAAATGGCTTGTTAATCAATGTGGCAAAGAAAGAAAAAAGAGATATTACAAAAGCTGAAATTGAATACAATATCGTGGGTCCACAAATCGCGTTTGTTGAAGATTTAGATGTAAACTTAAATTTAGTACGTAGAAAGCTTCCAACACCTTATTTACAAATGAAGGAATTGAAAGTAGGCTCTCTATCTAACACAACCGTTGCGATTGTATATATTGAGGGAATTGTAAATAATCAAAATCTACAAGAAATTATAAAAAGGGTGAGTCTAATAAAAACAGACCACGTTTTGGATAGCACGTATTTGATGCAGTTAATTGCAGACAACCCGAATTCTATATTTCCTCAATTTTTGAATACAGAACGACCAGACCGTGTAGCAGCTGTATTGGCAGAAGGGAAAATTGCACTTTTTGTAGATGGCTCACCTTATGCGATCACTCTTCCAACAACATTAATTGACTTTTTTTCTACCACAGAAGATTACACCATGCCTTGGATTATTGCCTCTTTTTTTCGTCTATTAAGGCTTTTTGCTTTTATGTTTTCTGTCTTAACGACTCCATTATATGTTGCAATCTTAACATATCATTACGAGCTTATTCCAAAAGAACTTCTTGAAACGTTAATCATATCGAGAAGTAAAGTACCTTTTCCTCCATTAATTGAAGCGCTTTTTTTAGAAATAACGATTGAATTACTGAGAGAAGCGGGGGCACGTTTACCAACTAAAGTGGGTCTAACTGTCGGTATAGTAGGTGGTATTGTAATTGGACAGGCATCTGTAGAGGCAAGTCTTACAAGTAATGTACTTATTATTATTGTTGCACTTTCAGCTCTTAGCTCATTTACAGCACCAATATATCGAATTGGTAATACAATTCGAGTAATTCGTTTTCCTTTTATAATATCTGCACACCTGTTGGGTTTATTAGGAATTGTTTTAACAAGCTCTTTGCTTTTAGCACGTTTATTACGTACAGAATCATTAAGACGTCCTTATTTGTTTCCTTTTTATCCTACACGCCCTACAGATTGGAAAGACAGCATTATCCGTTTGCCGATCTCAGCGATGTTTCGACGTCCTATTTTTTCAAGATCTAAACAGCGTTTTCGTTTTAATCCAGAAGAGGTAGAGAAAAATAAAATTAAATCACGAAATGATTTTGATGATTGAAATTAACAGGGAGGAGCATTATGAAACAGATCCCAATTGAGTATCAAGTCTCTCCATATATGGTGTTTTTTTTAATTATTACTATACAGATGGGGGTTGGTATGCTTGGTTTTGAAAGGATTAGTGCAAAATTAGTTGGAAATGATGCGTGGATTAGCACGCTGCTTTTTGGAATATCTGTTAATCTTATGATTTGGATCATATATCAGATTTTAAATCAGGGTAATGGAGATATCATTGCAATCAATCAAGATGTACTTGGAAAATGGATTGGTGGATTGTTCAACTTCATTTTTTTATCTTATATTGTATTGTTAGGTGCAACAACACTACATACCTATATCGAAGTAGTACATGTTTGGATGTTTCCTTCCATTTCATCTTGGATTATAGCAGGGGCTTTTTTGGGTCTATGTTATTACATTGTGACTGGAGGATTTCGTGTAGTTGCTGGAATCGGCTTCTTTGGAATCGTTATCCCAAGCATTCTAATCTTCACATTTTTTTATCCTTTGCAGTATGCAGATTTTCAGAATTTATTTCCAATTGCACAGCATTCATTCCTAGAAATCATGAAAGGAATGAAAGGAAATATGTTTAGTTTTTTTGGATTTGAAATGTTATTGTTGTACTACCCATTTATTAAAAAGGCAAGAACCTCTCAAAAATATGCGCACTATGCAAATTTAGTAACGACTATTGTCTACACATACCTTATGATTTTAACTCTTGCGTTTTTTAGTGAAAAACAACTAGCGAGCGCGATATGGGCATATTTAAGCATGATTAAAATTATACAATTTCCCTTTATAGAGCGGTTTGAATACATTATTGTTTCTGTTTGGGCTTTTTTTATATTACCTAACGTTTCCTTTACATTATGGGGAGTAAGTCGTGGTATAAAAGAGGCACTGGGAATAAAGCAAAAATATGTTTTGCCAGTTATCATCCTGTTCATCTTTGTTTTATCATTTTTCTTGAATAACCGTAATAAAATTAACTTATTAAATACTTGGACAGGTCAAATTGGCTTTGTATATATATATGTATACCTACCTATATTATGGCTAATTCAAACCGCCAAAATAAAGTTAAGGAGATAAACATGAAACGATGGATACTTTTGCTTATAGTAAGTGTCTTCTTAATAGGTTGTGCTAAAACGAAAATTGTGGATGACATTGACTTAGTTCAAGTTGCGGCATATGATACCGAAGCAAAAGGTAAGCTAAAAGGAACCTTTGCGATTTCAGCTTATAAAGGAGGCGGGGAAGGTGAAACGAAAATCTATTCAGCATCAGGCCAGACTGGTAGAGAAGTTCTTGCAAGAGCATCCGAAAAGTCTTCTGGACCTCTAGAGTTGGGGCAATTGCGTGTTATTATATTTAATGAAAAAATAATTGATAAGGGAATGCAGGAAATTTTAGAGACTTTGAACCGAAATCCTAGTGTAGGAAATGCAATTTATTTAGCAATTACAAATGTAAAAGGGGAATCACTATTAAAGGGGAATTATTCTGAAGAAAAAGAAATTGCTTCCTATCTATCATCTTTACTGGAGCAAAATATGGATAATGGAACGCAGCCAAAAACAAATTTTTTTATGTTTTTAAACCAACTTAATGATGATGCGAGAGATTCATATTTACCGATAATATCTAAAAAAGGTAATGTGTTGGAGTTAGATGGAATAGCACTTTTTAAAAGATGTAAAATGGTTGATAAAGTGAATCCTAAAGATTTATTTGTATTTAAATTGTTGACAGATAATTTTAAACAAGGTACATACCAATTCAAACTACCTGGTTCCTCAAATACTTACGCCACGATAGAGAATATAAAAGCTAGAACAAAATATAAGATGGAGGGGAATAGTAAGCATCCATTCGTAAATGCTCATATTCAAGTTAAAGCTGAAATTCAAGAATTTACAAAAACAAAAAATCTAGATAATCCTAAAGAAATAAAAAAATTAGAAAAAATTATGGAAAAAGAAATAGAAAAAAAAGCAACTACATTGATAAAGAGATTTATTAAAAAAGACACAGATCCTATAGGACTTAGAAAGCTTGGTAGAACTCACGTAAGAAAATGGAACAGTCAAGAATGGGAAGAATCCTATAAACATTTACGTTTTCGTGTAACAGCTGATGTAAAAGTAACCCAATCTGGTGTTACAGAATAAATCAAATAAGATATGGAAAATTTTAATAAAAAAATATAGTCTCGCAGGAGATTAGGGAGAAGAGAAACGATTAACAAAGAATTTCATAAATAGTAAGATGCTTTGTTAATCGTTTTTATACCTGTAGCTTTATCACTTATAGTAATCATAATTATAATAAAAGAACAACGAAACAAATTCCCGATACCACATAATTATAAGAGGACAATAAAGCATCAAGATATAATGTATGCTTTGTCTGGAAAAAAGAATTTCAGTACTTCAAGGTTAAACACTTAACTTTAAAGTAGTAAATTCGTTGCTTGTAGCACTTCAATTAGACTGTGCCCCCGAAAGTTAGAAAGGTCGGTTTATTAAGTAGCCTCTAGGGAATGAGCCTAGTACAATACTGGATTCATTTCCTTTTATTTTTCCTTGATTCTTTCATGATTATAGTACTTTATATACTTTGCTAATTCTTGTTTAAATTCTGTTATACTTTCAAATTCTTTCGATACAGAAATAGACATACAAAAACGCCATTCTTTCTTATAAATCTACAGAAAGAATGGCGTATTCTTCAAAAGTGAGTTCCTTTATTGAAAAGTTTTAGTTCTATATGACAGATAAAAGGGCAAGCAACGCTAAAATAGCGAGAAATCCTTGTTTCATGATAATTGATTTATTGGATGTGAAACCTCCGAAAATAGCTGCTACCACTATACAATGATGAAAAATAATTGAATCATATCACCAATGGGATTGTTTCCAAGTATAAGTCCCCGAATGAGGCTAGCTGCTAAGAATTCATTATATAAACCGTTTGCAAATTAATTGTCTAAGTATTTCTAAGTTTAAAGAGTACAGTGTCTTCGTTTTTTATTGAATCAACTTTTACATGTTGGTTCAATATTTTCTATTCTCTTGGAACTTAGTTCTCGTTTACTTCTCACAAAAGCAATAAAATCTATTATCTCTTCTGTTGACAGTGCTTCTCCATCTATTAAAAGTGTTGGATCTGGATCGTTTAGGAGTCTTGTAATATCAATTACATCTTTGTTTTGATGTGAATGTTCAATTCGGCCTAATATATAATCTACAGATGTATCAAATAAATCGGCTATTTTTGATAAAGATTGTAATGAAGGTAATCTATAACCATTTTCATACCCGGCATAGGTGCTTTTCGCAATCCCAAGTCGATCTGCTGTCTCTTGTAAGGACCATTTTTGATTTTTTCTTAATTTAGATAAACGTTCCAGCATTCGTCTCATACCCCATCTAATTTTATTAAATTAATTATAACATAGAAAAAGAATCAAGAATAGAAAAAAAGTACGCGTATTGAATACAAAATCTTGATTAATTCAAATTAAGTTCTATAATGATAAATATAAATACGCATTACGCGAACGATATATCGTTGTTTATTTTATGGAGGGGTTGTGTATGAAGAAAATTTTATTACTTGCAACTGGTGGGACAATTGCATCTGTGGAGGGGAATGAGGGGCTTGTTCCAGGATTGTCCGCTGAGGAATTATTGAATTATTTTTCGAAGTCTTCTCGAAACTTAGAAATAGATTGCAAAATCTTAATGAATATTGATAGTACCAATATGCAACCTGAGCACTGGAAAGAAATAGCTAATGCTGTTTTTAATCACTATGATGACTATGACGGGTTTGTGATTACACATGGAACGGATACGTTAGCTTATACATCTTCTGCGTTATCTTATATGCTGCAAGGTTTAAGAAAACCAGTTGTTTTAACAGGTTCACAAGTACCTATTAGTTTTAAAAAGACAGACGCAAAAAAAAATGTAGCTGATGCTCTTAGGTTTGCCTGTGAGGATGTAGGCGGTGTGTTTATTGTTTTTGATAGTAGGGTGATTATTGGGACGAGAGCAGTTAAAATGCGAACAAAAAGTTATGATGCATTTGAAAGTGTGAATTATCCATATGTTGCTGAGGTAAATGAAGATGAAGTGAAATATCATTGGAAGCCAACGTCTTCCCATAATGAACTTTCAATAAATACTAATTTATGTACGGATGTTTTTCTTATGAAATTGTATCCAGGTACAAAACCAGAGATATTTGATTGTTTAAAAGATTTGTATAAAGGAATTATTATTGAAAGTTTTGGAAACGGTGGATTACTTTTTGAAGGAAGGAACTTGCTTTCGAAAATTCAAGAGTTGACTGAAATGGGGATTGCTGTAGTGATTACTACTCAATGCCTGGAAGAAGGAGAAGACATACTTCTCTATGAAGTAGGACGGAAAGTGGCACAACATCAAGTAATATTGTCTGGAGATATGAATACGGAAGCCATCATAGCAAAATTGATGTGGGCGCTTGGGAAAACTAATAAATTAGAAGAGATTAAAAAAATTATTGAAGAGCCTTTAGCCTACGATTTAACAATAAAATCTGATAAGGATTGGTAATGACTTCATATGATTTATTTAGGTTTTACATTTAATATGGGGGAGAAATTAAAATGGCAATGACAAACAAGAACGTGCGAGTGGAGAATGATTTTTTGGGAGGAAAGGAATTACCTATTGAGGCATATTACGGAATTCAGACTTTACGCGCTGTTGAAAATTTCCCGATTACAGGGTATAAAATTCATGAAAGTTTAATTAGAGCGTTCGCAATTGTAAAAAAAGCAGCAGCGCTTGCGAATACAGATGTAGGAAGATTGGAATTGAACAAGGGCGGTGCGATCGCAGAGGCTGCTCAAGAAATTCTTGATGGAAAATGGCATGATCATTTCATCGTAGATCCAATCCAAGGCGGAGCGGGTACTTCAATGAACATGAATGCAAATGAAGTCATTGCCAATCGTGCTCTTGAATTATTAGGGATGGAAAAGGGAGACTATCATTATATTAGTCCAAATAGTCATGTAAACATGGCGCAATCAACAAACGATGCATTCCCAACGGCGATTCATATCGCAACATTAAATGCATTAGAAGGCTTATTACAAACGATGGGTTATATGCATGATGTATTTGAATTAAAAGCAGAACAGTTTGATCATGTTATTAAAATGGGTCGTACACATTTACAAGATGCTGTGCCAATCCGTCTTGGACAAGAATTTAAAGCATACTCTCGCGTACTTGAACGTGATATGAAACGAATTCAGCAATCACGTCAACACTTATATGAAGTGAACATGGGAGCAACTGCAGTTGGTACAGGCTTAAATGCAGACCCAGAATATATTGAAGCAGTTGTAAAACATTTAGCTGCAATTAGTGAACTACCACTAGTTGGTGCAGAAGACTTAGTAGATGCCACGCAAAATACGGATGCTTATACTGAAGTATCTGCAGCACTGAAAGTATGTATGATGAATATGTCTAAAATTGCGAATGACCTTCGCTTAATGGCATCAGGTCCACGTGTTGGTTTAGCAGAAATTATGTTACCAGCTCGTCAACCAGGTTCATCTATTATGCCAGGGAAAGTAAATCCTGTTATGCCAGAAGTTATTAATCAAATTGCGTTCCAAGTAATAGGTAATGATCATACAATTTGCCTTGCTTCAGAAGCAGGACAATTAGAATTAAACGTGATGGAACCAGTACTTGTTTTCAACTTACTGCAATCGATTAGCATTATGAATAACGGTTTCCGTGCCTTTACAGATAATTGCTTAAAAGGAATTGAAGCGAATGAAGATCGCTTAAAAGAGTATGTTGAGAAAAGTGTAGGAATTATTACAGCCGTGAACCCTCATATCGGTTATGAAGCAGCAGCTCGCGTTGCGAAAGAAGCAATCGCGACAGGGCAATCTGTTCGAGAACTTTGTGTGAAAAATGGTGTATTGTCACAAGAGGACTTAGAGTTAATTCTAGATCCATTCGAAATGACACACCCAGGGATTGCAGGAGCAACTCTTTTAAAGAAAAATTAAAAGAAGAGGGGGGACAAGTCCCTCCTCTTTGTTTACAATATAGGGATTTTATATGTGAATAGAGGTAGGGAGATTATAAGTAAGTAACAGTGGCGTTTAATAGTTCATAGAAACAAAATTAAGAGGAGCAGCAATATAATCAACATCACTTTTAAGTTAGTTAACATTGTTATCGTGTCCGCTATTTGGTTACTTAATACTTTAATTCATGTTTTTACCAATTATTTATTACCTCAAAATGCAAAGTTTTTGAAAATAACTATTTTAGATGTGAGATGAAAATAGGGGATAGATACTTAGCATTTAATAAAAAAAGATAAGATTACGAAATGTAATCTTATCTTTTCATTAAGAATAATGAATTGTAGCTTTAAGGCTTCAGAATGACTTTTATACAGTCGTCTTCACGATTATTAAAAATCTGATAACCATAACTCGCTTCTTCAAGGGGAATTTTGTGTGTAATAATCTCTTTTGGATCAAATTCTTTATTTGTTATTTTTTCAAATAGTTCCGGCATAAAATGAATGACAGGTGCTTGTCCCATTTTAAGATTAATATTTCTAACCCAAAATGCACCGAGTGGAAAGGCGTTATAATTGCCACCATAAACGCCGGTCATTTGAACCGTTCCATATTTTCTTACGGCTTTCGTAGCGATTTGAATAGGACCGAGAGTTCCACCTTGTAATTTTAATTTTTGTTCCAGAAATTCTAGAGGCGATTTTTTTCCATCCATCCCCACACAATCAATAACTACATCAGCACCGCCATGTGTAATTTCCTTTAAATGTTCTCCCATATCGGGGAATTTTGTAAACTCAAATACCTCAACATTGTTAATCTTTTTTGCATAATTCATCCGATAATCTAAGTAATCCACTGCAATTACACGTTTAGCACCTTGCATCCAAGCGAATTTTTGTGTCATTAATCCAACAGGTCCACAACCAAGGACGATAACAGTATCACCTGGCCTAACGCCTGCGTTTATTACACTCCAATAGGCTGTTGGTAAAACATCTGATAGAAATAGTAGGGATTCATCTTCAAGTTCGCATGATTCCGGTATAACAAATGGAGTAAAATTACCAAATGGAACTTTTAAATATTCTGCTTGTCCGCCTGGATGATTACCAAATTTCTCTGTATAACCAAAGTATCCACCAGAATCGTAATGAGGGTTTGAGTTATCACATTGACTTTCCATTTCATGTTGGCAATAGAAACAATGTCCACAAGAAACGTTGAAGGGGATGACAACACGATCGCCTTTTTTCACTTTAGTGACATCTGGCCCGACTTCTTCAACGATTCCCATTGGTTCATGGCCGATAATGTATCCTTGAGGTAAGGGCATGTTGCCTTGATATAGATGTAAATCAGAACCGCAAATAGCGGTTGAAGTAATTTTTACAATAATATCATCTTTTTTCTCTAATTTTGCATCATCCACTTGTTTAACCTGTACTTGGTTTGGTCCTTGATAGGTTACAGCTTTCATCTCATATCTCCTTTTGGATTATGTCTCAAAACATAATTTTATTTAATCTCTTGGTGAAATAGAAATCTTTCTTTTGTTTACTGAAGGGAATTAGAAAGTATACATAGTGTTGTTATGAAAGTATGTTATATCAGTTATTCTTTCTTATATGTTTTGCCCTACTTTAAGAAAAAAATCAATTTTTATTCATAATCTAATTTCCATAAAAAGGATAATTATTATTTCATAATTTGTAGCATATTAAAAACATCGGAGGTGAAACAATATGGGAAAAAATAATAGTGGAAGTCGTAATGAAGTATTAGTTCGAGGCGCTGAACAAGCTCTTGATCAAATGAAATATGAAATTGCACAAGAGTTTGGTGTACAACTTGGTGCAGATACAACAGCTCGTTCAAACGGATCTGTTGGTGGTGAAATTACAAAACGTTTAGTAGCAATGGCAGAACAACAACTTGGTGGTAGAGCTAACCGCTAAGTAAATTGGCTTAAAATATAGCAAATATGTAAATCAATTTCTTTTGTGTATTCATAAAAATAAAAAACCTTATATTAAACAGATTCTCACTCAAAGATTATTGATAATCTTCTTTCATAATCTTTGAGTATTTAATTTGTAAACTACTTTCCTAAACAATAAACACGCAGTGTTGGAAAGGTGTTTTCCATGCATAGTAGAAAATCTTTTGCAGGAAAAAGCATACTTAAAAATTTGATTTCAATATTGAAATCAATATTTATTATGATATTTTCGAAAGGTAGGAATTTAAAAATGGGTATATTAAGTGGAAATCCTCAAAATGAACCTTTACATTACGGAGAAGTATTTGACATTTGGAGTTATCTTCTTGCTGCACAGGGTGCAATTGCAAGCCATCAAGTGTTTATGAATCACACAGGTGATGAAGATTTGAAGAAGTTTTTAGAAGGCTTAATTGAAAATGATATGAATTCGGAAATAGAAGAATTAAAAGCTCTTTTAAAGATTAATGGGGTCGCTTTACCGCCTGCTCCTCCAGAACGACCAGTTGCATCTATCGAAGACATTCCTCCTGGAGCACGTATTAATGATGTTGAAATTGCTGCAGCTGTTTCTACAGGATTAGCAGCTGGACTTGTGACATGTAGTCAAGTAATGGGAAAATGCCTTCGAGAAGATGTAGGTATGCTATTCGGACAATTTCATATGAAAAAAGCGCAGGCAGGTGTAACTCTGCTACGTTTAAGTAAGAAAAAGGGATGGGTAGTTCCACCTCCATTACATGTAAGAAATTCTGACCAAG
Organism: Bacillus cereus ATCC 14579; assembly: GCF_000007825.1. Taxonomy (NCBI): domain Bacteria; kingdom Bacillati; phylum Bacillota; class Bacilli; order Caryophanales; family Bacillaceae; genus Bacillus; species Bacillus cereus. The sequence goes on along the minus strand of NC_004722.1, from coordinate 3,047,024 downwards.
CGTAATAAACAAAAATAAAAAAGTGGCGTTGGCCACTTTTTTATTTTTTAGGTGTATCCTCAAGCTTGGACTTATTTATTGTGGAAGAATCCATATATTCATCTGATATCTCCATAGCGTATTTATCATGGGGAATATGATTATGTTCTCTTAATTCATTGTCATTACGCAGTACTAACTTCTGCATATAAATGTGGAAGAAAACTTCTATTCCGCCAATAATTAAAGCAGCTAAAAATGAAGAAAATCCAATATTACGAGTAGCATCTAAATTAGTAAACAAGGATGTTAGTAACCAAGTTCCGAAAAAGCTTAAGCCGAAATCTGCCATTGTAGCAATCATATTTCCGTATTTAGGTAAAATGAAGAGGTCTCCGATTAAATAGGCAGCTCCCGTAAGAAAAAGAGAAATTAGTAATACTCTAGGAATTGAAATGCCTTGAAAGATACTGAGAATGATTAGCAATACTGCAGTTATCGCTGTGTACTTAATTAATAAAGCAACAATATGTTTCATCATTTTCCTCCATTGTTTAAACGTATATGGAATAAAATATTTCATTAAAAACGGATTATGCTTTTATATAGCGTAACCCGTTTTAATCACCCTTTAATGGTAAGAAGTACAACCTGGGTAAGAGGCAGGCTTATACTATGGATAGTATTTGCGGAATATCGAGCTTTATTCATAAAGGGTAGTTCCATTCTTATAATAGAGAGGTTGCCTAAGTACAGTTTTTTTCATATTAAACTTAATATTTTTGGTGTTTTGATTTTGTATCATATTCTGATTCGTTAATATAAAAATAAACAAAGTATTTTCGCGTTTAATGCATCTTTTTATCTATATATTTTCCGTAATCAGGTACAGCAATTTTATCAAATTCTTGAACGAGTGTTTTGAGGCTTGTTGATAGCAATTCACCCGACATCGGTATCCCGTGTCCAGTAACGGCGGTTAGAGGCTTTAACTTTTCTAGCTTAAGAACTGACTCTTTAGCGGCTTTCCAGTCTGTTGTTAAATAACGAGGCGGACCGCTTATTTCCTGTTCTTGGGTTATTACTTTATATAGATACTCCTGTTTCACTGTAACAAAAGCGTCCCCAGCGATTAAAGTTCGGTCTTTTTCTCGGAATAATGAAATATGCCCTGGAGTATGTCCTGGTGTATGAATCCATCTAAACTCTGGCATATGGGGAACAGTTCCATCGGTAGGTAGCGCTTTTACGTTATTTCCTAAGTCAATTGGTTCGTTTGGGAACAGAGGAGACATTTTCGCTACCATACCACCTTCAACTGTAGGGTCTGGTTCTGGATAGCTTTGTTGTCCAGTCAGGAACGGTATCTCCATTTGATGTGCATAGACGTGAACATCCCAATGCTTGATGAGTTCAATTATTCCCCCAACATGATCAAAATGGCCGTGAGTTAAAATAATTGCTTTTGGGCGACTATTGGTACCAAATCGATCTTTAGCGATAGAGATAATTTCATTTGCACATTTAGGCATTCCAGCATCAACTAAAACAAAATCATTGGTCTCAGGATTTCCAACAAAGCATATATTGACGATTTGAATCGTGTAACAAAATAAATCACGTAATACTTCGATGCCGTGACCACTTTCAATTGAAGTTGCTGGAATAAACTTGTAATCACTTCCATAATTCATTTCATTGTCCAATTTTTCTCCCCCTTAATATATTTTAATACGACATTATAGTTCCCTAATCTTGAAAATTCATTTTGGCGAATTTGAGAAAAGAATTAATGCGGGATTAAAAAACAATAATTTAGTCCTAGAATTAAGAGGGATTCATATCAATTTATATAAAGTGCAAACAAAAAATATTGCTTTTAAAGTCACAGATTCTACTATTTTTTGAGGCGAATTTATGGCTTAATAAAAGATTTATAAAGATATTACAATATATATTTATATAAAAAACACATAACAAATGTCGATAGAAATCCATTATGTCTAATGATTGCTTTTCATAATAAAAGAATGTTTAAGTTTGGTGATGTAATTGAAGTGAATTAGAGGGGAAATAGAAGTGATGATCTCTTCCTAACTTAATTATATCATGTAATTTACGTTCGAAATAGACTGTTTCTTCTCATTTACTACTGTTACAATCAAGAACACATGAATAGTAAGGAGAGGTGCCAAATGAGTTCTTTCGTTCTCGATTTTCAGGAAATAGAAAAAACGCAGCTTTTTCTCGTTGGTGGAAAAGGATTGAATTTAGGGGAGTTATCCAATATTCAAGGGATACAAGTGCCAGAAGGGTTTTGTGTTACAACGGTAGGGTATGAACAGGCCATCGGAAAAAATGGAGCGTTTCAAACTTTATTGAATCAATTAGCAATGCTAAAAATTGAGGAACGAGATCGAATTGGTGAAATTAGTAAGCAGATTAGAGAAGTCATTATGGCGGTGGAAATTCCAGTTGATGTAGTGGAATCAGTAGCTCATTATCTCTCGCACTTTGGCGATGAACATGCATATGCAGTGCGTTCGAGTGCTACTGCTGAAGATTTACCGTATGCCTCGTTTGCTGGTCAACAAGATACGTATTTAAATGTTATTGGAAAAGAAAACATTTTGCAGCATATTAAAAAATGCTGGGCTTCTTTGTTTACAGATCGGGCGGTTATATACCGAATGCAAAACGGTTTTGATCATAATCAAGTTTCTATATGTGTTGTCATTCAAAAAATGGTTTTCCCTGAGGCTTCAGGGATTTTATTTACTGCGGATCCGATTACTTCGAATAGGAAGGTGTTGTCAATCGATGCCAGCTTTGGACTTGGCGAGGCGCTAGTATCTGGATTGGTTTCTGCCGATAATTATAAGGTAAAAGAAGACGAAATCGTCGAAAAGGTCATCGCAACGAAAAAATTAGCCATCTATGGACGAAAAGAAGGCGGAACAGAGAGAAAGAAAATTGCTCCTAATCAGCAAAAATTTCAAACACTTACTGAACAACAGATTTTACAACTAGCACGCATCGGAAGACAAATCGAAGCTTATTTTGGTTGTCCGCAAGATATTGAATGGTGCTTAGTTGATGATACAATTTATATAGTCCAAAGCAGACCGATTACGACTTTATATCCAATTCCAGAAGTAAATGATGGGGAAAATCACGTGTATATATCAGTTGGTCACCAACAAATGATGACCGATGCGATGAAACCATTAGGTTTATCTTTTTTCCTGTTAACGACTAGTGCACCTATGTGTAAAGCCGGAGGAAGACTATTTGTTGATGCTACGCAAAGACTAGCTTCACCTGCTAGCAGAGATTACTTAATAAACACTTTAGGTAAATCGGATCCGCTCATACGAGATGCATTAACGACTGTAATTGAGCGAGAGAATTTTATTAAATTGTTATCGGATGATGAAAAAGAAAAGGATCTTAGTAAAAATGTGCCACCTGCAAGTTCGCAACAACAACCTGAAAACGATCCGGAAATCGTTACGAATTTAATAAAGAATAGTGAATTATCAATAGAAGAATTAAAACGAAACATGCAAACGAAATCAGGGGTGGATGTACTTGATTTTATTTTAGAAGACATTCAGCAATTAAAGAAAGTATTATTTAACTCGCAAAGTATAGCTATCATTATGGCAGGTATGAATGCTTCATCATGGATTAATGAAAAGATGGAGCAGTGGCTAGGAGAAAAAAATGCAGCAGATGTACTTTCACAATCTGTACAACATAATATTACGTCAGAAATGGGGCTAGCGTTATTGGATGTGGCAGATGTGATTCGGCCGTATCCGGAAGTCATTGCGTATTTACAGCATGTAGAAGATGACAGCTTTTTAGATGAATTAATTCAGTTTAAAGGCGGGGAAAAAGTTCGGGATGCAATCGATGCTTTTCTAAATAAATATGGAATGAGATGCAGTGGAGAAATCGACATTACGAAAACGCGCTGGAGTGAACAGCCAGCTACAATTATACCGATGATTTTAAATCATATAAGAGACTTTGAATATGGTGCTAGTAAGCGGAAGTTTGAAGAAGGGCTGCAGGAAGCTTTGAAAAAAGAAAAAGAGTTGTTAGAGCGATTGCAGCACTTGCCGGATGGGGAACAAAAAGTAGAAGAGACGAAGAGAATGATTTGTAACCTCCGCAATTTCATCGGTTATCGTGAATATCCGAAATACGGCATGATTCATCGTTATTTCATATATAAGCAGGCATTACTGAAAGAAGCAGAGAAACTTGTGCAAAATAATGTTCTGAATGAAATAGAAGATATATACTATCTAACTTTTGAAGAACTTCACGAAGTCGTTCGCACAAATAAACTAGATTACAAGATTATTCATAAACAAAAAAATGCGTACAAATTATATGAAAAACTAACACCTCCGCGTGTTATCACGTCTGATGGAGAAATCATTACAGGTAAGTACAAACGCGAAAATCTCCCGGCTGAAGCAATTGTAGGTTTGCCTGTTTCTTCTGGAGTGGTTGAGGGGAGAGCACGCGTTATTTTAAACATGGAAGACGCGAATTTGGAAGATGGAGATATATTAGTTACGGCATTTACCGATCCTGGGTGGACACCTTTGTTTGTTTCTATAAAAGGGTTAGTCACTGAAGTCGGCGGGCTTATGACGCACGGAGCAGTGATTGCACGTGAGTATGGCCTGCCAGCAGTTGTTGGAGTAGAGAATGCTACGAAACTAATAAAAGACGGGCAACGAATTCGGGTACATGGAACAGAAGGATATATTGAAGTGTTGTAGTTGTATTTTAGATAAATAAAGAAATCGTCCACTAAATATAGTGGACGATTTCTTTATGATTTTAATAGTTTTATCAACTTTCATCAATATTTTCTGAAATATTGATGAATCAGAATGTATGTTCATCTAAAACAAAGGATTTTTTCAAAAATATTACAAATTCAGACAATGCATTGATAATTTTCTGAATTTTCCGTAATATATAAACGTTGTATCGTATTTAATATTGGGGAGGAATAGGGATGAAGAAAAAACCTTTTAAAGTGCTGTCTACGCTTGCGGCGGCAGCTGTGCTTAGTTGCACATTTGGGTATGGGGGTCAATCTGTTTATGCGGCAACGCCGTTTAATGGAGGAACTTTAAGTCCGATTGATGAAAATTTAATTCAAGAGGAGCGTTTAGCAGATGCGCTCAAGAAACGCGGTGTAATTAATGAATCTACGTCGAAAGAAGACACATTAAAAGCTGTTGAAAAATACGTAGAGAAGAAAAAAGGAGAAAATGCGGGAAAAGAACCAGCAGCGGGGGATAGTGTTACGAGAGAAGCGGCTGACTTTTTGAAAAAAGTTAAAGATGCAAAAGCAGATGAGAAAGAAAAAGCAGATCAACCTGCTAGTGGTCCAGTAGCGGGACAAGAGCCGGTTAAAGGGGGATTAAACGGCCAAGTACCAACTACTTCAGCGAAGCAAAAACAATATAACGGTGATGTTCGTAAAGATAAAGTTCTCGTATTGCTAGTAGAGTTTGCGGACTTTAAGCATAACAATATTGATCAAGTACCAGGTTATATGTATTCAAATGATTTTAATCCAGAACATTATCAAAAAATGTTATTTGGTAATGAGCCATTTACACTCTTTGATGGTTCAAAAGTACCAACATTTAAACAATATTATGAAGAGCAATCTGGTGGTAGTTATACAGTAGATGGCACAGTAACAAAGTGGTTGACAGTTCCTGGTAATGCGGCAGATTATGGCGCAGATGCAGGAGATGGCGGTCATGATAATATGGGACCAAAAGGACCTCGTGATTTTGTAAAAGAGGCATTAAATGCGGCTGTAGAAAGTGGTATTGATTTATCTGAATTTGACGAATACGATCAATATGACAATAATGGTGATGGCAATAAAAATGAACCAGATGGTCTGATTGATCACTTAATGGTCATTCACGCTGGAGTTGGGCAAGATGGGGGCGGTGGTAGACTAGGTGATGATGCAATTTGGTCACATCGTTGGCACCTTGGAACACCATATCCAATTGAAGGAACAAAAGCAAAAGTTGATAACTGGGGCGGTAAGATGGCAGCATACGACTACACAATTGAGCCAGAAGACGGAGCGGTTGGTGTATTCGCACATGAATTTGGTCATGATTTAGGTCTTCCAGATGAGTATGATACGAAGTACACAGGAGCAGGTGAGCCAATTAACTCCTGGTCTGTTATGAGTGGCGGTAGCTGGGCTGGTAAAATTGCAGGAACAACGCCACCGAGTTTCTCTCCGCAAAACAAAGAGTTCTTTCAAAAGAACATAGGTGGAAACTGGGCCAATATTGTAGAGGTTGACTATAATAAATTAAATCGTGGTATTGGCTATGCGACGTATTTAGATCAAAGTGTAACGAAATCAAATCGTCCTGGTCTGATTCGTGTTAACTTACCAGATAAAGAGGTGAAAGGTATTCAGCCTGCATTCGGTAAGAAGTACTACTATAGTACAAAAGGTGATAACCTTCATACAACATTAGAAACGCCAGTGTTTGATTTAACAAATGCAACAAATGCGAGGTTTGATTATAAATCAATGTATGAAATTGAAACGGATTATGACTTCCTTGAAGTACATGCAGTGAAAGAAGATGGTACGAAAACGTTAGTGGATCGAATTGGTGAAAAAAATGTGAAAAATGGTCTAGACACAACAGATGGTAAATGGGTAGATAAGTCTTATGACTTAAGCAAATTCAAAGGTCAAAAAGTAAAATTAGTATTCGAATACATTACAGATGGTGGTTTAGCGCCGACTGGTTTTACTTTTGATAATGCTACATTAACTGTAGATGGACATGTTGTGTTCTCTGATGATGCAGAAGGCGAAACGAAATTTAAATTAAATGGTTTTGTTGTAGCAGACGGTTTTGATAAGAAGAAGCATAACTACTATTTATAGTGGAGAAACTATGCTGGTGCTGATCAAGCGTTAAAATATAGCAGTGGTGTACCATATAATACAGGTCTGCTAGTATGGTATGCAGACTCTAGCTTTACAGATAATTGGGTTGGTTTACATCCAGGTGAAGGTTTCTTAGGAGTTGTTGACTCTCACCCAGAGGCAATTGTTGGAACACTAAATGGCAAACCAACTGTTAAAAATTAGTACACGATTCCAAATCGCAGATGCTGCGTTCTCCCTTAACCAAACGCCAGCATGGAAAGTGGTATCTCCAACACGTGGAACATATGATTACAAAGGATTACCAGGTGTAACGAAGTTTGATGACTCTAAATTGTATATAAATGATTTAATCCCAGATGCAGGACGTAAATTACCGAAATTTGGATTGAAATTTGAAGTAGTTGGACAAGCAGATGATAATTCTGCAGGTGCAGTTCGTTTATATCGTTAATAATGTAGAAGCTGTTGAAGGGGAGTCCTTTCAACAGCTTTTTTTACAGAAACATAAATTTCAAGTTATTAATAAAATAATAGAAATTACTAAGCAAGCGGGCTTATTTCTTTAAGCCAGCAGCATAAAAAGGTCCATGAACTGCGATTGTTGATAAAAAGCGAGCAATCTCCTCAGGTGTTTCTTTTTGTCCATTATTTAACCATTGTTGGATGACACCTATATGTGCAGATGCCATATAAGAAGTTAAATATTCGCTTGGAACAAGTAAATTCTCCTTATTAATGAGAGGACCATTCGTATCTTCAAATAATGTTTTCCACATAAAGTCTTTCAGTTTTGTTTGGAAAGATAAATCTCCTTTCGGACTTAGTACAGCTCTCATAAAATCACTATTTTCATTTAGAAATTCAAGAATAGAAGTGATAAGTATAAATGGCATTGTTGGAGAAGGATTTGATCCAAGGTCAGCAATAACTTCCGGGAATTTCTGTTTAGCAATGCTAGAAAACTCGTACATAATGTCTTCTTGGCATTTTGTCATTAAATCAAATTTATCTTGATAGTGCGCATAGAAAGTACCGCGATTAATGTTTGCTTTCGTTGTAATATCTTTCACTGTAATGGCGTCAAAACCTTTTTCTTCAATTAGCTCCACCAATGCATTTCGTATGGCAGTTTTCGTACGAACAACACGCAAATCTAAATTATTATCGCGCAAAGCATATCCCTCCTTAATTTTACTCAACACATTTGGAAAATGTGTCTTATAACCAACACATTCACGATTTTTGATTATTGTATAAGGTTCAACTCGAACATATAATTCAAAATATAAATAAACAACACGTTGTTGGTTATTATAGATCAAATTAAGGGAGGAGAAAAGAAAATGTTTAAAAATAAACTTTTATTTTTATCACCAGTTATTGCACTACTTGTTGTTTTTATTTTTTCATTAACGCTATTTCCAACTGTTCAACCGCAGCCGAAAAACTTGCCAATTGCAATTGTAAATGAGGATCAAGGTGTAGAAATTCCAAATCAACCGAAAATGAATATGGGGCAAACGATCGTTGATAACATGAAAAAAACAGCGAAATCAGAGGAAGAACCCGCAGTGGAGTGGGTAGAAGTAAAAAATAAAGAAGCCGTTCAAAAGGGATTAAACAATAAAGAGTATTACGCGGCATTAGTCATCCCGAAAGAATTTAGCGCAAAACAAGCGTCGTTACGAACACCACAGCCATCTTCACCTGAGATAGAAATATATATTAATCAAGGAATGAATACGGCTGCATCAACTATGGCAGAGCAAATATTACAGGCGATTGTTGATAATATGAACAATACTGTTCGTACACAAATATTAGAAGGGTTGAAAGCAAAAGGAGCTACTGTAACAACAGATCAAGCTGAGAAATTAGTAACACCTATTGTAAAGAACGTGAAAAATGTGAATGAGGTCGGCAAAAATAGTGCGAACGGTAACTCACCAATATCATTATTCCAGCCGTTATGGATTGCAAGTTTAGCTAGTGCAGCGATTATTTTTATTGCGATTAGTAAAATGCCAGTAAGCTCAAGAAAAGAAAACTTTCTGTTAAAAGTAAAACAAATCGTAACAGGAGCTATTGCGACACTTGTAATTGGGTTTGGTCTTACATGGATTGCAGATGGGATGGTAGGGTTAAATATTTCGAACTTCACGGATACAGCTCTATTCTTATCCATTACTTCTTTTAGTTTCTTCTTAATGATATCTGCAGTACTATCATTAGTTGGACTAAAAGGAATCGGTTTATTCGCTTTATTACTATTCTTCGGGGCACCGTTATTATTATTAGCACCTGAGATGTTGTCTCCGTTTTATCAAGACTGGGTTTACTCATGGTTACCAATGAAATTTATGATTGAAGGCCTAAGAGAAATCTTCTTCTTCGGAAAAGGGTTAAGCTGGAATACACCTGTTACTGTACTCGTTTGGATTGGTATAGTAAGTATGGTTACTATATTAGCAACTGCACTCAAACGTAGTGTAGTAAAAGGGCATAAAACAGAATTGAACGCTTAAAAACAAGCCGTTTCACTAATTAGTGAAACGGCTTGTTTGTGATTTTTTCTCAATGTAAATGCCTGATTGTTGAAAAGTGTAGTGTTTAGAATTAAGGCGAAATCTTTAAAGATCGCGTACGTTCCAAACAATCTCACCACGTTCATCATCCCACGTACTGTGATGCCGCTTAAATCCTATCTTTTCTAGTACCCGGAGGGAAGCGATATTCCAAGCACCTACAGTCGACCAAAGTCTTTGGCGCCCAGTAGCAATCGCCGCGTCCAGTACAACAGATGCGGCCTCAGTCGCATAACCTTTACCATGAGCGCTGCGGAACAACTCGTATGCAATCTCCGGCTCTTCAAGTGTGGAACGACCGATAATTAAGCCACAGTACCCAATGAAATCGCCTTCGTCTCTCCTTCGAATAGTGAGAAGGGAAATACCATTTTCATCTGCCTTCTTGCGCATCTCAATAAGCCGGTTACGAACGGAATCAACGGCTGGAATGTCCACGCCACGTTCGCCAATTAATTTGCTCAGCCAAACGGAATCGGATTCCTCCCACATACTAAGCTCAAGTCTTTCGGTTTTCAGCTGGAAGGCCATAGTTTTAAATAAAGATGGCATAGTGGTACCTCCTAGTTATATGACTGGATTCATAATAGCTTCGCATCTCAACACCACATCTGGTTGGAAACCTGATTCATTCGCGAATTTATAGCAACAGCGTACAAAAAAATAGTGATATTTTATCCGCTATTTGCCGTGTAGTAAAATCCCCACTGATTATAGTTTCACTTTATGAATAAGCAATTCCTTTACAAAATAGACCCTTTTCTCAAACTTTTCTTTCATTCTAAAGCCGTCCCATTAAATACACAGGCTCCTACTATTTCTAAATGCATAAAATGTTAAGCGAAAGTATGGGGGGATATGATGTATAATTCAAATTATTATGATTGGTATAGGCAGAATGATAAATTGATTAGTGATATTGAAAAAGCTATAAATGGAGAGTATAGCGCCATAAGCTGCTATGCAAAATTAGCAAATATGGCTCCAAATCAAGTAGAACAAAAACAAATTCTTGAAATTCGTAATGATGAAATAAAGCATTTCCACAACTTTGTACAAATTTATACGAACTTAACTGGCAGGCAGCCGAAACCACAAATTACTGAAGACTGTCCGAATACGTATTTACAAGGATTAGAGTTTGCTATACAAGATGAACAAAAAACAGTAGATTTTTATTTGGAAATTTCAGATGAGACATCGGATGTACATTTGAAAGAGTTGTTACGGAGAATAGCTGCGGATGAACAAAATCATGCAGTATGGTTTTTATATTACTTCGTGAAGTCGAAGTGAACATTAAGAATGAACGACTGATGTGGTGCATATATTAAAAAATATTTTAAAACGTAGTGCAACAATTGAATGGAATATTTAAATGTAAGCAGAAGGAAACCGTTTCGCTAGTAGTGGAGCGGTTTTTTTATGATGTACTTATGTATCGACAAAATATAGTAATTACATTTCATATATAATGTATGAAACGAAAATGAATAAGTTAGGAGCAAGCATATGAAAAGAGGGCTTACAGTAGATATTCTAGATGGATATGATAATTTACTTTGGAAAGTATTAAAGCCAATTGATATTACTGTATTTGATTGGCGAGTGAGGGATGAGGAGTCCTACTTAATAGCACGTGGTGAATTGGATGAGGCATTATTTCCAGAAGAACCAAGTGTAGTGGAAGGGTTAGCGTTGAAAAAGTTAGTTAAAGACAACATATATTATCTTATTTTTGCAGATTTAAAAGCATATCCTAAAGGAGAAATAGCGATAGATATTGAAACATACGAAGAGTTTAAGGAAAGCAAGTGTGAGGTAGTTGTATTAGCGGTGGATGCTCAATACATACAAATTTATGCGAAAGATCAAAAATCGATTGAATTAATGTATGAAAACGCAGTGAATCAAGGATTTTATGTAGAATATATTACAGATGAAAATGATGGAAGGACTCGTTTGTCAGTATGGTAGCAATTTGAAAGGGGAAAGGCAATATGGAGAGAAATATAAGTAAAGAATATGCAATTCGAATTGCTACTGAAAATGAAAGTGATAGTATTATCCTTTTATTAAAAGAGGTAGCACAATGGCTACAATATAAAGAAGTGGATCAGTGGCAGTATCTTTTAGGAGAGGAAGCTACGGCTGAAATACTAGAATGTATAAGAGAGAAATATACATATGTTGTTCTGAAAGAAGCTGAAATAGTTGGTACGGTTACAGTTTCTCCTAAACAAAATGAATGGGATGAACATATTTTTGGTAAAGAGGAAGTTTCTAATTCATTATATATTCATAGATTTGCGGTGAAACGGAAGTATAAGGGAAATGGAATAGGAGAATGGATTTTACGGTGGGTAGAAGAGAATGTGCAATGTGATAAAGAGTATTTGAAGTTAGATTGCGTGGGGCATAATCGTACGTTGAATGATTTTTATAAGAAAAATAGTTTTGAATATGTTGGAAGTACGGATGGGCTTAGTAAGTTTCAAAAGAAAAGGAGAATGTGAATGCATCCAATTAACGTAAGTTTAGTTGAAAAGTTAATACAGGAACAGTTTCCTGAATGGGCCCATTTAGAAGTGAAACCTGTAAAGTTTAGTGGGTATGATAATAGGACGTTTCACTTAGGGGATGAGATGAGTGTAAGATTGCCAAGTGATGTGGCATATGCACCGCAAGTAGAGAAAGAAAATAGTTGGCTTCCTATATTAAATAAGGGGCTTTCTTTACCGATTTCTACCCCACTTGCGAAAGGAAATCCGTCTGAAGCGTATCCATTGCCTTGGTCTATTAATAAGTGGATAGAGGGAGAAACAGTTACGAAACAAAACGTTCGGGATTTAAATGAATTTGCGGCGGACTTAGGATCTTTTTTAGTAGAATTGCAATCTATTAATGCGAGTAACGGACCTTTAGCTGGAACACATAATTTTTACCGAGGCGGACTTATATCTGTATATGATGAAGAGGCGAGAGTTGCTATTGAAAATAATAAGGATGTTTTTGACGAGGCATTATTAAAACACCTTTGGAATGTAGCACTTAGTTCAACATGGGATCGTAAGCCAGTTTGGGTTCATGGAGATGTAGCGCCAGGGAATTTACTCGTTAAAGATGGAAAGCTTTGTGCTGTAATTGATTTTGGTATTTTAGGTGTAGGAGATCCTGCTTGTGATGCAGCGATGGCGTGGACGTTTTTTGATGAAAATAGTAGAAATGTATTTAAAGAAGTATTACGCATGGATGAAGAAACGTGGAATAGAGCGAGAGGATGGGCACTTTGGAAGGCGTTAATTACATATGATGCGAATAGGGAGAGTAATGAAAAAGTAGCAGAAGAGTCGTATCGTTTCATTCAAGTGATTGTGGATGATTATGAGAGGTAATAGAAAAGCCTATTTTAAAATAGGCTTTTTCATATGATTAAATAGTAGAAATGGAAAGAAGGAATATAATATAATTGTACGGAATATTTAGATAATGGGAGGTGTCGAATTTTGAGTGAAATTGAATTAAAGAGTAATGTAATTAAGACAGGGCGAGAGAAGGGGATTATTCTTCGGTTTATACTTGCTAGTCTCGTTGGGGTGTTTATGTTTTTCGTTCCTGTTACGATAAACGGTGCATCGTCTATTATGATTGATCATATCGTATCGTGGATTAGGGCTTCGGTTCCTGGCGTAGTACCTTATTATGCATTATTTGTTATGGCGATTGGTGCGATTTATCCATTTTATACGAAGAAATGGAATGCATCTATTGTAGACATTTGTTTTTCTATTTTAAAAGTAGTTGGCGTTGTTTTTGGCATATTATATTGTTTAAAAGTAGGACCAGCTTGGTTCTTTGCGCCAGATATTGGGCCGTTTTTGTATGAGAAGCTAGTCATATCAGTAAGTTTGCTCGTTCCAATTGGCTCGGCGTTTTTAGCGTTATTAGTCGGATATGGATTGCTTGAATTTATCGGTACATTTTGTCGTCCGATTATGAGGCCATTATGGAATACGCCGGGGAGATCGGCGATTGATGCAGTTGCGTCCTTCGTTGGAAGTTATTCGCTTGCCCTTCTTATTACGAACCGCGTGTATAAAGAAGGAAAGTATACGACAAAAGAAGCGGCGATTATCGCTACAGGATTTTCTACAGTATCCGCTACATTTATGATCATCATCGCAAAAACATTAGATATTATGCATTTATGGAATGTTTATTTTTGGACTACACTTGTTGTAACATTCATCGTGACTGCTATCACCGTAAGAATCCCGCCCCTTAGTAGAAAACCAGATACATATGTAACAGAAGAAGGGTTCCCAGAGCCTGTTTATAAAGAGAAAATGTTGGAACGTGCTTGGGAAGATGCGTTAGAAGTATCAAAGTCTGCACCGAGCATTATGAAAAATATTGCAGTGAATTTAAAAGACGGATTTATTATGACAATGGGAATTTTACCATCCATTATGTCAGTAGGATTAATTGGTATCGTCTTAGCGAAGTTCACGCCAATATTTGATTGGATCAGTTATATTTTCTATCCGTTTACATGGTTATTACAATTACCGGAAGCAGACTTAGCTGCTAAAGCGGCATCCGTTGGTATTGCAGAAATGTTTTTACCGTCATTATTAGTTGTAAGTGCGCCACTTGTGACAAAGTTTGTCATTGCAGTTGTTTCCGTATCATCTATACTGTTTTTCTCCGCTTCAATTCCTTGTATATTATCAACAGATATTCCGTTAAAAGTATCTGAACTTATTATTCTGTATGTGCAGAGAACGATTTTAACGTTGCTTATTATTACGCCGATTGCTTATTTGTTGCTTTGAAGTTTTAATGAGATAAAGTTAAACAAAAGAAGCCGTCTGTAAAAAGAGGGCTTCTTTTGTTTAAAAGCGGGATATTCTTATTTATTTTTCGTATATGACGTAACGCTTCTTAAGAAGATTCCTAGTCCCGCAAAAAAGAATCCTAAGCATAATAAGCTGCCTGGCGTTCCCCAAGTAATTTGATCTAGCATTTTTTATCCCCTCCCGTTTATCATTGAAAAAAGAATTTATTGTAAATTATCAAAAAATTATTTTTTTAATGATTACTGATGAGTCTTCCTACCTTATACGAGAAGAATATATTTGAAAAGAATTCTTTTCTTTATATTTTTTTATTCTTATAATGCGTTTTTGATTCTTATGATATAGTAACAACAAAGGGGGCTTAAAAATGGAAATTATTCACGAAAGAGCAAAGTTGCGGTTAATGGATAATACTGATGTCGAAACTTTGTTTTCGATTGTAGAAGGAAATCGGGATATTTGGGCGTATTTAATCTCTAAAATGGATAGTGTGCAAGATATGCAACAATACGTTCAAAAAGCGATAAAGGGTTACGGAAGAGGTACTCAAATACCTTTCATAGTCGTAGATCAACAGTCGAATAAGATTGTAGGAAGTACACGTTTATATAATATTTCAGTAGAAGATAAGACAGTTGAGTTAGGGCAAACGTGGTATCATCCGAGTGTGCAACGTACGAGTATAAATACAGAGTGTAAGTATATGCTTCTTCAGTATGCTTTTGAAAAATTGCATATGCTGAGAGTGCAAATTAAGACGGATGCAAGAAATGAAAAAGCACAACGAGCAATTGAAAGGTTAGGCGCAGTAAAAGAGGGTGTGCTTCGAAATGAAAGAAAATTACCGAATGGTTATGTGAGAGATGCGGTGGTGTACAGTATTATCTCGAGTGAATGGCCAAGCGTAAAAGAAAAATTGTTAGAAAAATTAGAGTTGTATAAAGAAAAGTTATAATTCGTGTTTTGAAAGGTATATTGTTCGTGAGATATGAAAAATATACCTTTTTTCTTACAAAATGCTACTTTATTTTAATTCCTTTTGTTTCATCGTTCCCTTCTGAGAAAAAATTCGTTACAATGTAGTTGTATGGTAATAAACTTATGAATTTAAAAAATGTAATGAAAACCGCAAATGAAAATGAATTGATAATCCTCAATTTTAAATGAAAACCCTTTTATACATAAATAACAAGTAAAGTTCCTTCTTTTAAATAAACTCAAACAAAACGATTTGATATAAATGTTTTTTATAGAAGTATGGATGATGTACGGAGGCAATTACAAATGAAAGAAAATAAGAAGAGTAAGAAAAGACGAATCTTTCAAGTATTTTTACTAATGATTTGTTCTGCTATTTTATATGTAAGTTATGCAGCTTACGATATTTGGAGTTATCGTTTTAAAGCAAATGATGACGTGAAAACGGATGCTGGTATCGTACTAGGAGCAGCTTCATGGAACGGAAAACCATCTCCTGTATTTAAAGAAAGAATTAATCATGCGATTTCTTTATATAAGAACGGAAATATTAAAAAGATTATTTTTACAGGTGGTACAAAGTTCGAGGCAGAACTTGAGGAAGCACGTACTGCAAGAGTATATGCAATGAAACAAGGTGTAAAAGAGGAAGATATTTTAATTGAAACTAAATCCCTTTTCACTGAAGAAAATTTAAAAAATGCGAAGCAAGTTGGAATAGAGAACGGCATACAAACATACACGATTGTAAGTGATCCACTTCATATGAAACGCGCAATGAGAATCGCAAAACATATTAATATTGAAGCGTATGCTTCACCAACGCCGACATCAGCATATAAAACGTTAGATACAGAAATACCATTCTTCTTTAAAGAATTATTCTCGTATATTGGATATGTAACCTCTTTGCCGTTAAAAGCATTGAAGGGGGACTAATATAAGAAAAGGATCTAGCCTTAAATAGGCACTTTTCTTATTAGTCAAAAACATTGTATTTTTATCGGAATAGTGAAACAATAGAGAGGTAGCTTCATATAATCATAATGACAAAATGAACGGTTTATGAATCGAGCATAAAGGAGATTATAGTATGGCACTCTCATTTGTTGAAACAGAAGAACAGTCTTTAATTATTGAGAAAATAAATAAATTGATTCCGAAGTTCATGGAAAGGGAGCATCAGCTAAGTGAATTAGGATCATTTCCGTATGAAAATATAAATGATTTGAAAGATATCGGATATACGAAATTAACGTTACCGAAGGAATTTGGTGGTAGTGCCATTTCTTTATATGACTTCGTTTTATTTCAAGAGAAAATCGCGGAAGGCTGTGGAGCTACTGCATTATCGATTGGCTGGCATCTTGGCATTGTGAAGGAGCTAGCGGAAAATCGCTCTTGGAATGATGAGATGTTCAAATGGTTTTGCGAAGAAGTACGTAATGGTGCGCTCTTTAACAGGGCAGCAACAGAACCGAAAACAGGGAGTCCGACGCGTGGCGGCAAACCAGAAACAATAGCGGTTCAACAAGGCGAGAAGTGGGTTATAAATGGAAGAAAAAATTTTACAACGATGGCGCCAGTACTTGATTATTTTATTATTTCAGCAAGTATGGAAGGCCGTGAAGAAGTTGGTGAGTTTGTTATTCCAAGAAATACACTCGGTGTATCTATTGAAGAAACGTGGGATAGCGTTGCAATGCGAGGGACTGCTAGCCACGACCTTGTCTTACAAAATGTAGAGATAGACAACCGCTTTTTTACGGATGTAAAAGGCGGGAAAGTGAAACAAAAGGGTATTGGCTGGTTGCTACATATACCAGCATGTTATTTAGGGAATTGCACAATCAGCAAGAAATTATGCAGTTCAGTTTGCGGGATCATACAAACCAAATAGTTTAAACCATTCTATTAGTTTATTACCGAATGTTAGAAGATTAGTTGGAGAATTAGAACTCGAGCTTATGCAAGCTCGCGTCTTTTTATATCAAATTGCGAAAAAATACGATGAGGCAGAAGATAAACTGTCACTGCAAGCAGAATTAGCGGCAGTGAAATACGCCGTAACAAATGCGGCGATATCCATAGTGGATAAATCAATGCGCATCGTAGGAGCAAAAAGTTTATCAGAAAAAAATCCGCTCCATCGTTACTATTTAAACGTCAGAGCAGGACTGCATAATCCACCGATGGATGATGCAACATTGTCTATGCTGGCGGATGCGGCGTTTCGGTCGTGATTTTTGAAGTTTACATTTTATTGTTTATGGATATTATAGTTGTTTTGAAAGCACGGGTTTGATTAGTAATCAAACCCGTGCTTTTTATGTGTATGAAGTACTTAATGGAGATGTAGGTTTTTAATATAAATGATTATCATGGTGTTGTGATTGTTTCTTGTTGAAAAATTCTTATTGTAATGCCAGTTTGGAGGCTGTATAAACATTTTTCGTATTTAATCCCAAATTAAAGGTCTTTCCAAGTTAACCATTCGCAAATATTGTAAAAATTGACCCGCATGGACCGCATCATGATAGGCAATTCGTAATAGCATATCACCTAAATATCGTTGATAGCCAACATCGCTTCGATCAATAAGTCTTGAATCTAGCTCGGCTATGCTTATTGATTGAACATATCCTATGAAGTCAGTAAAGTGTGATTGTGCCAATTCAATTTCTTTTTTTACACAAGTAATTGGCTCGTCATCATACGGGGTACGTATGTCGTTTATTGAACCGTTGTTTTTTATAATCATATGATAGTAAAAAGTTGAGCTCCATACGTGACGAATCATTTCACCAAAGGACATAGCCTCAGGATCAGGCTTCCAATTAAGAAAATTATCGGGAAGAGAATTCCATAATTTTTCTGAGCGCCTTCTCGTTTCTTTTAAATTTAATATACTAAGATCAATTGCATTCATAATACATTCTCCTTTACTATTAAACTTAAAATAATTGTATCAATTTAATAGTTAGGGTATCATCGAAATATGAATGTATATCCGAATATCTCATATATAGCTAAACTAATTGCTGAACCTACAAGAGCAATCATCTTAGATTGTCTAATGAATAATCAGGCACTACCTGCTAGTGAATTGGCTTATATGGCAAAAGTGTCACATCCAACAATTAGTTCGCATCTTTCTAAATTAGTAGAAGGGAATTTACTTACAGTTGAACAACATGGTAGACATCGTTACTATCGACTTGCTAATCAAGAAGTTGCAGAAGTGCTTGAAAAGTTAGGGACAATTGCACCAACAGTTCAAGTTCGCTCTTTAAAACAATCAAGCCAACTAAAACAAATTCGTTATGCTCGAACTTGTTATGATCATCTTGCAGGCAAACTCGGTGTAGAGATAACTGAAAAATTACTAGATAGGCAATTTATAATTTTAGAGGATGGAGAATACATTGTAACGGAACAAGGTAAGAAATGGTTTCTGAATTTTGGAATAAATGTTGATGAGGCAGATACAAAAAGGAGGGTATTTGCAAAACCTTGCCTTGATTGGAGTGAACGGCGTTACCATATTTCTGGTTGGTTAGGGTCTGCAATTGCAAAACTGCTTTTTGAACAGGGATGGATTACGAAAACGGATAAGAACCGAGCTGTCCATCTTACAAAGAAAGGTGTAAAGTTATTGGAAGATCAATTAGGCATTGATATGAAAACTGAGGAAAGAAAAGCTTGAAATTAGAAAAATCCGTCAAAATGAAGGGCTTTTTTCATTATGGTAGGAGTGTACATGAATAATAGGATGTTACCAATAATCGTTGCCAATAAAAAATCTTTCTTTTCATTCTTCTTTTTTAAGTTTTAAAGGAGAAAGCTAGGCTTCTTATTTTTACTAATGTTATAATAAGAAAAAAGCACGAAAAGAGGTCATCTCATGCTAGAGGTTATTGCCACATGTTTAGAAGATGTAAAACGAATTGAAAGTGCTGGCGGGAAGCGGATTGAATTAATTTCATCTTATACAGAAGGTGGTTTAACACCGAGTTATGCTTTTATAAAAAAAGCGGTAGAAGTGGTAAGTATACCAATTCATGTTATGATTCGTCCGCATGCGAAGTCTTTTACATATACGGAAGAAGAAATTGAAATGATGAAAGAAGATATTATAGTTGCACAGAAGTTAGGAGCAGCTGGGGTAGTATTAGGCGTATTAAACGAACGAAATGAAGTGGATGAAGAGAAATTAGCGGATTTACTATCTGTTGTAGATGGAATAAATGTAACGTACCACCGTGCGATAGATGATATAAAAAATCCAGTAGAAGCGATGAGCACTTTAAAGAAGTTTCATAAAGTGACTCACGTTTTAACTTCAGGTGGACAAGGAAATATAGTAGAGAATATTCCGGTGCTTACAGAAATGCAAAAGGTAAGTGAGGGTCAAATTCAGCTTGTAGCTGGAGCTGGCGTGACGAAAGAAAATATAAAGCGATTGCTAGATGAAACTGGAATCACGCAGGCGCATGTCGGTACAGCGGTAAGAGAAGGAAAATCATGTTTTTCTGAAATAGATCCTAATTTAGTACAAGAATTAGTTGAAATAATAAAATAAGTGCTTAAGAAAGAGGAGAAACGATGAAGGAAAATACGAAGAAAGAATTATTCTCTTGGGCTAAAACGATAGGTTTTACCCTTGTATTAATTGCTATTATTCGCGGTGTTTTATTTACACCTTCTTTAGTACAAGGTGAATCAATGATGCCCACTTTAAAAAATAACGAAAGAGTTCTCGTGAATAAGATTGGTTATAGTATAAGTGGATTAGATCGCTTTGATATTATCGTCTTCCACGGGAAAGAAGGATACGATTTAGTAAAACGAGTAATTGGTTTGCCAGGCGATACAGTTGAGTATAAAAATGATGTTTTATATGTAAACGGAAAAGCGATGGAAGAACCATATTTAAAACAGTTTAAAGAAAAAGCAGTAGGCCGTGTATTAACTCCAGACTTTACGCTAGAACAAATCACTGGGAAAACGAAAGTGCCAGAAGGCCAAGTATTTGTTTTAGGGGATAATCGTGAAGTTTCTAAGGATGGTCGCATGTTTGGCTTTATTTCAGAAGATGAAATTGTCGGAAAAGGACAAGCTGTTTTCTGGCCGTTGGAACAAGTAAGAGCGTTATAAAGTGTGGTGAAGTATGGGAGAGATATTCTTCCATACTTTTTTATTTGCTTAAAATCTATTGATTGAATTGAAAGAATATTTTATAATTTTAAATTATATGTTTGTTTCGAAAAACGGAATTTAAGTTCCGTAATTCGGAACGAAAGGGAGATAGAATGAGTATAAATAAAACGGCAGTTAAGACAATGGATATTTTAGAGTTGTTTTATGAGCATGAAGAGCTAAGTTTAACTGAGATGGTTCAGCTTACAAATATGCCGAAGACATCTGTTTATCGTTTAATTGGTTCGTTGGAAGAGATGGAGTTTTTACAAAAAAACGAAAAGGGGAAATATCGTTTAGGGGTCGTATTTTTACGGTTCGGTCAACTTGTTTCACACCGATTATCAGTAAGAAATATAGCAATTCCTTATATGAAAGAACTTAGAGATAGTTTAGGACAGGCAGTTAATTTAATAATTCAGGATGGAAATGACGCAATTTATGTTGAAAAAATGGAAGGTGTTCAGCCGGTACGCGTGTATACGGCGGTTGGAAGAAGAGCACCGCTTTATGCTGGCGCATGTCCAAGAATTTTACTATCGTATTTCTCTGAGGAAGAGAAACGGAGATACATAGAGGAAGTGGATTTAAAACAGTTTGCAGATGGAACAATCGTGGATAAGAAACAATTGTTAGAAGTGTTGCAAATGGCAAAAAAGGAAGGCTACACCATTAGTTATTCTGAGTTAGAAAATCATACAGCCGCGATAGCAGCACCCATTTTCGCGAGCGATGGAACGGTTGTAGCAGGCATTAGTATTTCGGGATTAGCAATTGAGTACAACGAAAGTAACATTTCATATTTTATTGCGAAGGTGAAAGAAACAGCGCATCGCATTTCGAAAGAACTCGGCTTTTTGGCATAGAAAGAGGGAGTAGGATGAAATTTTCTGCGTTAGGGGATCAAGCAATTATTGTTACATTTGGTGAAGAAATTAAGAGGGATATATATGAGAAAGTACAGCGGTTATTTCAAGCACTGCAGCAACATCCGTTTGCAGGAATGATAGAGTGCGTTCCGTCGTTTACTTCATTAGCTGTTTACTACAATGTATACGAAGTATGGAAGGGAAATGAGAGAAGTGAAAGGTCACATGATTACGTTCGCCAGTATATAAAGGAGCTGTGTGATTCTTATAAAGAAGAAGTAAAACAGGATGTGAAACATATTTCTATACCAGTGTGCTACGGGGGAGAATATGGACCTGATTTAGAAGAAGTCGCGCATTATCACGGTTTACAAGTAGAAGATGTGATTCGAATACATAGTGAAACTACATATTTTGTATATATGCTAGGTTTTACACCAGGGTTCCCGTATTTAGGAGGACTTTCAAAAGAATTAGAAACACCTAGAAAAGAAACACCACGGTTACAAATCTCTCCTGGTTCAGTAGGTATTGGCGGAAATCAAACAGGTATATATCCGCTTGAAACACCAGGAGGATGGAATATTATCGGCCGAACTCCTATTTCATTATTTAATCCGGAAGAAGAAATACCAACATATATTCAAAGTGGTATGTATTTACGATTTATTCCAATAACGAAGGAAGAGTACGTATCGCTTGAGGGGGCTAAAAAATGGATGTAGAGGTTTTGCATGCGGGAATGTTTACAACAGTCCAAGATTTAGGGCGATCTCATTATCAACAATACGGTGTGCCAGTTGGCGGGGTGATGGATCAAAGTGCACTTCGGATGATCAATATGTTAGTTGGTAATGAAGAGAATGAAGCGGGACTCGAAATGACGATTATGGGACCTAAATTGTTAATAAAGAAAACGACTTTACTTGCGATTGGCGGAGCAGATATGGAACCGTTATTGAATGGAGAACGTATCCCGTTATGGCGTCCCATTTTAGCGGAAGAAGGTAGTATGCTTTGTTTTGGAAAAGTGAAAAGTGGTTGCAGAGCGTATGTAACTTTTGCGGGTGGTATACATATTGAGCGTACAATGGGAAGCAAAAGTACGTACATACGTGCTGCGATTGGTGGTATAGAAGGAAGAATGCTGAAAAAGGGTGACTACTTCCAAATTGGTGCACAACCAGAAATGGCGAGTCGTTTCATTCTAGACTTACAAAAAGATGCGAGAATAAAAACGAAATGGGCAATTAGCAACAGCGTACTACCAAAGTATAAGAAACATCCAAAGCTTCGTGTCATAACTGACTTTGAATACGATCAATTTACAGAAGAAAGTAGAAAGGCATTTTTTACGAAAGAGTATAAGGTATCTAATTATGCTGACCGTATGGGCTATAGGGTTGAGGGAGAGGTTTTAAATAGGAATGAAGAAAAAGAGATTTTATCGAGTCCTGTTACATTTGGAACCATTCAAGTTCCTAATGGTGGACAGCCGATTATATTAATGGCAGATAGGCAAACGACAGGTGGCTATCCGAGAATGGGAAATATCATTTCAGTAGATTTACCTCTTCTTGCCCAGCTAAAGCCGGGGGACTATGTTTCTTTTGAGAAAATTACGCTTGAAGAAGCGGAACAATTGTACATAGAACAAGAAGTAAATATGAATTTATTAAAGAAATTCATCGCTTTACGAAGCTGAAATTAGGAGGAATACATTATGACTACAATCGATTTAAACTGTGATTTAGGAGAAAGTTTTGGCGCTTATAAAATGGGGAATGATGATGAGATTCTTCCGTTCGTTTCCTCTATAAACGTTGCTTGCGGTTTTCATGCGGGTGATCCGTCTATTATGCGTCAAACTGTTGAAAAAGCTTTGGAGCATAACGTAGCAATAGGGGCGCATCCTGGATTTCCTGATTTAATTGGATTTGGTAGAAGAAACATGAATGTTTCAGCAAGTGAAGTATACGATTATGTTCTATATCAAACAGGCGCATTAGACGCATTTGTGAAAGCGGCAGGCGGGAAAATGCAGCATGTAAAGCCGCACGGTGCCTTATATAATATGGCGGCGTCTAATCCGGAAATTGCAGATGCAATTGCAAAGGCAATTTATCATATAAATCCAAGTCTATTACTTTATGGATTAGCAAATAGCGAGGCGTTTATACAGGCTGCAGAAAAATACAAAGTAACTCTTGTACAAGAGGCTTTTGCGGATCGTACATATAAGCAAGATGGTACATTAACGAGCCGTACAGAAGAAAATGCGCTTATAAAAGATGAAGACGAAGCGATAAAGCAAGTACTTCAAATGGTGAAAGAAGGCTATGTAAATTCGGTGAATGGTGAGAAAGTAGCAGTTCAGGCGCAGACGATTTGTTTACACGGTGATGGGGAAAAAGCAGTACAATTTGCAGAAAGAATATACAGAACATTCAAACTCAATGGTATTTCTATTTGTGCACCGAAATAAAAAATAGGGGGAAGTGCTAGAAATGATTAAATTAATCGGAATACTACTTGTTGCAGTGGGCTTTTTATTTAGATTAAATACACTTTTAGTAGTTATGGTTGCAGGTATTGTTACTGGTATGGTTTCAGGATTAAGTTTTTATGATGTGATCAGCATGTTCGGTAAATTTTTCATAGAGAATAGATATATGTCTATGCCAATTATATTAACTTTACCGGTAATCGGAATTTTAGAGCGTTACGGTTTAAAAGAAAGAGCCGAAGCACTTATAACGAAATCAAAAGGAGCAACAACTGGAAGAGTATTAATGTCATATTTTACGATAAGAGAATCATCAGCAGCACTAGGGCTTAATATTGGTGGGCATGCGCAAACAGTAAGGCCGCTCGTTGCACCGATGGCAGAAGGGGCCGCGCAAGGTAAATACGGTAAACTTCCTGGAAAATTAAGAGAAAAGATTAAAGCAAACGCAGCGGCTGCGGAAAATACAGCTTGGTTTTTCGGAGAAGATATTTTCATCGCAACTGGAGCTATTTTATTAATGAAAGGATTCTTCGATTCAGTAGGTATGCATGTCGGAGTATGGGATATGGCACTTTGGGGCATTCCGACAGCAATATCTGCACTTATTGTAAGCTGGATTAGATTTAGAAGGTTTGATAAATATATAGAGAAAACAATGAAGGCAGAAGGAAAAGAAGAGAAGGAGGCAATCTAATATGAACATCATCACAATGGATACAATCTATTATGTATTAGGGATAATCGTTGCTTTTATCGCTGTTCGTATCGCATTCGATTGTAAACATCCAAACAGATTCGGTTCTAGTTTATTTTGGGCATTGTTTGCAGTTACATTTTTATTTGGAAATGTAATTCCTTCGTTTTACGTTGGCTGTATCGTGCTCGCTATGGTCGTTTTAGCCTCGCTAAATAAAGTAACAAAATCAGAGGAAAAAGAAGTTCCAGTACAAGAACGTGTGAAACATGCTGAGAAATTAAAAAATAAAATTTTTATGCCTGCACTATTAATTCCTATTTTTACAATTATCGGTACGTTGACCTTAGGGAAAATTAAATGGGGAAATGTCTCTCTTGTTGATCCAGATAAAGTAACATTAGTTGCACTAGCGCTTGGTGCATTACTCGCATTTGTTGCGGCGATGCGTATTACAAAATCAAAAATAACAACACCTGTACAAGAAGGAAGCAGACTATTACAAGCTGTTGGATGGGCTGTAATTTTACCACAAATGTTAGCAGCACTTGGCGGTATATTCGCGAAGTCTGGCGTTGGACAAGTTGTTTCAGACTTAGTCGGACAAGTGCTACCGACAGAGTATCCGTTCGTTGCCGTTATGGCGTACTGTTTAGGCATGATGCTATTTACAGTCGTAATGGGAAATGCATTCGCAGCGTTTGCTGTTATTACTGGCGGAATTGGCTTACCTTTAATAGTTCAAATGCACGGCGGAAACCCAGCAATTATGGCAGCACTCGGTATGTTTGCTGGATATTGCGGAACGCTGCTTACTCCAATGGCAGCAAACTTTAATATCGTACCTGCGATGCTTTTAGAGCTAAAGGATAAAAATGCGGTTATTAAAGCGCAAGTACCAATTGCTCTTTCAATTTTTATCATAAATATGTTTATTATGTACGGCCTAGTATATCGTTTCTAATTAGGAGGATAAAACTATGAAAACAGTATTATTAACAGGGTTTGATCCGTTCGGCGGAGAAAATATCAATCCAGCTTGGGAAGTAGCAAAAGGTTTGCATGAAAAAACAATTGGAGAATACAAGATAATAAGCAAACAAGTACCAACTGTATTTCATAAATCAATAAGCGTATTAAAAGAGTATATAGAAGAACTAGCGCCGGAAATTATTATATGCATTGGACAAGCTGGGGGCAGGCCAGATATTACGATAGAACGTGTCGCAATTAATATTGATGATGCAAGAATTGCTGATAATGAAGGCAATCAGCCGGTAGATGTACCAGTTGTAGAAGAAGGAGTGATTGCATATTGGTCTACACTTCCGATGAAAGCAATCGTGAAAAAACTTCGCGAAGAGGGTATACCGTCATCTGTTTCACAGACGGCAGGCACATTCGTTTGTAATCACTTATTCTATGGACTTATGCATGAACTAGAGAAACATGATAAGAAAATAAAAGGCGGATTCATTCATATTCCGTTTTTACCAGAACAAGCGAGTAATTATCCAGGGCAACCGAGTATGTCACTTTCTACTATTCGTAAGGGGATAGAATTGGCAATCGAAGTAACGACGACAGTTAAGGTAGATATTGTAGAGGTTGGGGGCGCAACGCATTAAGTAAAATGAATTGTACAACACCTCCTGTAAACAACTGGTATAATAAGAATAGGAAAATACATAGAGGTGATTTTTGTGCAACAATTTGAAGAAGTACGTTCAATTTTAGAAAAAGCGAAGAAAATTACAGTATTAACAGGCGCTGGTGCAAGTACGGAAAGTGGTATTCCAGATTTTCGTTCAGCAAATGGATTGTATGCTGATGCGAATGTGGAGATGTACTTATCAAGAGGGTACTATAACCGAAGTCCGAAAGAATTTTGGAAGCATTATAAAGAAATCTTTCAAATTAATACGTTCCATCAATATAAACCAAATCGTGGCCATCGCTTTTTAGCTGAGCTAGAAGAACAAGGGAAAGATATTACGATTTTAACGCAAAATATTGACGGTTTACATCAATTAGGTGGCAGTAAGCATGTCATTGATTTACATGGAACACTTCAAACAGCACATTGTCCAAAATGTAAATCAGGCTATGATTTACAGTATATGATTGATCATGAAGTACCGCGTTGTGAGAAGTGTAATTTCATTTTAAATCCAGACGTTGTTTTATACGGAGATACACTGCCGCAATATCAAAATGCTATCAAACGTTTATATGAAACAGATGTGCTTATCGTTATGGGAACATCACTAAAAGTACAGCCTGTCGCTTCATTCCCGCAAATTGCAAAGAGGGAAGTAGGAGCAACAACTATTTTAGTAAATGAAGAGTTAACAGGACAGGAATATAACTTTGATTTTGTTTTTCAAAATAAGATTGGTGAGTTTGTTGAAGGGTTATCTTCAATGAAATAAGTTATCGAAAAAACTGAGGTATCTGCCTCAGTTTTTTATTTGAGTAATCACTGTTTTAAGCCATATGAAAACATTTTGATAACGTAGTAACAACATCTCTATAATTTATAAAAATCAATTTGCCCCATTTTTCTTTTAGAATAATATTCATGTTATTGTGCATTAAGGGAATGGTAATAAATAGGATGTAAAAAACAAAAAACTGAAAATTAAATCTTTTATTTCTTTTATAATTAATATAAAATTCTATATATATCATATAAATAAATTTGATACATAATGATTTTGCGTAGAAATGTTAATAGAATGAAGCGAGGGAGCGAAATGAGACAGAAAAAGGAGCAGAAAAAACAATCGAAAAAGAAAAAGACTCATATTCCATTTCGGTTAAATGTACTATTTTTTATTGTCTTTCTTTTATTTTCAGCTATTATAATTCAATTAGGTAAAGTACAAATCATTGATGGAGAAACGTATAGAAATGAAGTAAACAAAAAGGAAGATGTAACGGTAAGTACTCCCGTTCCTAGAGGGAAAATGTTTGATCGGCAAGGTCACGTTATTGTAAATAATAAACCATTACGAACCGTTACATATACGAAAATGAGAGGAGTAGACTCGAAAGAAGTTTTACAAGTAGCAAGAGATTTAGCTAAGCTAATTGAAATGTCGCAAGAGGACATGGATAAGTTAACAGAGACAGATAAGAAAGATTTTTGGATGCAGTTAAATGAAAAGCGGGCAGCGGCGAAAGTAACGAAAGAAGATGAGAGTAAATTTAGAAAGCAAGAAATAGAAGGAAAAGAGTTAGATAAAAAAGTAGAAGAACTGCGCCGGGAAAGAATTACACAAGAAGAACTAAATGAGCTTTCAAAGGAAGATATAGAAGTATTAGTAATTAAAAGCAAAATGAATGCGGGATATAAAATGACGCCGCAAATCGTTAAAAAAGATGTAAGTCAAAATGAATATGCTGTCGTTAGTGAAAGGTTGGCAAGCTTACCAGGGGTAGATACGACAGTAGATTGGGAACGTGAATACCCAAATGATAAAATACTGCGCTCTATACTAGGTAGCGTTTCTAATGAAAATGAAGGATTGCCAAGAGAACAATTAGATTATTATTTAGTTCGTGATTATAATCGAAACGACCGTATTGGTAAAAGTTACATTGAAAAACAATATGAAGATGCACTACATGGAACGAAGGAACAGTCTAAAAATATTATGGATAAAGCAGGGAAGATTGTTCGAACAGAAAAAGTGACTGAAGGAAAAAGTGGAAATAACTTGATGTTAACAGTCGATATGGATTTACAGAAAAGAGTAGAGGGCAGCCTTGAAAAGAATTTACGAGCCTTTCATGCTGCAGAGCCGATGATGGATCGTGCGTTCGTAGTAATGATGAATCCGAAAAACGGTCAAATTTTATCAATGGCAGGAAAGAAAATTGTAAATAAAGATGGCGGTATGCAAATAGAAGATTATGCATTAGGAACGATGACAAGTTCTTATGAGTTAGGGTCAACTGTAAAAGGGGCTACTTTATTAACTGGATATCAAACAGAAGCGATTAAGCCGTATACACATTTCTTTGATGCGCCAATGTATTTTAAAGGAAGTTCTAAGCCGAAGAAATCGTGGAAAGAATTTGGGGATATTGATGATTTAAGAGCTTTGCAAGTGTCATCGAACGTTTATATGTTTAATACGGCTTTAAAAATGGCAGGCATTAATTATGTCCCAAACAATCCATTAGACATTAAACAAGAAACATTTAATAAAATGCGCTACTATTTTAGACAATTTGGCCTAGGTGTGTCGACTGGTATTGACCTGCCAAATGAATCAATTGGTCAAGTAGGTAGAACTGATAACATACCCGGATTTTTACTTGATTACGCGATTGGACAGTATGATACATATACGCCGCTTCAGCTTGCACAATATATTTCAACCATTGCAAATGGCGGTTACCGAATGAAACCACAAATTGTACAAGAAGTTAGAGAGCAACCGAATAGACCAGAGGATGTAGGAAAAGTCGTTCGGTCGATTGAACCAGTTGTATTAAATAGAGTGGATATGGACACTTCGTACATTAATCATGTAAAAGAAGGATTTAGAAGAGTTTTTCAAGAAGCTGACGGAACAGGTACCGGAACGTTTAAAGGTCTACCATATAAACCAGCGGGAAAAACAGGAACAGCTGAGACAGTATATGGTGGAGAAAGTGATATTGGAAGAGATGAGAACAACAACCGAAAAAAATGTTATAATTTAACTCTTGCCGGTTATGCACCATATGATGCTGATCCGGAAGTAGCTTTTTCAGTTGTTGTACCATGGGTGAATGATGATAAATCAGGAATTAATTCTGCGATTGGTAAAGAGATTTTGGATGCGTATTTTGAATTAAAAACAAATAGATCAAATGCAAATTCAATTCCAGTAGAACAACCGAACAAGGCACAGTAAAAATAGTATCACTGCATGGAAACATATTGTGCAGTGATATATTTTTTGAGTTAAAAAGCGCTTTATAAGGTGGGAATGGATATGAAAAAGGAGATTAAGAGAGGCTGGGGAAAGTACATACTATTTATATTGGTGATAGTCATAGGCTACCATTCTTTTACTTTATGTAAGGTGGAAGGGGAATCGATGCAGCCGACTTTATATGAAGAAGACTACGTATTTGTAAATAAAGCGGTAGTACGTCTTTCTAATTTACAACACGGAGAAATTGTCATTATAAAAGAAGAGGATGAATCGAAATATTATGTGAAACGTGTAATAGGGCTTCCTGGTGATGTAATTAACATAACGAACGGAAAGGTATATGTGAACGATAAAAAGCAAGAAGAACCATATACAAACAAAGATTTATTTAACAACACACAAGTGTTTTATAATTTTCAAAAGACAAAAATTCCGCCAAATAAGTTATTTGTAATGGGAGATAACCGCGAAGTAAGTAGAGATAGTCGAAATGGCTTAGGATATATTGAAGAAGATAACATAATAGGCAAGGTGGAATTTGTATATTATCCTTTTTCAAAAAATGAAAATGATAGAATAAGTGGGGGATGAGCAAAACCCCACTTATTAAAGTTTCACTTTATTTTCTTTAAAAAACCTTTTGGATTAAATGATATGAAAAATTTATGTTTAGACTCGTCGATTATGAAGTTATTATTTTTAGTTAAAAACTCATCCACAGCTTCCATCGGGCCAGGACCCCAATCGGGAAGAAGCGGATTTCCATTAATGGAGGTATCTTCTACAATCATATAACTGCCAGTAGTGACGATAGATTTATATAGTAATAGTTCTTTGGAAACATGTTCTTTACTATGATCAGAATCTAAAATAACTAAAACCACATCATCAGGTTTGCGCATGCTTACAATTGTTTGGATGGCCTGCACAGAAACAGAAGATGCTGTTAAATACGTAATCCGATTATGTGATGGCCGATTTGGCTGCGGAGTTATATCGATAGTAAGTACGTGACCTTTTCCAATTAAATCTAACATAGAAGCTAAATACAGTGCACTACCACCGTGAAAAGTCCCGCATTCAATAATTAAATCGGGCTTTAATTCATAAATAATTTCTTGATACAAAAAGAGATCAGAGGGAAGTTTACAGATTGGAACCCCGAACCAGTGTGTATCGTTTAACCACACGAGGCTGTTGTAATATTGGTTTAGAAATTCATTGCTTATATTATCGATTTTAAATTCTCCTTTCTAAAAAGGATTCTCTCGTTTGACGTAAAGTGTTTACGCATGAAAGTTGTACTATATATTATGTAGTAAGGAATTGTAAGGCGAGTGTTTTTACTTGAAAATAAGCCAAATAACTCATGTGGAAAATGAAAGGAAATGATCGTATGTACAAATACACAATTTGTTTTATTAGAAAAAGCGATAAAATACTGCTATTAAATAGAAATAAAAAGCCGAATATGGGGATGTGGAATGGTGTTGGAGGAAAAATAGAAGAGAATGAAACGCCATACGAAGGAATAATTAGAGAAACGTTTGAGGAAACGGGTATAGAACTTTCAAGTGTAACGTATAAAGGGACTGTTGTTTTTAAAGGTAAAGATGAGCCCCAGGCTAGTGAAGGAATGTATGTGTTCGTTGCTGATTTTCCAGATGGAATGCAAATGAATACACCATTACGTACGGCTGAAGGATTATTAGAATGGAAAGAAATTGATTGGATATTAGATGGTGATAATAGAGGTGTAGTTAGCAACTTACCAAAATACTTACCGACAGTAATAACAGAAGAAAATAAGTTAAAACATATATTCACGTACGATAACCGGAATATTATTAATTACACAACTGCATGTTTGACAGAAGATGATGCGAACAAGCGATATGAAAAACAACTCATTTCTCAATAGAAGAGGATAGTGAAAAATCACGTTTTGTTCTCATTATATATACGAAGTGATTATATGTTTCAGAAATACAATTTATTGGTCAGAATTGTAATATGTATGATATAACTTTTCTTATGGTGAAAGCGTAGAGAACATACGTAAACGGAACAAAAAAGAGGTGGCTTTGCCGCCCCCTTTTTGTTAGCTGTGAATCGCCTTAATCATAAATCGATGTTGCTTCACATCAAAATATCCTTTTTGCAAGATGATTTCATGTATACGATATAGTTCCTTATAATACCTTTCGACAGTAAAATCAGGAATTTGCCACGGAATCGCTTTTAAATAATAGACAATAGCGCCAATATCATAAAAGCGTTGGAAAGGGAATTCTTCTTTTGCATCTAAGATAGTAAATCCATTTTCCTCTAACTCACTACATGCTGCTTCAAGTGACCAACTTGCAAATTCGTTATTTAGCGGTGCGTTAAATTGCTCATTAAGTTCCACACAATCGAGACCACCAACTTGTTGTGTAAGGAAAACGCCATGTGGAGAAAGAATTCGTTTTACCTCAGAGGCAGCATAGGATTCATGTTGATTTATAATGAAATCAAACTGCCCATCTTGAAATGGTAATACAGTATCATTAATCACTTTGACGACTGTAACTCCTAAAGGCTCTAATTTCTTCCGAGCAATTGGCACATTTGGAGCATAACCCTCAGTAGCATAAATAGTTGACGGGAACGGTTGTAACATAGATAAAAACTCTCCGCCGCCAGTACCCATATCGAGCATTGACTTTGCACGTTGCATAAGCAGGAAAGCAATGCTGCCGTACGACCATGATAAAGGCTCGCTCTTCATTCGGCCCGTTTCTGAAATGAAAGAAAAATCCCAACCGCTAAAATGTGTATTTGCACTTTCTAATAAAGTTAAAAATAATGGATCACGTTTCATAATTATGTCCTCCTATTTTTCAATGAATGATATGATGAGAAAGGAGAACGGAGAACGGGAGGACCTCTCATGAAAGAGAAGCGGTTTTACGTTTCGTGTTCGAATAGATTCATATAAATTTGCTCCTTGTGAGAATGGTTATTTATATATTCGGGATAATCGAGTGGGAATCCTTTGAGGGTATAAAAGAAGGCAGTTGTTTAATGAAAAAATAAATTGAGTTATCTAATTTTATAGTGTAATTGTTCATCCATACGCATAAAAAAATTATTCTCTCCATAAAATAGTAAAATTATATTGGAGGTTGAATTATGAAAAAATTTAGTGTATTTTCAATAACATTGATGACTTTTGGAATGTTATTATTTGGATTAAATAGGATAATAGATAGCTATTCTGAGCCTATTATCCTATTAGGGTATATTTCTTTTTTAATTGGAGTGGTTCTGAGTATTATAGCGATTGCTAGACGTGAAGATGGAAGATTAAAATTCATATCACTTATCTCTTTCTTTGTTCTCCTGTTTTTCATTACTTGGTTTGAGTCGTTTCAGGTACTACGAATTATTACTTGGCTAAAAAATATCTATTAAAATTTAAATTGTTGGTAAAAATGGGAAAACTTAAATTTAGGTTTCTTTTTATTATATTCGATTATCAATATTAAAACTTATTAGAGCCATTAATAAAAGAAATAGATATATAAACCGAGTGTAAAAATATTTTAATTCTTTGAAAACATTCAGCGATTTAGTATTCTTTATATATGGAATATTTTGTTTATGCGAAAAGAGGGCAAGGTGCTATATGAAAAGAATGAAAAATGTAATGTTACTATTGTTATGTTTCTTATGTTTAAGTGGGTGTAATTATAAAGATGACGATCAGGTGAAAAAATATGTGAAAAAAAAGCACGGAATTGATGTGATTGTAACACATTGGGGTGCTATAAACGAAGGGAATATGGGGCATACATATCATACTGTTCAAGCAAAAAATAACAAAAATATTCAATTTAGAGTAGAGGTAGATGGCTTCTTATATTCAAGAATAAAAGGTGATGAATATCAATACGGAAAAAAAACATATGAGGAATATAAGAAATTTAAACCAATGCTAGAAGAAATTAAAAAATTAGGTTACGTGGAACCTGAAAATAAAAATGTTTTTCAATATATAGTGGATGATGATATAGAGGAGAAACCAACGGATACGTTATTATTAACTTTAAAAACGAGTGACAAGATTGATTACAGTCAATTTGAATCAAAAGAATTAGATCGTTTATATGCTCTAATCCAATTCATTCAGAAGAGTAATAGAAAGATAACAACACTTGAAATTGAGGATTATAATGGTGAATCTATAGGCTTGCCTTTTCAAAATGTGCAAAAAGCTATAACGAAAGAAGAACTGCTTTTAACAATGAAAAACACAGTAAGCGGTTATTGGACATATTTGGTTCAAACTGAAACAAAAGTAGGCGTAAGGTTAAATGAAATTCAAAATGATCGTTTTGAAATTGAGGATATTACTTGTCCACACCCGAAAGACGGCAATTGTCTAGAGTATGAATTGACATTAGTTTTCAATGACAGTGAGATAAAATATAGAAATGATCCATATGTAATAGATGATTTGAGAAAGGTAGTCACTATTCTTAAAGAAGAACTATATAATAAGGAATTTAACATATATTTAAGGAACAAGGATGGAACAAGTTATTCACTCTGGCTATCATCCGAAAAAATTAAGGAAAGTAATAACATAGAAGAGCTAGTAAAATAATGATATAAAGAAGAAATTTAAAGTGCTTTTTACGTTTGTTATTTCTGTATTCAAAAGGAAAGCCGCTTATACTTCATTTTTGAAGCATAAGCGGCTTTGTTTAAAATATTTAAAAACAAAAATCTTTTGGTAAAGTACCATTTTTAATAACTGTTCGTAACCCATGTTTTATAATCCAAGGATTAATAGGATGCTGTTTATCACGTAATTGCTGTAACCACTGAAAAACGAGTTCTTTATCTTCTTTCGTAATATCGTTAATATGATTGGCTACAGATTTTTGAACATATTTAGAAGAGTCATTCATTAATGGTTCAAGAAGCTGTAAATTGTACTTAAAATCATCTTTTAGAGCTCCTATTTTTTTAGCCCAAGGAAGCCTTGGTCTTGTACCTTCAGAAACTAATCTTCTAATGTGGCTGTTTTCGTCATAAATCCACTGTTGTAATATATTTAGTGTGTCTTCATGGTATGTTTCAAGAAAAGGCCGAATGGCATATTCAGCAGTATTTCTTTTCGTTATTTCATACATGGCGTTGAATGAGGTTTCAAAGTCGTTAAGTCCATATTTTTCAACGTATTTTGCAAGAGGCATGTACATATATCCGTTTGTAAATGTGCCTACTTCTGTTGTATTTTCTGGGCCTAATGTTTTTAGTAATATATGTATTGCTTCATTAAAATCTTTTTGTAAAGCATTGTGTAATTCATCTGCAATTACTTCAATACGCTGTTTTAACTCTAAATTTTCAACTTTACAAGCTACAGAATCTACAAAGATGTTTTTAGAGAAATAAGGATCGTGTTTACAAATAGAATCAGCTATTTTTTCTGCTAATTCTTCATTAAATAAAAATTTTAACGGAACATATTTACCCATTTTTTCACCTCGGTGGTCAAAGGAAAACAATTTTTATTTTTTAATCGACAATCCATAAACCAAAGTCTCACTCGGAGTCGTAATACTAAAACCTGTCGTCTTATAATCAAGTTTCACCGTATCACCAGTGTAGTCTTTCGTGAATGAATCCATTTGTACGATAAGCTCTGCATCTTCATATACAACATCATCTGCGTTATATGTATCCCAAATTAAATCGACATCAACGAAAATACTACAAGAGTTCGTCATTGTTCCTCTAATGCGAACAATCTTTTTATCTTCAAGTTCTAATCTATGTATAGCTGCTTTTGCTTCATCAGTAATGCGAATGTTCATTGTATCCCAACCTTTATTTATATTTCCTTTATTATTGCAAAAACAGGAGCAATAGGGAAGTAAAGAGGTTTGCAACAAAAAACGAGCAAACAAATTTGTTTGCTCGTTTCACTTTATTTTAGTTCACATTTATCAAGTGGAATCACTTTTGTTTTTTTCGTAAATTTATAACCTAACCATAGTACTAAGAAGAGTGGTAAACCGATGTAAGAAACGAGTACACCGTTCCAGTCGATTGACTCACCCATAAATGCCCCGTAGTTTTGTCCTAAAATTACGATGATACAAAGTGTAAATGCAAAGATTGGACCGAAGGGGAACCATTTTGCTCTATATGGTAAGTCATTTAAATCTTTTCCTTGTGCGATATACGCTTTACGGAAACGGTAATGACTAATTGCAATGCCGACCCAAGCGATAAAGCCAGACATTCCTGATGCATTTAATAACCAAATGTATACAACACCGTCACCGAATAAAGAAGCAATGAAAGCAATACTACCGACAATCGATGTTACGATTAATGCGTTAACAGGTACACCGCGGCTATCTAATTTACCAAGAAACTTTGGTGCCTTCCCTTGGCGAGCTAAATCCCAAAGCATACGAGTTGATGCATACATACCAGAGTTACCAGCAGATAGTACTGCCGTTAAAATAACAGCGTTCATAACAGAAGCAGCAAAGGCAACGCCCGCTTTTTCGAAAATAAGTGTAAATGGACTTACTGTTACATCACTTGCAGCAAGACTTTCAGTTGTATAAGGAATTAATAAACCGATAACGAGAATCGCAAGGATATAGAATAAAAGAATACGCCAAAAGATTGAACGAATTGCTTTTGGGATATTACGTTCTGGATCAGATGTTTCACCAGCAGCTACTCCTAATAGTTCAGTACCTTGGAATGAGAAACCAGCTGCCATAAACACACCGATAATTGCCATGATACCGCCGTTAAATGGTGCATCTGCAACAGTGAAGTTTTTGAAGCCAACCGTTTCGCCGCCCATAATTCCAAAAATCATCATGAAACCAACAATTAAAAAGATAATAATCGTAACTACTTTAATAAGTGCGAACCAATATTCAGATTCACCAAACCCTTTAACAGATAAATAGTTTAAAAGGAAAATAATAGCTAAACATAATCCGCTCCAAATAAGAGAAGGGGTATCTGGGAACCAAAATTTCATAATTAATGTTACAGCAGCTAGTTCAGCAGCAATCGTAATTGCCCAGTTATACCAATAGTTCCATCCAAGTGCAAAGCCAAGTGATGGATCAACAAATTTTGTTGCGTACGTGCTAAAAGATCCAGTAACAGGCATGTAAGCTGCGAGTTCAGCTAAGCTTGTCATTAAGAAGTAAACCATAATTCCAATTGCGGCGTATGCAATTAATGCACCACCAGGTCCAGCTGAATGGATGACACCACCGCTGGCAAGAAATAGTCCGGTACCAATTGTACCACCGAGAGAAATCATCGTAAGGTGCCTTGATTTTAGACCGCGTCTTAATTCACCTTTTCCTTGTGTAGTTTCTGTTTTAGAGGTAGCTTGATTTGTTGCGCTATTCATGTTCAACACTCCTTTTCTTGTAGGTTAGGAAGGAGCGGGGGAGAAAAATACAAAAAACCGCCAAAGGAATTTGGCGGAACGTTTCACAAATAACCACCCCATCATACCCTTCCGTTAAGATAGCACCCCACGTTTACACGGTAATTTTGTAAACGTGACAGTTCTGTTCCTTTCGGAGACAGCCCCAGCTCATATTTCCAGAGAAGAAATATAAACTTCGGCAACTTTTCCTTTCAAACGGAGTCGGTGACATTCTCTGTGTCTCGTCCGTCGTACTCTTAAAAGTCGCAACCTCTACCTCATCGGATTGATGAGGATTTATATATTGCTAAGATTTTTAATATATGGCAATTGTAATGACTTTCTGAATATATTGCAAGATATTTTGTTAGGAAAAGTCAAAAAATATCGGTTATTGTATAGGAAACGCTTGCAAAACTCCACCCGAACCTACTATTATGTAGCAATAAGCAAAGAAAAAATTTGTTATACAAATGTTTCGCAAAAAATATTGAAAAACCCTCTAAATTAAAAGAAAATTCAGAAAAATATAATTCGACATTCATAATAAAGTCATATTATTTGTTATAATTAGAGTAACGTTTAAGCAAAAAGGGGAAATCAAAATGAAATTAGAAACAGAAAGGCTCTATATAGTGCCGTGTACAGAAGAGAGGATTCAAGTCGCTAACGAGCAAGGATATAATAGCGGTCCGCATATTGTAGGGCATGTAGAGAATGTGAAACAAGATGAGGCTTTATTACCATGGGGGGCGTGGTATGTTCTTCGAAAAGAAGATGATAGCGTTTTAGGTGATATTGGGTTTAAAGGGAAACCAAACGAGAATCAAACAGTAGAAATTGGCTATGGATTCATTGAGAAATATTGGAATCAGGGCTATGCAACAGAAGCTGTAAAAGAACTAATCGATTGGGCTTTCAAAACAGGTGAGGTAGAAACAATAATTGCAGAGACACTTCTAGATAATTATAGTTCGATGCGTGTTTTAGAAAAGTTACATATGAAGAGAGTAAATGCTACAGAAATGATGATTAATTGGAAAATAGAAAAATAAAAAATACCGCTCTAAATTGAGCGGTATTTTTTATAGTTATGGTAGCATTTGCTTCTGATCATTCGGATACTCAGCCGTTGACGTATTAGGACGATTGGAATGATTACGAACAGCAATGAAAATAGAAATAATAACGACAAGACCAACTGCAACGTAAGAAAGTGAAATAATAGTTGGATCCACTTTAAATGTAGTAAGCAGTGTACGAATGTTTGTAAAGATAATAAGACCACCAACTAATACGCCAAGTAAATGAGAAGGAACGATGCGAACTAGCCATGCCGCGATTGGTGCCGCTACGATACCACCGAGCATGAGAGAAAATACCCAAACCCAGCTTACTTGTTCCCAGCCAAGTGAGATGAAGAAGCCGATTGTTGCAGCGAGTGAAACAGGAAATTCACTCGTATCTACAGATCCAATAACTTTTCTAGCTTCATTTCCTCTTGCTAGAAGAACAGGTGTCGTAATCGGCCCCCAACCACCGCCACCAGTTGAATCAACGAATCCAGCGAATAAACCAAGCGGCACAAGTTGTTTTGCAGACATACGCTTATTTGAAGTGACAATTTGTTTTTGAATGATGAATCGTAATAAAATATAAACCCCTAAAGTAAATAAAAATACGGAAATGTACGGTTTAATTACATCACCAGGTAAATTGCTTAAAAAACATGCCCCAACAAATGCGCCGATTGCCCCAGGTAATGTAAGCCTGGAAACTGTATATTTATCAACGTTTCCAAATTTGATATGAGATGCGCCAGAAGCTGCAGTTGTAACGACTTCAGCTAAATGAACCGATGCGGAAGCTACAGCCGGTGCAATACCAAACATTAATAATAGTGAAGTAGACGTTACCCCATACGCCATTCCGAGTGCTCCATCGATCAGTTGAGCGAAAAATCCAATAATAGCAAAGACAATTAATTTCTGCATAAATAATCCCCCTGTAATAATAAATGAAAAAGACACTTTTCCCGTATGAGAAAAGTGCCTTTGGTTTTTCCAATCAGCAATAATTAAATTTGTTTCATTATAATACATATTAATCGTATAAATCAACTAGGTTTTAAAGTTTTTGAATTGAATGAAAGAAAAATAAAATATACAATAAAAGGATGGAGAGAAAGGGGAGAAAGACATGTTACGATTTGATCATCTTGTTCACGCAGTTCATGGTACCCCGGAGGAAGCGGCAAAACAAATGCAGGAACTTGGATTTCATACTGTATTAGGCGGAGAGCATACGAATTGGGGTACTTGGAATAGTTTAAGTTATTTTGATTTATCATATATAGAATTTTTAGCAGTTCAATATGAAGAAAAAGCGAAAGAAGCAGAAAATCCATTAGTACAAGAAACAGTGGTGAAACTACAAAATGGAGAAGGAATGCTACAAATCGCGATCCGAACAGATGCAATTGAGGAGCTAGCAGTTAACTTTAATAAGTACGGCTTACATACGATAGGGCCATTTGAAGGGAAACGCATGAGAAAAGATGGCCGACTTTTAGAATGGAAAATGTTATTCGTTAAGCAAGAAGAGAACGGACCGAAATTACCTTTCTTTATACAGTGGAATGAAACGGACGAAGAAAGAAGAAACGATTTACGTAACAGTGGGACGATTACTGAACATAAAAACAAAGTGCAACAAATTGAAACGATTCATTACGCAGTAAAAAATGTTCGAGAAACAGTACGGAAATGGAAAGAAGTAATGGAGCTATCTACAAGCTCAGTTGTGAAAATTGAAAAATGGAATGCCGAGTGTCAAAGTGTAGTATTTGGAGATATTCATGTGCAGTTTTGTGAACCGATTGGAGAAGGGCTAGTACTAGAACATTTGAATAAGAATGGTGAAAATCCATTTGCAGTAGAGTTTAAAGGTGGAAATAAACGAGAGCATGAAGTGCTAGGTAGTTTGTACATATATTAATAGAGGTGAACGTTGTGGAAGAAATGCTTAGAGAGATAGAGAGAATACTAGAATGGCCTCGTATGTTAAAAGCGACTGTTATTTCAAAAGGCTTTTCATTCGATGAGAAATATAAAATTGAATTAGAGAGTGGGGCCTCGTATTTTATTAAAGTATGCGATTCATCATATTTTGAACGGAAGCAGGAAGAATATGAATATATGCAGCAGCTAGATTCTTTACATATTCCTATGCCAAAATTAATTCATTTTATTAGTCTTACTAAATTCAATAAATGTGTACAAGTTTTTGAATGGATTGATGGATTAGATGGTGAAGATAACTTAAGAACGTTGTCTACACAAACGCAGTATAGGGCTGGAAAAAAGGCTGGAGAAGTAATAAAAAAGATTCATTTAGTTGAAAAAGAAGATAAAAGTAATTCATGGGAAATGTCTATATGGAGTAAATATGAGAGATACTTAGAAGCGTTGAAAGAATATGAAGTAGACTTTTTTCGTTTAAATACAGTGATAGATTTTGTAGGAAATCATAAAGATTTATTAAAAAATCGTCCCATCGTATTTTTACATGACGATTTTCATCCGGCTAATATAATGATTGACCAAAATGAGTTTCGGGCTGTCATTGATTTTGCTAGATTCGATATTGGTGATCCTATTCATGATTTTTATAAAGTAGCACTATTTACAACGAATATAAGCAAACCATTTGCGGTTGGACAAGTTCACGGTTATTGCGGAGGAGAACCTGATCTACATTTTTGGAAACTGTACTCATTATATGCAGCAATGATATTCCCGGCTGATATCGTATGGACAAACCGAAGCACACCATATTTATTAGATGATATGAAGGAAAGATTAAATGGAATTTTAGAAGATCATAATGATTTTTCATCCTATATTCCAAAATGGTATCAATCAAGCGAATTTAATAAATAAAGGAGTAATTTATATGGATAAAATAGCAGTAATTTCAGATATTCACGGTAATATTCAAGCATTAGAATCCGTTTTGAATGATATTAAATTAAGAGGAATCGAGCGCATTATTTGTCTTGGAGATTTAGTAGGAAAAGGACCTCATTCCAGTGAAGCAATTGAAATCATTCGTAAAGAATGTGAAGTAGTCGTAATGGGAAACTGGGATGATTTTATTACAAAGCCGACTGAATTTGAAGCATTAAAATGGCATCAAAAACAATTATCGGAAGAACAAAATGATTATTTAAGAAGTTTACCATTTTCAATCGAATTTTTTATGAGTGGAAAACTCATTCGTATGTTTCACGCTTCACCGAGAAGTTTATATGAAAGAATTCAACCACACGCTTCAAGAGAAGAACGTATTAGTATGTTCGAAAATAGTGATCTGACAGAAAATATAGAAGGAGAAAGAAAACCAGATGTCGTTTGTTACGGCGATGTTCACCAAGCGTTCGTTCAAAATTTCAGAGGGAAAACGTTATGTAATGCCGGTAGCGTAGGAAACCCACTTGAAATAACGCAAGCTTCCTATTTAATATTTGAAGGAACATATAATGAAAAAGAAGCGGCGAGCTTTTCTATTCAACTTGTACGAGTACCGTATGATATTGAATTAGCTATCAGATTAGCAGAAGAACTCGAAATGCCAGAAATTGAAGAGTATAAGCAAGAGTTACGGACGGCCTTATATCGGGGGTTTAAGGGGAAGTAAGCTAATAATATATCAACGATTCGACAAAGGATATCGATTTACCGACAAATAGTGACATGGATTGTTACTTATAATTATATTATGTAAACTAATTATAAAGGGAGATATCATGAACCGAAAACAACGAATCAAAGAAATTGCAAATCATATTGTAAAGCTAAACTTAACCTATCCAACAAGAGTTGGAGTAAGTGGTATTACAGCATCAGGAAAAACAACATTTGCAAACGAATTAGCAGAAGAAATAAAAAAACGAGGATTACCAGTAACACGCGCCAGCATTGATGATTTTCATAATCCAAGAGTGATTCGCTATGCAAAAGGAAAAGAATCTGAAAGAGGGTATTATGAAGATGCACACGATTATACAGCTTTCAAAGAAAGATTATTAATGCCTTTAGGACCTAACGGAAATTTACAGTATGAAACGATTTCTCATAACTTAATAACGGATATGCCTGTACATAATGAGCCGCTATTGGCCACGCAAAATATGATATTAATAGTAGATGGAACGTTTCTATTGAAAAAAGACGTTGCGTATTTATTTGATTACAAAATCTTTGTAGATACAAATTTTGAGATTGCGAGAAAACGTGGTGCTAAGCGGGAAACTGAAGCTTTTGGAAGTTATGAAGAAGCAGAGAAGATGTTTTTGAACAGATATCATGCGGCCTGTAAGATGTATATAGATGAGCATAATCCAAAAGAGTGTGCGAATGTTATATTTAAGAATAGTGATTTAGGAAATCCAGAAGTTATATTTCATGAAAGAGCGTAATACATAATCAGAAATATATGTATAGCCTTTTGTTTATTGTTATAATTAAATTAATTTTATGAAGCAAATAAAAGGGGATAAGACAATAAAAAACGCAAAAAGGGGACAAGAAATATAATGAATGAAGTACTCGAACTAAAAGAAGAACTACTACAAATTAAAAATAACAATTATGCTGTACCAGAAGACGTAGATGCATATCCATATGCGCAATGGATGCTAGATTATATCGGATCACCTGATGCTGAATTACGTGATGATTTAATTTATAGTACGCTTCACACATGGATTACAAATGATGTATTTAGACAAAAAGAGTTAAGAGGATTAATGTTACAAGCAATTAGTCCTGATTATTTATTTTATAAAATTGGTGAAAAGGGAACAGACTCTGTATTTAAACGTGCATTCTCCGTATTAATTCCACCACTTATTTTATCTGTTCATGAAAGAGAACCGTTGTTATCGGAAGAACAATTGTACAGTGTGGCAGAACAAGTGTTGGAATATGTATATTTAGAAGAAGATGTAAGGGGCTACGTAGAAGGAAAAGGCTGGGCACACTCTACTGCACATGCAGCAGATGCGCTCGATGCGTTAGCACGTACAATTCAAAATCGTGAGTTTTCATATGCGATTCTTGCGGCTGTTCGTCAGAAGGTTCGATTGAGTGATTACGTATATGTACACTTTGAGGATGAGAGATTAGTAAAGCCAATTATGTCGTTACATAACCAAAAGCTTTTAACTGAAGAAGAGTGGAGCAATTGGCTACATAGTATAGCAACTGTTGAGGACATCCGACATCCGCAGCATGCTATTTTAGTACAAAATATTAGATCGTTCTTAAGAAGTTTATATTTCAGAGTTTTAGAGACAGAGGGTAGTACAGCCTTTACAGATGATATATTGGAGACTTTGAAGGGTTTGCGTAGATATTAAAATAATCCATAATTAGAAACAAAGAATACATGTTCATTTTGAAAAATTTATTAGAAATTTATTTTTACATTATACCCTTTTAGTATAGGCTGAAAGGGGTGTCAAATGAAAAAATTATTAAAGTCAGTGAAAATAATATTTTTAATATGTATTAGTATGATTTTCTTTGGAACAGGAGCTGTATTTATATATCATAACTGTCAATTAAAAATGGAATCGAAATTAATGAACAATAAAGGTGAACTTGTTAATTTCGATAATAAAAAAGTGAATGTTTATAATGAGGGGAGCGGGGAAGATACGTTTGTATTTATGGCCGGATCTGGAATTGCCGCTCCTGTTTATGAGTTGAAAGGCTTATACAGTAAATTTTCGAAAGAAAACAAGATTTCTGTAATTGAGAGAGCTGGTTATGGATACAGTGATGTTTTTCAAGATGATAGAGATATTGATACGATACTAGAACAAACAAGAGAAGCGCTTATTCGAAGTGGGAATAAACCACCATACATCTTAGTACCACACTCTCTATCGGGTATTGAGGCCATTTATTGGGCACAAAAATATCCAAGTGAAGTAAAAGGGATTATTGCGTTAGATATTGGTTTACCTAAACAGTACGTGACTAATAA
The DNA here is from genome assembly GCF_000007825.1 of Bacillus cereus ATCC 14579. Taxonomy (NCBI): domain Bacteria; kingdom Bacillati; phylum Bacillota; class Bacilli; order Caryophanales; family Bacillaceae; genus Bacillus; species Bacillus cereus. The sequence goes on along the minus strand of NC_004722.1, from coordinate 3,002,912 downwards.
AATAGGTATGGTTGATTCATTAAAAATAAAAGGGATGAATATTTTAACGAAAATTGGTTTTCAGAGATTAGCTCCCTCTATTACTTATAATCCCGAAGTCATTCGTCAATCCTTTTTAAACGAACAGGAAAAAGATGTTTATAAAGCGCTTACGTATAAGCGGGCTTTTAATGATGATATGAAGCAAGAACTTTTACAAAGCTACAATAACGGTAAAAAATCAAATTCTTTATCGATCCCAAAAGAAACACCTATGTTATTTATAGATGCGATTGCTAGGCAATATAAAGATTCGAAGTATACAAAGCAAAAAAACAAAGATTATAAGGAGTTTGCTAGCAAGTTATTAATAGCTGATGTGAAAATAATTGAAGGTACACATAGTATTTATTTATATGCTCCTGATGAAATATACAAAATTGCTATGGATTTTATTAAGAATAAAGTAGTGAAGAACTAAGCAATTGTTATTTTAGTGATGAAAGGTCTACATAATGAAAGTATATAACATATTAATTGTTGAAGACGATTTAATTATAGGAGATTTATTACAAAAAATTTTACAGTGTGAGAAGTATAATGTGTATTGGGAGAAAGAGGGAAGGAAAGTTCTTGATATAATTCATGAAATAGATTTAGTCGTAATGGATGTTATGTTACCAGGCGAAGATGGTTATCAAATTACAAAGAAAATAAAAAATCTAGGATTAAATATTCCAATTATATTTCTATCAGCAAGGAATGATATGGATAGTAAACTAAAAGGTTTAACTATTGGAGAAGAATACATGATAAAACCTTTTGACCCTAGAGAGTTGTTGTTAAGGATTCAGAAAATGTTAGGTAATCAATATGGTACGTTCACGCAAATTAACCATGTATTTATAGATGCAGAATATAAAAGAGTTTTTATTAATGATTTGCGTAATGAAGTTGCTTTTACAGCAATTGAACGTAAAATATTCTTCTATTTATATGAAAATAGAGATAGAATTTTATCGAAAGAGCACTTCTATGATTACCTATGGCAACTCGAAGATAGAAATCAAAATATCATGAACGTACATATAAAGAAAATCAGAACCAAAATTGATGATAAAACAGGTGATATTATTCAGAACATATATGGAGAAGGGTATAGATTAAATACCTATATGAAGAAATGAACTTAAAGAAAAAATATCAGTTACTATTATTCTCCGCTATTATTAGCGTACCACTGTTATTGTTGTTGATTAGTATCTTTGTATCAGTTATTTATAATGCTGTCTTTAAAACTAAAAATAAGAACATCCCTTTTCACGACTCCTATGCATATCCTACTATGTTAATCATATTTTTGTTATCACTATTAGTATTAGCTTTTGTATTTTCAAGGTCGATTAACACCGTATTAAATAAAATTAATATATTAAATCAAACAATTCGAGATTTGGCGAGTGATAAAAAAATCCCTAATATAATAGATGTTAAAAGTGATGATGAAATGGGAGAACTGATTAAATCAGTAAACTTGCTTATAGAAAGAACAACTTATCGAGAATTGGAACTACAACAACAGGAACAAATAAAAAAGGAACTATTAAATAAATTACGGCATGATATTAATACACCCTTAACAGCGGTCAGATTACAATTATATTATTTAGAAGGTGAGTACAAGGAACAAGCACCAGTACTTGAATCACTGTATGAGCAGATACAATATATAAGTGATTTAACTAACGAATTTAATATGCAATCTACCGAAACCTTAGAGAATACTTATATTGTGCATGATGAAGTGAATATACATAATTTAATAGAAAATATGATTAAAAAATGGAGCTATTTGTATAACATTCATAAAATTGAATTAGTATATAATCCACAAGATAAAGAGTTGATATGGAATAGTAATGAGTTATGGATTCAAAGGCTATTTGATAATATTTTTCAAAATGTCCTTAAACATTCAAAAGCTAAAAAACTTAAAATCATTATAGATGAAGATATTGTTTATTTTAGAGATAATGGGATTGGGTTCGATATAAATAGTAAAGGAACAGGACTTGGTTTGAAAAATATTGAAGATATATCAAAGATGTTTGATATAAAATACACTTTACAATCAAATAGTGAGGGGACAATGTTTTCATTTGAAAATACTAAAGTTTAGAGAAAATTACATAAAACCAATACCTCCCAACCATACTAATAAAATGTGTTGGAGGTGAGTTTAATGGACAAAAAAGATTTTGAAAAAGTGTATAATGATTATTTACATCAAGGGGAAGAGCAAGCTCAATTTGAAATAGCTCAGGAAGTTACTTCAGGAGCAGAACAAATTGTTGCTGTTCGTAAAAATGATGAAGGTGATTTGATTGCTTTTAAAACAAGTAGCGGGAGAGAGTTAGATTATATGACTGCTCTTAATGAAGCGAAATCAGGGAAGTTAGCTCATGTGGACGTATTTCATAAGTATGGCAGAGATATTATACGTAGTGAACCGGATGGAATAAAAGAAAATAACTTAGATAATTTACCTTCATTTTAAACGGGTAAACCTCAAGAAGAGAATGTTCATTTGGATATTCTCTTCTTTGTTTTGCGAAGTTTTCCTAGCAAATAGACGATTCATTTTTAAAGTGCGATCATACTTTTAAAGAGCGCTCTAAATTTCTCTTTATCTTCTGCTGTAAATGGTTTCGGTCCTTTTGTACGCTTACCACTTTTTCGAACCATTGCACTTAAATATCGTGTTTGTAACAATTGTTCAATGTTATCATTCGTATACTTATAGCCTTTATGGTGTAGTACGATACAGCCTTTTGCTAAAGCGAGCGAAGCAAGACCGTAATCTTGTGTTACGATTAAATCTTCTTTTTTTGCTAACTGCATAATTCGGTAATCAGCAGCATCTGCTCCGGAATCAACATATATTGTTTCCACACCTTTCGGCTGCTCTGCATTAGAATAATGAGAAAAACTAGTAACGAGTGTAACAGGAATTTCCGCATTCGTAGCTTCAAAAATAATTACATCTTTTACAGGACAAGCATCTGCATCAACGTAAATTTTCATTTTTATCACTCCTATAACTAGGTTCGTGTTGATAATAATGGTAGATTTTTCTTTTGTCAAACGAGAAAGCTTTATCTCACGTTATTTTTCACAAACCAAAATAGCCTCCCGCAAACGAGAAATACCTTCCTCAATTTGACTAATATTCACTTTTCCATAAGATAAACGTATATAACCATCTTTTGCGCCGAAAATACTACCTGGCATAAAAGCAATTTCTTGTTTTAAACTTTGCATAATAAGTTGTTTTTCGTTTATCGGTTCTTTTAATTTTCCCCATATGTATATTCCACCGGTCGGATTTGAAAAAGAGATTTTATCATGAAGTTGCTCGTTTAGAGCGTGGACGATAACGTCTCTTTTTTCTGCTAGTTGTTTTCGTAACGGTACGATATGCGACTGAAATGGTACAGTTTCAAAAAATTGTTGCATAAGCCACTGTGGGAAAATGCTCATACCTAATTCCATTTGGTGCCTTGCGTCGGATAACCTTTCTACTACAGACTGCGGGGCAACGAGCCAACCAACTCGTAAGCCTGGTGCAATCATTTTTGATAAAGAATGTACATAAATGACAGTTCCATTTTCATCAATTGATTTCAAAGTAGGGCAAGGTTGTTTCTTTTCTAGCGTAAGTAAACTAGACGGATCATCTTCCACAATCGCAATTCGTAAGTCTGCACAAAGTGATAATAGTTTTTTTCTACGGTTTGGATGAAGCATCGTCCCCGTAGGGTTTTGGAAATTTGGATTTAAAAAAATCATTTTAATGCGGTGCTTTCTATATAACTCCTGTACATCATCTGGGTTAATGCCGTGTTCATCAACAGGTAATGGGAAAATACGAATACCTGCTGATTGGAATAGAGGCAGGGAATAACAGTGTGAAGGACTTTCGAAAGCAACAGCATCACCTGGATTTAATAAACATTGCACGATAAGGTGAAGTGCTTGCTGTGCGCCAGATGTAATCATAATGGATTGTTCAGTCGCCTCAACTTTTAAATATTCCTTCATATATTTTACGACCGCTTGTCTTAGCGGGAGATAGCCTTGCGGATGATCGTAACTTAATGAATGCGTTAACGGTTGTTCACGTAAAATCGCTTGTAGTTGATCGTGGGGATAAAGATTACAACCGAGCTCTCCGTTTGCAAAATCAATAATATTTTCATTTTGTTGTACTTCTGCCCGAATATGGCGAAGTAGTGGTAAGTTTGGTAAAAAAGTACCACCTTCTACGAAATTTCTCCAGTTCGGCGTTAATGTTGGAGAAACACCCCACATATGTGTACTCACGCGTGTTCCTTTACCAGTCGTACTCTCTACAATTCCCATAGCACGTAGTTCATTATAAGCAGTCGTTACTGTACTTCTGTTTACATTTAACTGCGTAGCTAATTTCCGTTCTGAAGGGAGGAAGCTTCCTGGAGGAAGTTCTCCATATGTAATACGTTTTTCAATAAAGTCAACAACTTGCTGATAAATAGGGATTTTACTGTCACTATCTAGTTTCCATTCCATAAAAAACGCCTCCGTATCTCTTATATACATCAAGTATAGCAAATTGGCTGGGTAAAAAAACAGCCAATTGGACGGTGTTATATCCAGCCAATTTTACTATGCTAAATAGGGAAGGGGAGATTCGAATGAAACGATGGCAAATGGAATGGCTCCTAGTATCAGTTGCATTAGTATGGGGAGCAAATTATACAATAGGAAAGTATGGAGTGGCATATATGTCATCCATTCAATTTAATAGTTTACGATTTTTAGTAGCATCACCGGTATTATTACTTATTACATTTTTAATGGAACGCTCATTACGTATTGACAGAAAAGATTGGTTACGATTAGTAGCAGTCGGTATCGTTGGTACGACAATGTATCAAACGATGTTTATGCTATCTGTGAAATATACTTCAGCAACGAACGCCTCATTATTAATTGCGATGTCACCTATTTTTACAGGGATATTAGCAGTATTGCACAAACAAGAACGTTTTTCGATGAAAGTACAAATTGGTTCAATAGTAGCGTTTATTGGTGCAGCATTCGTTTTATTAACAGGACATACAGGAGGAACTACTTACGAATATGCGTGGCTCGGAAACATAATTGGATTAGTCGCAGCGATTGCGTGGGGATGGTATCCAATATTAGCGCAACCTCTTATAACAAAATATTCCGCAATGAGAGTCACATCTTGGTCAACTTTAATTGGAATTGTACCTCTCGTTGTATATTGTTTATTCAACGTAAATACATTAACGTGGCCAGTAGACATGCCAAGCTGGGGGTCTCTAGCATATTCAATCGTCTTCGCGACAATCTTCGGACTTGCAATGTGGTATGTCGGTATTAGTAAAATAGGCTCAACGAAAGTAATGGTTTATATGTATCTTGTACCATTGTTCGCAGTTATCTTCGCGGCAGTAACTATCGGAGAGCAAATCAACATGATGCAACTCGTTGGCGGACTTATAATCTTTATCGGCTTATATGTTGTAAAAAAGGGTGGAATTCAAAAGCCAGCTCTCAATTTGAAAAAAGTAAGTTAACAATAAAAAGGATCTCTTTCATATAGAAGGAGATCCTTTTGGTTTTTGTAATAAAAGCGCTTGTTCAACAGCCCATTTTTGATGATCATGAATGAGAAGCTCTACAGCAAGTAAAGGAGACATCCACCGCAAAACATGATCTTCCTCACAGTTTTCAGTTTGTGTCTGCACCATGTTCGCAATATAAAAAAATCCATTGTTTAAATAATATGTATCTTCTTTTTCCGCATAAAAATATCGCATTGCATCACCGATATATTGATTAATTTCAATTGCCCATCCTAATTCCTCTAGTAGTTCACGATGTAAGCATTCATCTTTTGTTTCGGTACCTTCCATACCGCCACCAGGTAAAAAATAACGGTCTCCTTTTTGGATAATAGCAATGTTTGAAGAAGTTGAGTTAAAAATAATTGCATAACAACTAGGCCGTAATACATATTGCTCAGTAGGCTTTTTATAACCAAAAATAAGTTTAGATATCATAAAACACGTCACCTCTCTATAAAATACACAAAAGGAATAATAAGGTAAAAACAGAATTGTATAAGTATAATCTTACGAGATTGGAGTGATAACAAAATGATAAATCGAAAGTGTTCGCGCTGTAAAGAAATTACAGGTACATTGCACGGTGGTAAAAAAATTAAGGAAGAATTTCTATGTGAGGACTGTTTACAAAAAGGAATTGCGAGTGGAGAAATAGAATTATCACAAGTGGAAGAAAAACAAACTTTGTATCTTTCTATAAAAATATTCAAAATAATGAGTGTGATTTATTTAATAGGATCTATTTTAATGGCTTTTTCAACTGGTCCATTTATACATAATATAGGATTTGATGAAATGCCCATTTCAGGGCCAGAATTAGGTTTAATAAGTATTTTTATGCTAGGTTCTATATTTCAGTCAGTTCTCGTATTTTGCGGGATATGGGTATTCATCCTATTAGTAGAAACAGTCATTAAAATTTATGAAAAAATGAAGTGAGTGAGAGGGAGAAACATATGCGAGTAAGAAACATCCAAGGGGAAGATTATGTAAAGATTTATTCTGTTTTAAATGATTGGTGGGGCGGGAGAGACATGGCTGTCATGTTGCCAAAATTGTTCTTCATTCACTTTCAAGAAACGAGTTTTATTATTGAAGAAGAGGGAGAAACGTTAGGTTTCTTATGCGGATTCTTCTCACAAACGCATAAAGAGGAAGCGTACGTTCATTTTATCGGTGTCAATCCGAAGTATAGAAGAAGAGGAATTGCATCGACATTGTATTCGTATTTCTTTGATGTCGCACGTGCAAATAACCGTAAAGTTGTAAAAGCAATCACGTCACCAGTTAATAAAAAATCGATACAGTTTCATAGGGAGATTGGCTTTCAAATTGAGGCTGGGGATGATGAGATAGAGGGTGTATCGGTACATACAAATTATGATGGGAATGGCGGTAGTAGAGTTTTATTTTTGAAAAATGTGTAGAAAAATAAGCTTTACCAAAACCCACTGAGTTAAATGTATATGAAAATGTTATCCGTTGCATAAAGAATAGCTGACTTTGTTAGCTTGATAGAAGCTAGTATGATAGTCGAAAGGAATTTCCATAACATAATTTCATCTAAAAAAGAGGGATCTATATGAATTTTGAGAGGGATAGATATTTTTTACAGATGGCATTGGAAGAAGCAGAAAAGGCATTAAAAGAAAATACATATCCAGTAGGAGCAGTTATTGTTGATGGAAATAATAATGTCATTGCAAGAGGAAGGAATAGAGTGCATCCAGAAAAAGACATAACAGCTCACGCAGAGTTAGACGCTATTCGCAATGCAGGGGAAGCAATGTTTGATGCAAAAATAAAAAATGAGAGGTTTACTATTTATAGCACGTTGGAACCGTGCCCAATGTGTACAGGTGGTATTTTATTTGCAAAAATACAGAGAGTAGTCTGGTTACTAAATGATGACTTAGGTTTTGGTGGATATAAAAAGATAAAAAATGCTTTAGTTTTCGAAGGGAAATTTAATAAAATCGACATGGTGGAAGAACCATTTGAAGACTTAAAAACAAGACAAAGAGAACTTATGAGACAATGGGAGCTAAATCCCAATAATATTATTAACTTGCGTAGGGCTATAAAAAAATAGTTATTTCTTTAAATTAAATTAGGATAACGCCACATTACCATCAGCTTAAAAAATATAGTGAAATTATATCGATTTAACAATAAAATATGGAAGAATCTATTACGAATAGAAAGCCGTCCTAAAAGTATTCTAGGATGGTTCTTTTTGTTGTGAGGAGCTAAAAGTATGGAGAGTAAACAAAGTAGAAATGAATACTTACGACGCATTTATAAAGTGCAAGATTATATAGAATCAAACATAAATGATTCACTTTCAATTGAAGAGTTAGCGGATGTAGCAGGATTTTCAAAGTTTCATTTTCATCGGATTTTTAAGGGGATAGTAAACGAGTCATTATCACGGTATGTAAACCGATTGAAGTTAGAAAGGGCAACACATCTACTTACATATCGGACAGATATGACGATTACAGATATTGCGTATCACTTCGGATTCACAGATTCAGCAGTTTTCTCCCGAACATTTAAAAATTATTACGGCGTAAGTCCATCTCAATATCGAAACGACAATAGCAAGAATTGCAAAGACGTAAGGGGAATTCCTCAATACAATGAATGTAAGAAGGTTCGAGGAAATGTTGAAATTGTAACAGCAGACAATATAAACGTCGCATACATAAGACATATCGGTACATATGAAGAGTTAACTATAGCTTTTCCGAAAATGATAGAGAAATTATTTCATTACGCAGCTAAGCAAAACTATCATGTATTTGAGGATACGAAAGTATTAACCATTTACCACGATCATCATGAATTTACTGAGGACTATCATTTAAGAACAAGTTTATGTGTAACAATTTCAGATGAATCCACAGTAGAAACGAACGACGTTGGAATAATGGTAATACCTTCTGGAAAGTATGCAGTAGGACATTTTGAAATATGCCAAGATGAATATAAAGGAGCATGGGACTTTATATACGGTGAGTGGCTTCCAAATAGCGGATATAAACCGAGAGATTCGTATCCTTTTGAAGTATATAGAAATGACCCAAAGCAGCATCCAAAGCATAAACATATAGTTGATATATATGTACCTATCGAACCTTTTTAATTATAGGTTAAAGGGGAAGGAATAATGAAAACTGCTGAAAAGTTAGATCAGATTATAAAAGAAGAATATGAAAATATGAATGGTATGTTAGTAGTGCAGAAAGGTAATGTTATTTTTGGAAAATATTATAACGGTTACGGTCCAGGTGATGCATTTCACATAGCGTCAGTCACAAAAACGATAATCTCTGCGCTAATTGGGATATGTATAGATAAGGGCTATATAAAAAGCGTTGATCAAAGAGTAATAGAATTTTTCCCGGAATATAACGTTAATTCATCTGAAATAACAGTACGACATCTGTTGACAATGACAGCTCCACATCCTTTCGTAGGCTGGCAGGAGCCGTTAGAAGAACTATGTATGCAACGAGATTGGGTACAGTATACGTTAAATAGGATAGGACAAGGCGGAGAAATTGGGGCTTTTAAATATTCATCTGCAGGAGCGCATGTACTATCAGCGATTATTACGAATGCAACAGGAAAAAATGCACGTGAATTTGCGAATGAATACTTATTTCAGCCACTCGGCATGAGAGAAATTCCAAACTACAATATGAAAGCATTTGGATTTGATGACTTATTCGGAAAAGATGTGAAAGGATGGGTTCACGATCCAAATGGTATTTCGACAGGTGGCTGGGGAGTAACGTTAACGGTTAGGGATATGACTAAGTTTGGACAGATGTATTTGAATGAAGGTATTCATAATGGAAAACAAGTTCTATCAAAATCATGGATAAAAGAATCGACAGAAATGAACCAAAATCAATATGGTTACTTATGGTGGTTACGAGAAGAAGATGGAATCTTTTCATACTGTGCTATGGGTGATGGGGGGAATATGATTTGTTGTATTCCAGAGAAGGAATTGGTGGTGGTGATGGCTTCTGAAGTTGTGCCAGAAGCAAATGATAGATGGAGATTAATCAAAGAGTATATACTTTTAACAGAGTAATGGTGAGCTTGTAGAAAAATTTAAACGCTCCCCGTAACTTTCCTCAATAAAAAATCGTTAAACATTAGGAAGGGTTATTAATCACGAATGGGGGAGAACTATGAAGATATTAATTCTAGGCGGTACACGATTTTTAGGAAGAGCATTTGTAGATGAGGCTTTACAGAGAGGGCATGAAGTTACGTTATTTAACCGCGGAACAAACAAAGAAGTTTTTCCTGAAGTGGAGCAGTTAATCGGTGACAGAAATAACGATGTATCAAGTTTAAAAAATCGAAAGTGGGATGTTGTCATAGACACGTGTGGATTTTCTCCACATCATATTAGGAATGTTGGAGAAGTGCTCAATGATAATATTGAACACTATGTATTCATCTCAAGCCTTTCCGTATATAAAGATTGGATTCTGCATGACATAAAAGAAGACTATATATTACAACCTGAACCGACGGATGATCAAATAAAGGCTGTAGAGAATGGTGAAGTTTCACCTTATGAGTATTATGGTGCACTGAAAGTATTATGTGAAAAAGAAGCAGAGAAGTATTGGCCGGGGCGTGTATTACACGTAAGAGCAGGACTTCTTTCAGGAATGTTTGATTATACAGATCGACTTCCATACTGGATTCAGCGTGTAGCAAAAGGAGGTAAGGTGTTAGTTCCAGGAAGAAAAGACCGTCCAGTGCAGATAGTTGATATAAAAGACGTCGCAAATTGGGGACTAAACATGGCAGAAAACAAAAATGCAGGTACATTCAATGTAACAGGTCCAAATTATGATTTGACGATGGAAGAGCTATTAAATACGTGTAAAAAAGTTATGAATAGTGATGCTGAATTCGTTTGGGTAGAGGAATCGTTTATGAATGAACATAATGTGCAGCCTTGGACAGAAATGCCTTTATGGCTTCCAGAAATTTTTTCATTAGAAGGGGAAACGAAGCCGTGGAAAGGCGGGTTTACTATAAGTATCGAGAATGCTGTGAAAGAAGGGCTTACTTTTAGAAGAATAGAAGAGACAGTTACAGACGTGTATGAGTGGATGAAGAGTACAGACGAATGGGAATTAAAAGCAGGTATTTCAGGCGAAAGGGAGAAGGAATTGTTAGAAAGATGGTATCAATAAATTTAGCGGAGTTCTTTGAATATGCTTGATTGCACATAAGGAGGAAAAGGTGATGTGGAAAGACACCATTCACAGTATCTCATCAAATTTAAGCTTGAAAAACCCAGCTACGAAGGATGAACTTACTGATATACAAAAATGTTTACATGTGGAGTTACCGAATGATTTATATCAATTATTACAGGAAACAAACGGTATAGAAGGTGAATACGGTGACTTTATATGGTCTGCTTCAAAAATTAAAACTGAAAATATGAGTATGAGAAATATAGTTGATTTTAAGGATTTATACATGCCTTTTGACTGTTTATTATTTTTTGCTGATGGGGGAAATGGTGATTTGTTTGGCTATTCTATTTTGAATGGAAAAGTACAAAGAGATGATATATATGTATGGAACCATGAAAATGATAGTAGAACGTGGGTTGCTCCTTCTTTAAAGACTTTTATGGAGTGGTGGGAGAGTGGAAAGATGATAATTTAAATATAGTATCAAAAAAAGTGCCTTGTTACTAAAGAAACAAGGCACTTTTTCACGAATAATTAATCTACCACTCAATCGGTTCTTCCCCATACATCTCCCATAGCCTAGGAAACACCTTTTTTAAACCTTCTTCATCGTCTTCATTCCAGTCAAATTCAAAATCTACATCGTCGAATTCTTCATTAGATAAGACATGGTAAAGTGTAAAGTAAGTATCATCTTCGTCACCAGTTTTTTCTGCATATACAGTGAAACCGAAATATAAAGAAAGTTCTTCTATTTCTGGGACGTCATACTCACTCAAATTTTCTAATACAGGAATTAATCGTTCTGGATCTTCAATACAAGCTTCGTATGTCTCTTTTCCTTGATATAATAACCATCCGCGGAAGTAATCGAAAGTATCATCTGAACAGCCACCCATAATAATATAGGCTGCTGCCCATAAACGGGAGGTATAGGAGTCTTTCAAAAGGCTATGCATATGCGTATCAAAAGCTACAATTTCATGTACTGTACGTTTAGCAAGGTGAGAAGTAAGCCATTCTATTTGTTCTTCTTGGTCCTCACCTTTCGTTTTTGCACGATGAAGTAGCTCCCAAAATTCTTCTTCGGTTATCGTTTTTTCTTTTATGTAATCTTCCCCAGGCAACGGGTCTATATATCCTTTTTTACGTTTGGAAGCAACTAGTTTATTAGCTTCATTCATACATTCTTCTTCTGTTTCAAACTCTTTCGCTTTCACACTGCCAGCTGTGCCAATTTTTCCGTAAAACACAACATAGTCTTTTTCTTTCACAACGATTTTCCAAAACTTATTTGATTTCTCAGTTTGCTGGATTAATAACGTTTCCATCCGTACCCCCATAATGTTTTCTAGTGTGCAATATGATTGTAACATATGTATATACACTTGTAATGATGAAAAATAATAGTTTAGAAAATTCAAAAACCATTGAATGGAGTGGATAAATTTAGTAACCTTATTTGTACAGTAATTACATAATTGTTTTGTAATAATTCGATATTTATATAAGGGGGCGTTACGGATGGATCTTACGTTTAAAGTTGAGGAAACATGTTTTAATTACCGCGTTGGAGCAATTTGTAAACAGGATAATAAAATACTTATTCTGCAAGGTGACGGTGAAGATTTTTGGTACGTACCGGGCGGAAGAGTGAAAATGTTAGAAAACAGTGAGGATGCGTTACAACGGGAACTTGCAGAAGAACTAGCTGCTCCTATTAAAGGGAAGAGATTAATATGGTCAGTAGAAAATTTCTTTACACTTTCTGAGCAAAAGTTTCATGAGATTAGTTTTTATTATGAAGTAGAGCTACATGAATTACCTGCAAATGGAGCGGATCAATATATTTTGGAAGAAGAGGATAGAACATATTTGTTTAAGTGGGTGCCGGTAGAAGAGTTACATGCATATAATTTACAGCCTGCATTTATAAAAGAGAAAGTAAAGAATATAGCAGTTCATACAGAACATATCATTTTACAAGATTAAATGTATTCGGAGGAGAAAAGGATGAAGGGGATTAAAAAAGAGATACATATAAATGACAAAGTAATTTATTACACACATATCGAAAAAGGTTCTAGTACGGTTTGCTTTATGTTTTCAGGTTCAGGATACAATTATGATAAGCCGTTATTTTATTACGCGACGATGCTTATGCTTGAACATAAAATTGATGTTGTACATATTCATTATTCTTACGACGAACAAGTAATGAATAAACCAATGGAAGAAGTAACAAAAATAATGATGGATGATATTAATCCTGTAATGAAGGAAGTATTAAAAGCTGAGCAATACAACGATACTATATTTTTAGGGAAGTCACTCGGAACAATTCCAATTGCGAATGATTTAATGAAGAGAGAAGAGTTTTTACAGTCGAAAATGATATTACTGACACCGTTACTGACGTTTGATACGATTTTTGATTCTATCTTGCATAGTAATCACGAAGGGTTTTTAGTTATGGGGGATAAAGATCATCAATACAATGCAGATCAAGTTGATCAGCTACATAAAACGAATTTACAGATTGAAGTTGTCAAAAATGCAAATCATTCTGTAAATGTTGGGGGATATGAAACGGAAAATTCAATTGAGGCTATAGCGAAAATAATAGGAAAACTTAAAGAAGTTGTTAGGACAAACTAACCTATTAATACATGCAAAAGAGGTGCGAATTGCACCTCTTTTACTTTAATAAGCCTTCAAAACATGAAGTAAATAATCCTTACGATTCAGCGGATTATAATCAACACGTTTTCGAGTAGGGAAGGGAGCCATAAGCTTTGTGAAACCAGCTGGCTTCGTTGTAAATATGCCTTCTCCTTCTGTAAATGAATGAAGCATGCGTTTAAAATTCTCTGTTTTCGCAACAGGTAATGATCCTGTTAATTGGTAAGAATCATTATATAATATAGGCTCTGCAAAAGTTGCTGGAACGGCAGCGAGCTTATACATTGCGGTACTAATTGCCTGCTTCGGTACAGTTAATTCAAACTCGTTTACTGGTTCATATACATATGTTTCAGCTTTCTTTAAAGCACCCATTAGTACGAGTGGTGTTAAGTTTCTAAAATCACTCGCTGTTGTAACAGGACTAGCATAACCAGTATGTGTTAACGTGACGATAATATCTGTAACTTCCCATCCATATAATCCTTGTTTTAACGTTTGAAATACCGTATCTTCAATCGCTTTATGAAATGCTAAAGGTAGTGAGCCGAGCTCAACACCTAATTTATATGTTATGCCGCAATTAAGTTCACCACGTTCAACTTTGAATCCGATTGTTGCGTAAAATGGATTCTCTTTTTCACCCATTACTTCAACAGAATTGCCTACGCCAATTGGTTTCTCGATACATACAACTCGCGTATTTGAAAAAGTAACCTGCAAATTATATTTCTCATAAAGTGTTGTTTCGATAACCTCTTTTTGTACTTCACCGAAAAGGCGAATATAAAGTTCATTATGAACATCATCTTTCCACACTTTAATGAGTGGATCTTCTTCACAGAGTTCCATAAGTGCAGCGTATAAATCATGAATTCGCTCTTTAGGTACCGCATCAATCGCTGCTTCCATTTGTGGTTCGGCAAAGTGAATATCTTTTATATAATCCGTACGTTCACCGATAATATCACCAATTTTTATATCATTCAGTCCCCACACTTTGCAAAATTCTCCGCTAGGAACGATAGTAGATTGAACAGCATTTCCGCTATGAAACATACACATTTTTTTAATCTTTTCTTTATGTGGTAGAGACTCATCGCGCTGTATATCAACATATTTTCTAACATGTAAGCTACCTGAAAAAACTCTTATATACGCAACCTTTTCTCCAGAAGGTTCACGTTCAATTTTAAAAACAACACCAGATAATGGTTCCTCTTGTGCCGATGTAAGAGCTGGCATTAGGGCCGGAAGTTTTTCAAGTATTTCAAAAACTCCTATACCTGTCATTGCTGAACCGAAAAAGATTGGATACACATTTGCTTGCTGTATTTGCTGTTCTAGTTTTTCTCTTAATAGTGCGTCCGGTATTATTTCGTTATTTACATATGATTCAAGTAACGATTCATTAAATGGTGCTAACAGTTCCATACAATCGTCATATGATTTGTATTCAATGATCTGGGCTTCTTTCGTTCCTTCGTTTAGAACAGAATAGAAGGGGAATGCTTCATTTGAAAGAACCTCTTTTATTTGTTTCATAACTTTTTCAGTGTTTGCGCCACTACGATCAATTTTATTAACGAATAAAATAGTCGGTATGTTTAGTTTCTGTAATGTTCGCATTAAAATTTTTGTTTGTGCTTGCACACCTTCAACGGCAGAGATAACTAAAATCGCACCGTCTAGAACGCGGAATGATCGCTCCACTTCAGCGATAAAATCAGCGTGTCCAGGTGTATCAATGACATTTACTTTTACATCATCAATAAAGAAAGAAACGACAGATGCTTTAATCGTAATTCCGCGTTGTCTTTCTAATTCCATTGAGTCAGTTTGTGTATTACCACTATCTACTCGGCCAATTTCTTTAATCACATTCGTTTCATAAAGAATACGCTCAGTCAAACTCGTCTTGCCAGCGTCTACGTGCGCGACAATCCCTATATTTATTGTTGTCATTTATGAATATCCTCATTTCATTTTCCATTTTCATTTCCTCATTTCTATTTGTGTATTGCCGCATTATCAATCACTCTCCAGTCATTTAAATTATTACTATTATAGTGCAATTAACATTATTTGTAACGCTACAAAGCGCCTTAATTTGGAAAAAATAAAATGAAAACAAAATGCTTGCATTCTAAATCGATATAGATTATATTAATTGACATATCAACTATTGATACATCAAATGTTTTTATTTTGATTGTAAAGGAGGGGTAATTTGACAAGTTCATGCTCAAAAGAAGCGATTATTGTATATAAATTACACTTTCTAAATAAAGAAGTAAGTTCGAAATTTGAAGGGTGTACGGGTATGAGCCAGTCTCGATTAGAGCTTATACTTCAATTATTTGAAGTAGGTGAAATTAGTCAAAAAGCACTTCAGCAAGAAGTGAATATTGATAATGCTGCGATAACAAGGCATTTAAAGCAGCTTGAGGCCAATGAAATGATTGTAAGACGTAAAAATCCAGATGATAACAGAATTACGTTAGTTTCTCTTACTGAAGAGGGGCGAAATAAAATTCAGGCGTTTCAAGAAGAAAAAGAACGTTTTGCAGCATCTGCATTTAAAGGATTAAGTGAGGAAGAACGCGATAATCTTTTAAATATGTTAAATCACATTCAAGAAAATATAAAAGAATTATAAAAAAGGGAGAATACAACTATGACTAACTCAGTAAAAACAAATGATTTTAACGAAATTTTAACAGGACGTCGTTCAATTCGTAAGTACGACCCTTCAGTGAAAATTAGCAAAGAAGAAATGACAGAAATTCTTACAGAAGCAACACTTGCACCATCTTCAGTAAACATGCAACCATGGAGATTCGTAGTGATTGAAAGTGACGAAGCGAAAGCAACACTTGCGCCACTTGCGAAATTCAATCAATCTCAAGTAGAAACGTCTTCAGCAATGATTGCTTTATTTGGTGATTTAAACAACTTTGATAACGCAGAAGAAATTTACGGTACAGCAGTAGAGCGTGGACTTATGCCAGCAGAAGTAAAAGAAGATCAAATGAAAAAACTTTCAGCTTACTTCTCTATGGTTACACCAGAAGTAATGAAAGATACGGTATTAATTGACGGTGGTCTTGTAGCAATGCAATTTATGCTAGCAGCTCGTGCGCACGGTTATGACACTTGTCCAATTGGTGGATTTGAGAAAGATCAAATCGCAGAAGCATTTGGACTAGATAAAGAAAGCTATGTACCAGTTATGTTAATTTCAATCGGGAAAGCTGCAGACAGTGGTTACCAATCAGTACGTCTTCCAATTGAAAAAGTTGCAGAGTGGAAATAATTTTATAAAAGAACTTCAATAAGTGAAAGATGAGAGGGGAAGCACCATGATTATTATTCACGCAATATTTCAAGTAGACCCAGCAAAACAACAAGCATTTTTAGAAGAAATTCAGCCACTCATTCATGGTTCAAGAGAAGAAAGTGGCAATGTATCTTATGACTTATATAAAGATACAGAAAAAGAAAGTGTTTATACGATGGTAGAAGTATGGAAAGATGAAGCAGCAGTTGCGAGCCATAATACGAGTGAACACTTCACATCTTTCGTTAGTAAAGCAGCACAATTTTTAACTGCTCCTCTTGATATAAAAGCTTATAATGGAGAGTTAGTAAAATAATAAGGTAGAAAAAGATGACTTTAGCATATGGCTGAAGTCATCTTTTTTGTATAAGTAGAATCCATTTTGGAATCAGTTATGTTGATAGATAAGCGTTGCTCGTATCCTCAGTAACAGTGCTGAATTGTATGTTAAATTCGAACATTCGGTTTATTGGGATATTTTTCCGTGGTATAATTTTCTTGTAAATAAAAGGTAGAGAGGAGCAAGTAATGGGAGAATTTCAAAGTAATTTGCATACGGCAACGCAACTTGCAACGAAAATGAGAAATGCTTCAGATAGAATGAAAAGTGCTACTAGTCGCTCTATAAATAAGGCAACGCGTACTACACTATCTGTGAACTTCAAGGCACAAGAAGCAAATCAACAAAATTTACAGATCACGAAACAATTTTGTACTGCTTTTCAACAAACAATTGATAATATCCATTCCGTAGCAAATGAATTTGAGAAAATGGATACAGGACTTCAAAAGACTTTTCAATAATGTAACAACCTACGTAAAGGGGAAAAGGTAGGGGGAAAAGATGAGTCAAGAAATTGAAACGAAAATCAATCAATGTAATCAAAAATTACGAATTATATTTGAAGAACAAAATGAAAACCGAATCGCGCTGCAAAATCAAGAACGAGCTGAGGCTAGTTTTCATGAATGGAAAAATAGAAGTAATCGTTTATTTAACCGAATACTAGAAACTTGGCACGGCGACAAAGAAGTGTTTCACCTTTTTACGAATATGCGGCAAGAAATCGGACAGTATGAAAGAAAACTTACATTCGAATTAGAAAATGAAAAAGAGACGTTGCTTAAAGAAAAACGGCATCTCAGTGAGAAAGAAAACGACCTTTCCTATGAACAGCAGCAACTACAAAGGGAGGCCAATACATGAGTTTAAACATGTATTTGGGAGAAGTACAAAGTCAAACTCAAAGTATGAACGCTATATGTAATGCTACGATTCAAAGTATGGAACAAGTCATTCAATCTATTGATGCCTTTGCGATAGACACAGTATTACAAGGACAAACATACAGTAGTGCAAAATCCTACCTTGTCCAAACATTTCGGCCATTAGCGCAAGGAATTATATGCTTATGTGAAGAATTAATTCGCCAAAACGAAGCATTTCCAAATGAGTTCCAAGCGAAAGTTGCTTCGACAGATGTGATTGAACAAGAAATAAGAGAACAAATAAGGGGAATTAATCAATCGATTACAAGTATAGAAGCAATAGAAGTACTTACACCAATGCCCGGAGTAGGTGCAATTGTAACGGTATTAAGAGCAATGAGAAAAAAACTGGAAGAAAAACTAGAGCATTTATATGAATTCAATCATTCATCCAGCAACAACTACAGCACCGCTCTCCAATTAGCAGCTAGCATCACAGCCGGACTCGCTGAAGTGCAAAGCGGGAAAGGATTTAGTCCTGTGAGTGGTACGTTTAGTACACAAGGGTTGAATATGGATTGGGTGAGTTCGATTCAGGGGATTATAGAAGAAACAGCTCGAAAAAATGATCAGTCAATTAATGATATAGAAACAAATAACATAATTGAGAAGAAATCTCCGGTTAGAAATGCTTGGGACGATGCGACAGACAGTATAGTTGGCACGTTTGAAACAGCGAAAAAGATGTGGGAAGCTATTCAAAGAGGATCGGGGAAAGCTATTGGTGATGAAATCGAGTCCGCAATAGCTTTAAGTAATATGGACATAGGAACTTTTATTAATGTAACCTATGCACTTTTCCATTTGGATGAAACTGCAAAAAATATGTGGCATGCATTTTCAAATAAAATAAAACGAGATATGATAGAGGGAGATGCAGAGAGTCGTACAGAATTGACTACCTATGGATTAACACAAGTAGCTACCACAATATTAGGCGATAGGGCACTAAATAAAGTAGGCCATATCACAAAAGGAGCAAAAGCATCAAGTGGAGTAAGTACATTTGCTAATGCAGTAAAACTAGCAAAAGAATTGAAGCCTACGCTTGAAATGTTACAATCATTTAAGAGAGAGGCTTCCTATGCATTCTCTAGTATTGGTGGAACTATCGTAACCAAAATACCTCAAGGCGAATTAATAGAAGCTTATTATAAGTTTGCGAAGTCTAAAGATGGTGGTAAGGGTAAACCTAGCAGTAACAAAAATACAAATGTAGATAATTTTGATGCAAAAACAGCTACAAATAAGCAAAAAGGTAATTATGGTGAAATAAAATCTAGTGACAATTTATTGAATAATCAAAGTTTAAAAGAAGCTGGATTTGATTTAAAGCCAGTCGGAAAAAGTGCACCATCAGGCATAAATGATAAAATAGTAAAAGGAATTGATGGATTATACGAAAATACAAATGCAGAATCAAAGATCAAATACGTTATAGATGAAGCTAAATTTGGTAGTTCACAATTAGGAAAAACTAAAGATGGACGACAAATGTCAAATGATTGGTTGAATGGTGCGAAGACGCGAAAAAGTAGGATATTGAAGGCTGTTGATGGAGATGAAGTATTAGCAGAAGAGATTAAGGATGCATTGGAAAACGGTGCAGTAGAAAGAGTACTATCAAAAGTCGATAGTAGTGGGAATGTGAAAACATTTAGAATAGATACAAAGGGAGACATAATTGGAGAATGGCCATAATTTTAAAAACTAGGGGGAATTGAATGATATGAGAGATCATTTATGTATAGAAGAAAAATGTAAAAAAGGAATAGAATATCATAAAAAGTTTATTGAAAAAAATAGAGTTAAAATTAAAAGTTTAAAAGAAGATGAAAAAAATGGTATTCAAAGGTATCCTAATGACAATAATAGTATTATAGAAGGAACCTATCTATCAAATTTTAATTATGCGTTGGATGATATTATTGCGAAATACTCTTTAGGAGAAAATATCCATACAATGGAAGCAGATTTTGAGAATGCCCTCATTGATTTGGGGCATATAGGGGAAAGAGAAGTTGGATATTTAAATCTAATTTGGATGATATCTCTAGGGATTTTATTAGAGACGGAGAAAAAGAATCTTGTAAGTTTAGCTAAACTAGTTGAGAAGGAAAATATGAACGACGCAGTAATTGATTTCCTCTTATGCGCTAGTGATATTGGATACACAAAAATGACGAATAGATATTATAAAGAAAATCCATATGCAAAAACGAGAGAGATTATAGAACTTGCACAAACAGATAAAAAAGAAGCGTCTAAAAGATTGCAAACGTACATGGAGAAAGAATGGTTTAAAGGCCATTATGATTATGAATGGAAAAATGCACATAAAGAACCTGGATATGTGGGGTATTGGAGCTTTGAGACAGCTGCAATAGTAAAGATACTCGGACTTGATGATACAAGTTTAAAAGATAATAATCATTATCCATATGATTTGGCACATTATAAAAATGAAATGAAATTCAAGCATATAGACCTAAGTGAATATCACTATGAAGATGAGACAGAAGAAATCGAGGATATAGTAGAAGGAATTGAACATAATCCTGCATTGGAAAATATTATTCCGCCAAAATGGCATTCATTGGTCAATGAATTAATACATGATTATGAGAATATGGATGATAGTAGTTTTTATGAAAAATACAAAAAAACGATAGGAATAGGTCAAGTGTGGTTCTTACCACAAGAGTATGAAGAAGAAAATGAGCAAAAAAATCTATTAGGAAGTTTAATTGTGTTTGCCCTGACGGTAAGAGATTATATATTACAACTGGACTATAAAGACGATTTAGAAGACTACATTGATAATCTTAAAAATTTCTGGAATGTTTCAGAAACAAAGTTAGTTCAATTTATATTAGAAAATGATCAAAATTATTATGCATGGGTACCAAAAGAAGCAAGCATCCCAAATATGTATGAAGTGAAGATTGAGAGTGTCGATGTAGAGGAAGTTCTATAACGAACAAATCGAAATGGTTTTTATTATATGTAATATTAGAATGCATTTTACTAGTTAATTGAAAACAATGTATGCGTGGGAGTAAAAAGGATGTATTGTTACTAAAAATTAGAGGGAAAGAAGGCTGTTGGATTGAGTTAAGCACCTCATTGTCAATATACGACAATAGGTGCTTTTTTGCGTGCAATGAAGAAAAAATAAAAGATTCATTTTCACTCTATTTCATCTTCGAATTACATGTTAAAATTTGGAAAAAATATATTCTTAATTTTTAGATAATTAAAAGGTGGTAGATAATATATGAGTACATTTAAAGAAAATTACTAATAATATTTCGAAGGTTATTATAGGAAAAGACGAATCGATTGAACTGGCAGCTATAGCTCTTATAGCAAGAGGACACATTTTATTAGAGGATGTACCTGGGACAGGAAAAACAACATTAGCGAAAAGTTTGGCTAAAAGTGTGGACGCCAAATTTCAAAGAATACAATTTACAGCGGATACTTTGCCTGGAGATGTTATTGGCCTTGAATACTTTGATGTGAAGGAATCGGATTTTAAAACAAGGTTAGGACCCATTTTTGCAAATATCGTATTAGTGGATGAAATTAATCGAGCTGTACCGAGAACACAATCTTCGTTACTTGAGGTTATGGAAGAGCGTACGGTTACAATTGCGAAACAGACACATTCATTACCAGAACCTTTTTTAGTTATAGCAACGCAAAATCCACTCGAATCAGCGGGCACATTTCCTTTACCAGATGCTCAATTAGACCGATTTTTACTTACGATTCGCCAAGGTTATCCTACGAGAGAAGCTGAAAAGGAAATGATGAATCGGTTTCAAATGAATGATCCGTTAGAAACATTACACTCTATTATTTCAAGTGAAGAAATTATTACGATGCAAAAGCGTGCAAGAGAAGTGTTAGTAGGGAATGATGTGCAAGATTATCTTCTTGAAATTATTGAAGCAACTCGTAACCATGAGTTAATTGAAATTGGTGTAAGCCCTCGGGGAACGTTGGCATTTATGAGAGCGATTCAAGCACGGGCAATATTAAATGAAAGAGATTACTGTACGCCAGATGATATTAAGACGCTCACTGCATCCGTTTGTGCTCATCGTTTAACGTTAACAATTGAGGGAGAGATGAAAACGACGAAAGAACAAATTATGAAAGAAATTCTTCATACGATTAGTGTGCCAGTGGAGAATGTACGATGAATCAACAGCTTGTGTATACACCTTTAGCGGAGCCTTTCGTAATGGGGGTTATGTCAGTTGTAGCCGTTATTTTAAGTGTATTTTCAAGTAATCTACTGTTTTTATCTCTCGTATTTTTATATGTAATTTTAATAGGTGCTATGCATGTATATATACGTAAAGTATCTCGTGTTGAATGGGAATACAGTCAAGGGAATTCGAATGTTTTTATAGGTGAAACGAATATGTGCAAAATGAAAATTTCAAACAAGTCGATATTTCCTATTCTTAATATCGTATTTCGATTTAAATGTGAAAATAAGCTAACTTGGAATCATGATGAAATAAACAAAAATCATAGTACAGGTTCAAATTATTATATGAATTTTAATTTAAAAGGAAGGGAGTCAGTTTCATTTGATTTGCAAGCTGTAGCGTTAAAAAGAGGCATCGCGAAATGGGAAGAAGTTGAAATTGTTATTACTGATCTCTTTGGATTTATAACGAACCATATAACATATAAACAAGTTGATACGCCCTCTTATTTAGTTTTACCAGCTGTTCCGAAAATACAAGTTCCTGAATTACAAGAATGGTCACGAGGATTTCGAAAAGCGATGTCTTCACCCTTATATGATGAAACGAAAGTAATGGGAGTAAAGTCTTATGAAAATGAAGATTTTCGTTCCATCCACTGGAGTGCAACAGCGAAAACAGGGACAATAATTGCGAAAAAGTATGAGCGAACACAATGTGATAAATACGCGATTTATCTCAACTTGCAAAATAAAAGTGGTGTTTCTTTGCGAAATGATATAGAGGAACTAATTGAATTAACAGCAGGTATATGCAAACAACTTCTTATGCAAAACTGTTCGTTTGAAGTATGGATCAATAGTGTAAAAGATAACGGTTTGCTACATATAAAAAATGGGGATAATCGGAAACATTTGCAAAATGTATTAAAGGTACTTGCCTCGATATCAGACCAAGATACGCCTATATCTTCTTCTTACTTTTACACAGCAGGCTTTCGTCGAAAGGAACTGGATGCGGTTCCTTTAATTATTGGTACTTCACCAAAGAAATACAGTAGAACGAATAAATGGATTGTAATGAAAGAATAAGAAGGGGCTTATGTCATGGTGAATAAAAAGCGGCATATGAAAGTGAAGTTATGGAGTGTAAGAACTTTAATCATACTTTTCTTTGCGATTAGTGCGATAACGTTATCACAAGGTGTTGTGTATGTACAAGACATAGTAAAAGAGCGTTTTTTCAGTAAGACTAAGACAATATCGGAAAGAAATTATGACTTTACTAGTATAGGTGAAAATTTTGATGATTCCAAAATAGATGAAGATGAATATGAAGAAGTAGAAGATACAGGTATAAGAACGAAAACGGGGTAAAAAATTTCAAACCTTTCGAAAGAGAAGGTCTATGGAATGACGTGCTTTTTTGTTCTTTCAAATGTATGGATTACAATAGTTTTTTATGTGATAATCGCAATATCAATAAATATATGCCATCTACAAGTATATTAGGAAAAAAATTGACGAAAACAGAAATAGTACAGGAGAAAGAATCGATCACAAAGCAAACTGCGGTAAGAAGCATAAAGAATGAAAAAGTCATTCATCAGTTAGAACAGCCGTTACCGACAGATAAGATAAGAAAAACGTTAGTTGAATGGGAAAGAACATTACCATTTCATGAACAGAGAAGGTCCTATGAAACGATGCAACAATGGTTAAAAAGAATTTGTAGAACAAGGGATATTATCTCGTTATATGAGTCTGTTCGTTATGGGGAAAAGACGTATACGGATTTAGATGTGAAAGAAATAATGAAGTGGGTAGAGGGAGATGGGAAGGTGGATACATAAATATCCACCTTTTCTTTTTTTATACGGAAATTTGATTAACATGAATTATTTTCTTATATGAAACCGTATTTAAATAGGTAAACAAAATTAACATTATTTACTTATACTTCATTACATGTTAACCTATACTTAATTTTTATAAACTATAATTAATTTTTAAGTTTTTTAAGGGTGTGAAAATGTAATGAAATCGGTATTAAAAAGCATACTTATTTCCTTTGTTTTTTCTGCAGTAGGTATGTGTTGGTTACTGTACGTATTATTCAAAGGGGACGGAGACTGGTTATTGTCTTGGATAGGTGTATTAATGGCATATTTATCTTTATATACTTTAATAGATTTATATTGTAAAAATACATACGATAAAAAAATAAATAAATGGCTTATAAAAACAGCGGTGACTAGTTTTAGTTTTTCTGTATTAGGAATCTCATTTTGTATCATACATGAGCTATTAACACCATGGAGTCTTAGTTTAATGGTGTGGTATTGGTTGCTAATGTTAGTATTATTTTTAACAACTATAATATCATTAATCAGTTTAGCATTTGTTAATCGTAAAAATCACAATTTCACCGGTGGATATAGAATGCTCATACTTCTAAATGTATTTCTTACATTGGGACCAGTATTATGGCCGCTATTACTTTCTATTATTGGAAATGGTATGAATGCTAGTGCGGGCTGGTAAAAAGGAATATAAATTAGTTGTGTAAAGAATAGGATGAAAAGTTGATATAGAATTTTAAATGTTTAAGAGAACATGTTTACATAAAAAATGAAAACATGTTCTCTTTTTATTTGCATGCATAACTCTTCCTCAGTTTACCCTATTTAAATTTAAACGTAAGTATTTCGTAAGGAATGGATAAGAAAAAAGAGAGATTTATCATATAGGATGAAAGTATAGCCTGAATCAATCCGATATTAATGGAGGAGAGAAAGCCTTATGAAAAAATGTAATTCAATTAAGTTAGCAAGTTTTGCAGTTTTATTAGCGGGTACTGCTCTATTCACACCTGGTTTTACTGTGACTGCAGAGTCAACCCAAAATATTTCTAGTTCGTCACAAGTACATGATCAAAAGAATCGTAATGGCTGGAAACAAGTAATGCAGGAAACAGTACAGCTTGGTGCTGTAGGAATATTAGCTAAGGCGTCTAATAACGGAAAAACTAATAGTTTTACTGCAGGCGTGGCGGACTTAAGTACAAAGAAACCGGTGAATTCGGATTATCGCTTTCGGATTGGTAGTGTGACGAAGACGTTTACTGCCACGACTATTCTTCAATTAGTAGGAGAAAATCGCTTACAACTTGACGATCCAATTGAAAAGTGGCTACCGGGTCTCGTGCAAGGAAATGGGTATGATGGTAATCAAATTACGATACGACAACTTTTGAATCATACGAGTGGTATCGCTGAATACTTAAAGTCAAAAGACGCGGACATAATGAATTCGAAAAAAACGTATACAGCAGAAGAAATAGTGAAAATAGGCCTTTCGCTGCCTCCAGATTTCTCGCCGGGTAAAGACTGGTTGTATTCAAACACAGGATACGTAATACTAGGAATGCTTATTGAAAAAATAACTGGAAATAGTTATGCGGAAGAAATCGAAAAGCGAATTATTGAACCTTTAGACCTATCAAATACGTTTTTACCAGGAAATTCACCCGTCATCCCAGGAAAGAATCATGCTCGTGGATATGTGAAAATGGAAGGAACAGGCGAGTTGAAAGACATTACGTATTATAATCCGAGTTTAGCTAATGCAGCTGGAGATATGATTTCTAATGCGGATGATTTAAATAAGTTCTTTTCATCTTTACTCGGTGGTAAGTTACTGAAGGAACGCGAGCTAAAAGAAATGCTTACTACAGTTCCTATAGAAGGAAAAGGGGTTGGTGACGCATACGGTCTTGGAATCTATGAGACTAAACTTCCAAACGGTGTTTCAGTTTGGGGGCATGGAGGAGGAATTCCTGGATTTACAACTTTTGCTGGGGGAGTAATTGGAGGCAAACATACATTGGCTATCAGTCTCAACTCTATAGGTGGGGTCGATATTGTTCCGCAGTTTAATAAAATGATGCAAATTGAATTTAATAAATAGATGAAAAGAAAGTGAATGGAATTTTGTTATAGTTATATTTAAAAGAGGTGCTTTTTTAAGTTCGCAACTATGGACAGTAGTTGCATTTATGATATGACATCAAGTGTATTCCAAAGTGAAAGTCAATCTTAATGCTTACGACAAAATAAAAAAGGATGTCAGTTACATGACATTCTTTTTATTATGGATAAAAGAGGTATGCATATAGTTCTGAAAATTGTTATTTTTTAAATTTTTACATATAATGAAGGATATAGGGGCACCAATAGGGGAGTTATGAATGGAAAATACTTTAGTTAGTTAAATATTACTCGTTTTAATCAAAATAATTATGAGTTGATTTGGAGTTGAATACAATGGGGAAAAATCATTATAAATGGAGTAATAAACAATTACGAGAACATGTTGAAGTACTAGATGGTAAGAGAAGCACACACATATTATTAAAGAATGCAACATATTTAAATTCTTATATGCGCGAGTGGATGACAGCGAACATTTGGATATATAATGATCGAATTGTATACGTAGGGGAGCAGCTGCCAGAGCAATTAACGGAGTGTGAAGTTGTTGATTGCGAAGGAAAGTATGTCGTACCCGGTTACATAGAACCACATGCACATCCGTATCAGTTGTATAACCCAGAGACGCTAGCGAATCATGCGATGCAGTTTGGGACAACAACTTTTATTAATGATAATTTAACTTTATTTTTCACATTAAAGCGTGAAGAAGCATTTCGTTTATTAGATGAATTCAATAAGATTCCAGCAAGTATGTATTGGTGGTGCCGTTTTGACGGACAGACTGAATTGCAAAACGGGGAATCTTTGTTTAATAGTGAAGAAATAATAGAGTGGCTGCAGCATGAAGCGGTTCTTCAAGGTGGCGAGCTAACAGCATGGCCAAAACTATTACATGGCGATGATGAAATGTTAACTTGGGTGCAGGAAACGAAGCGATTGCAAAAGAAAGTAGAAGGACATTTTCCGGGTGCATCTGAAACGACTTTAGCGAAGTTAAAACTGTTAGGTACAGATTGTGATCATGAAGCGATGACAGGGCAGGAAGCTTTCACTCGTCTTATGCAAGGTTACACTGTTTCCTTAAGAAATTCTTCAATCCGCCCAGATTTAGAAGTTATACTGAAAGAATTGTTGGAACTAGGCGTAAAGCAGTTTGATAGATTCTTTTTTACAACAGACGGCTCACATCCTTCGTTTTATGAGAATGGAATGACAAACGTTATGATTTCTACCGCGATAAAACAAGGAGTACCAGTAATAGATGCATACGATATGGCAAGTTATAATATTGCTCGCTATTATAATATGGAACATGTACATGGTTCGATTGCGACAGGTAGAATTGCTAATATCAATATTTTAGAAAGTAAAGAAAACCCAGTACCAATCAGTGTCCTTGCAAAGGGGAAATGGGTGAAGCGTGACGGTGTAAATACACATGAAGCATTACATATAGACTGGAGTAAACATAAAGTAACTCCATTATCATTAGATTGGTCCATAGAAAAAGAGGATATGATTTTCTCTAATAAAACGGGGATACACTTATTAAATAACGTTATTACAAAACCATACACTAGTGAAATCAATATAGACTGTGATGAATTGTCCACAGATCATGATGAATGTTTCTTTATGATGATTGCTCGTGATGGCAGTTGGCAAGTGAATATAGCTGTGAAAGGTTTTGCGAAAGAACTAGGTGGGCTTGCTAGCTCTTATTCTGGTACAGGTGACATCATTCTTATCGGAAAAAGAAAAGAAGATATGCTTACAGCTTTTCGTAGAGTAAAAGAGCTTGGCGGGGGAATGGTAATAGCTGAAAAGAATGAAGTATTACACGAAATAGCATTACCATTGCTCGGGATTATGTCTAATTTAAAAATGAGAGAATTAATACAGGAAGAGAAACAGATGGTGAAATTACTACAAGAGCGTGGCTACGCGCATGATGATCCAGCATTTACAATTTTATTCTTTTCTGCGACGCACTTGCCTTTTATACGAGTAACACCTATAGGATTATATGATGTGAAAAGTAGTAAGGTAGTTGCCCCGCCCGTGAATTTGATAAAGCAATATTAAAAGGAAAGATCCTATAAAAATTTTATTTTATAGGATCTTTCTTATTATTAGCATAAGAATATTGTAAGCCTCAAATGATATAGTATCTAAATCATTTGAGGTGATATGTAAATATGAAAAAAATATTTTACATTTTAAGCGTATTTATTCTGTGTGTATCGATACAACACGTTGTACATTCCCAATCAGATGCACCAGAATTATCTTCGGATTGTCTCGAAGAAAGAAAAGTTAGAGATGAAAAGCATGTGAAGAATATAATACAGGACATTAAATCCACATTTAATTTAAATATTGATGAACATAGTTTTTGGGAAGTAAGTAAAAGAGATCTGGAGGCTGCTCATTTGATGTATGGTGGAAAGGAAAATGATTCTTATTATAATTCGCTAACTAAAATTTATGATAGTGGTGGATTTAGCGAACAGCCCAGCTTATTTGTGAGGGCACAAGAAGCATTTTTACTTTATAAAGAAAAAGATAATATCAATGTAATGAAACGCCTAAAACTAGACGTTGAAAAAGGGGAATGGCTCGTTATAAAAACGAAAAAGAAGAAAGGGAAAAAAGTGAAATTTAAGCCGTTGCAATGTGAAAAAGATTATATGAAAAAGAGAAATGAATAACAAAATACTTATTCATGCTGTTTTTATTCAACGATATTTTGCTGTTGATTTGAAATAGAAAAAGGTAAACGAACATATTAGCTTTATGGAATATGTTTGTTTACCTTTTTTTGAGAGATTTAATAATTGGGGATTATTTACTGCCTAATGAATTTATAACATTCAATGAATTTGTTCTTCATAAACATTAGATTTTGTGTCAAATGATTTATACATTGCCGAAACACCTATGTATATTTTATTCTACAGTATTTATAAAAGAATGTTGGCTATTCATAAGAAATATGATTGGCACGGTTTTTGCTTGTATTACATGTAAGGAAGGGAGATTGTATGTAAGGAATCTGTACTCGTAATAGTATAAAACAAGCTACTATTGCATTATTAATCATAGTTGTATTTATAGGGGAACTGTAAATACATACAAATAAGTGGTTTTTTTGATTTTAAAATTCTGAATTTTCATTTAAATAACTAGGGGGCAATGGTATGGTTAAATATTCGAAAATTTCTAAGTGGATTCTTGGTGTTGGACTAGTGACAATAACATGTAATGGTTTGCAAATTCAAGCAGAGACAAAAGAGAAAAATGTGAAGAACGTATTACAAATGGAGCCGGTAGGAATACAGAAATCTGTTGATGAATTGGCGCACCCTTCAAAAGTACAAGAAAATGAATCTTTTACAAAACGGTTAAAATTAGCGGATTTATCGCAGCGTCCACTAGCACCAACCGATAATATTAAGCCGTTAGCTGAAGAAAAAAAGTATTCGATGGCTGAGTTAAATCAATTAAATAATAAACAATTAACTGATCTTCTTGTGACAATTAAATGGTATCAAATTCCAGAATTATTTCAGTTTAATAGTGATAGTCTTAAATTCTATCAAGATGATAGCCGAATGCAAGCGATTATTAATAAACTAGCAGAACAAGGACAAGCTTATACGCAAGATGATTCAAAAGGGATTGAAACATTAGTAGAAGCTCTACGTGCAGCGTTTTATTTAGGTTTTTACCATGATGAATTAAGCAAACTAAATGAGCGTAGCTACCATGATAAATGTTTACCAGCTTTAAAAACAATTGCAAAAAATCCAAATTTCAAACTTGGTACATCAGAACAAAATAAAGTAATTGCATCATATGGAAAATTAATTGGAAATGCATCAGCAGATGTTGAAACGGTTTTATATGCAGGTGAAATTTTTAAACAATATAACGATAATCTTGCAACTTTCATTGAAGACCGAACAAAAGGAGACGCTATATATGAGTTGATGAAGGGAATTGACTTTGATATTCAGACGGATATGTACACGACTGGAAAAGAGCCAAAAGATACGATGTGGTTTCGAAATATTGATAACTTTATTAATGAAATAAATCGTTTTGCACTACTTGGTACAGTAACAAATAAAAACGGATGGTTAATTAATAATGGAATTTACTATGCTGGCCGATTGGGCAAGCTTCATAGCACGCCCACAAAAGGACAACAAGTTGTTACAGATGCAATGCGAATTTATCCATATTTAGGAGAGCAATACTTTGTTGCGGCAGAACAAATTACTACAAATTATGGAGGAATAGATGCGAATGGAAAAACTGTAAATTTAGATCAAATTCGAGAAGAGGGTAAAAAGAAATATTTACCGAAAACGTATACGTTTGATGATGGTGCAATTGTCTTTAAAGCTGGGGATAAAGTTAGCGAAGAGAAAATTAAACGTCTATACTGGGCGGCAAAAGAGGTGCGTTCTCAATTTTATCGTACAGTTGGTAGCGATAAACCACTTGAAAAGTGGACATGCTGATGATGTGTTAACGATGGTTATTTATAATAGCCCAGATGAGTATCAATTTAATCGTCAACTGTACGGATATGAAACGAATAATGGTGGGATTTATATTGAAGGGACAGGGACTTTCTTTACATATGAACGTACACCAGAGCAAAGTATTTATAGTCTGGAAGAATTGTTCCGCCATGAATTTACGCACTACTTACAGGGAAGGTACGAAGTTCAGGGATTATGGGGCCAAGGGGAAATGTATCAAAATGAACGTTTAACATGGTTTGAAGAAGGGAATGCAGAGTTCTTTGCAGGTGCAACGCGATTAGATAGTGTAGTACCGCGAAAAAGTATAATTGGTGGGTTATCTAATGATCCTGCAAAACGTTATACAGCATCACAAACATTAAATGCGAAATATGGAACGTGGGATTTTTATAATTATTCGTTTGCACTGCAATCATATATGTATAATAAGCGTCCAGAAATGTTCGATAAAGTACATGATTTAATTCGTGCAAATGATGTTTCAAGTTACGATGCATACCGTGCTACATTAAGCAAAGATAATCAGTTAAATGAAGAATATCAATCTTATATGCAAATGCTTATTGATAATCGCGATAAGTATACAATTCCACAAGTATCAGATGAGTATTTAACTCAGCATGATCCAAAATCGCTTTCGGACGTTACTTCAGATATTACGAATGAAGCGAAATTAAAAGATGTGAAAGTAACAAAGAATACATCACAATTCTTTAATACATTTACACTACAGGGTACATATACAGGAAGTGTGGCTAAAGGAGAAGTTGAGGACTGGAAAGTGATGAATGAAGCAACAAATGATATGTTGAAACGTCTTTCAGGAAAAGAGTGGACTGGATATAAAACATTGACTGCTTATTTTGTAAATTACCGTGTAAATAATGCTGGGCAATTTGAATATGATGTTGTGTTTAGCGGAGTGAATACGGAAGAAGGTACGGCTGTAGAAAAAGAACCAAATAATTCATTTGAAACAGCAAACCCACTATCTTTGAATATTTTGTTAAGAGGAACCTTGAGCAATCAAGATCAGGGGGATAAATTTGTTATTGATGTAAAGGATCAAAAAGATTTACAAATTTCTGTTACGAACGAACAAAATCTTGGACTGAACTGGGTATTATATTCTGAATCAGATTTAAATAATTATGTAGCTTATGCAACAAAACGTGATGGAAACAAATTGCTTGGAAATTATAATGCAAAGCCAGGGAAATATTACTTAAGTGTATATAAGTATGGTGGTGGAACAGGGAATTATACGGTACAAGTAAAATAGTTTACTATAGTTTGTTTTGAAAGGCTACTTATTACATTTTTTAGCAAAATAAAGTATTTAATGTTAAACATTAAACTAATTCAACATATCCCTGTTCTAATT
The DNA here is from genome assembly GCF_000007825.1 of Bacillus cereus ATCC 14579. Lineage (NCBI taxonomy): Bacteria > Bacillati > Bacillota > Bacilli > Caryophanales > Bacillaceae > Bacillus > Bacillus cereus. Next base: position 2,970,543 of record NC_004722.1, on the reverse strand, counting down.
AGAACAGGGATATGTTGGCTTTATATTTTTAAATTAAATAACCTCATTGGATTTTGATAAGAAAATAATTAATATAGATTTGAATTCTCATTCGTAAAGCATGTTTTAATCTTCTTAATGCTCTTTCATTTTTGTCTCAATGCTTGTTTTCAAATCAGTTGATACTTGATTGAAATACCCCAAAACGATCTCCCTAATATCATCGGATATAACTTTCAAATCACTAGCTAAGTTTTCAGCGAGATGTTCTTTTTCTATTGGCTGTAACTTCGTATAAAATTCACCAGCTTGTGTAAAGTCATCCTGTTTCGTTATAGAAGCTCTTTCAAGTTTACCTTCAACGTACCTTCCTTCACCGGTTGTAATTTGATTAGCAGGTGTCCAATCTTGCTGCTGGTTAATCGTTAATTTGCGAAATTCGGGACCAATTCTTCTTCTTTGTGAATCACTGTAAATGTTAGCGCGCCCTTGCAGCATTTTATCATCTGATAACTCAGCGCCTTCTAGCAAATTAGAAGGAGAGAAGGCGACTTTTTCTACTTGTTCCATAAAATTTTCAGGATTTTTATTTAATACCATTTTCCCGACTGGTATGAGAGGATACGTCTGTTCATCCCATACTTTTGTGTCATCTAAAGGATCATAAGAAAGGTGCGTTTCATCTTTCGGATCCATGAGCTGGACGTATAAACCATACTCCACTGGTTTACCATTTTCAATAGCATCATATAAATCTTTCCCGCTATAATCAGGATTTTCGGCAGCTAGTTTAATTGCTTCTTTACTAGTAATGTATTGTACACCTTCAAACGGGTACCAATGATACTTTACATACTTTCGATTACCTTCCGCATTTCTCCATACATATGTATTAACACTATGTCCTGGAATGTGGCGAAGACTTTTGGCCGTACCATTATTAGAGTATAAACGGACAACAAAATGAATAGATTCAGGTGCTTTAGCGACAAAACTCCAAAATCTATTCGGGTCTATTAAATTATTTTTAGGTGAAGGCAATAATGCTTGAATCGTTTCAGGGAAACGCATCGGATCGCGAACAGAAAAAACAGGAATGTGATTACATAAAAGGTCAAAAATGCCTTCTTTTGTATAAAATTTTGTAGAAAAACCGCGTACATTTCTAGCAGTATCCGGTGTTCCTTTCGTACTAACAGCTAACGAAAATCGAACCATAACAGGAACTTTCTCATTAGAATTTTGTAAAAAACTTAATTTAGTATGTTCAGACATCGAATATATCGTTTGAAAATAACCGAACGCACCAAATCCTTTTACATGAACAGGTCTTTCTAAAATTTTTTCATGAATAAATTGTTGTAATGACTCATGCAGTACACTATCTTGCTCTAGTACGGGTCCACGTGAACCAACTGTTTGAGAGTGAAATTTAGCTGGTTCAGTAAGTTCTCGATGTTTATTAAAGTCTTCTTCTAATAATTCTTTCCTATGTTTATCATATTTTTCATTCATCGATATAGCCTCCAAATTTTTTCGTCGATTGTTACTAAATATGATTTTATAGTCTCGATTATGTATGACATACAAAGTTCAAAGCAGTAACATACCGCTAGATGAAAAAAACACATATGTAGTGGACCTGTTGAAATAGAAGAAATTATGGAAAAATGAATATCGGGAAGAGAAAGCACACGTTTTAATAAAAAATGTGGAAGAAAACCACTATTAAAATTTCAATCTTAAAACTTAATTTATAAACGATTATATAGAGAATAAACGTTAAAAAAGGAAAAATAACTAGGAGGAATTTAACATGTTGGATTGGTTTCAATTAGATAAAGAATATATGATGTCTACATATTGTCGGACAGAGGTTGCAATGGAAAGAGGAGAAGGATGTAAACTATATGATGTAGATGGTAAAGAGTATTTAGATTTATTTTCTGGCGTAGGAGTAAATGTACTAGGATACAATCATCCTAAAATTGTACAAACGACAATGGAGCAAGTTGTGAAATCGTTGCATTTACCGTTTCATTTCTTAAACCCAGTTGCAATTGAGTATGCAAAGAAATTAGTAGAGTGTACTTTAAAAAGCGGAAAAGTCTTTTTTACAAACTCTGGTACGGAAGCGACAGAAACGACATTAAAATTAATTGATAAATATAGATCTATTGCGAATGAAGAGCGTGACGGAGTAGTTGTGTTAAAAGATAGTTTTCACGGGAGGACGTTAGGGGCACTACATTTTACGAGACAAGAAAAGGTATATCAAAATTTCCCTAAAACATCTATTCCTGTATACGAAGTAGAGCGTGAGAATATAGACCAATTAGAGGAGACCATTATTAAAGAAAAACCAATTGCGATTATGCTAGAGCCTGTTTTAGGCAGTGGGGGAATTTATCCTTTATCAAGTAAATATTTGCATGGTGTTCAAAATTTATGTGAAAAATATAATGTACTTCTTGTCGTTGATGAAGTTCAAAGTGGTATGGGTCGAACGGGAAAACTATTTGCTTATCAAAATTTTAATATCACACCGGACATTATTCAAATTGGTAAAGGAGCAGGAGGCGGGATACCGCTAGGAGGAATTATTGTAGGTGAAAAGTTATGTGATGTATTTTCACCAGGAGATCACGGGACAACGTTTGCTCATTCATCAATGGGAACAGCTTTAGGTTTAACGGTATTAAATACATTACTTGATGATGGGTTAATGCAAGAAGCTTATGAAACGTCACTATATTTGAATGACAAACTGCAAGACATTCAGAAAGAAAATTCTTATTATATACAGGAAGTGCGTCATGCTGGCATGATGTTTGGAATTAGTCTGAATGATACGAATGAAAATGTGAAGAAATTACAGGTTGAGCTAATGAATAAAGGAATGTTAGTCGATGTAACAAAAGGGAATATTATTCGATTACTTCCGCCGTATATTATTACGAAAGAGGAAATTGACGCATTTATCAATCAGTTTATTATTTGTTTAGATAAAGTTGCTGCTGTAGTAAGTGCTTAAAAATTAAAGCTATATTTTATATAAAGTGCACTCTAATTGTTGGGGATAGTTTACAATTGGGGTGCATTTTTTATAGTTGAATTTTATAAAATACAGTCGTTTGTATATGATAACGGAAAAATAGAAGGAATTTCGTTATATTTGAGTGGTGAAGAAAAGGGAAAGTAAGTATAAAGATAGTAGATAAAGCGGTTGGTTTAAATAACTAATGATAGAACGTTTTGAAAATAATAGCATACGAATATATAAATAATAAGAATGAGGTGATATATTGGAAAATAATGATATTCAATTTACTTCTTTACAAATGAGAACGGATAAATATGGTTGGGCTAGTATTCAATATACAAATAAAAAGCAGGCTATCTTATATACTCAAAATAGAGGAGTAGAATGGGATGTTGTCAATCCTCTTAATTCAATTGTATTATTTGGGTATCCAATAAACGCTCGAAGCTCTTGGGCATATGGTTTAACAAAAAAGAATGACGATTTATTGCCAGCTATATTTTATACAGTTAATAGAGGAGAAAGGTGGAGTGAGTTTATTTTACCGGTTGAAGAAGATTGGGAGAAATCGACTGATGTTCAAGTACAATTGCATGCTACGAATATGGATAGTATATGGATTGTATTATCTAGAAAGCTTGCATCAAATAAATTTGAACATAATTTATACTATTTGAAAACGAAAGGGAAATTTTGGAAAGTAATAAAAAATATAAGTATTAGTGATAGTATTTCAGGGATAACATTTATAAACGATCTAATTGGGTTTATTTCATTACAAAAACATTATGAAACATCAACGGTATTTAAAACAATAAATGGTGGGGAAAGTTGGCATCCTATAAAAGATATTCCAAGTCTTGAAGGAATTAATAATGGGACTGCTATGGCTTATAAAGCAATCTATAAAAATAACTTATTAGTAATACCAACTAAAAAGAATGATGATGTATTTTTAATGAATTACTCATTTGATAAGGGGAATTCGTGGCATATTTCAAATAAAACAATAAATACTAGTAAAGTGGCTGTTTCGTTTTTTAGTTCCTATTATGGCTGGGTTATAAATAGTGAAAATGGAAGTGTGTATCAAATAATAAAAAAAGGAGCAAAATGGATTAAAGTATCAAGTAATCCATTGTTAAAAAATGTATTTTGTTTGCATTTTTTTAATCGGCGTAAAGGTTGGGCGTGTAATAAAAAAGAAATATTTACTACAAAAGATCGCGGTATAACATGGAAAAAGGTAGTATATAAAATTAATAATATTGATAAATTTATTTAAAAAAGTCCTAAAGAAATTAGGACTTTTTTTGTTTTTTATGGTGAGAGTTGTAACAAACAATGATAAGAGAAAGGAGGTAAGTGCAGAATTATATTTTTAAAAATAGACGTTTGTTTTCACACAGTATAATTCACTTTTGAATATGTTAATAAAGTAGCAAATTCATAGGAAATGGTAATACTTAATATTTTATGTCACATGATATGTAAAGGGGGCGTGTAATGAAATCGTTAACGGTTATTATTTTGTACAGTGAAAGAGAGCAAATATTAGAAGAGTCAATTCAATCTATATGGAAGCTAAATCTTCTTGAAATTATAATTTTAGTTCCTAACGATAGAAGTAATTTGTATGAAATAGCAAAGAAACATAAATGCCATATTGTTTTGATGGGTAAATATAGTACGTATTATGATGGGTATGAAGCTTCTGTAAAGGCAGCAAAAGGAGATGTATTGTTATTTGTAGATAGTAATTTTTTATTATCCACAAATGAAATGCAGAGATTTATTGAGCCAATTGTTACAAATCAAGCCGATGTAGTTTTAAATAAAATAGATAAATTGATAGAAATAGGTAAATGTCCAAATATGGATATTGTATGGAGAAAAATGTTAAATGAAATTTTAAGTCGACCAGATTTAAAAAGCAATTCAATACTTTCGTTACCATATGCGCTTACGAAGGAAGTAGTGGAAAATATCGGCTTTAATTATATGGAAGATATCGTTCTATCTCATATGAAGATTGTAAATCAAGGGTGGCGGATTAACGATCAATATGCAATCAATACGTTATCTAAAGATGAGACTATAGAGGAAGGAGGATATTTAATAAAAAAAGAGTTATCCAAAAATGAAAAAGAGAAAGTAGAAAGATATTTACGCGGTATAGCTAAATGGATAGAGAAAAAAGGAAGAAGAGTAGGGTTTACTGATGCAGGAAAAAGAAGAGATATTGTTCAAAAACTAGGTGAATGTAAGCGATACCCTTCCTATCATCAAGGGTGGGGAATGCATTCTTCAATTTATGATGGGAAGCAACTTTCTGTCATTATACCAGTACAAAATGAAGAAGAGACTATAGAACAAGTAATACTTGAGGCGAGAAAAATAGAACCATTAGAAATCATCGTCGTTGTAAATGGTTCGACAGATCAAACGGCTAATATTGCTAAAAGACTTGGTGTTACTATTATTGAATATAACGAACGACTTGGTCATAATGTTGGACGTGCTATTGGAGCGCTTGAAGCTACAGGAGATATTCTTTTATTTATTGATGGTGATTTTAGTGTTTCAGGAAGTAATTTGCATCATTTTACAAAAGCAGTTTCAGCTGGTGTAGACATAGCATTAAATGATTTGAATCCGATGTTACACCCTCCGTTTTATGTTGTAGACGTCGTAAAATATATGCTTAATTTAGCATATAATCGTCCAGAATTAAGCAATGGCTCATTAGTAGCAATTCCACATGCTATGAGTAGATCATGTTTAGATGCAATAGGCTGGGAAAGCTTACTATGCCCTAGTCTTGCACAAGTAAAAGCAATATTACAAGGGTATAGAGTAGAATGTGTACATTACGTTGATGTTGTAAAACCGAATAGAATTCGTTTAATGGAGAATGTAAGTCACAATGGGCATCCTCCGGCAGTATTAAGAATCATTGGTGATCACGTTGAAGCTCTCTCTTACTTGATAGAACAACTCGAAATGGATGGAAAGGGTGATTAAACTGTTAGACCAGTATAAAATAATTAACATTTCATATGAACAATTATGGCAAATGGATTTTCAAATTACAGAACCATTTATACTCAAGGTTGATTGGGATAAAGTAACGTATGAATTTTTAATTCGTATTAAGCCCGATGCTTCTAACACTATTGTTTTTGGATCCGGAGCAGGTGGGTTTCAAGAACAGCCAATTGGTCCACCTATTTTTCATCGACATTCTTGGATGGATGAATTTGAAGATACTGTTATATATTATAATGACCCTACGTTATATCTTGGAAAATTATCTTTAGGTTGGGGACAGGGAGAGTTAAATAGATTTTATTTACAAGATATAGCAAATATTTTAGAAATAGTATTTGTAAAGTTAAAAGTTGATTCGAAAAATGTGTTGTTTTATGGCAGTTCTGGGGGAGGATTTATGTCTTTAATTTTAGCTGGATTCGTTAAGGGCTCCACAGCTTTCATTAATAATCCTCAAACAAATTTATTAAAATGGATACCTGTACCAATAAATCTAGTTTTCGATTTGTCTTATCCAAATTTATCAAGAGAAGAAGTTGAAGAGAAATTTGGTGAAAGAATTAATGTTGTGAAATTTTTTAATCACATTAAATATGTACCGAATATTTATTTTTTGCAAAATTTCGCGTGTGAATTTGATGTGCAAAATCATTTGCTACCATTTATTTCCGAATTAGAGCAACTTGATAAAGACACGGAAGTAAATCAAATTATAATTGACTTATATTTTGATAAAAAAGCAGGGCATGCAGCTGTAGGGAAGAGTGAAACAATTGAATATATAAAAAAAGTAAAACCTAATCAGACTGTAAAAGAAGAACAAAAAGAAGTGGACCTATCAGTTGTTATAGTTTTAGGAGAAGAAAAATCAAAATTGAATCAAATTTTAAATAAAGTGCAGCATATAAAACCACTAGAAATTATTATTGTAGCTGATGATAGAATGAGTGCGATACAATCTATACCAACATTTGTTGAAAGTAACGTTGTTGTGATTGAGGAGAAAAGTAAATGGAAAGCACCAGTTCATGGGGCAAAAGTCGCCAATGGTGATGTAGTCTTATTTTTAAATGGAGAAGATGTTATTTTTTCGGTAGAATTAGAACGATTTATAGAACCGATACTAAAAAAGGAACAGGATGTAATTTTAAATAATATAGACTCGGTTTGTTTTGAAAAGATGAGAGTAGAATGGCCAAGCATTGCTATGGTGTATAGAAAAATAGTAAACGATGTATTGGGGCGTATGGATTTAAAATATGATTCGATGTTATCTATGCCATATGCTATTACTAAAAAAGCAATTGAAGACATTGGATATGATATCTTGCAGAACCCTATTCTGTCCCAAGTAACTCTTATTGAGAAAGGGTGGCGACTACAATCCTCGTCAGCCATCACTAACACCTCCTTGAATAATATGCCTGCAAACAAAACCTCGTTCTATAAAAATGGATTAACTAAATTAGAAGTATATGAGATTAAAGAAAATATAAAAGCTTTGGAGAGTTGGTTAAAACGAAAAGATGATAGAGGTAATTATACAGATGGAGGAAGAAAAAGAGAAATTATAGAGCAGTTAAAAAACCAAAAGAATTATTCACGTTTCCATAAAGGATGGGGAATGAATTCCTCTATTTATAATGGAAAACAGTTATCAATTATTATACCAGCACAAAATGAAGAATCAACGATTAAAGAAGTTATTCTTGAGGCAAGAAAAATTGAACCGAAAGAAATAATTGTTGTCATTAATGGGTCAACAGATCAAACAGAAGCAATTGCTAAGCAATCAGGGGCAACAGTAATTGTTTATGAAGAAAGATTAGGGCATGATGTAGGACGGGCAATTGGTGCACAAGAAGCGACAGGAGATATACTTCTCTTTATTGATGCTGATTTTGCTATTCCAGCAAAAGATCTTCATCCGTTAACGCAAGCTGTTGCGGATGGTGTTGATATGGTTTTAAATGATTTAAATTTAAATCTTAGATTTCCTCTATATATTGTAAGTTTATATAAATATATGTTGAATATTGCTTGTAACCGTAAAGATTTAGGGGTAGGATCTACAATTGCTGTTCCCCATGCTATTAGTAGAAAATGTTTAGAGGGAATTGGCTGGGACACTCTTCACACAGCGTGTGTTGCACAAGTAAAGGCAATATTAGAAGGGTATAAAGTCGAATGTGTCCATTTTGTAGATGTAATGAAACCAAATCGTATTCGGCCACAAGAGCATTTTGCGACGATAGGACATCCACCAGCTGTATTGAGAATTACTGGGGATCATTTAGAAGGACTTTCATATTTATTGAAGAATAAGGATTTTAAAGATTTATTTTAAAAGGTAAATTTGTCTATTGAATGAGTAACTTAAACATTTCATTTATGCAACTTGACGATATTTAGTATTGCAATGAAACTAAAATCAAAAATTTTTATTATTTTTAGCTCAGGTACAAGTGAAGAGCATGTTTCACTGACTGATAGTAAATGAACAAGTAACTAAAAGGTAAAGGCTTCTTTATATATATGAAGAAGCTTTTATCTTTTTTATTTTAAGTATGGAAGGTAAAGGGTAAATAAAGTTGTAACGGTATTTTTATTTTTGGATAAATTGATATTAGATATAAGAAAGGAGGGAATATCTTGTCTTGCATCAATAAAAGTTGTTTTCATATTTCTTTAGAAACTAAAGTCAATCCAAATGGTGGGGCAGAAATATTCGTAAGGTGCAATGATGAATGTTTATCTAATTTTAATGTAATACCGTTTATTGCATGTGTTTCTATTTCAGTAAAGGATGATTTGAGTTTTTTAGTTGATTTAGATAGTTTAATAAAACGTTAATTTTCTATGCAGTTAATAATAAAATAACATCTAATTTATAAGACTTAGTAAGAGAGTCGTGTCCGAATTTAATTAACTGCATATATTGTTAAAAGAAAGGAGGGAGAGTAATGGCATGTACTACGAATAATGTTTGTTTAGATGTGTGTCTTAAAATTACAATTACCCCTGGTAGTGGAATTGATGCAGTAGTCGATTGTGGAGGCACATGTGGGACAAGTCCTACTATTGTAATTAGTCCTAGTGGATCAATTGTTATTACTTTACCATTAGTTGCATGTTTCTCAATTGCACTAAAAGATGATTTAAGTGTTGACTCTTCATTAACAAGCCTCTATTTTCAAACTTCTTAAGAAAGATACAGAAATGAAAAGCCTGCCTGCTACTTTTCTTTTGATCTAATGTAAAAATAAAAAAGATGGTTACAACCATCTTTTTTTATTTTGCTATATATTTAAAATGAATTTATATATTATTTGGTGGTAAGAATATACAATTAAAAGTATTCAGTGTTTCTTTTTTGTTCGATGAGGTAAGAAATTGCTTCTATATGATCACCAATGATTTGTTGCGTTGCTAATGAAAGGTAGCCTTCCTGCGAAAAGTGTTTTTCTGGTCGAACTCGATTTATCTTGTCAACGTCGATAGAATGAACATTTTGTACATGCAATCCTGCTAAAATTGTTTTAACTTGACTTAAGGTTGGTGAAAGAAGAGAATCAAACCCAATTGTATCAATGCATTTTCGACTAAAAGCATGAGGGACAGCAGTTGTGGAGCCCATACCTAAATCTTTTCGATTACATGCTAAATTAACAACATGCTTACATGCAGTTACGATAGTATAAGGAACACGATACATGTAGTAGTGCTCTAATTTATTTAAAGCTAAATCGGTTCCATTTTGAACAGATTGTACAAATGGTAATAAATCAGAACTAGGAATTAAGAAATCACCATCAATAAATAATAATATATCACCTTTTGCAAAATATGCACCAACGGCACGTCCGGTATCAATGCCGAGTGCTTCTTTGTAAGTAATAACTGTTGCACCGCAATTCTTCGCCAATTCCTCTGTTTTATCTGTTGATCCATTAACAATAATGATGATTTCTAAAGGTTTTAATTTCTGCACCTCAAAAATGATAGATTCTATCGTTTTTTCTTCATTTTGAACAGGGATAATGATGGATAATTGTTTATTTCCATAAGTATTTGAATAAAACTTTTTACCTGTAATTATTTTGGGTATAGCTCTTTGTTCGCCGTTTTGAAGTTCTAAAATAATATCTCGCCTTCGATTATTATCAGTATAGTTTCCTCTTGAATCTTGTAATATATTTACCCAATTTTCAATTGCTTCTAGGTGATAACGAATGAGTTGTTTTGAGGGGAAGGAGGGAATTTGCGGTATAGAAATTTTAAAATGATTGCTAATGCGAAATTTATTTTTAATAATTTTCATTTGTGCCAATATCGGATTTAATAAACTTTCTGGAGTAATTGCATCAAGAATCTCTTTTGTTATTGCATAGGGAGGAAATAATAGTGAGTTAACATGTAAATCTGGACGATGAAAAAAATGATTCGTAACCTGCTGCCAAATCATTTCTATAGTTGGCTTTTGCTTTTGATAAAAAAAGTCATCTAAATTGTTTAATACTATGTCAGCTGATTCGTCTAGTAATGGTTGAAGAAATTGTGTAAGTAAGGAAGATTGGATAATGTAATTTGCATCTAAAAATAAGAGGTACTTACCCTTTGCTTTTGTGGCACCAATTACATAACAATTATTTAATTCTGACGGTTCTTCTAATGTGATAATTTTACAATTGTAAGATTGTGCAATATCAATGGAATCATCGATATATCCGTTAATAGTAAGGATGATTTCTAAAGGGTGTAGTTGTTCACAGGCTTTCAAAATTTCAGGTAAAACTTTTATGTTATGCTGTATACGAATAATAATAGAAATCGGATTTTTACACATAAGTAGTCTCCTTTTTAATCAGAGGTAGTTATTAATAAGATTAGATAAAATAGGAGATATATATTTTATTAAATACGTAACGACTATTTAGTTTTCTCAGACTTAGAATTTTCATTACCTGAATTAGTACCTTTATTTATTCCAGAAGCCAGTAAATTATTGAGAACGCTCAGGTCTAATTGCATAGGGATTGAGTTTTCGGATGTAGTTTTCTCATTTTCTTTTTTGGTAGTTAATATAGTCTTTATATTTTTTATTTCTTTATATTGTTTTAAGGTAATGAAAAATCCAGAAATAATGAAGAGAAAAGAAATAGTAGCAAGTAAAAGTATTATTTCCAACATAAAACACCCTCCTTTAAATCTATAATAATACTATATTTGAATGTAATAAGACAAAATTCGAGCTAATGAGTTCACTTTTTAAATATATGCAAATCTTTAGTAAAAGTTACTAATTTCTAGGTTAAAGGAAGCAATTACAGAAACGTATAGATATAAATAAATTAAAATTTCATTTGTAGTGTAAAGGTATGTGTTATATAAGCTGAACGTCATTCTATAACAAGTTAAACAGGGTTTAATTTTATATAAAAAGAGCATTTAATTGGACAAATAATTAATTATGTGAAATAATAATAACAGATAAGGAGACGTTGCTTTTCCTTAAGTGCTTCGAATTAATTTTATTCAATAAGAGAAGGTGTGCTTAAAGAAGTTAAATTAAATAAGGAGCTGTTTTATTATATGCAACAAAATAATGATTTAAATTTTGAACCTCAAGACGTTAATATTGTTAATCCTAAACAAGCCAGGAAAGCAGTAATTGCTACTGGTATAGGGAACGCAATGGAGTGGTTTGACTTCGGATTATACGCGTATTTAGCGGTAATTTTAAGTCAATTATTCTTCTCTGGTGTTGATAATAGTGGATTGCAACTTGTACTTACATTCGGTACATTTGCAGCAGCCTTTCTCGTTCGACCAATCGGAGGTGTATTCTTTGGTAGAATAGGAGATAAGTACGGCCGAAAAATCGTGTTAAGTACTACTATTATTTTAATGGCACTTTCTACATTATTCATCGCATTACTACCAACCTATGAACAAATTGGTGTATGGGCACCAATACTACTTTTAGTTGCCCGAATGATTCAAGGCTTCTCTACAGGCGGCGAATATTCAGGAGCAATGGTTTATATCGCAGAATCTTCTCCAGATAAAAAGCGTGGTATACTCGGTAGTGGTCTTGAAATTGGAACACTCTCAGGTTACATTGCTGCATCGGTAATTGTTACCATTTTGATGTTATTGTTAACAGATGAGCAAATGCTCAGCTGGGGATGGCGTATTCCGTTCTTAATAGCTGCACCAATTGGTTTGGTCGGTTTATACTTACGCCGTCATCTAGATGAATCTCCAATCTTTGAAGAGATGGAAAAAGCACAAGAGGAATCTGAAGACAATGAACAATTTTCATTCATGGATATTATTAAATATCACAAAAAAGACTTCTTATTAAGCACAGTAATTGTCGCCTTCTTTAATATTACAAATTATATGATTCTTTCGTATATTCCTTCTTATCTAACTCAAGTACTTAAAGTCGAAGAAACAACAGGCTTATTAATTATTTCTATTACGATGGCACTTATGATTCCACTAGCACTATATTTCGGTAAATTAAGTGATAAAATTGGTAATAAACGCGTTGTGCAAATTGGTTTACTTGGTTTAACTGTATTTGCAATTCCAGCATTTTTACTAATAGGTAACGGACATATTGCAGCTATATTTGCAGGTATTTTCGTACTAGGTTTCTTCTTAAGTGTATATGAAGGAACATTACCTTCATTATTACCATCACTCTTTTTCACTGATGTACGTTATCGAGCACTTTCGATCTCATTTAATATTTCTGTATCGATATTCGGTGGAACAACACCGCTTGTATGTTCATACTTAGTTCATGCAACTGGTAACCCGCTCGCACCGGCATTTTATTTAGCAGGTGTAAGTATTATTGGATTAGTTGTATTTAGTGTACTATTCGTTACAACTTCAGGGCGTGCGCTAAAAGGTTCATATCCTACAGTAGAAACGAAAAAAGAAGCACACCAAATCGCTAAAGAAGACCCTGAAGAAACACTTTGGTGGCATGAAGAGTCATTAGAAATTGAAGCAGGGAAGAATGCTTCCATTTAAAAAGCAACGTAGAAGTACAAAAAGACTCCTATGAATATAGGAGTCTTTTTGTTACGTTATTTCTTTCGTTTCTTCAAACTTTTTTGATATGCATAAAGCTTATGAATCTCTTCCTTAAATTCATGTAGAAGTACAGTGTTTGCACTATTTGAATAACGCACCGTATTATAAGCATCTATAATAATATCACTTTGAATATTTACATCTTCTTCATCGTTTATTCTTTCTAGCCAAGCCTCAACAGTTTCTCCCCGTTTTCTATTTAAAGGAGGGGTTAACTTACTCTCTAGCTTGAAAATTTCCTTCCGAATTTCGTTATGTGGCGGTTTATTTCGTTTAAAACGATTTTGGCTCATTCCTTCTTTATCAGTAATGATAGTAGATTCGAAGGCGGGCATATTTGGTAAACTTAAATGTTTTCGTTTTTTTACTATTTTCCAAACGACGTAAATAGCGATAGCTGTACATACTATTATTGTAGTGCTATTTATGAGTATTGGATCAAAATCAGGAATTTTTTTTCCGTCTTCAATTTTTGGTTTTAAGAGATGTCCTTTATTTGCCCAAACATCTTCAGTATCTTTTAATTCCGCTGCTTTAATTAATGGCATTAAAGCATAGCCGACGCCTAATGCGACTACTTCCGTTATAAAACCAAAAATAAGTCGAATGAAAGGAAATACTTGAACAATTAATATACTCATTAAGCCAATCGTAATGATAGAAGAAAAACGTAATAGTTGTTGTTTGCGATTGGCCCCGGTTAACCAAAATGTAATCATAAGATGCAAGGCTAACATTAATAGTTTCCACAACGGTGGAAAGGGTGCATAAAATATAGCTGAAACGAAAAACCATACAATACCACCTAAAGATTTTTGAACTGGATATCCAGGTCCGACCACATGTACGATAAAGAAAAATAGTGGTAATATGATTGTGCCAAATAGAGAAAAAGGTAAAAATAAAGAGAAAAGAACGATTTGAAGAACTAAAAGTATTACAAATCCTGTTGTTTTTTTTTGCATAAATTTATGAATAAGAAATACTCCAATATAGCCTGTTGTTAAAAATATTGCAATACTAATTAGTTCATCTCTTTCTGTTAATAATGAAAGCAGAAGGAGCAGAATGAAATCATGAATGTGATATAGCCAAGTTTTCAACTGGTTCCACCATCCCTTCACTAGTAATGAGAAACGTTGGCTGCGAGAGAAGAGGGAGTTCATTTCTTTGTAAACCAATGTATATCATTGTAGACGATCGTTCTCTTTTTCTCTTTACATAATGAAGGAATCCTTGTTTCGGAAGTAACGTACTATCATCTGAAATACGGGCTAATTCTTCTAAAGCTTTTGCATATTGTGTTTGTCCTTCATTTAACGGTACATGTAATGCACCGCCTTCTGCTAATACACTAATAAACAATTCAAACGGAATGTGGTGCTTCGTTGCATACTGGAAAATGTGTGTTGCATATGAAATAAGTTCTTCTACATTATCTTTCCAACCAAATCCACGATCGGCAGCTAAAGAAAGACAAATCGTCCAACTATAATTTTTTACAGGTTCATATTGCTTCGCCTGTAATTGTTGCATTTTAGCAGATGCCTTCCAATGAATAGAGCGGAAAGACTCACGCTCATATCGCTTTACACCGATAATAGATGTTTCATCATTGTAAAAAGAAAAATTCGTTCGATAAGATCCATTCAAAAGTTGCTGAAGTTCTTGCAAACCTGCTACTTCTTTAGGAGAAGGATACACAATAATTTCAGTCCTTAATTTATCAAAAACAGGTAAATGTACAGTTAATAGATGAAATGGATCTTTTAATACACATTCAAATTGTTCAATTTGAAACACACCACGCTTCGTGGCGGTTAATGTTAACCCCCATTTTTGTGCCGAATGTGCAGGTTGTGAAAATGGGAAAGAGAATAACGTTTTTGATATTTGTTCAATGCCTTGCTCTTTATGCGGTATAAGGGACGAATTTAAATGAAAGTAACAAACACCATTAACGATTGGTATGCTGGCTCCATTTTTTAAATGAATAAAAAACTGTCCAGATTCCTCAGGAAAAATCCGTGTAGTTTGTTTCTCATTTATGATTTGAAACTTCTTCTCTATGAAAGCGACATATTTATAAATAAAAATCGCAAATAAATAATAGAAGAAAAAGAGAAACATAAGCATTCGTTGCGGGAAAAAGAATGTGAAAAGTAATGCGATTGGAACGGTTAGTTGAATAATATGGAGTTGAAAAAATAAAGGCACAGTTACAACACGCTGTCCATTCATGCTTGTTCAATCTCCACAGGTACGTCAACTTCTTTTAAAATACTTTGCATAATATCATTCTTTGTCGTACGCAGGGCACCTTCCATTGATAAGACGATACGGTGATTCCAAACAGAAGGAACTAACAATTGTATATCTTCTGGTGTGCAATATTCTCTCCCGCGTAAAAAGGCTAAAGCTTGAACAGCACGTACTAAAGCTAATGTGGCACGTGGGCTTACACCGTTAGCGATATAATCATGATTTCTTGTAGCATGAGCAAGTTTAATAATGTAATGTTCTAACGGTTCCGAAACAAATATTTCTTTTACTCGTTTTTGAGCTTCTAAAATATCTTCTAATGAGATGACAGATGTGACACTTTCTAATGGTAAATCGTTCCGAAAACGTCGCATCATTTGTAACTCATCTTTAGGAGTTGGATGACCGATTGAAATCGTCATTAAAAAGCGATCAAGCTGTGCATCTGGAAGAGGGAAAGTCCCTTGTGATTCAATTGGGTTTTGCGTCGCAATAACAAAGAACGGTTTCGGAAGAGGAGTTGACTGCTTCTCCAGCGTCACTTGTCGTTCTTCCATCGCTTCTAACAAACTCGACTGCGTTCTCGGCATTGCACGGTTAATTTCATCTGCTAGCAAAATGTTTGTCATAACTGGTCCAATTCTTAATTCGAATTCGCTTGTTTTTGGGTTGAAGTATTCAATACCTGTTACATCACTTGGAAGTACATCAGGGGTAAATTGAACGCGAGAAAAACTACCACCAATACTTTTTGAAATGGTTTTCGCCAGTAACGTTTTCCCAGTACCAGGCACGTTTTCGAGTAGTACATGTCCATCAGCAAGAAGTGAAACGAGCAGTAGATCAATAACATTTTCTTTACCAACAAACACAGATCCGATGTTTTCTTTCAATTTATTTATCATATGTACCATTCCTTTCATTATAAAAGAGCTAATATTTCTATATTTTAACAAATTATTCAGAAAATTGGTATGATTTTTTAATTCAAAGAAATGGATGTTTAATTATTAAATTACTCTTGCATATTTTGGAATATAATTATACAATATCGATATACGATGTATCGTGAGTCGATATATCATATATCGATGTATCGGAGGTAGTTATAATGAATGCGAAGGCGCAAAAATATATTCCGTTAACTGAGGCGACATATTACATATTATTGTCACTCGTGAAGCCGTTGCATGGCTACGGAATTATGCAAATGGTAGAAGAGATGACAAATGGGGAAGTAAAGCTCGGCCCTGGTACTTTATATGGAAATACGACGAAATTACTAAAAGAGAAGTTAATTGTTGAAGTTGCCTCTACAGACAGAAAGAAGTGCTATGAGTTAACGCCGTTTGGGAGAGAAGTGTTAGAGCTCGAGTATAACAGATTGCAGAGATCTGTAAGGAATGGAAATAGTATATTAGGGGAGTGAATGAGAGATGGAGACAAAGAAGATATTCAAACCTTTCGCAGTATGGAGCTTAGAAAAAGAAGAAGCGTATTTACGTAAAATGCATCAACAAGGCTGGGCGTTACAAAAGTATAACGTAATGTATACGTTTAAGAAAACTGAGCCGAAAGATGTAGTATATAAAGCAGACTTTAGATTAGAGTATAAAGATTCGACAGAAAAACAAAAAGAATATATCCAAATATATGAAATGTGTGGCTGGAAACATGTAACGAGTTTTGCGAAGTGGAATTACTTTTGTAAAGAAGTAGAAGAGGAAAATGAGTTACCTGATATATATTCAGAGAAGGAAACGAGGATACAAAAACTTACTGAGTTGTTACAGTTTTTTGTAATTATGTTTGTAACAATAATGCCAGCGCTTTACTTATGTTTTCTTGGACCATCAGAATCTAGAATTCCTTATATATTTAAAGGCATGATAGGATTTATAGGTTGTATGTATTTGTATATATTTATTAATGTATATTGGAAGATTAAAAAGTTAAAAAATGAAATATTGTAACAAAGATTGGGTTTATTAAAGAAGATGGTTGTATATTGAATGGAAATCATCTTCTTTAATTTCTATATATCCTTGTTTTGTTGGATATTTTTTATATAATAAAATATTGTATATTTAAGGCATAGAACTAACAGTTACAAAGATGATACCAGTAACAATACCTAAAAAAATCATAAATGAAGAAGTAATTAATAATAACGAACTAGCAATGAATATCACTTTATTAGATTTTTGTTTTTTATAAAGGAAATAAAGTAAAAGACCACAAATAGTAGAAAGTATCCATATAGCTAAACCGTAAGAACTCGAGATTTTCTTCCAATCGGAAATCCAAAAGTAAAAGATGATTATGTGACAAGTTAATAGTAGAAATGTTGATGGAAGCATTATCTTTTTATTTAAAATCATTTGTTTCACCTCCCTTATATAAATATTACTAAAATGGTGTGGAATTTAACATATAATAAGGAAGAAATACATTTTTAATTAACGTATTAAACGAAAAAATCCCTTATAGAAAAATCTATTTCTACAAGGGATAATCATATTTTTATTAGAAAGACTGATTTTGCGCAGGTTTAATAAATTGTTCAGGGTTTTCAACAAGTCCGCATACAGCGCATTGGACTCTGTATGTAGGTCCTTGGTAAGCCATATGAAAAGCATTCATCGTTTCATTTGTGTATTCTTCTTCTACTTGACCAGTTTGTGGATTTAATTTGACTGGTTTTACTTGTTGCTCAAGAATATTAAAGCGAGTGCGGTTCGTTTTACAACTTGGACATAGCATTGGTTCCATATGTATACACCTCCATTTGTATCATTTCTTAAAATCTTTAATTTTATGCAAGCAAAAAACTTTCTCAATATAAATAGGTGTTTAATGTATTTAAAATTCAGAAAAAATAAAATATAATAAAAGTACGAACTGGTTATGTCCAAACCAAATCTCCTGTTTTATGCCAATAAGCTGGGGGGCCGAGAAATCGGCCTCATTTTTTTTGCTCATTACTACAAGGAACAAGGTTTTTGTGAGACTTTTGTCGAAATTTTAGGGATAGATACAAGGGGGGATGTAAAATGGATTTGAAAATGAAGTACATCATTTTATATGTAGAAAAGTTTGAGGAATGTTTAAAATTCTATAAAGATATTTTACAGTTACCTATAAAAGCAGAGCACGGTACATATATTGAATTTAATACTGGAACTACCATTTTAGCGATGAATACGCGGCAAGATGTGAAAGAATTAACAGGACTACCGCTTACAGAAGGTGAATTACAGTCTTCTCATTTCGAGTTAGGATTCGTTGTTGAGAATGTACAAGAAACGATTGAGCAATTTAGAGAGCAAGGTATTAAAATTTTAGTGGAGCCAATTGTAAAACCGTGGGGACAAACAATTGCCTACATTGCTGATCCAGATGGAAATTATATTGAAATTTGCAGTTCATTAGAATAGAGGGAGAAAGAGAGATGGGATTTCCGAAACTAGAAACAGAACGTTTATTCTTAAGAGAACTTACACTATTAGATGCAGAAACGATGTTCCAATATTTTTCGAAAGAATCAGTTATACGTTATTTCGGAATGGATTCTTTCCAAAATATTGAGCAAGCGAAAACCACGATTCAAACGTTTAAAAATCGTTATGAAGAGGGCAGTGTATTTCGCTGGGGAATCGAGAAAAAAGGGACGGGCCAATTAATCGGAACGTGCGGATTTCATTTAATTAATAATCATCATAAACGAGCTGAAATTGGTTATGAATTAGATGATACATATTGGGGACAAGGATATGCATCGGAAGCATTACAAGCGATTTTAGCTTACGGATTTGAAATGCTGCAACTAATAAGAATCGCAGCGGTTGTATATGTAGAAAATAAAGCTTCTCAAAAATTGTTAATAAAAGCAGGATTTCAAGAAGAAGGATTACTTCGAAAACATATGATTCAAAATGGTGTCGCTCATGATACCATTCTATACTCGTTATTAAAAGAAGAGTGGAAGAAGTAATGAGTACAAATGAGCTTATAAATGTTATGAAGAAGCATAAAGAAAACCGCTTTATTTTAGGGATAGATGGTTTAAGTCGATCTGGAAAAACAACATTCGTAGCCAATTTAAAAGAAAATATGAAACAAGAAGGCATTCCGTTTCATATTTTCCATATTGACGATCACATAGTGGAGCGTAATAAACGCTATCATACTGGATATGAAGAATGGTACGAGTATTATTATTTACAATGGGACATTGAATGGCTAAGGCAGAAATTTTTTCAAAAGCTACAACATGAAACAAAATTGAAATTACCTTTCTTTCATGAAGAAACAGATATATGTGAAATGGAAAAAGTACAGATTCCTATTGTAGGGGTAATTGTTATTGAAGGAGTTTTTCTGCAGCGAAAAGAATGGAGAGATTTCTTTCATTATATGGTCTATTTGGACTGTCCAAGAGAGATAAGGTTTTTACGTGAGAGTGAGGAGACACAGAAAAACCTTTCAAAATTTGAAAATAGGTATTGGAAAGCAGAGGATTATTACTTAGAAACGGAATTGCCGAGGGATAGGGCGGATTTAGTCATTGAATGATTTGAAAATAGAAGGTGAATAGAATGAATATTTTATGGGATTTTGATGGGACGTTATTTGATACGTATCCTGCATATACAATGATGCTTTCTGAAATATTAGGTGAATCAGTAGAAAAACAAGAAATATACAAAAACTTAAAAATATCATACTCTCATGCAATTCAGTATTATAATATTTCATGCGAGCAGGAAGAAAAGATTAAAGTTTTGAAGGAGAAATTCACGCCAAAAGATATGAAACCTTTTGCAGGTGTCGAAGAGGTTTTGAAATTTGCAGATAAAAATGCGATTATGACCCATAAACATAGGGCAGGGGTTATGGACATTTTAAAATATTACGGCTGGGAAAAATACTTTGTAGATATGGTTACAATTGACGATGGCTTTCCCCGAAAGCCCAACTCTTTAGCTTATAATCATTTACATAAAAAGCATAATATTGATTTAGCTATTGGAGATAGAGAATTAGATTTATTACCTGCAAAAGAATTAGGTATTTCAACATGTATGTTTCAAGGTAATTGTGATGTAGCGGATTATTCTTTATCACATTACTCGGAGTTTTTTAAGGTAGTGAGTGATAGAGAGTTTTCTTTATAAAAAAAGTTATTAATAAAGACTGTATCTTTCATTTTAAAGGTACAGTCTTTATTTTTTAGAACTCTTTCATTTTATTCCGCAATAACGGGCAGCCTGATCGCTTCAACTAATAATCAGTGGAGGGTGAACAAAACCTCCACTGATTAAAGTTTCACTTTATTTTCTAGTATATAATAATTACTAGAGGTTAAAGAATGATCGTCCATCTTTATTAAAGAAGTAGCCAGGTTAATTGTTAGATAGAAATAAACTGAAAGATAAAGTGATAGTGTTTATCTTTTTCGCTTTAACTAAATTATGGTTATTCATGCTAATATAAACTCATAGCTATATAGAAGGGGTGGGGTTAGTATGAAAACTGAAATAGTTCCTAAAAAGAAGTACAGTATAATAAGCTATTTATCTTTACTCATCGGCATTTTGTGTTTTCTATTCGTTTTTATAACGCCAACAAGAATAGCCAATGCAGGTAATATAGTTGGAGATTATATTACAATTGCCCTGACAGGTGTAGGTATCATACTTTCAATAATCACAATGACGAAAAGAACAGAGAAGAAGGGAATTGCTATTCTTTCATTAATACTGTCCTCATCATTTTTTATATTTTGGATCATAGCAATTATCCTATTGTTTACTGGTCAAATTAGTTTTGCACCGTAATGTGTAATAAAAAGAGTCCTTCTCGTATGAAGGACTCTTTTTACTCGGTATCTTCAGGTTGATATTCTAAAATATCCCCCGGTTGGCATTCTAATGCTTTACATATTGCTTCTAAAGTTGAAAAACGGACTGCTTTTGCTTTTCCATTTTTCAAGATAGAAAGGTTAGCCATTGTAATTCCAACCTTCTCCGAAAGCTCTGTTACACTCATTTTTCTTTTCGCTAACATTACATCAATATTAATAATAATTGCCATATTATTCACCTCAGACCGTTAAATCATTTTCTGATTTTATATCTATAGCATCTTTTAATAGTCTTTGGAGAACGGCAGCAAAGACCGCGATTACCATTGAAGCAAAAATCATAATCATTCCGATAATAATAATGCCAGGGGCGTCATCTCTCTCTGCCACGAGATAGAAAAGTGGCATACCTAATACATATAATACACTAATTGCCAATGCGCTGTACTTAATATTTTTTAAAGCTTGAACAGATAACTCTGAGAATGCGTTATTTTTATCAATATAGTTTAAAAGCTTAAATGTTTGGTACAGTGCGAAGTAATAAGGTATTGCTGTTGCATATAAATTGATAAATACAAGATATTTAATATATGCAATATCTGGATATAATTCTGCAGCGAAAGCTCCTATTTTAGGGACTAAAAAAATGCACATAGCAAGAACGGGGATTCCGATCAGAATCACAACGGTCTTTAAAAAGAGTGTGGATCCTTGTTTCATAAAAAGCACCTCATTTATTTATTATCTTATTAATTTAACATGAAATTTATTGTTTAACAATAAATTTTTATTTCTTTTGATCGAGGATTTATTGTTAAACAAGTAATTAATGAAAAGGATGTTAAATCTTTTTTATAAGATAGATGATACATACCGATATTTAATAAAGGAAAGAAAGGGAAAGTAACTATTGTTAGCTTTATGAGAATTGGGAACTAATAAAACATATGTAGGTTTTGGTATGGAAAAGGAAATAGTGTGTATTTAAATGAATGCAAAGTTTATGGAGGAACAATCATGTTGAATTATGGTGTGAAGATGAAAAAGTTGCTATTAGTGGCAGCTATAATAGTAAGCGTATTAAGTATGGAAAGTATGATGAATTATCATGCGGCCAAAGCTAAGGTGAAAAAAGTAGAACATCAGCCTAAAAATATAATTATGATGGTTATGGACGGAACGAGTTCAACGGCGACAACATTGGCTCGCTGGTATAAAGGGGCACCGCTTACGTTAGATCAAATTGTAACAGGAGGAGTTCGTACGTTTTCGGCGGAATCAGCTATTACAGACTCAGCGCCAGCAGCAACAGCATTAGCAACTGGAAATAAATCAAATTCAGGATATGTAGGTGTATTACCTTCTATTGTAAGTTCGCCTAGCTTAGAGCCAATAAAAGAAGAGGACAAGTTACGGCCGGTCGCAAACGTATTAGAAGGTGCAAAACGTACTGGTCGTGCAACTGGAATTGTTGCTACATCTGAAATTCAGCATGCTACTCCGGCGGGATTCTCGGCTCACCATGTCAATCGCAAGCAATTTGACGTAATTGCGAAGCAGCAAGTATATCAAAATATAGATGTCGTATTAGGCGGGGGAAAAGCAGCGCTGCTACCTATGCAAAGTAATGGAATCCGAAAAGATGGTGAAAATTTAGTGAAGGTGATTCAAGACAAAGGATACGATTTCGTTGAAACGAAAGATGCGTTATTGAACTCCAAATCTAATAAAATTTGGGGCTCTTTCTCACATCATGCTCTTGCGTTTGATATGGATCGTATAGAAACAAACCCAGAACAACCAACACTTTCTCAAATGACAGAAAAAGCAATTCAAACATTATCAAAAGATAAAGATGGCTTCTTTTTATTCATAGAAGGTAGTAAGCCTGATTGGGCAGCCCATGCTAATGATCCAATTGGGATGATTAGTGATGTATTGGCATTTGATGAAGCGGTAGCAAAGGCGTTACAATTTGCAAAGAAAGATGGGGATACGATGCTCATCGCTTTAACTGATCATGGTAACAGCGGTATCTCTATAGGGAATATAAATACGACAAAAGGATACAATACTACACCGGTTTCTGCATACATTGATTCATTGAAAAAGGCGAAAATGACACTTGAAGGAACTATAAATAAACTGAAATCTGATTTATCAAATGTAGAAGATGTAGCTAAACTATACGGTTTGGATAATCTAACTCATGATGAAAAAGAAAAATTAAAAGCGGCAAAAAAGAAAATGGATGTAGGACGAATTCTTACTACATTATTGGCTAATCGTGCAAATATCGGCTTTACGACAGGAGGACATACAGGTGAGGATGTATTTTTACATTCTTATGGACCTCAAAAACCAGAAGGCTTAATCCAAAATACAGACATTGCGAAGACGATGGCGAAAGCGATGGGCTTTAACTTAGAAGAAGTAACGAATAAAATATTTTTAGAGAGTGAACAAGCCTTTAAGAAAATCGGTGCAACTGTAACAGCCGACAAAACCGAAGGAGCAAACCCGTTACTCGTAGTAAAACGTAATAAAGTAGAAGCACAATTATTTGGTAACAAAAATATAATTCGTATCAATGGTAAAGGGTATGAATTAGGAAGTATTATTGTAGAGAGTAATGGAAAGTGCTATGTACCAGAAGAAGCAATTCAACTATTTGTAAAGCATTCTCGTTAAAAAATTGCCAACCAGTTAAGCTAACTGGTGGCAATTTTTTGTGTTTATTCTAAATGTAAGTGTTCGAATTGTTTTGTAAAGTTTTCCATATGAGACTGGTATCAATATTAAAGGGAAAGTATAGTTTTTTCTTACATTAAAAAATTTCGTTTTGTAGAATAAGAAGTTATACATATAGTAAAGTCTAATGGGTTATCAATTAATATTTACGAAAAATATATTAATACTTTAGAATTTCTTTAATGTTCATTATTTTTTATTTAAGGTTATCCGTTATATTTATAATGTGTTTATTTCAATTTATTGTATTGAAGCTCAGTTTTATATAATTATAAAGCAATCATCAAAATAAAATCTCCACTAGAGTAAATTTATTATTTTTTTGCGGAAATTATTATGCAGTTAAGAAAACTGTAATTTATTGATTTAGAAATATATTAGAATTTAGTTGAAGAAAGAGAGAGGGAATAAAATGAATATAGTGCACTTACGTCCTAAACAGCG
Source organism: Bacillus cereus ATCC 14579 (assembly GCF_000007825.1). NCBI lineage: Bacteria > Bacillati > Bacillota > Bacilli > Caryophanales > Bacillaceae > Bacillus > Bacillus cereus. The sequence continues at coordinate 2,946,031 of NC_004722.1, read as the reverse complement.
GTCTAAGTATCGCATTATGCTAGGGAAGTGGTATTACTCTACAAAGAGGCACATTCAGTGGTTAGCAGACGGAAAAACATATGCAAAAAGGTTCCAACAAGAAAAGCTACCTTGTACAGCAATTCAGCACCAAACAATATTACTTCGTAAGCTTAAAGATGTAGATATGTGGTATCAACAGAATAAGGTTGTTAATTTGAAAATTGCTGTTAAAAAACTAAATGGTATCGTCATTAGACCGGGAGAAACATTTTCTTACTGGCGTTTAATAGGTAAGCCAACGAGGAAAAAAGGGTATGTAGAAGGTATGGTATTACACTACGGATCTTTTCAATCAGGTATTGGAGGAGGTCTTTGTCAGCTTTCAAATTTAATATATTGGATGACTCTACATACACCACTGACAGTAACCGAACGATATCGTCATAGCTTTGATGTCTTTCCTGATTCTAGGCGAACTCAACCGTTTGGGAGTGGGGCAACTTGTTCCTATAACTATTTGGATTTACAAATTAAAAATGAAACGGATCAACCGTATCAACTTCACCTTTATATGACAGATGAACATTTAGTTGGTGAATGGAGAACAGTCTATCCGCAACTTTATCAATATGAAGTGTATGAGAAAGAACACTCAATTCAACCTGCATACTGGGGCGGTTATATACGACATAATGTGATTCAACGTAAAGTATATAATCTACAGAAACAGTTAATAGAAGATCAATATGTAACAGAGAATCACGCTATAATGATGTACGAACCACTATTAGCTTGTAATAATGAGAATAGTGAGTAATATGGTAACCCATAGATTAAATAGTATAGAGAATATTTAATTCTTATTTTTACTAAAAAAGTTCACTGTTATTTATAGGTGAGTTTGTTTTTCTATCGTATGTATTTCACCCTGCATAAAAAATATTTCTCAACATTTTATTTGTTGAAAAAGATTGAATATTCGTATTATAACGAATATTATGTTGTTATCGGCAAAAAACGATAATTTGCAGACACTGGGGAGGAAATACATTGAAAAAGAAAAAGAAATTAAAACCATTAGCGGTATTAACAACAGCAGCAGTACTAAGTAGTACGTTTGCTTTTGGAGGTCACGCAGCGCATGCTGAGACACCAACATCATCTCTACCAATAGATGAGCACTTAATACCGGAGGAGCGCTTGGCTGAAGCGCTAAAACAACGGGGGGTAATTGATCAATCTGCATCGCAAGCTGAGACGTCAAAGGCTGTCGAAAAATATGTTGAGAAAAAGAAAGGGGAAAACCCTGGGAAAGAAATTTTAACAGGAGATAGTCTTACGCAAGAAGCTTCTGATTTTATGAAAAAAGTAAAAGATGCAAAAATGAAGGGAAATGAACAGGCGCAGCAGCCTGAAGTAAGCCCAGTAGCTGGACAAGGTGCAGCATTGAACCCTGGGAAATTAAATGGAAAAGTACCTACTACATCAGCGAAGCAAGAAGAATACAATGGAGCTGTTCGAAAAGATAAAGTACTTGTTTTACTTGTAGAATTTAGCGATTTTAAGCATAACAATATTGATCAAGAGCCAGGATACATGTATTTTAAAGACTTTAATGGTGAACATTATCAAAAAATGTTATTTGGTGATGAACCATTTACTTTATTTGATGGATCGAAGATTAACACATTTAAGCAATATTATGAAGAACAATCTGGTGGTAGCTACACAGTTGATGGGACTGTAACAGAATGGCTTACTGTTCCAGGAAAAGCATCAGATTATGGTGCTGATGCGGGTACTGGGCATGATAACAAGGGGCCTTTAGGACCAAAAGATTTTGTGAAAGAAGCATTAAAAGCAGCGGTAGCAAAAGGAATCAATTTAGCAGACTATGACCAATTTGATCAATACGATCAAGATGGTGATGGAAATAAAAATGAGCCAGATGGCATTATTGATCATTTAATGGTTGTACATGCTGGCGTTGGTCAAGAAGCTGGCGGCGGTAAATTGAAAGATGATGCGATTTGGTCACATCGTTCAAAACTAGGTTCAAAACCATATGCAATTGATGGCACGAAATCTTCTGTTTCGAACTGGGGCGGAAAGATGGCTGCATATGATTATACAATCGAGCCTGAAGACGGGGCAGTTGGTGTGTTTGCACATGAGTATGGCCATGATTTAGGCTTACCAGATGAATATGATACAAAGTACTCAGGACAAGGTGAACCTGTTGAGTCATGGTCTATTATGAGTGGTGGTAGCTGGGCTGGAAAAATTGCAGGAACAGAGCCAACGAGTTTCTCACCACAAAATAAAGAATTTTTCCAAAAGAATATGAAGGGGAACTGGGCGAATATCCTTGAAGTAGATTATGACAAACTTAGCAAAGGAATCGGTGTTGCGACATATGTAGATCAAAGTACTACAAAATCTAAACGACCTGGAATCGTTCGTGTTAACTTGCCGGACAAAGATATAAAAAATATCGAATCAGCGTTTGGTAAGAAGTTCTATTACAGTACAAAAGGAAATGACATTCATACAACACTTGAGACACCAGTATTTGACTTAACAAATGCAAAGGATGCTAAGTTCGATTATAAGGCATTTTACGAACTTGAAGCGAAGTATGATTTCCTTGACGTATATGCGATTGCAGAAGATGGAACGAAGACACGCATTGATAGAATGGGCGAAAAAGATGTAAAAGGCGGCGCGGATACAACTGATGGTAAGTGGGTTGATAAATCATACGATTTAAGCCAATTCAAAGGAAAAAAAGTAAAACTGCAATTTGAGTACTTAACAGATATTGCAGTAGCTTATAAAGGGTTTGCGTTAGATAATGCAGCATTAACTGTAGATGGAAAAGTTGTTTTCTCTGATGATGCAGAAGGTCAGCCAGCAATGACGTTAAAAGGCTTTACTGTGTCTAACGGATTTGAACAGAAAAAACATAATTACTATGTAGAGTGGAGAAATTACGCTGGTTCTGACACTGCGTTACAACATGCACGTGGTCCAGTATTTAATACAGGAATGGTTGTATGGTATGCGGATCAAAGCTTTACAGATAACTGGGTAGGCGTTCATCCAGGTGAAGGGTTCTTAGGAGTAGTAGATTCTCATCCAGAGGCAATTGTAGGGACATTAAACGGACAACCTACTGTGAAGAGCAGTACGCGTTACCAAATTGCCGATGCGGCATTCTCATTTGATCAAACACCAGCATGGAAAGTAAATTCACCAACTCGCGGTATCTTCGATTATAAAGGATTACCAGGAGTGGCAAAATTTGATGATTCTAAGCAATACATCAACAGCATTATTCCTGATGCAGGACGTAAGTTACCGAAACTAGGACTGAAGTTTGAAGTGGTAGGCCAAGCTGAAGACAAGTCTGCAGGTGCAGTGTGGCTTCATCGATAAAATAAGGTAAAACGAAGAGGAGCTGCGATAAGTCGGTGAAACTGACTTATCGCAGCTTTTTTCTTCTTGTGAAAAAACTTGCTGTTTTTTTATGTACTTATTGGAAAAATTCGAAGTTTCTTTTATAAATAAAATACTCCGCCTGTCCAATTATAGAAGCTATTTTGGGCGTAAGTAATTTGTAAGTAATGAGTAAGAAAAAAGAGATTTTCATAGTATATAATATTTATTATAGCTACTTTTAACACCTGATACTAACAGTGTGCTATAATATGAATTAGCAACAAAAAGGAAAGGAATTAGAACAATGACCTTAGAAAATACTAAAAATTTAAAAAAACAAGTTGCTCCTTTTGAAAAATCAACGATTAAAAAAAGTGTTTGGCAACTGATCAACACAATCGTGCCATTTATTATTTTATGGTACCTTGCTTATAAAAGTTTGTCAGTTTCTTATTGGTTAACATTAGTTCCAGCACTGTTAGCCGCTGGATTTATGACAAGAATTTTCATTATTTTTCATGATTGCACCCATTATTCGTTCTTTAAAAGTCGACGTGCAAATAGAATAGTTGGAACGTGTATGGGTGTTTTAACATTATTCCCATTTGATCAGTGGGGGCATGAACATTCTATTCACCACGCTACGAGTGGTAATTTGGATAAGAGGGGTACAGGGGATATTTGGACGCTTACAGTTGATGAATATGTAGCTGCACCATTTAGACTTCGTTTAGCATATCGCTTATATCGCAATCCATTCGTTATGTTTGGATTAGGTCCGATTTATGTTTTCTTGCTTAAAAATAGATTTAACCGAAAAGGTGCAAGGCAGAAAGAACGTATGAATACTTATTTGACGAATATTATAATTGTTGCTGTAGTAGCTATACTTTGCTGGGCAATTGGGTGGCAATCGTTTCTGTTAGTACATGGTACTATATTCTTAATAGCAGGTTCAGTAGGGATTTGGCTGTTTTACGTACAGCACACATTTGAAGATTCTTATTTTGAAGAGGATAAAGATTGGGAATATGTGAAAGCGGCAGTGGAAGGAAGTTCTTTTTATAAGCTTCCTAAAATTTTGCAATTCTTAACTGGTAATATTGGATTCCATCATGTTCACCATTTAAGCCCAAGGGTACCTAACTATAAACTAGAAGAGGCACACAATAATACGCTTCCGTTAAAAAATGTACCAACGATTACGCTTGCTACAAGCTTACAATCACTACGTTTCCGTCTTTGGGATGAGAAAAGTAACAATTTTGTTAGCTTTAAAGATGTCAAAAATATAATTAAAAATAATGTTTCTGTTCGAGTGAAATCTGAACTATAATTGCATCGTATATAAAACTCCCCTTAATCATTTTCGATTTAAGGGGAGTTTGTGTTTAAAGAGTAGATGCCAGACCAGATAAGAGGAAAATTTACATAATTCAAATTGTAATTGAAGCAGATTAGGAATTGCTCGTACGTAAGTACAAATATAAGATGACAGTAAATGCATTATGTTAACAAATTCATAGTAAAAGGGGGGATCGTACAACATTATATCCAAAAATAAGAAAAGACTTGAACGAAAATTCCATTCATTTTTCTTGGTGTTCCGCATTCCATACACTTAAATAGGACGCATATTCTAATTCATCTGGATTCTCATGTAACATAGAAATGAATTCTAATTTGTTTCCATCACAATCTAGAAAGTATACACTTGCAGCAGGCATCCACCTTTGGACAATTGGCTCTTGATTTCCTTTTCCTTGACTTCCTATCACTGCTATTCCACGTTCCTCTAGCCACGCTTTAGAAGTCATTAAAAACTCTAAATTTACACCAAAAGCAAAATGTCTCGGCTCAAAGTCTTCAATGTTATGTACTTCCCATAGTCCAAGCATTTGTTGTTTATTTTCTCCGACCCAAAAGAAAGCCACTCTTCTTTTGGAGAGTTTTCTTGCTAACGTTAATCCTAGCTTGTTTTGATAGAAATTTATTGCCTTCTCTAAATTTCTTACATGTAAATGAGTTTCGTATATGTTCTGTATTATTATGATCATTCCTTTCTTTCTTTCTTTCTTTATTGGTAACTACCAATTCAATAGTGAATATAATTCTAAAGTTGAAATATGTATAAGCCTAGTAATGTACATCTATATCCGATATACCTATTTACTATTATATTGAAATTGGAATGTGATAAATCCCACTGAGGTAGTAAGTGTTTAAATGAACACTCTACTACTTTTGTAGGAAAGGGGATATATTCATTAAATTCAGATGAAATCATATTAAAATGATGAAAAAAGACCACACATGAAGTGAAACGCCATGTGTAGTCTTTTATGTATAGTCAAATATTACGAAGTCTCGCTAATTTTAGTTTCACTATGAGTGTTAGTAGAATTTCTTTTCTTAACTTTAAAGTGATAGTAAGTGTAGCAAAAGATGATAAATGGGACAGTGCAATAGATTCCAAGTCGTTGTTCTGGGATAAAAATAAGACTGATTAATATAATGCCATACAATCCAAAACCAAGAATTGGTACGAGTGGATAAAGTGGCGTTTTAAATTTTAAGTCTTCTAATTTTCCGCCGTCTGCTAAATAATGTTTGCGGAAAAAGAATTGAGAAACACAAATTGACATCCAAACAATAATGGTAATGACTCCGGAAATTGAAATGAGCCACAAGTAAACAGTTTCAGCAGCTACTACACTTGTCAAAAGAGAAAAAGCAGAAATAGCTATTGTCATGATTAAAGCGTTGAGAGGAATCCCACGTGATGATAATTTCTTTAAAAATGCTGGAGCCATTTCGTTTTTTGATAAAGACCAAAGCATTCGAGTAGCAGCGTATAGTCCTGAGTTTGCGACAGAAAGAACAGCAGTAAGAATAACAAAGTTCATAATATCAGCTGCATATGGAATACCGATATTATCAAAAACAGCAACGAATGGACTCTTTGTTAATCCAGCTTCTTCCCAAGGAATTAAAGCAACAAGAACAAAGATTGCTAAGACGAAGAAAAACATTGTGCGCCATATAATATTTCTAATAGAACGAGGTAAAGTTTTTGCTGGATCTTCACTTTCACCTGCTGCGATTCCGACAAGCTCTGTACCTTGGAAGGAATAATTGACTGTAACCATTGTTAATAGAATAGCTGCAAGTCCATTCGGAAATAAACCACCATGATTTACGAAATTTGAAAGAAGTGGAGCTGGTTCATCGCCTTTTAAATCAATAAAACCGAACATAGCGGCGCCACCAAGAAGTATAAAAGCTATAATGGCAGATACTTTTATACTTGAAAACCAAAATTCTGTTTCTGCATAACTACGAGCAGATAATGCGTTAATAGTGAAGATGGTAACGCCAAATATTAAACACCAAACCCAAACAGGAATATCAGGAAACCAGCGCTGCATTGTAATACCGGCAGTTGTAAATTCAAGACCGGTCGTATTCGCCCAGCTTAACCAATACAACCATCCGATTGTAAAGCCAGTTGCAGGATTGATAAATTTAGTAGCATATTCCTGAAAGGAACCTGAAACAGGCATGGCTACAGCAAGTTCACCAAGACATAGCATAACGAAATACATTAATAATCCACCAGCAATAAAGGCAAGTACGGATCCACCAGGTCCAGCCTGACTTATAATAAAGCCAGATCCGTTAAATAACCCGGTTCCAATCACACCACCGAGTGCAATCATGAATAAGTGTCTACTTTTCATCGTACGTTTTAATTCATTGTTTGTATTGCTTACTTGCGCCATTGTTTTCCTCACTTTCGTAGTTGATAGAATAACGTTTGATGTTTTTCCGTATTATGGAATGTATTCCGTGATGTGAAATCTTGTTATAATTTTCAGATAATTAAAAAGAAAAGTCAATATTTTTTTGTTTGCGTTTTCAATTCGTTGTTAGTGATATGTTTTTATTGTTAGAAAATTAAATAAATATATTGATTTCATTTCGAATGTTTGCTAAATTGATAGTTAATTAAGCGTACTAACATATTACGAGTAAAGTTGAGGCGAGTTATGGTACAGTCCATTGATCGAGCGATAAGTATTATTAAATTATTGAATTCTACAAATGAAAAAGAGTATTGGGCTATTTCTGATATAGCTGATGGAACACATCTCCCGGTTAGTACAGTACATAGATTACTTAACTCTCTAATGGAGCATGGGTTAGTTACACAAATTACAGAGACAAAACAGTACAAAATTGGACCAATGTGGATGGAAATAGGGTTGCGTCAATTGGAGAAGGTAGACTATAGATCTGTTGCAAGAGAAGTGATGAAACGTTTGGCTTCTGAAGTGGAAGAAAGTGTCTATTTGAATATTCCAAACGGAACACATTCTATTATCATTGAAAGAATTGATAGTCCTTTAAAAATTCGAGTTATCGATAATCTAGGAGAACAAATTCCACTTTCAATTGGTGCTGCAAATAAAACGATGCTTGCCAATATGAAAACGAATGAAATGGAACATATTGTAGAGTATTTACTTCCTTCATTACCAGAACAAAAGCAAATTCTTCTTAATCAAATAAAGCAAATAAAAAATGAAGGATATGCTGTCAGTTATGGTGAAAAAACAGAAGGGACAGCTTCAGTAGCTGCACCTATTATCGGATTTAATCATAAAGTAGTAGGAGCATTAAGTGTTGGGTTAATTAGTCATCGTATTAATGATGATCGACTATCTTTTCTTATTAGCAAGGTAAAACAAGCGGCTCATGAAATATCAATAAAAATCGGCAGTACATCAGAACTATAATTTTGATAGCTGTCGTCATCTTTTTATTCATATACTGGAATTAGTTTTCATAATGCGAGAAAATAGGGGGATTTATATGTCAAAGTGGCAATCAAAAGAACAATTGGTTCAATTATTAAGCAGTCTTGTTGAAATTCCTAGTATTACCGGTTCAGAAGCTGAAGTAATATTGCCAGACTTTGTTGTGGAACAATTATCTGACTTACAGTATTTCAAACAAAACCCGCACCATTTGCAAAAAAATCCGACAGGGGACGGACGATATTTTGTTACAGCACTAGTAAAGAAAAGCGATAGTACAAAAAATACTGTAATTCTAGTAAGTCACTTTGATGTTGTAGATGTACAAGATTACGGAATGTGGAAAGAAGATGCATTTAATCCTAAAAAGTTAACATCTATGTTTTATTCTCATAAAGATGAACTTCCAGACCATGTACGTGAAGATATAGAACATGGAGAATGGCTGTTTGGTAGAGGAACAATGGATATGAAATGCGGCCTCGCATTACAAATGGCAATGATTGAGCAAGCTTGCGAAGAAAGATTTGATGGGAATGTTCTTTTATTGGCTGTACCAGATGAAGAAGTAAACTCTGTAGGGATGAGAGCTGCTGTTCCAAGATTACTAGAGTTAGCAAGAGAACATGATTTAGAGTATAAAACGGTACTAAACTCAGAGCCTATGTTTTCAAGACATCCTGGTGACCAAAATAAGTATATTTACACTGGCTCTATTGGTAAAGTGTTACCTGGTTTTCTTTGCTACGGAAAAGAGACACATGTAGGTGAACCTTTTGCAGGGTTAAATGGGAGTTATATGGCTTCATTAATAACAGCAGAATTAGAGTTAAACACAGACCTTTGTGATATTGTAGAAGGGGAAGCGAGTCCTCCGCCAACTAACTTACTTCAAAGGGACTTAAAAGAGGATTATTCTGTACAAATTCCGCATCGTGCAGTTACATTATTTAATTTGTTTTTATTAGAAAAATCAATGACAGATGTAGTTTCATTGTTACGTCAAAAAGTAACGAAAGTAGCAGAGAAAATAGAAGAGTCGTATGAAAAACATGCATATCGTTTTTCTAAATATAATCCATTTATACCACCTAATCTCAAAGTAAATGTATTAACTTATGAAGAGCTTATCACATATGCAATTGAGCAACATGGACGAGGAAAAATAAATCATATTCAATCTAATATTATAAAAAATAGAGGAGATAAAGATGATCGTGCGGTAACCATTGATTTAGTAGATAAATTAGCGATTTTATGTAAAGAAAAGGCACCGATGATTGTACTTTTCTTCGCTCCGCCGTACTATCCAGCTGTGAGTTCACGCAACAATCCTTTAATAAAAGAGGTAGTTGTAGAAATGGAAAAGTATGCACACTACAATCATAAAATTACATTTGAAAACCAAAATTATTTTGGGGGGATTTCAGATTTAAGTTATGTAGGCTTGCAGTATCCACTGGATTCAATGAGTTCGCTTGTAGACAATATGCCATTATGGGATAAAGGTTATTCAATTCCGCTTCAGGAATTAGAAGAGTTTGATGTTCCAGTATTAAATATGGGGCCGGTAGGAAAAGATGCACATCAATGGACAGAACGTCTAGATGTAAACTACGCATTTGAAACGCTATTAGATATGTTACCGAAGTGCATTGAAAAATTATTAGTTTCTAATAAAATTACACAATCATAGTAGGGAATAGGTAAGGGATAAAACAGAACCTGTAAAGAAGATTTGAATAAAATTATTTTAATATAATTAAAACTGAAACGGCCAAACTCAATTATATATGAGTTTGGCCGTTTATCATGTAGTGAATTTCTAATTAAATTCATATGAATTCATAGCTAACGCGATCTCTTTTACAGTTTTACTTTTTAGTTTGACCAGATAGTTCAACAGACTTTTGCGTACAACGCTGCATAGCTGAAATAATCGCTGTTCTCAGTCCTTTTTCCTCCAATGTTGCTACAGCTTCTATTGTCGTTCCGCCAGGAGAACAAACCATATCTTTCAATTCACCTGGATGTATTCCTGTTTCTAGTACCATTTTTGCAGAGCCTAACACAGCTTGAGCAGCGAATTTATATGCTTGATTTCTTGGCATACCATCTAGTACAGCAGCATCTGCCATCGCTTCTATAATCATATATACATAAGCTGGTGAAGAACCACTTACAGATGTTACAACATCCATTAATTTTTCACTTACGATCTCTGTTTGACCAAAACTATTGAAAATGTTTAGTACATCTTCTAAATCTTTTTCTGTCACCATTTCATTCGGGCATAATGCAGACATTCCTTCTCCAACAAGAGCAGGAGTATTAGGCATTACCCTTACAACCTTTACTTTTTTATTAAAGGCATTTTCAGTACTTTCAATACTTTTCCCAGCAGCGATCGTAACGATGATAGCATCGTTTTTGATTATTTCTTTTATTTCATTAATTATTGACGCGTATAGGTCTGGTTTGATTGATAAAATTAAAATATCAGCATTTTTAGCTACTTCATTGTTGTCGGTAGTTGTAGTTAGCCCATATTTTTCACTAGCATTTTTTAAATTAGCAGTGTTTAAATCTGAACAAATAATTTGATTTGAAGACACTATATTTTTGTTTATCATTCCGCCAATCATAGCCATTCCCATATTTCCGCAACCGATGAATCCAATTTGTTTATCCATAATAACTCAATCTTGCTCCTTTTATAATCAATTATATCTGTTTGATATTATTTTATTATAGTGAGAATAAGAATAACATCCCTGTGCAATATAAAGAAACATTCTAAGAGAATATATTCCTTTTTGCAACACTAAAAGATAAAAATTAATTATATTCGACATTATGTAAATATATACACTATAATGTAAGGTTTTATGTTTATGAATATGAGTTAAACTTATATCATTTTGTATTTTCATTTAGTAGGGCGATAATTTCATACAAATAACTTGCGGCTCTATTTATTTTTAAAAATACCTCTTGACACCGAATCGAACTATATCGCATAATATAAAAAAATTAGATTGAAAATCGTTGAAGGGAACTAGTACATATGTCTTCTTGCGAAAGAGAGTGGAATTCACCGGCTGAAAGATTCCTCGTATAGAATATATCGAACCTATCCCTGAGTCTTAAATGAAAGTTTAGGCGTTCGCCTGCGTTATAGGCACCAAGTGGATATCTATGTATATCAATTAAGGTGGTACCGCGGAACAATGACCGTTTCGTCCTTTTTATTTTATTAAGGGCGAAGCGGTCATTTTTATTTTGCTCTTAAATACCTCATTGCAGCATTGATGAGAATAGATATAGTTACAAAGTGAATGAAGTGTAATTTATAAAAAACTTTGATTTTAGACTTGGGGGATAAAAAAGTGAAAAAACAACGAGTTGTTGTAAAGATTGGGAGTAGTTCCTTGGCAGATAGTCACGGAGGCATCTCTACAGAACAGCTTTCAGATCACGTTGCCGCATTGGCTCGGTTGAAAGAAGATGGGCACGAGGTTGTGTTAATTACATCTGGAGCCGTCGCTGCAGGTTTTTCAGCGCTAGGATATCCTAGCAGACCTGTAACGATTAAAGGGAAACAGGCTGCAGCAGCTGTCGGACAAAGTTTGTTAATGCAGGCGTACACGGAGGAATTCCGTAAATATGGCATCGTTACTGCGCAACTTTTGCTGACGAGAAGTGATTTTTCTAGAAAAGAACAATATAGTAATGCTTACGCTACGTTAGGAGAATTATTAAACCGCTCCGCTCTTCCAATTATTAATGAAAATGATTCCATCTCCTTAGAGGAGCTGACGTTCGGTGATAATGATATGCTGTCAGCTTTAGTAAGCGGGCTTGTTTCGGCGGATATGCTTATGATCTTTACGGATGTGAACGGGTTATATGACAAAAATCCTCAGAAAAATGCGGATGCAAAAAAATATTATTTTCTTCCTGAAGTTACGGAAGAAATTTCTTCTCTTGCAGGAGATGCTGGCTCAAAACTTGGGACTGGCGGTATGAAATCAAAAATCGATGCTGCAAAGACAGCGCTCTCTCTTGGTGTGAGTGTATTTATCGGAACAGGACGTGGACAGGAAAAGTTTGTAAATGTTTTGAAGGGTAAGGGTGATGGAACGTATGTTGGTAATGCTCCTCAAAAAGAAATGAAGATGAACAAGCAATGGATTGCCTTACATTCGCTTGTTAGCGGACAAATTGAAGTAGATGCTGGGGCAGCTACTGCCATCATTCAGCATGGTAAGAGTTTACTTCCAGCTGGAGTTACGAATGTATCAAGATTTTTCCAAGTGGGTGAAGTTGTAGAGGTTGTAACGCAACAAGGGCGCGTAATAGGAAAAGGACAATGCACATATAGCGCAGAGGAACTAATAGATGTAAAAGGTATGCAAAGCCAAGATATTCAAGTAAGAGGCGAGAGACATAGTTATGAAGTCATCCATAGGGATCATTGGGTTTCACTTTAAAAAGGAGGAAATAAAAATGAATGAAGTGTTGGCAAAGGGGATAAAAGCAAAAGAGGTTGCTAGAGAGCTTGTGCTTAAATCTACAGAGCAAAAAAACGAAGCACTTTCCGCAATAGCTGATCAGTTAATATTAGAAACAGCTTATATTTTAGAAGAAAACAAGAGGGATATTGAAGAAGGTAAGGCAAAAGGATTTTCTGATTCACTCCTTGATCGTCTTCTGCTAACTGAAAATCGTATTATTGATATGACAGAGGGGATTAAGCAGCTAATTGAATTACGTGATCCTGTAGGAGAATGTGTAAGTGCATGGGAAAGGCCAAATGGACTATCTATTCAGGAGATGCGCGTACCACTTGGTGTTGTCGGGATGATTTATGAGGCAAGACCGAATGTAACTGTTGATGCTGCTACAATTTGTTTAAAAACAGGAAACGCAGTAATACTACGTGGTAGTTCTTCTGCTATCCATTCTAACAAAGCCATCGTTAGCGTTATTCACCGGGCGCTTAAGCAAACTAGCTTGCCTTCAGAAAGTGTACAGCTCATAGAAGATACAACGAGAGATAGTGCAAAACAGTTGTTTACATTGAACGAGTACTTGGATGTTCTTATACCAAGAGGCGGTAAACAATTAATTGATACAGTAGTGAGAGAAGCGTCTGTTCCAGTACTTGAAACAGGTGTGGGAAATTGTCATATATTCATTGATGAAACAGCAGATAAACAAATGGCGTTTAATATTATTATAAATGCAAAAACACAGCGTCCATCTGTATGTAATGCAATTGAGACGATTGTACTTCATGAGAATTGGGCAGAGCAATATGGTAGCGAGTTGTTTTCTTCCTTGAATAAAAGAGGAGTGGAGCTACGTGGGTGATAATAAAGCAGTGGCGATTGATTCTTCTATCTTACTTGCGACAGAAGAAGACTGGGAAACTGAGTTTTTATCTCTCACACTAGCAGTGAAAGTGGTTTCCACTGTTGAAGAAGCGATTCATCATATAAATACGTATGGATCTATGCATTCTGAAGCAATTATTACTGAAAACGAGGAAAACGTCAGCAAGTTTTTTACTTCTGTAGATGCCGCGGCACTTTATCATAATGCATCGACTCGTTTTACAGATGGATCCGAATTTGGATTCGGAGCGGAAATTGGTATCAGTACACAAAAGTTACACGTAAGAGGACCAATGGGGCTTCCAGCATTAACTTCTACAAAATATGTGATTCGTGGAAATGGACAAATTCGAAAATAATAATAAAAGACACTCAATTGGCTTGGGTGTCTTTTATTATTAAAATTAATTACCATACAAATAGCCCAACGAGCATAGCACTTAATAAAGAAACAGCCATCCCGCTAACAAGAAGCTTCCAAACATTTTTACCGATGACTGATGATTTTTCTCCGCCAAATAATGAATTGTAAGTTCCGTAAATCATACCTACTGTACTAAAGTTAGCAAAAGAAGCTAGAAATGTCGTTGCAACCGCAACCGTATGCGGTTGTAGCGACTTTAAGTTTGATTTTAAATCCATCATTGCAACAAATTCATTCGTCGTTATTTTGATCCCCATTAATTCAGCTACATACATAGCATCACTGCCTGATAAACCGAGTAAAAATGCAAAAGGACTAAAGATAATGGAGAAGATTTTTTGAATTGTTAACCCCGTTACAAAAAATCCTAAAATCCCATTTAAACATGCTGTTAAAGCTACATAACCAATTACCATAGCTAAAATAACGATAACCATATTCATCCCAACTAACATACTGTTTGAAATAGTAGAAAAGAAATCCTTTTTTTCATGTTTTGAAGGTGTGTAAACAACGTCTTCTTCTTTCGAAACTTCCACAGGATTTAATACATTGGCTAAAATTAATGCGTTAATACAGTTTAATGGGATTGCGCTGAAAATATATGTTGCTGGAACCATTGATAAATAAGCACCAAGAATGGATCCGCTAACGCTACTCATACTCATAATTCCAAAAGTTAATAATCGATTTTCTTTTAAAACAGATAATTGATCACGAACAACCGCAAGTGCTTCGGTGTTTCCTAAAAACATCATTTGAATCGAAAAGAAACTTTCTAACTTTGGTAAACGAGAAATCTTTGAAATAACTGCACCTACTTTATCAATAATCCAAGTTAAGATTCCGAAATAAGAAAGAATATCGAAAAAAGTAATAACAAAAATGATAGGAAGTAACGCACTAAAGAAGAAATCAATGTGCTGACTTTCCATAGCTGAAGGAAATGCAAATCGAATACCTTCATTCGCACATGCTAGTAGCCAACTGAAAAATGACGCAATTTTATTAATGATAATACTGCCGAGCTTTGTGCCTAACATAAACCACGTAATAAAAAGCTCCAATAGGATGAGAATTACAATTGGTCTCCATTTTATATGTTTTTTATTAGGCGAACATAAGAAAATGATTAATATGACAACGAAAATCCCTAACATATTCAATATGAAATACATGTCAACAACTCCTTGAGAGTTATTATTTGTATATAAAAAAGCATCTATTCTTCCAAATTTGGATTATGATTAGAAGTTATGAAGCATGTAAGTTATGTTAGGAATTAATGTATTTTAATTTGCTTTATTTTGAGAAATCGCAGTAATTATCAAACAATTAGCTGTTTTCAATTGTTTTGTTGGATATTAAACGTATGCGATTTTAAACATCGTTTATTTCGGATTAACGGACAGTAAGATTTTTACCTCAAAATTCAAGGAAAGCAAAGAAGTGAGGTGGGGATGGGCTGCCCGCAAAATCCCGATTGGTAAGAGCTGATTAAAATTTCACTTTATAAATAAGAACGGTGAGTTGGCCATGAACCTTGAAGTTTCCGAAGCTGTATAATTTGTCCTGTATGATATGCATCATGCAAAAGGATATTCATATATTGTTGCCAAACTGGTAGAGAAGGACTTAGTTGATCTAGTTCTGCTTCTTGAAGGGCGGTTAATGAAGATTGTAAGGCATCATGTACTTGAAGCGTTCGCTTTACGGTTTGCTGCCAAGCGGCATCATCATTAGGTCCACCTTGGATAAACGTCTCATCATTATTTTGTGGAGCAACAAATGTGTCGTCTTCATGTAAGCGGGAAAGTAGGCGTTCTTTAAAGATTAATAAATGGTTCACATTTTCCCAAATCGTATTACTGGCAGCACCTTCTGGTTGCCAACATGCTTGTTCAACCGTAAGATTCTTTACCGCTTCTGATATTGGTGGGTACCATTCTTCTTCGTAAAAAACTTGTTGGACTCCATTTTGCAACATTTCTTTTCTTCCCATTCGTATAGCCTCCTGTTCATTTTTCTTAATAAAACCAATTCTCTTTTCTCTTCAATAAACCTTTTCTATAGTTGCACAAGAGGGTGAAAGACAACTTATAACAGAGCCATTAAAAAACTTCTTTTTAATATGATACTTAATAATCAAGGCTTTAATTGAGTCAGAATGAAAAAGAGTATAAACCTTTCTCTATTTGCTCATGGATTAGAGTTTTTTTGAAGTCGCAAAATAATTCTAAAAATATAGAAGGTTAAATTCGATAAAAATAGAATTTGATATATAGCAAACAAGGAGGGGATAAAAATGGAGGTCTATCACATAACGAGTAGAAAGAGGGAAACTTATAACGTTCAAGTGAAATATTCGATACTTTTCGAATGTGCGCTTGGCATTGCAGCAATTACTCATAAGAGGTTAATTGATACACTTGAAAAGAGTCAAAATGAATGGGAAGAAATTAAGAAATCATTAACAGAAGAAATGAGAGAGCACTTACAATTTGTCGAAGAAAATAATACGTGGAAAGCATTGCTTCAATTGTTGTATGAAGAAGACATACAGGATGTATCACAGTTTCATGTTAAAATCGATTCACTTTCAGAAGAAGATTTGAAGTATATATGTTTACCGTTTTTAGGGGAGAAATATGAGAAAAAAAGACGTTTAGCCGCAAGTAGAGATAGAACTGCAATACATGAACTAAAGGAATTAACACATGATCATCAGTTTTTCTCTACGTACATTCGCTTTATATGTGACGTAGATGTACAAGTGCTGAAATCTCATTTAATCGCTGTAATGACAGGGTGGTATGAGAGTGTAATTAAGAGTGAGGAAGAAGAAATACTTTCTATATTAAAACGAGATTATGAAGCAAAAAATGAAATGAATAAAAAGATGAAGCCGGAAGAGTTTGTCGAGTGGGCTACAGGTGGCGTTATTTATATGCCAGAGCCAAGTGTTCATCACGTATTTCTTATTCCGCAAATGACGTACAGACCGTGGAATATTGAGGCAGATATTGAAGATACGAAAGTATTTCATTATCCAGTTGCAAACGAAAGTATCCATCCTGAAGATCCATATGAACCGAATTATTTTTTAGTTCAAAAACATAAAGCTCTTGGAGATGAAGCGAGGTTACGCATTGTAAAAATGTTGTTCGAAAAAGAACGAACATTGCAGGAAATTACAGAAAGATTGCAACTTGGTAAATCGACTGTACACCACCATTTGAAATTGTTACGTGCAGCGAAGTTAGTGGATATACACGATGGAAAATATGTATTAAGAAAGAAAGCAGTACAGTCTTTAGCGAAAGAATTAGATATGTTTTTGAATAGATAATTAACAACGAGAATGTACATAAAGGGAGGAATATAAAAGAAAAGTTGGTGTATGAAATTGAAAAATGTATTGAAAAATCGTTCGTTTTTTTTTATGTGGATTGGTAGTGCAATCTCAGAATTAGGAGGGGCTTTCGGAACGTTATGTAATTCAATTCTAGTATATGAGTTAACAGGATCAGAAATGGCTTTAAGTAGTATGTGGTTATTATATTTCATCCCATCACTCATACTGCAATTAATCAGCGGCCCATTTATTGATAAATGGAGCCGGAAGTGGATTATGATTTTTTCACAATGGATACGAGCGTCCGTATTTTTATTACCTTTAGTGATGCTAGTTTCAGGTAGTATAGAAGTTTGGCACATTTATGTTGTTCAAATAGTAGTGGGACTTATTACACCACTTTATACACCTGCAAGTCAAGCCATTACACCGAGCATTGTAAGGAAAGAACAACTTCAAGATGCGAATGCGTACATTGATGGAATGACTCGCCTTATGATGTTTCTTGCGCCAGTATTAGGTGGAGTAGTCATTCATTTCATTGGAACAGAACTTACATTATCTTTCGTATGCATTTGTTTATTTGTTAGTGGTGCTTTCTTACTTTATATAAAAGAAAATAGAACGTCGCAACCTATTCGGAAAACGTGGCTTGGACAGTTTCTTCACGGTTTTACATATTTTTTTACAAAACCAATCATCGTTTGGCTCGGTATATTTCTTACTTTCGTGCAATTTGGAGTTGGGGTAACGATGGTTACAAATCTTCCTTATATAAAAGACGAGCTGTCAGCGGGATATGCGGAATTTGGTTATTTTATGGCCGGATTCCCACTTGGCTATGTAGTTGGATCTATACTAGTCGGAAAAGTAACATATAAAAGCAGGCGTATACTTATGCTTGGAGGATTGTTTATCGGGGGACTCACATACATTTCGCTAGGTTTTAACCACAGTATTGTAATGGCGGTAATAATTGAAATAGTTGCAGGTGTTTGTATTGCCTTTTTCAATGTTTATAACACAACGATATGCCAACAATCAGTTCCGAACAATATGATAGGACAAATATTTTCGGTGCGATTATTTTTCATACGATCCGCTATGCCGTTAGGTGTGTTAGTAGGGGGCATATTGAGTGAAATGTGGGGAGTAAGAGCACTATACTTTATTATCGGTTCAATTATATGTGTCACTTCTTTAATCGGAATCTTACTCCCATATTTCAAATTTTTAGATGAGGCGATAGAAGAGAAAACAGCATAATTCGAAAAATTTAAACTTTATAATTGAAAATAATTATCATAATCAACTATAATAAAAGTATAGTAGTATTCGTATTACAATGAAGGAGTGGGATATATGTTTATCGAAACGAAAACATTTACAGTAAAAGAAGGTACATCAAATATAGTTGTAGAACGTTTTACTGGAGAAGGTATTATTGAAAAATTTGAAGGCTTTATTGACTTAAGTGTTCTTGTGAAAAAAGTAAGACGCGGCGACGAAGAAGTAGTCGTTATGATTCGCTGGGAATCTGAAGAAGCATGGAAAAACTGGGAAACAAGTGAAGAACACTTAGCTGGACATAGAGCGGGCCGTGGTAAACCAAAACCAGATCATATCATTAATGTGGATCACGCAGTTTATTATGTGAAATCATCAAAAGCGGCTTATCAGCAGTCGTAATATACAAGCAGAGGATACATGTTGTAGAAGCAATCATGTATCCTCTTTTTTATTACTGGGGGGATGGGAATGATAGGAAATCTTTCATTCATTTAAAAAACGTTCTAGGCTATGGAGAAAAGTATTAGACTTATAAAGCATAGTCTTAGACGGAACGCTTGAATATCTTACCTTGCATATTTAAGTGTTATGAAAATGAGTCTACATACTCTCTGCTTAAAAGGAGATGAGTGAATGAAGTTAAATCATTTGAATTTATGTGTTGATGATTTATCAGAAGCGAGACATTTCTTTGAAACATTTTTTGATTTTCAATTTTTAGAGCAAAAGGGAAAGGCATTATTAGTAATGAGTGATGAGAGTGGATTTATACTGGTGCTAAGCGACCCCAAAGCATTTAAGGGGAATAAGGAAGTGATGTATCCAGAAGCTTTTCATATTGGTTTTTTAGTGGATACTTCAAATGAAGTTGATCAAACATATAATCGTTTAGTAGCTGGTGGCATTGAAATAGACAAGGAACCGTATACGATGAGAGGTAGTAGTTATGGTTTTTATTTTACAGTATTTAATGGCTTATTAATTGAGGTGTCTTGTCTTGATTACAGAGAAGGTAAGAAAGTTTCAAAGCTTAATAGTAATCATCAAGAGTAATCATTTGAAGGTGTATAGAATTTAAGTATGTATCATATTAGAAGACGGATTAAGAAAGTTTCACTGTAAAGTAAAAAAGACAGACTAATAAATAGTCTGTCTTTTCACATTAATTCTTCACATCATCATAAAGTTCAAGCGCCTCTTTCACATTCAATCCATTCTTCACAATGCCATGTATCGCTTGAATCATCGCAGCTGGGTGCTCGGATTGCCATATGTTTCGGCCCATGTCTACTCCAATTGCGCCTTCTTGCAGCGCATTGTACGTAATGTTTAATGCGTCTTCAATTGAATCTAGTTTTGGGCCACCTGCGATGACGACTGGGGCAGGGCATGTGCTCGTTATTTTTTCGAATCCCTCGCAGTAATACGTTTTAATAATATCAGCACCCATTTCAACACATACGCGGGAAGCAAGTGCTAGAAAGCGAGCTTCACGTTTTTGTAATTCTTTTGCGACTGCGGTAATGCCGAGTACAGGTAGGCCGTAATCGTGAGCTTCAGAGACTACATTTGCGAGATTCGAAACAGTTTGTGTTTCATAGTCTGATCCGACAAAAACAGAAACACCAACGCCAATTGCGTTTTGCTTCACTGCTTCTTTTACAGGTGTAACAATTGTTTCATTCGCTAAATCTTTACCGACGACAGTAGCGCCGCCAGATACACGCATAACCATCGGTGTGCTGCAGTTTTCAGGAATACAGGAGCTAAGTACACCGCGCGTTAAAAAGAGGGAGTCTGTATAAGGAAGTAAGTTTTTTACTGTTTCAAGTGGTTGTTCTAGTCCGTGAATTGGTCCTAAGAAATAACCGTGATCTATTGCTAACATAACCGCTCTACCATCAGGTAAAATTGTATTTAATCGATTTTTAAATCCCCAAGTCATTCCAAATCACTCCTTCGTTAATGTTGGATTTTCCGTTTGTACAGTATCTTTATTTGGTAAATGTGGTGACTTAATAAAAACAGCTTTAAAAGGTTTGTCAGAATGGTTAATAAGATAGTGAGATTCATGAGGACGAACTTGCAGGACATCACCTTGTTTAATTGGAACTCTTTCATTATTCACATAGAAATCTATTTCACCTTCTAATGCATAAAAGACCTCTTCGCACGTCGTATGATAATGGTTTTGAAACTCCTGGCCCGGTTGAATGACAACAAGGCCAAGATCAATATTTGGACCTTGTATTAAATATTTCGGCCCGTTATCACCGAAGCGATAGGAGAAGTCATTTTCATTCGCTTTTAACATACAGTTCACTCCTTTATGTAATGTGTTACAGTGCACCAGGCGCAGTCCACATATGTGAGGGGAGCCCTTTATCAGCTAAAGCGAGCTGACTGTCATATACAGTTTTCCATGTTTCATAGAACTCTTTATATAGTTCGTGATTTTCAGTAACTGGTTCGAATGTTTGCTCCCACTGTACAAACTCTTCGGCAGTTTCTTCCATAGATGAATATATGCCAGCACCAACTCCAGCAGCAATCGCAGTTCCTAAAGCAGCTGCTTCTTTCACAACAGGTACTTTTACAGGAATACCGAGTACGTCTGATAGAATTTGTGGCCATAGTTTTCCTTTAGCGGCACCGCCAGCAAAAATAACTTCAGAAGGGAATGTGCCAGTTAGATTTTTTATTAATTTTAAGTTTCCAAGTGTAATGAAGGCTGCATTTTCTTCAATAGCACGAAACAGTTCTTTTTTTCCGCATTTGTCAGCGTCTAAACTTAAATTTAAAAAAGAAGGTGCGGCATGACGCCAAGAAATGTAGTTCATAACGTTTGAAAAAGTAGGGATAATGCCATGTGAACCGACAGGTACGTCTTTCGCTTGTTCTTCTAGTAATTCATAAGCATCTACACCGAGTTTATCAGCAAGTTTCTTTTCTTCTTGGCAAAAAGCGTCTCGAAACCAGCGCATAACGAGACCTGGGAAAAAGGCGATTGTTTCATATTGCCATAGGTTCGGAACAACGTGACAATTTACTCGAATCGCAGCATGTGGATCTGTTATTGGCTCAGTAACATTCACTTCTTGTTGCCAAAAGCTCCCCCCGCATATTAACGTTTGATTCGGTTTCACGATTCCTGTTCCGAGCGATGCCATTTGAGCATCTCCACCCCCGGCGACGACAGGAATCCCTTCACGTAATCCAGTTAATGCTGCACACTCTTTTGTAACGTTGCCAATTACTGTACCAGCTTCATTTACTGTTGGTGAAAATGGCAAAGATAGGCCGCACTCCTTAGCGACATCGTTATCCCACACTCTATTTTGTAAGTCAAAAATACCTGACGTGCATCCGTTTGAGGGATCGATTTGTAGTACGCCGCTTAGTTTATATAAAATCCAATCGTTTAACATTGTAAAAGAGTGAATATTATTATAGACGTCGGGTTCATGTTTTTTTATCCAGAGTAGGCGTGGTAAAGCACCTAATGAAAAAGTTTGACCAGACTTTGTATATAAATCTTTTTCAAGATGTGACCGAATTTCTTTTAATTCACTAACTTCGACGGATGCGCGCCCATCAACATTTGCACACGCCCATATTTCTTGCCCATCTTGATCATATAAAACAAATCCTTCTCGCATACTTGTAGCGCTAATAGCAAGAATAGAAGAGGCAGGAGTGTTGCTTTTTTGAAGCACCTCTTTCGTACATTCTTGTACTAGCTTCCAATTTTCTACTACATCAAAGTTCATAGAGCCTGGATAACGAAGGTCAGATTTGTGAATCCATTCTTTTTGACTTACTGCAATTTGATTACCATGTAAATCAAAAAGAACTGCTCGAATGCTCCCTGTACCAGCATCGAAAGCTAATAAATGGGACATTAACAATCACCATCCTTTCGTAATAAGGAGAGGGCAGTTTCCTCATCGGTAATTAATGAATGAATAAACTTTCCTTTTAAGGCACCACAAATTGCATCTATCTTTTCAGTACCTCCAGCAACACCGACGACATGCTTCATATTGCGCAAAATAGAGAGGGGCGTGCCAATTAGACGATTGTGATGCGAGAGCTCTAATAAATCGCCATTTGTATTATAAAACTGTCCTAAAATATCGCCAGCACCGTTTTGACTACGAATATATGTCATCTCACGTAGTGTTAATTTTTCTTCTTTTACAATCGTAGCGTCTTGAGATAATCCCCCAATACCGACAACAGCCGTATGAGCAAGTGAAGCGACTTGAAGCATATCTTTTACACTCGGTTCTGATAGAATACTTTGTGCCATTTCGGTTGTAGACGCTAGAAACGGCGTAGGGATAATGTGAAGTTCGCCTTGCATGTAGTGTAAATAGTTTTGTTTTCTCGGGAGATAGTGATTTACCCCGCCTGTGAGCGTTACGATTGAAAGGTTGATAGAACTTTCAAAATGAATGTTTTCTAGCATTTTGCTAATTGTTTCTCCCCAGCCAATACCGAGTAAATCACCTTGCTGGAGATGAGTTTCTAAATATTGTGCAGCAGCTTTTCCGAGAGAAGCGTGATAATTGTTTACTGGGGTAGGGATAATAAAAGCATCTTTTAAGTGGAATTTTTTCATTAGGTCACGCTCAATACTTAAACAGTGCAAACCAGTCCCTTTTACGTGAAATGTAACGATACCTTCACTTCGCGCTTTATCTAATAACCGGACGACTTTATTTCTTGAAATATGAAGAAGTGACGCGATCTCCTGTTGTGTTAATTGGTCTTTATAATAGTACCAAGCTACTTTAGTTAATAAATTTTCTTCAAAGTTCAGCTGAGTCATACTCTTCATCCCTTTCAACAATTGACCACAGCTTAAACATATGTACCATATATTTTGTTTATTCCAGTTGAAACGATTAATAGTACGTAGAAAAAAGTGTTCTAGATATAAAAAAAGGAATATACAATGCTACAAAACAAGTAGAACAAATAATCATTTTCTCAAAAAATGTTCTGGATAAAGGCAGGTGACATCATGTGGAGAACGTACCTTTATTACAAGTAAAGAAAATGAGTAAGGCGTTTTTAAATCAACTTGTATTAAAAGAAGTGAACTTACAAGTAGAGCGCGGAGATATATACGCTTTAGTGGGGGAGTAAATGGCGCCGGGAAATCAACATTAATGAAAATATTAACGGGGTTATATTCGTATGATGATGGAGAGATGTATGTAAAAGGAAGGAAGCAACAGTTTTCAAATCCATCAGAAGCACACCGAAAAGGTATTTATTTAATACCGCAAGAACCACTCATTTTTCCGCATATGACTATTGAAGAAAATATATGTATCGGGTTAAAAGAAAAGAAAAAGAAACTAAAAGTACAGATTCAGCAATTGATTAGCAGCTTAGGATGGGATATTGACCTTAATAAACTAGGAGGAACATTATCGATTGCGCAACAACAGTTAGTAGAAATCGTTAGAGGATTAATAAGAGAAGCTGAGATTCTTATTCTAGATGAGCCAACATCGACATTAACAACACACGAAATTAAGAGTCTTTTTGTGTTGATGAAAAGTTTACAAGAAAAAGGAATTGGGATGATTTATATTACGCATCGTTTTCCAGAAATCTTTGAAATTGCCAACAAAGTAGCAATACTACGTGATGGAATGGTTGTAAGCCAAGGTGATGTATGTGACTATACATATGACATGCTGATGGAGGGACTATTGCCAAAAGGATATAAACAGAAAGAGAAAATAGAAGTAGTTCAAGAGACAGTAAAGACGAAAAAAATATTAGAAGTGGTTGATATAAATGGTCACGCATTCGAAAATATATCATTCACTGTACATGCGGGTGAGGTTGTAGGTGTTGCTGGCATTATAGGATCTGGCAGAACGGAATTAGCAGAAGCGATATTTGGATTGAAAACTATAAAATCAGGGTCTATCTTATTGGGTGGAAAATCAATTGATACGTGTTCTTTGCATAAAAGGCTAGACGAAGGACTAGTTTATGTGCCAGAGGATAGGGCGAGGAATGGAATTTTCTCAATTGCTTCTGTTAAAGAAAATATTGCAGCAGCAAGTTTATATCAAAATAATCGCTTTTTTATAAATAAAGAAAAAGAAAGCGCTTTAGTTAATTCGTTTATAGAACAGTTCCGAATTGTTGTACAGGATATGAATAAAGAACTGGCATCTTTATCAGGAGGTAATCAGCAGAAGGTCGTGCTTGCGAAGTATCTTGCATGTAATCCTAAAATTATTATTCTTGATGAGCCGACTCGCGGAATTGATGCGAAAGCAAGGCTTGAAGTGTATGAGACGATAAAAAAAATGAAAAGGGAAGGACTCGCAATTTTATTAATCTCTTCAGATGTTGAAGAAATTGTCCAATTAGTAAACCGTGTATATGTAATGAGAAATGGGCGATTTGTTTCTCATATGGAAAAAGAACAACTGAGTGTGAATGAAGTTACACGCCTTGCATACGGAGGTGTAGCGGAATGAAACATATGTTAAAAATGCATGAAACGTCTATCATACTGTTACTACTAATTTATATAGCTATTGTAGGAATGATAAACCCTAGTTTTATTCAATTTAACTCGTTATCTTTACTGATGAAATCAAGCGTTATTTTAGTCGTGCTAGCAATCGGTCAATCGTTCGTCTTATTTACGAAAAATATAGATGTATCAGTTGGTTCAAGCATGGGGTTAAGTGCAGCAGTTTGCGGAATGATGTTAACGAATGGGTATAGTGCATTCTTGTCGATATTTGTAGCTATTATACTTGGGGCCATTATTGGTTTCGTAAATGGTATTGGAGTTGCGAAGTTTCGGGTACCAGCCATTATTATGACATTAGGCATGTTAGGAATTATTAGAGGTACAATGTTAATTTTCACAGGCGGGAAGTGGATTGAAGATATTCCAAACGATTTTAAGCAGCTGTCATCTATCATCATTCTTGGTTTACCTATAACTGTATGGTTCGTTCTTATTATTTTACTACTACTATACTTCTTTTTAAGAAAAGTGCCATTGGGAAGATACTTTTATGCGGTAGGTGATAATGAAGATGGCGCGAGGCTTATTGGTATACCTGTAAATAAAGTGAAGATATATGCGTTTA
Source organism: Bacillus cereus ATCC 14579 (assembly GCF_000007825.1). Lineage (NCBI taxonomy): Bacteria > Bacillati > Bacillota > Bacilli > Caryophanales > Bacillaceae > Bacillus > Bacillus cereus. The sequence continues at coordinate 2,920,178 of NC_004722.1, read as the reverse complement.
TGATTTCAGGCATAAGCGCTGCGCTCGCTGGTTGCATATTTGTTATGAATATCGGTTTCGTGCCAAATCAAACAGGTACAGGATTAGAATTACAAGTAATCGCAGCCGCTGTACTAGGAGGAATTCATTTAAAAGGAGGAACAGGATCTTTATTTGGAGCTGCATTAGGAGCGTTATTTTTAGAAACAATAAGTAGCTCACTCGTCTTTTTAAAAATACCAGCATTTTGGAATAATGCTATTTCAGGTTTTTTATTATTACTTATCATCATATTAGATAGTGTTATGAAAAAGTGGAAGGCAGAAAGGAGGATGAATCTATGAAGTATGTATATAGATGGGAAGGGGTTCTAATTGTATTACTTCTTGTAGAATTCATCCTTTTTAGTTTAATAAATAGTGATTTCTTAAATATTAGTAATCTCCTTTTTAGTACAAATGATTTCCTATTTATCGCAATTGCGGCGATACCAATGACTTTTGTTATAGTAACAGGAGGAATTGATGTATCGATCGGCTCAATAATGGGGCTCACTTCAATCTTAATCGGTGTACTTTGGATGAACGGAATACCTATTTTGTTTGCTGTTATAATCGCCCTAATAATTAGTTGTTTAGCAGGCGCTTTAAACGGACTCATTATAAAAATGACGGATGTAGAACCACTCGTCGTTACACTCGGAACGATGTTTTTATACGGGGGAATTGCCCTCGTCATTTCAGGAGGGGCAGGTGCTTCTGGGTACGAAGGAATAAGCGGTTTACCTGACACATTTGTACAACTGGCAAACGGTAGTTTTATAGGAATACCGAATTTATTATGGCTACTGATCGTATTAACAGTTTTATGTACTGTATTATTTCACCGAACTATATACGGGCGCCATGTAAAATTAACAGGTGCGAACGAAAATACAGCAAAATACACCGGGATTAAAACGAAAAAAGTAGTCATTATCGCTTACATACTTTCCGGGTTAGGAGGTGGATTAGGAGGTGCTTTCTTAACCGCATATTTTGGTTCCGCACGTGCTGATATGGGAAGTGAAACAATTTTACCAATCATTACAGCAGTCGTATTAGGCGGGACACTTATTACGGGGGGAAAAGGAAGTATTATTGGTACTGTACTAGCGAGTATTTTTATTGGGCTCATGCAGTATGGCTTGCAAATGACGGGTTTAACAAATGAACAATCCAATGTAGTAATAGGTATTATCCTTATTCTTTCAGTTATTATGAGACATTTCAAATTACATCAATTCTTAGCGGAGAAAAGAAAGAATTTGCATAAGGGGGAAATGTCATGAAGAGAAAACTGGGGATTGTATTGATTGTATGTATTTGTTTAATCGGTTTAATTGCGTGTTCTAGCCAAACGGCAGATAAGAAAAAGGTTGATGATGTGAAATTTGCATTTATTCCGAAATTAACAGGAGTTGGTTTCTTCACATCGGGTGGTGAAGGGGCAAAAGAGATGGGAGATAAGTTAGGCGTGCAAGTGAAGTATGATGGACCGTCTGAAGCGAGCGTATCCGGGCAAGTAAAGTATATAAATAATTTTATTAACCAAAACTATGATGCACTTATGGTTTCCTCTACATCAGTTGATGGTTTATCGCAATCACTACAACGTGCTAAGAAAAAAGGAATGACTGTCTTAACGTGGGATTCTGATGTGAATCCGAAAGATCGTTCTTTTTATATAAGCCAAGGAACACCAGACCAACTTGCTAATTTATTAATAGAAATGACTTCAAAGCAAATTGGAGATAAAGGAAAAGTAGCCTTCTTTTATTCTAGCCCGACAGTAACGGATCAAAACCAATGGGTAACGAAAGCGAAAGAAATTATTAAAAAGAAATATCCGAACTGGGAAATTGTAACGACGCAGTACGGTGAAAATAATGCGCAAAAGTCTTTGTCAGTAGGAGAGAATATTTTAAAAACGTATCCTGATATTAATGCAGTCATTTGTCCAGATGCAACGGCACTTCCGGCAATGGCACAAGCAGCTGAAAATTTAAAAATGGATAAAAAGGTTGTCGTAACTGGCTTCTCTACACCAAACGTTATGCGTGATTACGTAAAACGAGGAACAGTAGCACAATTTGGTTTATGGGATGTAAAACAACAAGGTGCTCTCGCAACGTATGTAGCAAATGAAATTGTTGTAAAAGGGAAGAAGTTAAAAGTAGGGGATAGCTTCGAAGTAAAAGGAATTGGAAAAGTGAAGGTAGAGCCAAACTCCATTCAAGGATATGATTATGAGGCAGAAGGGAATGGAATTATCGTATTACCAGAACGAGTTGTATTTACGAAAGATAATATTGATAAGTATAATTTTTAGTAGACAAAAAAACGTCCGAATATATCGGACGTTTTTTTATTTCTTCATTAATTATGAACAGTTTCTTTTTCGTTTAATCCAAGTGTACGACCAGTAGAAGTGTGAAGATCTTGGAACAATCTTGGATTTTCAGTTAGTGAAATGCCATATGAAGGAATCATTTCTTTTATTTTTTCTTCCCATTCTATCATGCGGCTTGGGAAACATTTTTCTAATACTTCAAGCATGACGTGAACAGCAGTAGAAGCACCTGGTGATGCGCCTAGTAATGCGGCGATTGAGCCGTCAGCTGCACTTACTACTTCTGTACCAAATTGAAGTGTCCCTTTACCACCAGCATCAGTATCTTTAATTACTTGTACACGTTGCCCAGCAACTACAATATCCCAATCTTCACTTTTCGCGTTCGGAATGAATGCCGGGAAATCGAGCATACGTTTTTCGTGTGATAACATAACTTGCTGAATTAAGTATTTTGTAAGTCCCATTTCTTTTACACCAGCGGCTAACATCGTTAAGACGTTATTCGGTTTTACAGAACCGATTAAGTCAAGATTTGAACCTGTTTTTAAGAATTTAGGTGAGAAGCCTGCGAATGGTCCAAACAGTAAAGCTTTTTTATTGTCTATATATCTCGTATCTAGATGAGGTACAGACATTGGCGGAGCACCAACCTTAGCTTTACCGTACACTTTCGCATGATGTTGCTCTACAACTTTTTGGTTTTTACATACCATAAATAGTCCACTTACCGGGAATCCACCGATATGTTTTGATTCAGGGATACCAGTCTTTTGAAGTAGAGGTAGGCTACCGCCACCGCCGCCAATAAAGACGAATTTAGCAGTATGATGCTCAATTTTACCACTATTCATATCGTGTACTTTTACTTCCCACAAACCATTTTTCGTGCGCTTAATATTTTCGACACTATGCTTGTAGTTTAGCTCGACATTTTTTGTTTTTAAGTAATCAAACAACATACGTGTTAATGCACCGAAGTTAACATCCGTTCCAGAGTCAATCTTCGTTGCCGCCATCGGTTCATTAGATGTGCGGCCTTCCATAATGAGTGGAAGCCATTTTTTTAATGTTTCAGGAGCATCAGAAAATTCCATTCCTTGAAACAGTGGATTTTTTGAAAGCGCTTCAAAACGGTTTTTTAGAAACTCAACATTTTTTTTCCCTTGTACTAAACTCATATGAGGTAGTGGCATAATAAAATCTTGTGGATTACGAATTAATTTGCTCTTTACAAGATATGCCCAAAATTGTCTTGAAAGCTGGAATTGCTCATTCACTTTTACAGCCTTACTAATATCTATAGATCCGTCAGCTTTTTCGGAAGTATAGTTCAGTTCGCATAGCGCAGAATGCCCTGTACCTGCATTATTCCATTCGTTAGAGCTTTCTTCCCCGGCACTTGCGAGTTTTTCAAAAACTTTAATTTCCCATTCTGGTGCTAATTCTTTTAGTAATGAGCCTAACGTTGCACTCATAATTCCTGCACCAATTAAGATAACGTCTGTTTTTTGCTGCATGTTGCTCATGATAATCTCTCCATCCCCTATATTGGCAAAAAAGTGTAGGTGTTTTCTATGTCTAAGCCGTAAAAGAGAAACACCGCCTAGGCCCCACCTAGGTGTATACCTTTTTTGTCTCAATTATATAACCATCTCATACTCTATTATAATAATTAATAGACTAAAATATCTAGTGTTATCTGATAATTTTAAACTATTTAACGTTTTATTCGCTAAAAATCTTATTTAACAAGCTCTTTTAAGGTGATAAATAGAAAAAAATTACAGTTTGAAATTATCTCGAAAAAGCTTACGTATCCTTAAGTGACTAAATCGAGTACCTTTTTATAGGATTATTCTTTCTATAATGGTAAGATTATTCTGAAAAATAAAAAGGAGGGACTCTAATGTGTACAAAAGAACAAATTTCAAACTTATTTCGAAACTTTTCAATAAAGGAATGTAAAGGGTCAAGTGATTTATATGAATATTTATCAATGAAAATTGCTGAAGATGAGGAAGTACTTACACTATCGTCCTATGCTCAGGTAGGTCAACCAGTCCCAAACTTACTATTAGGTGCAGTACATTATTTATTGTTAGCAGGGAAAGAACATCATTTAAAAACGTATTATAGTAGTTTAGTTGAAAATGCTGATACAAATTTAGATAAAGCTTTTAATCATTTTAAAGATTTCTGTAAAGAGTACCGAGAAGAAATCATTACTTTGTTACAAACGAAACTCGTTCAAACAAATGAAGTAAGACGGTGCGCATACTTATACCCAAGTTTCTGCTACATATTTAACAAAGTGAAGAAGCCGTTAGCGTTAATTGAAATTGGGACAAGTTCTGGGTTGCAACTGTTCTGGGACCAATATAGTTATTCGTACGGGACGGATGAAATGTACGGAAATATAAATTCAAATGTGCATGTAACTTCTGAAATAAGAGGGACGAATGTGCCGCATTTTCTAAAAGAAAGCCCATCTGTCGTAGAAAGAATTGGACTGGACTTACATGTGAATGATTTACATAATAAGGAAGATTATTTATGGTTACGTGCTTTAATTTGGCCAGAACATAAAGAAAGGCTTGAGATGTTTGATCAAGCTGCATCTTTAGTGAAAAATGAATCTGTCCAATTAATAGAAGGAGACGGTGTAGAGCTATTATCATCTATTATTGAACAAATAAGTGAAGAAGCTGTTATTTGTATTTTCCATACACATGTTGCAAATCAGATACCAGAACAAGTAAAACATAAGTTAGAAAAACAAATACAAGAAATTGGCGCAAAACGTGATGTATTCCACCTGTATAACAACATGTGGGATCGTGACCTTCATATTGATTATTATATTAACGGAAACGAATATCGTGAAACGGTTGGAGAAACAGAAGGGCACGGGAGATGGTTTAGCTGGAAGATTGGAAATGAGACGCTTATTTAGATTAATAGGGGCGCCCTCACTTGTAAAAGATGGGTCCATAGGCTCAAGCATTGACTAAATGGTTAAGGAATAAATGTATTAGTAACATACAAAAAATGCTTCGGAGAAATCCTAAGCATTTTTTGAATTACATTTAAACCCCATAATGGATCATGTACTTCTGTTCTGCTGCAGCTTGTACAATTTTTGAAGCTAACTCATTCAGCTCATCAGATTTTCTGAAGAACTTTGAGGATGTAACTGTTTCATAGAAAATTGCTAATGATTCAGGCGGGATAATTGTAATACCACAATAAGCTAAACCGTATTTCTGATTTTTGACTGTATGGAAGTAGGTTTTCATAATTGATAAATTTTGATTTAAACTACTGATAATATCATCATCAACAGATATACAATGATATTTCTCTGGTGTATAATCTTCGTAATTTTTTTGAGAAGTAAAATCGTCAATTATTCCAAAATCATGGACACATGCCATCATTATCATCCTTTCAACTTTAATAAAGTGAGTTCTATTAAAGTAAAATCGTCATTTTGTTTACGTGTAATAGAAATGATTATGTAGTTCATTAGTATAGTACTTCATAAAATATCTTCGTTTCTTCTTCGTGAAGACAGTTTACTTATCGGTAAACTCATCGGGAGCCCAAGTGGCGATTTCATTCCCAGGTGCAGCGACTACAAGCCATTGCTCACATAGGACACCAGCTTGCCAACATTCATAATAATCATGAAAACCATTTAAAAAAATAATTTGTCCACTCTCTAATGTAATAATTAAATGAGGGCTTTCTAAGCCAAGTTGTATATCGGTAACTTTTTGTCTTCTTATCTTACATATTCTTCTTTCTCAGAATAAACTTCAAATTCATCTTCATTTAATGGGTAGCTTTTTTGAGGTTTATTAAATAAACACCATTTGGATTCGATATTGATATATAATTGTCCGTCATAATCAACTGAGTCGTGAAAGTTTGTGAAATGAATCTTTATAGCGCCTGGAGAAATACCAAATTGTAATCCATCAACTTGTGATCCGATGAATAGATTTTTTAACACTTTTTTAGCGTGAATTTTATCCTCTGTATTCATTATTGAATTCCTCCTTTTCATAAAAATATACCTTATATTTTTATTGTAATAAATAAATTTTCATGTAAAATGAACCTTTTGTGAAAAACGAGCGAATATAGTGTGAAAGATCACGAGAGGGGAATGAAACTTTGGATGAAGTACAATTAAAAGAATGGCTATATAAACGAAAGTATGTTATCCAAAAAAGAGCTTGAGAAAGTTTTACTTTCGGTGATTGAATAGTTATTCGGTATAAGTAATTGATAATTATATTATGTAAACTTACTTTTACAAAACATCCATTTTTTAAAATGGATGTTTTGCATTTAGATAGATTAGGTGGAGTATATAGTTTAAAAAAGCGGAATACTTTGCGGAAAGTTAAAGACATTTTTCGCAAAGTATTCCGCTTTTACTTCCATTAATCGGTCAAAGTTGCAACTGAAGTATGCATCTGGCCAATTTTTAATGGATAGGTCAGGAGTATTAACATAGACACCTTTTGTAAATGGAAGCATTGCTAAGCGGAAGTCTTCAACTCATCGAATACTTCCACCAGCACCTTCTGGCTGTTCCCAAGTAGCGAATATTGGCATGTTTGATAGTGCTTTTCGGTAAAAGTAAGCAGTTGCCTCATTTGGCACCTCAACAACAGCACCGCCTAATCTGTGGAAAAATACGGAGGTGGTGGAAAAGGGTAAGTTAAATCGTAATTTCTATTTGATTGCCTTCTGGATCGCCTATTACACTTTCATAATAGCCATCTCCAGTAAAACGTGGTCCATTTAATAAAGGATAACCAGCATCTTTTATCACCTTTGTTAGTTCATTCACACGTTCTTCACTACCGACAGAAAAAGCCATATGAGTATAGCCGGTTATGTTTAAATTAGGCTTATTTTCAATCCCTTTTTTACGCATAAGTTCAAGTCTTGCTCCAGATTCGAACGTAATAAAATAAGATTCAAATTGTTTCGTTTTATTATGATATAAAGAGTTTGCTTTACCATTAAAGTATTTCATATAAAAATCACGCATACATTCTAAGTCATTTACCCAAATTGCAATATGTTCAATTTTCATAGGTTTCACCAATCCTATCTGTATCAATTAGGCTTCCACTGTATTAAATTTGCATTTGCATTGCAACAATTTTGCTTCGCTATTAAAGCTAGTTGTTAATTTTTGATTATGTACGTACATACAATATGTAATTAAGTGAATGACCATCATAGTAATTACAGAAAAGGGTGAATGAAGCATATGAATCAATTTGAGCAAATGATGTACGTTGGTGTCATCATGTCTATTGTACTATCCGTAATGATTTTAGGGTCCTTATATTATAATCCTCGACTTTCGTTAACTGATTATCCGAAAGATATTCAAAAAGTAGTTTTTCCAAAATCGATTCATGAAAAAAAGCAAACCATTTATTTTAATATTGTATATAATACTATTCTTTTCGGTACTCCTTTCCTTTCTACATATATACTACATAAGCATGAAAAGTTAATGTATATGGATGCCTATTTACACACTTTTGGTATTTTAATGATTTGCAATTTAGTAGATTTACTTATAATTGATTGGCTAATTTTTTGCTGGATTACTCCAAGGTTTGTTGTGATTCCTAGTACGGAAGGTATGAAAGGATATAAAGATTATAAGTTTCATTTAAGAGGGGCTATTGTCGCTACTCAAATTTTAGCAATCGTAAGTTTATTTTTGGCGGGAATTGCCACAACTATTTAGTGTGAAGAAGGGCATGGAGCTTTTATAAAAGATAAGGAGATTTATAATATATAGAATTAGAAATGAGAATTTGATAGTATTGGAGTAAGGAGTTTTAATAACAGTATATTAAACAATATTAATATACTGTTGCAAATGTTTTGATATTATGTAAAATTATACAATTTTACGGAGGCATTTGATAAAATTCAAAAAAATTTAATGGAGGCTAATATGAAAAAAGTAATTGGCGCAGCAACAGCAACTGTTTTTGGATTGGGAGCGTTTACCACAACTGCTACCGCAGAAACAATCGTAACAGCAGATGTACTTAACGTACGTGAAAAACCGACTACAGAATCAAAAGTGGTCGAAAAAGTAAAGAATGGGCAAGAATTAAAAGTCATAAATACCGAAGATGGCTGGTCAAAAATTGAGTTGAATGGTAAAGAAGTGTTTGTAAGTTCGGAGTTTACAAAAGATGTATATCATGTAACGGCGAATTTGTTAAATGTACGTACTGAAGCAAACACAGATTCAGAAATTCTTGGCAGACTAAAAAAAGATGATGTAATTGAATCAACGCATCAAGTAAAAGACGGATGGTTGCAATTTGAGTATAAAGGAAAAACTGCTTATGCAAACGTTTCTTTCCTATCAAGTACAGCACCAACTGAAAAGAAAACTGAAGAGAAAACGAAGCAAGTAGCGAAAGTACAAAAATCAGTTAAAGAAAAGAAAGAAGTAAAGACGCAGAAAGTAGCAAAAGCGAAAGAAACAACGAAAGCACAAGAAATAGTAAAGCCTAAAGAAGAGGCAAAAGTAGTAAAAGTTAAAGAAGAAGAGAAAGCGCAAGAAATAGTAAAACCTAAAGAAGAGGCAAAAATTAAAGAAGAAGTAAAAGTTAAAGAAGAAGTAAAAGTTAAAGAAGAAGAAAAAGCGCAAGAAATAGCAAAGGCTAAAGAAGAGGCAAAAATTAAAGAAGAAGTAAAAGTTAAAGAAGAAGAGAAAGCGCAAGAAATAGTAAAGGCTAAAGAAGAAGTAAAAGCTAAAGAAGAAGAGAAAGCGCAAGAAATAGTAAAGGCTAAAGAAGAAGTAAAAGTTAAAGAAGAAGTAAAAGCAAAAGAAATAGCAAAAGCTAAAGAAGAAGAAAAAGCAAGAGAAATAGCAAAAGCTAAAGAAGAAGAGAAAGCCAAAGAAATAGCAAAAGCTAAAGAAGAAGAAAAAGCAAGAGAAATAGCAAAAGCTAAAGAAGAAGAGAAAGCAAGAGAAATAGCAAAAGCTAAAGAAGAAGAGAAAGCAAGAGAAATAGCAAAAGCTAAAGAAGAAGAGAAAGCAAGAGAAATAGCAAAGGCTAAAGAAGAAGAGAGAGCGAAAGAAGCATCTAAAAACAACATACAGTCTGCTAAACGTGAATTAACGGTAGTAGCGACAGCGTATACTGCTGATCCAAGTGAAAATGGTACATATGGTGGACGCGTTTTAACTGCGATGGGGCATGATTTAACGGCAAATCCGAATATGAGAATTATCGCAGTTGACCCGAAAGTAATCCCATTAGGATCTAAAGTATGGGTAGAAGGCTATGGAGAAGCGATCGCTGGTGATACTGGAAGTGCAATTAAAGGTAATCGTATTGATGTTTTAATGGGTTCAAAAAGTAAAGCTATGAATTGGGGAAGACAAACTGTTAAAGTGAAAATTTTATAATAACAATAATTATCCAAATAGAAGTCAGTTCTCTTTATTGAGGCTGGCTTTTATTTTGTTAGTAGAAGGATAATAGGATTTTTAAAGGGCTTATTACTAAATCTGTAATTAAGTTACCAGCTTCATTACCAAAAACAACGGTAAAGCTTATAAATATGAAAAATGAAGATATACCTACAGATGAAGATAGTTACTGGGAAGCTTTTGACTTGTTCGGTTCTAAATATGTATGTAGATTATTAGGCGTACCATTATATGATGATCTTCCAAAGGATTTGGCGTGTCCAACTTGTGCGAAAGAGATGAAATATGTTGCTACAATTACTCAAGATATTGAGGAACGTGGACTTATTTCAGTAGTTGATTTCCAGTTTGGGGAAATGAATATATACTATTATTTATGTATAGATTGTTTAATTATAAAAACTGAAATACAAAATACATAACAAGCCTAACATATTATGTTAGGCTTGTTTTTCGATCGCAACATCATTAAGAATTGCATCAAATATATCTTTTTGCGTAAAGTTATCTGTAAAAATAGTTTCTGTGGCAACCTTAATAGTATCGTGCGGATTATACCATTTTTGTAGGGAATCCTCACCAAATTCATGTCGTTTGTCTCTTGTGTTATGTCGTCTAATAGTTTCCTCTAATGATAAATCAAAGTAATATGCAAATGCATTTTCATCAAAATAACGAATTAATTCTTTTAACATCTCACCATACCTATGACTGTTCAATATACCTTCTAAAATAACAAATTCACATTTTCCTTTTCCGTACTTCGTAATTTCAAATAGTAAATCATGTGATAAATTACCCATTGTGTCGTGTACTCTAAGCATATCTCTACGTACAACATCCTGTGATACTAAAAGTGTTCCTTGTCCGAAATGTTCTTGTAGTTGTTTTGCAATCGTTGTTTTACCACTTGAGGAGTTTCCTCTAAGAATGATTAAAGTGGATGTAAGTATAGGATTAGACATAATGTATTTCCCCCCAACAGCATTAATTATATAGAAAATTTTAACAAATAAAGTGAGGAAAGTGTATAATTAATATGATGGATATTTAAGGAGGGGGTAAGATGGGAGATATATTAAAAAATGCACAACCTATATGGAAACGGACTTGGTTTCGTTATCTAGGGGCATTTTTTATTGTTCAGTTACTGTTTACCCCGCATTAAAGGGCAGTAAGACCCCCACCTCAAAATTTAGCGAAAGCGAAGAAGTTAGGTGGGGGTCTTACTGCCCGTAAAAGCCCGATTGGTGAGGGCTGATAATCAGTGGGGGATGAACAAAACCCCCACTGATTAAAGTTTCACTTTATTTTGTGTGAAATCACTGCGTGGGCGCCAAACTTTAGGCCAGGCGGAGAGTTTTTTAATAGAATATTAAATTCTCAATTTTTCACTGAATGGTTCACACTCTATACAATCCCGCAATTTAACGTATTTACAGCATTTTTTGCGATTACATTACTACCATATGCATTAGTAGGTGCAATGAAAGATGTAACAGCAAGAAAAAATATAAAGAAATAATAGAGGTATAATATGCTTTTTCAAAAAGAAGGTTTATTGATTAGATACGTAATGGAAGATGATGCATCTATCATTTCTAAATGGTTAACGGACCCAGCAGTCCTGCGGTATTACGAAGGACGAGATAATCCGCAATCTGTAGAAAAGGTGCTTGATCATTTTATACATAGTCCAAACAGTAATGAAAAAAGATGTTTAATAGAATTTGATACCATTCCGATTGGTTACATACAAATGTACCCAGTGGATTCAGAGTGGAAAGCGTTATATGGCTATAAAGAATCACAAAATGTATGGGGTATGGACCAATTTATCGGTGAACCAGCCTATTGGGGAAAGGGAATTGGAACAAAACTCGTTCAGGCAGCAATTACATATATTATGGGTGAAATGGGAGCAGAAGCAATTGCAATGGATCCGAAAGTAAATAATGAACGAGCAATAAAGTGTTATGAAAAAAGTGGATTTAAAAAAGTAAAGATTTTAAAGGAACATGAGTTGCATGAGGGGAAATTAGAAGATTGTTGGATGATGGAATATAAACAATAATAATGGCTTATACAAATAAAGGGGGATGTGTGAAATGAAAAAAGCATTAATCGTAATTGATGTGCAAGCGGGTATGTATACAGCTGGAATGCCAGTACATAATGGGGGAAAGTTTTTACAAACATTGCAAGAGCTTATTAGGGAATGTCGTTCAAATGATATTCCAGTTATTTATATCCAACATAACGGTCCTAAAGACCATCCGTTAGAAAAAGGTACGGATGGATGGCGAATCCATGCGGCCATCGCTCCGCAAGAAGGAGATAATATAGTTGAAAAGACGACTCCAGATTCATTCCATAATACAAACTTAAGCGAAGTGTTACAAGAGAAAGGAATTGAACACGTTATTCTTTCGGGAATGCAAACAGAGTATTGTGTAGATACGACAACGCGCAGAGCATGTAGTGAAGGGTATAAAGTAACGTTAGTGAGTGATGCGCATAGTACATTTAATACAGAAGTGTTACGTGCTGAAGATATTGTGAAACATCATAACGCAGTATTGGGAGCGTTTGCGGATGTTGTTGCAGTAAAAGACTTAAAAGTGGCTGCCTCTAAATAAGAGGCAGTTTTTTATTAGAAAAAATAGCGTCAAATATTGTTAGTAATTCGGTATTTTGAAATAATCACTTATATAATTTCACGTACCATAATGAAAAAATACAAAAAAGGAGCACCACATAATTAAAAAGGGCGCTCCTGCATTAAAACGTTACTTTTTCTTATCTTTATCCAATATATTTTGTTCTTCAGCAAACTCTGTACCATATGCAAAGCGGCGATTAATACGAATGTTATCATTGTTGTGCCTTGTATGAGAGTTAGAGAAGCGATGAACGATTACTTCAGATAAAGTGAAGACGATGGCAGAAAGGATACTGCCCCATGCAATTTGCATATAGTTGTCTAATAAAATATTACCGAAAATCCATACGCTTAAATATGTTAATAAGAAATCCGACATAATGGCACCAGTATTGCCAATTCGATTTAAAATAATTTTATCAACGAACATGTAGGATACGATTGTAACAAAAAGACTGAATGAAATAATTTGAACAAACGTTGCAGGGAAAAATAAAGCAAGCCCAATGCTAAATGCGATAATGCACGATATAAACTTGATAAGCACTACTGTGAAATCATTCAAAATTTACACCTCCGATTTATACATAGTTTTTCAATAAATTCTGGAGTTCATACATTGTAACGGATTTATTTACATAAAACTTTTTCATGTTCGGAATTTAGTCTAAATATTATAAAAACAATGAAAAAATGTTATAGTAAAATGAGAGTGTATGACATTTTTAGGTAAGGGGGAATCCAAGATGTGGATTACTTCAGAAGTAGAAATTCCAGATGAGTTAATTGATCACCTTGAGCAAGGAAAGTTAGTATTATTTGTTGGAGCGGGAGTTTCTATGAAAGGGAAATCAAACTTACCGAATTTTGATGATTTAGTTGATGAAATTGCAAAAACGTTATATGTCGAAAAACGTGAAATAACAGAGCCACATGATTATTATCTTGGCAAAATTGCGAAAACAAAAGATGTACATCAAGTCGCAAGAGATCTCGTTCATATAGAGAAATCAAAACCGAATCCATTGCATTATGCAATTCCAAGGTTATTTCCTTTAGATACAGATATCCGCATTGTAACAACAAATTTTGATCAACATTTTACAACTGCAATTAAAGAAATAAATAGAGATATCAATGTTTATTACGCTCCAGCTTTACCGACTGGGAGAGCTTTTAAAGGTCTTGCTTACATACATGGTAATGTAGAACAGGAGAAAGAGGCTTTAATTTTAACAGATGGTGATTTTGGAAGGGCTTACTTAACGGAAGGGTGGGCGAGAAGGTTTTTAGTTGATCTATTCTCAAATTACACCGTTTTATTCGTTGGATATAGTCATAATGACCCAGTAATGAAATATTTAGCAACTGGTTTACCACCAAGTACAAGACGATTTGCTTTTGTCGCACAAGGAGAAAATACATACCACTGGGAACATTTAGGGATAAGACCAATTGTGTATCCGAATAAGGTGAATAATCATCAATCCCTTGTAAAAGCGGTAAAACGCTGGGCTGAATTAATGGGTGATAATTATATTACGAAAAGAATGCGTATTCGGGATATTGTAACGGTTCCCCCGTCAGTAGAACAGGAACAATTATCATACATAAAGCAATCGATTAAAAAAATTGAAACAGTACGTTACTTTGTGGAATTTGCTCATGATTATGAATGGGTCGAATGGTTAGAAGCAGAAGGTAAATTACAAAATTTGTTTATGCTTACGCCAAACTATAATGAAGTAGATGAATTACTTGCAGAATGGTTAGTGGAACAATTTCTTTTTAGTCATCAGAAAGAATTATTTCAATTAATTTATAAAAACTATTCTAAAATATCACCGTTATTATGGAGAACAATTTGTAACTACTTAAACGAAACGAAGAGTAAGATGGACCCGTTGTTGTTTGCAAGGTGGACACTCCTTTTATTAGAAACAGCTGAAAAAGATAGTAGCTCTATAGAAAAGATTTCTAAGTTACTGCAAAAATGTTCTTTTCCTGAGCATAAAGAAATTGCCTTATTGTTACTAACTTTTATTTTAGACGGAAAACTGAAGTTGAAACGTGTAAGGAAATGGGGAAATGATACGCAAGAATCAATAGAACTCGAGGAATCAAGTCGCTTACCAGTATCTACATTTTCTCATGTGGAGCAAATTTGGAACGAAAAGATGAGGCCATATATCGCTTATTATGCTGTTCCAATTATGATGATTGGATTAGAAAAATTGAGAATGTTGTCGTTAAGACAGACGGCACTGAAAAAAAGAAATAAGGAAAATGTAGAGAAAGAGTTTCATCAAAATGACCTTGCATTTTTAATACGAATTGTAAAAGAGTGTCTAACTTATTTATGCGAAAACAATGAGAAAAAAGCGGATTATTATATTACAGAAATGATAGAAGCAAATAGTGTACTTCAAAAGCGAATTGCAATTGATGCGATGAATAAAAATATTTTTGTTCGTGTAGATGACAAAATGAAATGGTTGTTACATGAAGGACTTCTTTTAGATTTCACTTATAAACACGAAGTTTTTCAACTTTTAAAAAGGCATTATGCACATTGTTTAGAAAAAACAAAAGAAGAAGTCACTCGAACTGTAATAAAGCATCTTACAGAAGAGCGGGTATTTGATGCATGTCTCGTATTAGACTTATTATTCAAGTGTGATTCGAATAGCCCATCTACGGCAAATGGGTATGAGTTAATGAAGCAAAAGCATCCTCATTTTCATTCTGAACGATACAGTGTACAAAAGAAAGAGGATACAGCAGAAAGCATT
Organism: Bacillus cereus ATCC 14579; assembly: GCF_000007825.1. Lineage (NCBI taxonomy): Bacteria > Bacillati > Bacillota > Bacilli > Caryophanales > Bacillaceae > Bacillus > Bacillus cereus. The sequence goes on along the minus strand of NC_004722.1, from coordinate 2,904,853 downwards.
ACTTGTAATGTAACGGCTGACGGATTATTGCAGCTGAAAGATGTTGAAATTATGAAGCAAGTTCAGCAATTTTCGCAAGATAGTGTTTTTGAACAACGCCATTTTTTAGAGATGTTATCAAAAGCATGTAAATTAAACACAGAGTGGAGTATTTCATTTGCATACCAATTAGTAGGAGTGCAAGAAATAAGTAATGAAGTATGGTTTGTTTGTATTAGAGAATGGCGAAATAATCGGGGATTGACGAATGAGCAAATCCAAAAAATTATTCCGCTATTGCAGAAATTTGTTAGAAATACTGCTTTTCATTGGTTAATTAGTAGTTTTCTATATGAAATTAGTAATCGACTAGAAGAGTTAGAAGAGAATAGTATACGTGTTGTAAAACGATTTGCTTTTTCAGTGTTTTCCTCAAGTTATGAAGAGTGATACAGACTTTAAGCTTGGGAAACAAGATTTTTATAATGAATCAATTCAGCATCCAGTTGGAAAAATGACGGCTGTATTATTAAAGTTGTTATCATATGATCATTTAAACGATGGTAATGTATATGAATATTTATTTTAATTTGAAGAACAGGTAAGAGTTAATTCGGAACGAACAAACTTTATGTTTGTTTGTTTAATAGCAGATATTACATTCCTATATCATATTGAAAAACAATGGTGCCGAAAATATTTGTTACCATACTTAGATTTAAAAAAACAAAATGAGATTACGGAATATGCATGGGCCGGCTTATGTTACACGCAAATAAATCTACCTTTATTTACAGAAATGAAGCGATTTATTAAGTATGCGATAGAACATTTGGAAGTATTACATCCGCATACGAGAGAAGCTTTCTTGAAATGGCTTAGCTTTGTATTTATTAAATGTGTACTATATTGGGAGCAAAAAACAGATTGGTTATACCCGTTACTCATACTAGAAAATGAAGAAAATAAAATTAAGTTTATGCAGTTTTTATGCTATTACGTCAAAACATTAAGTGTAAAAGAACAACAAAAATTTTGGACAGCTTGGCTCAGTGTATTTTTGCGAGAACGACCAAAAATGGGTGAGATAACTGCAAGAGAATATGTAATGCTTTTACGTATTATTTTATACATGGATGAAATATTAGAAAAAGGATTATGTATTATGTCTCGTGCATTTTCAAGTGTACATGGTAAATGTGCAGGTGAGGAAATGAAGCAGTTATTGATTGAAATGCTTCATAAAAAAGAAAGTATGAAAGCGCATAAAGAAATATTTGCAAATGTGTTTTTTATTTTACTACAAACATGTCACGAAGCCGTTTTATTTGAAAAAGAAGTCATAAAAATAAAAGAATTATTAGTTCAGTATGAAGTAGAGGAATATGTTTTACATTTACTAGAAAATGAAATAATTCGCATAGGAATTGTAATGGGTGATTTACAAAAAGAATTATAGGACGAAAGTGGAATTTTAAAAAATATATAAAAAGTTGTTGACAGTGTTTTGAAAAGCGTTCTATAATACGAATCATACTTATTCAATTTCAAAAACATTTGAATAAACAAAGTGCAATGAAGAGATCACAGTAGTGGTTAGTCTTACTGTAACAGAGAGCTGGTGGTTGGTGTGAACCAGTACAGGGATAATCATGAATTACAGTCTTGGAGCATCTTTTTCGTAATAAAGATAGTTTGTCTTTATGAGGAAAAAGCGGTCAATTGATCGTTAACAGTGAAGAGAGGTAGACGGAAAGTTAGTCTACAACTAGGGTGGTACCGCGATAAATATCGTCCCTACTGATTTATTCAGTAGGGACTTTTTGTATTTTAGTGGTCCAACTTGAAAATTAAATAGTCATGCATTGAAAGGAAAAGCACTAGTTGTTGTTTCCCTGTAACAGAGAGCTGGTGGTTGGTGCGAACCAGTACATAAACAAGAGCGAATTACAGTCCTAGAGCATCTTTTTCGTAGTAAAGATAGTATTGTCTTTATGAAGGGAAAGACGGTCAGATGATCGTTAACAATGAAGAGAGGTAGACGAAAGAAGTCTACAACTAGGGTGGTACCGCGATAAATATCGTCCCTACTGATTGGATCAGTAGGGCTTTTTTGTACAAAAAAGTGGATTTTTAACTAGTAGTTTATGTCTGTGTACGAATTATTAGTTTAAAATAAGAAGAGGTATCGATTCCACTATAAATTTGTATAATTAGTCAGTTCAGAAAATAGAGAATTTTTATTCTCTTACTATACTTTTAAAACATTAGAGGAGGATTTCCAAATGGCAAATCATGAATTAGATCAATTACGTAAACAGGTAGATGAAATTAATTTACAACTATTACACCTTTTAAACAAACGTGGTGAAATTGTTCAAAAAATTGGAGAGCAAAAGCAAGTACAAGGCACGAAACGCTTTGATCCAGTACGTGAGCGTGAAGTACTTGATATGATCGCAGAGCATAACGAAGGACCATTCGAAACATCAACAGTTCAACATATTTTCAAAACGATTTTCAAAGCAAGCTTAGAGTTACAAGAAGATGATAACCGTAAAGCGTTACTAGTATCACGTAAAAAGAAACAAGAAAATACAATCGTTGATGTAAAAGGTGAATTGATTGGAAACGGAACACAAACGTTCATCATGGGACCTTGTGCAGTAGAAAGTTTAGAACAAGTTCGTCAAGTAGGGCAAGCGATGAAAGACCAAGGCTTAAAATTAATGCGCGGTGGTGCATTCAAACCGAGAACTTCTCCATATGATTTCCAAGGTTTAGGAGTAGAAGGACTTCAAATTTTACGTCAAGTAGCAGACGAGTTTGACTTAGCAATTATTAGTGAAATTTTAAATCCGAACGATGTTGAAATGGCATTAGACTACGTTGATGTAATTCAAGTTGGCGCACGTAACATGCAAAACTTCGATTTATTACGAGCTGTAGGTAAAGTTAACAAACCAGTATTATTAAAACGTGGATTAGCAGCAACAATTGATGAGTTCATTAACGCAGCGGAATACATTATTGCGCAAGGTAACGATCAAATTATTCTTTGTGAGCGCGGTATCCGCACATACGAAAGAGCAACACGTAACACATTAGACATTTCTGCAGTACCAATTTTAAAGAAAGAAACACATTTACCAGTTATCGTTGATGTAACACATTCAACTGGACGCAGAGATTTATTATTACCAACAGCGAAAGCGGCACTTGCAATTGGCGCAGATGCAGTAATGGCTGAAGTTCATCCAGATCCAGCAGTTGCATTATCAGATTCTGCACAACAAATGGACATTCCAGAATTCCATAGATTCATGGATGAGTTAAAAGGTTTCAAAAATAAATTATCTTAATTCCATATCATATATGCGTTGAAGAGGAAACAGTAGTGCTTATCTCACTGTTAAAGAGAGCTGATGGTCGGTGTGAATCAGTACAAAGGTAAGCATGAATTACAGCCTTGGAGCATCTTTCCCGACAACTTTTGGAGGGGAAGACGGTCAAACGATCGTTAAAGAAGAAGAGAGGTAGACGAAAGAAATCTACAACTAGGGTGGTACCGCGATAAACATCGTCCCTACTGAGCGCTCAGTAGGGACTTTTTTGTACAAAAAAATAGTAAAGGGGCAAGAGAAATGAGATACATTACAGCTGGAGAATCACATGGACCGCAGTTAACAGTTATTTTAGAAGGTGTACCAGCAGGTTTGACACTTACGGCGGAACATATTAATAAAGAATTATTAAGAAGACAAAAAGGTCATGGACGCGGAAGACGTATGCAAATTGAAACAGATACAGTTGAAATTGTAAGTGGTGTTCGTCACGGGATGACACTTGGATCACCGATTACGTTAATTGTAAAAAATGATGATTTCAAACATTGGACGAAAGTAATGGGTGCAGAGCCAATTTCGGAAAAAGAAAGTAAAGACATGAAACGTACAATTACAAAACCACGTCCCGGACATGCAGATTTAAATGGAGCAATTAAATATGGTCATCGTGATATAAGAAACGTATTAGAGCGGTCATCTGCAAGAGAAACGACAGTTCGTGTAGCTGCTGGTGCAGTTGCAAAACAAATTTTAAGCGAATTAGGCGTGGAAATTGCAGGACATGTTCTTGAAATTGGTGGAGTAAAAGCAAAACATATTTCAAACTTATCAATTGAAGAAATTCAAACAATTACTGAAAACTCACCAGTTCGATGTTTAGATAAAGAAGTAGAGCAAGAAATGATGAATGCGATTGACAACGCAAAAAGTAGTGGAGATTCAATCGGTGGTATTGTGGAAGTCATTGCAGAAGGTATGCCGATTGGCGTCGGTAGTTACGTCCATTACGATCGTAAATTAGATGCAAAACTTGCTGGTGCAATTATGAGTATAAATGCATTTAAAGGTGCTGAAATCGGCGTAGGTTTTGAAGCGGCACGACAACCAGGAAGCAAAGTGCATGATGAAATTCTGTGGGATGAAGAAAAAGGATACACGAGAAGAACGAATAATGCCGGCGGTTTAGAAGGCGGTATGACAACAGGTATGCCAATTATCGTAAGAGGCGTGATGAAGCCAATTCCTACTTTATACAAACCGTTAGCAAGCGTTGATATTGATACGAAAGAAGCATTCCAAGCGAGTATTGAAAGATCTGATAGTTGCGCAGTACCAGCGGCGGGTGTAGTAGCTGAATCTGTTGTGGCATGGGAACTTGCAGATGCACTAGTCGAACAATTCGGAAAAGATCGTATGGAATTATTAAAACAAAACATTATGCAACACAATAACTACGCAAAAGAATTTTAATAAAAAGGTGGGTTTAACGTGCAAGTAAAAGATCAACTATCATCATTACAACCATATAAACCAGGTAAATCACCAGAACAAATGAAAGAAGTGTACGGAGATCATTCGTTTGTGAAATTAGCATCGAATGAAAATCCATTCGGCTGTTCGCCACGTGTTTTAGATGAGTTGCAAAAATCGTGGTTGGAACATGCTTTATATCCTGACGGAGGTGCTACAACGCTCCGTCAAATAATCGCAGATAAGTTACATGTGAAAATGGAACAAGTACTTTGTGGTAGTGGTTTAGATGAAATCATTCAAATAATAAGCCGCGCCGTATTACGAGCGGGAGATAACATTGTAACAGCAGGTGCAACATTCCCACAGTATCGTCATCATGCCATTATAGAAGGTTGCGAAGTGAAGGAAGTTGCGTTAAATAACGGTGTATACGACTTAGAAGAAATTTCTTCAGTAGTAGATAACGATACAAAAATTGTATGGATTTGTAACCCGAACAATCCAACAGGCACATATGTGAATGACCGAAAATTGACTCAATTCATTGAAGGTATTAGTGAAAATACGTTAATTGTCATTGATGAAGCGTACTATGAATACGTAACAGCAAAAGATTTCCCAGAGACATTACCGCTTTTAGAAAAACATAAAAATATTCTTGTACTTAGAACATTTTCTAAAGCGTACGGATTAGCTTCTTTCCGCGTTGGATATGCGGTTGGACAGGAAGAGTTAATCGAAAAATTAAATGTCGTTCGTTTGCCATTTAACGTATCTTCATTAGCGCAAAAAGCAGCGACGATTGCTTTTGGTGATGACGAGTTTATTGAAGAAATAGTTCGTGTGAATACAGAAGGATTACAACAATACGAGAGCTTTTGTAGGGAAAATGATATTCCATTTTATCCATCGCAAACAAATTTCATCTTCTTGCCAGTTGAGAATGCTAGAGAGATTTATGAAGCTTGTGCACATGCAGGATTTATTATTCGTCCGTTCCCGAATGGTATCCGTATTACAGTCGGAACAAGGGAGCAAAATGAAGGGGTGATTTCAGTGTTACAACAACACTTTGAAAATAAAAAAAGAAAGTCTCGAGATGAGGAAAATGCGTAAAAAGGTAGTATTAATTGGAACTGGTTTAATCGGAGGCTCTCTCGCATTAGCAATTAAGAAAGAGCACGATGTAACGATAACAGGTTATGATATATTTCAAGAACAAGTAGAGCGTGCAAAAGAATTACACGTAGTAGATGAAATAGCAGTTGATTTACAGCATGCATGTGAAGAGGCACATTTAATTGTTTTTGCTTCTCCAGTTGAAGAAACGAAGAAGCTATTACACAAACTTGCGTCATTCCGTTTACGAGAAGATGTTATAGTGACTGATGTTGGTAGTACAAAAGGCACGATTATGAATGAAGCAGAAACTTTATTTTCAAAGGAAGTATCTTTCATTGGTGGACATCCAATGGCAGGTTCTCATAAAACGGGAGTTGAAAGTGCAAAAGCGCATTTATTTGAAAATGCATTTTACATTTTAACACCGATGCATCATGTGCCAAATGAACATGTGGAAGAGTTAAAAGATTGGTTAAAAGGAACGGGATCACATTTCCTTGTTTTAAATACAGAAGAACATGATTATGTAACAGGAATCGTTAGTCATTTCCCGCACCTTATCGCAGCAGGTTTAGTGAAGCAAGTAGAGAAACATGCAGGAGATAATCCGCTCATTCATCAGCTAGCTGCTGGAGGGTTTAAAGACATTACACGTATCGCATCTAGTAGTCCGAAAATGTGGAGTGATATTGTAAAGCAAAATCGTGAGCATTTAATGGTATTATTAAAAGAGTGGATCTCTGAAATGGAAGATTTATATCAAACAGTTTCTACCGGAGATGCATGCGAGATTCAAAACTATTTTGCAGATGCGAAAGAATACCGTGATTCTTTACCAGTAAGAAAGAGAGGGGCAATTCCTGCCTATCACGACTTATACGTCGATGTATTAGATAAGGTGGGGGCATTGGCTCATATTACGAGTATTTTGGCGCGCGAGGAAATTAGTATTACGAACTTGCAAATATTAGAAGCGCGTGAAGGACTGCTTGGGGTATTACGTATTAGCTTCCAAAGGGAAGAAGATCGTATGAAAGCAAAACTAGCGCTTGGAGAAGAAGAATACCAAACTTATGAAACAATTTAAATGAGAAGGTGAAAAACGTGAAAGAAAGAACAATACAACCTGTTAATAACGGATTGAATGGCAATATTACAATCCCAGGTGATAAATCCATTTCACACCGTGCTGTTATGTTCGGTTCTATTGCAGAAGGGAAAACAACAATTAAAGGTTTCTTGCCCGGTGCAGACTGTTTAAGTACGATTTCATGTTTTAAAGAAATGGGAGTAGAAATTACGCAAAACGGTGATGAGGTTACTGTAGTTGGTAAAGGATTAGAAGGTTTACAAGAACCAAAAGCTGTATTAGATGTTGGTAATTCTGGTACAACAATCCGATTAATGTCAGGTATATTAGCTAACACACCATTTTTCTCTTGCGTACAAGGTGATGAATCTATCGCAAAAAGACCGATGAAGCGTGTGACAAACCCATTAAAACAAATGGGCGCAAACATAGACGGCCGAGAAGAAGGAACATTTACACCGTTAACAATACGTGGCGGAGATTTAAAAGCAATTGAATATATTTCTCCTGTTGCAAGTGCACAAGTAAAGTCAGCTATTTTACTTGCAGGTCTTCGTGCAGAAGGTGTAACAGCTGTTACAGAACCACATATTTCACGCGACCATACGGAAAGAATGCTCGAAGCATTTGGTGTTAAAGTAACTCGCGAAGGGAAAACAGTGAAGCTGTCAGGTGGACAAAAATTAACAGCAACAGACATTCAAGTGCCCGGTGACGTATCATCAGCAGCATTTTTCTTAGTAGCAGGTGCAATCATCCCAAATAGTAAACTAGTATTACAAAATGTAGGAATGAATCCAACCCGTACAGGTATTATTGATGTTTTAGAAAAAATGGGTGCTACGTTCACTGTAGACCTAATTAACGAAGGGGCATCAGAACCAGCTGCAAATATTACAATCGAAACATCTTCATTAAAAGGAATTGAAATTGGCGGAGATATTATCCCTAGATTAATCGATGAGATTCCTGTAATCGCATTAGCGGCAACGCAAGCAGAAGGAATTACAGTAATTAAAGATGCACACGAATTAAAAGTAAAAGAAACAAACCGTATTGATACAGTAGTTGCTGAGTTAACGAAACTAGGAGCTCGAATAGAAGCAACTGATGACGGTATGATCATTTACGGAAAATCAGCTCTAAAAGGCAATACAGTAAATAGTTATGGTGATCACCGTATCGGAATGATGCTTGCAATTGCTGGCTGCCTAGCAGAAGGAAAAACAATTATTGAAGATGCAGAAGCAGTAGGTGTATCATATCCTACATTCTTTGACGAACTTCAAAAGTTAGCTAAATAAAAAGGGTGGAAAGCAGATACGTGATGTATCTGCTTTTTTGTTAAAACGTCCTTGTAATTTCACTTACCGAACTATAATAGTGAGAATTATGATACAATTCAAAAAGGGAATGGAGGAGAATTATGTGAATGTCATACAATTAAAAGAAGATTAATTCAGAGAAGCATTACGTTTATCAGAATACGCTTTTCAATATAAAGTAGATGAGGAACGATTACAGCAGCAACTTACAAAAATGAAGGAAAGTCATGAAATATACGGCATTATGGAAGGGAAAGACTTAGCTGCAAAACTACACCTCATCCCGTTTCATATTTACATAGGTAAAGAAAAATTTAAAATGGGTGGCGTTGCAGGAGTAGCGACGTATCCAGAGTACAGAAGAAGTGGGTATGTAAAAGAGCTACTTCAACATTCACTTCAAAGAATGAAAAAAGATGGCTATACAGTCTCTATGTTACACCCATTTGCTGTTTCATTTTACCGTAAATACGGCTGGGAACTTTGTGCGAATCTACTCAAATGTCATATAAGTAAGAGCGATTTAGTGATGAAAAAACAAGTAAATGGTACTGTGAAACGTTTTAATAAAGAAAATCATCCAAAAGAAGTCGAGAAGCTCTATGAAGCATTTGCAGAACGTTTTTCATGTATGTTAGTTCGAGAGAAGAACTGGTGGTTACAAGCGGTTTATGATGATTTAACATTAGCGATTTACTATGATGAAAATAAAAAGGCAGCAGGTTACATGTTATACAAAATAGAAAACTATAAAATGACAGTAGAAGAATTTGTACCACTGCATAATGAAGCACGAAATGGTCTATGGAATTTTATTTGCCAGCATGATTCTATGATTAAAGAGCTTGAAATGAAAGTAAGTGAAAACGAACAGTTGTTATATACATTGCAAGAACCACGTGTGAAAACAGAAATAAAACCATATTTTATGGGAAGAATTGTAGATGTAGAGCAGTTCTTAAAACAGTATGAGTTAAACTGGAACAATGTACAACAAGAAGTCATTTTACATATTACAGATTCATTTGCACCGTGGAATAATGTATCGGTGAGACTTGCAAATTATGAAATAGCAATTATAGAAGAACCAATGGATAAAGGGATCAAGCTAGATATAAATGCACTATCTACAATACTGCTTGGATACAAACGCCCATTAGAACTAAATGAATTAGAATTAATTAGCGGAAGCGAAGAGGAAATACGGGCATTTGAGAATGTAGTACCAGTGCGCAAGCCGTTTATTTATGATTTCTTTTAATTTGCATATAAGATGGAGTTGTTTCGAACAAAATTTTGGGATAGCTCCATCTCATCGTATTAATTTTTGTCGGTAAGTTGATATATCCTGAAAATCGCTGATATAATTTTATTCACATACAAGAGAATAGAATCGCAACTATACGTTGTCACGCACTTGACTTTTATTCCCTGTAATTTATAATTAAAAACGGAATGAATTTTCATTCCTGAAAATAGAGGTGGAAAAAATGGCTAAAAACAAACAAGAGGATATTTTTGATGCTGCGATGCAACTTTTTGCAGAGCGTGGTTACGATGGTACGACAATTCCAATGATCGCTGAAAAGGCAAAAGTCGGTGCGGGTACTATTTATCGTTATTTTGAAAATAAAGAGGCACTTGTTAACTCATTATTTTCAAAAAGTATGTTAGAGCTTTCTGAAATAATAAAAACGGATTTTCCTGTTGAAGCAAATATTCGTGAACAGTTTAGTCATACGTACAACCGTTTATTTGAATTTGCGAGAAACAATGTAGATGCTTTTTTATTTACAAATTCTCACTGTGATAGTTATTTTCTTGATGAACAGAGTAAGAAAATATTTGATGATTTTATAGGCTTCTTTATGAATATTATTGAAGATGGAATCGCAAAAGGTTTTCTTCGTCCATTGCCTCCAGTTGCTTTAATTATTATTGTATATCAACCGCTAGAAAAATTAACGAAAGTAATTGCAACAGGGCAATTAGAATACTCGAAAGAGTTAGTAAAAGAATTAGAAGAAAGCTCTTGGAACGCTATTAGAATCATTTGATTCTATAGCTTTATAAGGACAGGAATGAATATTCATTCCTAAATAGAATTAAAAAATGAGAGTAGGAGAGGGTATTTGTGCAACTAAAGGAATGAATATTCATTCCGGAAAGACTAGTTTAATAGAGTTTACAAAATAATGTAATAGAATAATAGGAATGAATATTCATTCCGTAACTAACGTAAATTTTAATCGCGGGAGATGATACAAATGAGTAAGCTGAAAAATTGGAGAAGTTTATCTTTTCTATTATGGATAGTTATTACCATTACAATGATCGTAACGATGCCTAATATGGATAAATTAGTGAAAGAAAAAGGGCACATTACGATTCCTAATACAGAACAAAGTAGTATTGCTGACAAAATGATAAAAGAAATGGATAAAGACGGGACAGAAAAGTATGACATTATAGTTGTTTTTAATAGTGACAGTAAAACAGCTTTAACGACTGAGCAAAAAGAGGAAATAATAAAAACAATCAACGCTTTGCAAAATGAAAAAGAACAATTAGGAATTAAAGAAGTTGTTTCACATTTAGATAATAAAGAATTAGAGAAACAATTAGTTTCTAAAGATAATACGACTATTTTAACGCAAATATCGATAGATAAAAAGCATGGTGAAATATCGAAAGTTACAAATAAGCTTCATAATAAAGTGAAAACGAAAGGGGTAACAACGTACTTAACAGGAAGTGATTTAATAGCAGGAGATTTCCTTACATCTTCTCAAGAGGGAGTGAAAAAGACTGAAGTTATTTCAATCATTTTCATTCTTGTAATATTAATCATTGTATTCCGTTCACCTATTGTTCCAATTGTTTCTCTTCTTACTGTTGGGGTATCATATTTAGTTTCAATGGGGATTATTGCTCATTTAGTAGATCAATTTAATTTTCCATTTTCTAACTTTACACAAGTGTTTGTCGTTGTTGTCCTGTTTGGGGTTGGAACAGACTATAACATTTTATTATTTACGAGATTTAAAGAAGAATTAAGTAAACAAGAAAACGCATTTTTGGCTACGAAAGAAACATTTAAATCGGCAGGGAAAACCGTTTTATATAGCGGGATAGCAGTACTAATTGGTTTTGCATCTCTTGCTTTAGCGAGTTTTAAACTATATCAATCTACTTCAGCGGTAGCAATTGGTGTCGCAGTTTTATTACTAGTATTAACTACGTTAAATCCGTTTTTTATGGTTCTTTTAGGAAAAGGGATGTTTTATCCCGTTAAAACATTTAAAGGTCATGAAGACAGTCGTCTATGGGGATTCTTTGCGAAAAACTCAGTAGTGAGACCATTTGTAGCTTTAATTATTGTATTCGTGATATCAATTCCTTTCATATTAAAGTATTCTAATACACTTAATTACAACGATTTATTTGAAGTAGACAATAAATATGAGTCGAAAATGGGGATTAACGTAATAGAAGAACATTTTCCACCTGGTTTTTCTTCACCAAGTACGTTAGTCATTCAATCGAATAACAAGTTAGATGAGGCGAGTTCGCTTCAAACTTTAGATGAACTAACTGATAAGATTTTGAAAGTAAAAGGTGTTTCAGAAGTATATTCACCGACACGTCCAACTGGTGATAGGATTAAAGAACTATATATAAATAAACAAGCGGGTGAACTAAATACAGGTTTAGGAGATGCCAATGGTGGTATAAAGGAAATTAATGATGGATTAACTACTGCGAAAGATAAGATGGGTAATAAGGACTCAAATAGTCTTGCGAACGTTCAAAAGTTAATTGATGGAACAAATGAAGCGAAAAGTGGTGTATCAGCATTAGGAACAGCTTTAAATCAACTATCCAATGGCATAAATGACGGAGCACAAGGTGCGCGGCAAATTGAGAGTGGGTTAACTTCAGTAAATGAAAATATAAGTGTATTATCTCAAGCAACTTCACAACTTCATGCTGGCTATACACAGTTAGAAAAAGGTTTAAGTTCTTACGATCAATACTTCGGAAGTATTTCTCAAGCGATTGACGGTGCGAAGAAAGGTTATGAACAAATTGAAATGTTAATGACCAATTTCATTCAAACGAAACCAGAATTAGCAAATGATCCTAACATTCTGCAGACGATAGGAATTGCTAAAGAGGCTCAAAAGCAATTAGGTGGGCTTTCAAATGAATTAAATAAATTGAAAGTGCAGCATAATGCGGCGATGGGATCATTTAAAGAAGCGAATCAATCGTTATTGAAAGTGGATAATGGCTTAAAAGAAATGAACAATGGAGTTACTAAGTTACAAAAAGGAGCAGCTGATCTTAAAAATGGATTAAATGAAGGTGCATCAGGTTCAAAACAAATTGCGAACAAGTCATCTGAGTTACAAACCGGATTAACGAAAATAAACGATGGGCAAGGTCAGCTATTAACCGGACTGAAAGACTTGCAAGAACAGATGGGTCAATTACAATCCGGACTAACTAAAAGTACAGAAGGCCTTGAAAAGGTAAGTAATGGCCTAGGGGATGCTCAGAAATATTTAGGAGAACTTGAACGAATCAAAAAGCTCTGAGAAATTCTATATTCCAAAAGAAAGTTTTGGAGGGAGAAGATTTCCAAAAATCTTTGAATACGTACATGTCACATGATAGAAAGACTGTTAAAATGACAATCATTTTAGACGTAAATCCGTATTCAAAAGAAGCGATGCCAATTATTCAAGAAATCAATAACACAATAGATGGTACTTTGAAGGGGTCGGAATTAAATCATGCGAAAACAGCAATCGGAGGAACGACAGCTAGAAACGTTGATTTAAAAGAAGTAACTGGGCAAGATTTCTTACGTACAGCTACAATTATGTTAATTGGAATTGCGATTGTATTAATTGTGATTACACGTTCATTATTAAACACCATCTTTATTATTGGATCGTTACTATTAGCTTACTTTGCATCATTAGGGATAAGTGAACAAATTAGTACGCATATTTTACATGTAGATTCATTAAGCTGGAATGTTCCATTCTTTAGTTTCATAATGATTGTCGCTTTAGGAGTGGATTATAGTATTTTTGTAATGATGAGATACAATGAGTTAGAAGGGGACCCAGCGACGAAAATTGTAACTGCTTCTCGTCATATCGGAGGAGTCGTATTATCAGCGGCACTTATTTTAGGTGGTACATTTGCTGCATTAATCCCTTCAGGTGTATTAACGCTTATACAAGTAGCATCCGTAGTTGGCGTTGCGTTGTTACTATTAGCTATCATTGTGATACCAATATTGTTACCTGCTTTAATAGGTTTAACGAGTAAAATGAAGAATTATGCAAAGAAATTAAGTGAAAGAAAATAAAAGAATCCCCTTTTAAAAGTAACTGTTTCAGTTATGGGAGAGAACATATAAAATAACACACAAATTAGGGATGTAAATCACATATGATTTAGCATCCCTTTTTTAATTGTTATTGCATTGTTTAAGTACTTTTATCTAGTTAAATTGCAAAGGAAGAGAAAAAGAAAACAGTAAAAACACCAGCGCAACGATTGGGGATTACTGACAAAGTATTTGATTTAAAAGATATAATTTACTTTAGATAGTTCACTCAAATAATGGTGGACTATCTTTTTTTAAAGGTAAATGGGAATTTATGTTAAAATAATGATAGAGATTGTGAAAAAAATGTTCTTAAACTAACGGTCAGGTTACTTTAAGAAGGATTTTTCAAAGGAAATGTTGAATATCGTATTTTGAAGGAGTGATTGCAGTGGAGTAAGTAATTTTTTAAATCTTGGTTAAATACTTTGAAGGAAGGGATTTATAAATATGAATACAAAACTAATAATAGTAGAAGGTTTACCTGGATTTGGAAAATCGACCACTGCAAAGCTAATAAATGAAATTCTAAGCCAAAATAAAATTGAAGTTGAACTATTTTTAGAGGGGAATTTGAATCACCCCGCCGACTATGATGGTGTATCTTGTTTTAATAAATTTGAATTCGATAGATTAGTATCTAACAGTGGAGATTTTAAAGAAGTGCTTCTTAAAAGAGTTTTAAAAAAAGGAAGCAATTATTTATTACCATACAGAAAGATAAAAAATGAGTTTGGTGACCAGTTTTCGGACGAATTATGTAATGATATTTTTAAAAACGATATATATGAATTGCCATTCGATAAAAATGTTGAATTAATTGCTGACAAATGGAATGACTTTGCTGAAATTGCTCTAGAAGATAATAAGGTTTATATTTTTGAATGTTGTTTCATACAAAATCCATTAACAATTGGGATGATTAAATACGGTGAACAAAAAGAAAAAATAATAAATTATGTAATGAAAGTTGCAAAAATCATAGAGAATTTAAATCCAATGTTATTTTATGTAGAACAAGATGATCTTGAATTTTCATTTAGGAAGGCATTAAAAGAAAGAAATCCAGAATGGTCCACAGGAATTGTCGACTATTACACGAACCAAGGCTATGGGAAAGAACATAACCATTCAGGGGTAGAAGGAGCGATAAAAGTTCTTGAAGCTAGAAGGAATTTAGAGTTAGAAATATTCGATATGTTAAAAATGAAAAAAGAAAAAATCAATAATACAAAATATGGAATTGACTCATATAGGTCAATGTTAAAAGATAAGTTAACAATACAAATGGTGAAATAGCTTTTTACACTACCTGGTGCTTTAGTTGGAGAAGGAAATGAAAACGCTCAGAATATTTTCTGAGCGTTTTAGTTTGCTATTTATAATGCGAAATGCATACAAATTATTGTGTTATTTCAATTGATAAACATAATGCTCCAATTATAAATGTTTTTTCAAAATGAATCCTCTTTAAAACGTGTATGTAACTTTAATCTAATTAAAAACAAAGGTTTTATTCGAGTTTGGAAAGAAAGGAATAGCAATCAACCGTTGCTATTCATCCAGCTTCTACTATATAATAGCTATAGTCTACAATAATTGAGTCGTAATATGCGATTTTTTAAGACAATCGGTGAGAAAACGCTGAAATAAGCGGTATTAGTAGGAGGACACAAATGATTACAGTAAGTAACGTTAGTTTGCGTTTCGCGGATCGCAAATTATTTGAAGATGTTAACATAAAATTCACGCCAGGTAACTGCTACGGTTTAATCGGAGCAAACGGTGCTGGTAAATCTACATTTCTAAAGATTTTATCTGGGGAAATTGAACCATCAACAGGTGACATACATATTACGCCAGGTGAGCGTCTAGCAGTATTAAAACAGAACCATTTCGAATATGAAGAGTTCCCAGTATTAGAAACAGTAATTATGGGTCACACGCAACTTTACAAAGTAATGCAAGAGAAAAATGCTATTTACATGAAAGAAGACTTTAGTGATGAAGATGGTATGCGTGCTGCTGAACTTGAAGGTGAGTTCGCTGAGCTTAACGGTTGGGAAGCTGAGTCAGAAGCTGCAATCCTTCTTAAAGGTTTAGGTATTGGTGAAGATCTTCATGATAAGAAATTGTCAGAATTAACTGGGGCAGAGAAAGTAAAAGTATTACTTGCTCAAGCTTTATTCGGTCAACCTGACATTCTATTATTAGATGAGCCTACCAACCACTTGGACTTAAAAGCGATCCAATGGTTAGAAAACTTCTTAATGAACTTTGAAAACACAGTTATCGTAGTATCCCATGACCGTCACTTCTTAAATAAAGTATGTACGCACATGGCTGACCTTGATTTCGGTAAAATTCAACTTTATGTTGGTAACTATGACTTCTGGTATGAGTCAAGCCAATTAGCTTTAAAATTAACACAAGATGCTAATAAGAAAAAAGAAGAGAAAGTAAAAGAGTTACAAAACTTCATTGCACGCTTTAGTTCAAACGCTTCTAAAGCGAAACAAGCAACTTCTCGTAAAAAATTATTAGACAAAATTACATTAGATGATATTAGACCGTCATCACGTCGTTACCCATTCGTTGGCTTCACACCTGAGCGTGAAGTAGGAAATGACTTATTAACTGTTGAAGGTCTTTCTAAAACAATTGATGGTGAAAAAGTGTTAGATAATGTGTACTTCACTTTAAATAAAGGTGATAAAGTTGCATTTATCGGCCGTAACGATATTGCGATGACAACATTATTTAAAATTCTTATGGGTGAAATGGAGCCGGATAGCGGTTCATTCAAATGGGGTGTTACAACCTCTCAATCTTACTTCCCAAGAGATAACTCTAAGTACTTTGAGAACAGTGATTACAACTTAGTTGAATGGTTACGTCAATTCTCTCCACAAGATGAGTCTGAAAGCTTCTTACGTGGTTTCTTAGGCCGTATGTTATTCTCAGGTGAAGAAGTTAAGAAGAACGTTTCTGTATTATCTGGAGGCGAAAAAGTTCGTTGTATGTTATCTAAAATGATGTTAAGTGGTGCGAACGTAATCACACTTGACGATCCAACGAACCACTTAGACCTTGAGTCAATCACAGCATTAAATAACGGTTTAATTGCATTCAAAGGTACAATCTTATTCACATCTCATGACCATCAGTTCGTGCAAACAATTGCAAACCGCATTATCGAAGTAACACCAAACGGTGTAATCGATAAAGAGGCTACTTATGATGAGTTCTTAGAAAATGAGGAACTTCAAAAACAAGTAGATGCAATGTACAAAGGTCAATAATATATAATGAAAAAACTCGCTCTTTTTAGAGCGAGTTTTTTTGTCGAGAAAACGTAACATCGCTGGTCGGTCAAATGAATAATTATTCAAATATAATATTAATGAACAGGAGAATTTTTTCATGTATGAAGGGATGTAATGACTTTAAGATTTAAAGAGTTAGTTGAAGAAGGGAAATGTAAGTGGAGTAATATAATCAAATCGTATTATTTTGTCATGTGAAATATGTACCAAATTTGGAGATAGAATAGTTTGCGAATGAGTTTATAAAGGTATATAGTATGGGGTGTCATAATTAGTGGATGAATCTTGGGAGAAAACAGGAAATGTTACAAATTTATTTTGTTAAATAGAAACCAAGGTCAAAATGTCTAGAAAGAAATAGTTGAATAAATACTAGCTTCAAATTATAATTACTAATATTCTTCATATAGTTAAATAAAGATAATCTATTTGAAGAAGAAAATTTGAATAGAGAGACAGACTTATAAAAAAATAAGCCTTGGATGATCAAAAGAGGTGGAGAAATGAAACAGTTCTTATTAAAGAGCAAAAGCGTGTTAAGCAATCATTTTGGATTCTTTCTGTTTGCCGTTATTTTATTGTGGCTCAAAACATATGCAGCTTATGTAACGGAATTCAATTTAGGAATTTCAAACACAATTCAAAAATTCTTGCTGTTTTTTAACCCGCTTAGTTCAGCAGTTCTATTTTTAGGACTTGCATTATTTGCAAAAGGGAAACGATCTTATATTTGGTTAATTATCATTAATTTGTTATTGTCGATTCTTTTATACGCAAACGTAGTATACTATCGCTTTTTCAGTGACTTTATTACGTTCCCGACATTAACACAAACGAATAACTTTGGAGATTTAGGTGGTAGTATTCTTGCGTTGCTACATCTTTATGATCCATTATACTTCTTAGACACGATTATATTAATTGTGTTAGTCGCAACAAAATTTGCAAATCCAAAACCAATTCGTGTTGCGAAGCATAAATTATCTCTAGTATTTGTAGCAGGTATTTTATTATTCAGTGTTAACTTAGGTCTTGCAGAGTCTGACCGTCCTGAATTATTAACAAGAACGTTTGACCGTAATTATATTGTGAAATATTTAGGTGCATACAACTACACAATTTATGATGGAATTCAAAGTGCGAAAGCATCGACAGAACGAGCATTAGCTGATGGCGATAATATGACAGAAGTACGAAATTATTTAACATCAACTTATGCAAGTCCAAATCCTGAGTATTTCGGTAAAGGAAAGGGAATGAACGTAATTTACATTCATTTAGAGTCATTCCAAAACTTCTTAATTGATTACAAATTAAATGGTCAAGAAGTTACACCGTTCTTAAACTCATTTACAAAAGATGCGAATACACTTTATTTTGATAACTTCTTCCATCAAACAGGACAAGGGAAAACATCTGATGCGGAGTTTATGTTAGAGAATTCAATGTTTGGTTTACCGCAAGGTTCTGTCTTTACAACGAAATCTCATAATACGTATCAATCAGCACCAGCTATTTTAGGACAACAAGGATACACATCAGCAGTATTCCACGGTAACTACAAAACATTCTGGAACCGTGACGATATTTATAAATCATTTGGTTTTAATAAATTCTTTGATGCGTCATACTACGATATGAATGAAAAAGACGTAGTAAACTACGGGTTAAAAGATAAACCGTTCTTTAATGAATCTATTCCGTTATTACAAACGTTGAAACAACCGTTCTATACGAAGTTTATTACGTTATCGAACCATTTCCCTTATCCAATCGATAAGGCAGAAGCAACGATTGAACCAGCAACAACAGGTGATTCATCAGTAGATACGTACTTCCAAACAGCACGCTATTTAGATGAATCTGTAAAAGGCTTCATCGATTACTTGAAACAATCTGGTTTATATGATAACTCAATTATTGTTATGTACGGAGACCATTACGGTATTTCAGATAATCATAACGCAGCAATGTCAAAAGTAATGGATAAAGAAATGAACTCATTTGAAAATGCACAGTTACAACGTGTACCATTAATCGTTCGTGTACCAGGAGTGAAAGGTGGCGTACAACATCAATACGGTGGTGAAATTGACGTTCTTCCAACGCTATTACACTTACTAGGTACAGATACAAAGAATTATGTTCAATTCGGTTCTGATTTATTATCACCAGATCATAAACAAGTCGTTGCGTTCCGTAACGGTAACTACGTAAGCCCAACAGTTACTGCACTAAACGGCAAATACTATGATACAACTACTGGAAAACCTGTAGAATTTACAGATGAAATAAAGAAAAATGAACAAATGGTTCAAAACTCACTAAAATACTCTGACCAAGTCGTGAATGGTGACTTATTACGATTCTACACACCGGAAGGATTCACTCCAGTAGATCGTTCGAAGTATAACTATAACAACCGCGATAAAAACAAAACGAAGGTAAAAACGACTCCGGAAGGGGAAGCTAAATAAATAATAAAAGGCGCTATTCATATGAATAGCGCCTTTTATTTGTAAATATACCATCATTATGAGACAGAACCAGCTGTTGCTTTTTGTTTAGCCTTTCCGAAGAAAACTACACCGATGATGATAATAATGATAAATGCCCATTTAACGAAAGGGTTACTTTCGAAAAATCCAGCGAACCATTTCTCATCTACAATCATTTTCGCGGCAGTATAAGCTAAAACGGCTGCTCCAATCGTAATGATGACAGGAAAACGATCTACCCATTTTAAAATCAATGTACTGCCCCATACGACTACTGGAATAGACACTAATAATCCGATGATTACTAAAGAAAAGTTACCATGGGCAAGCTCCTGCAACAGCGAGTACATTATCGATGCCCATTAACGCATCAGCAATAATAATGGTTTTAATAGCAGACCAAAATCCTTCTTCGGCCTTAATATCATGATCTTTGCCTTCAGCAATTAATTTATAAGCAATCCATATAAGGAGTACACCACCAATTAGAAGTAGCCCTGGTATTTTTAACAACCAAACAACAACTAAGGTAGCGAGGGCTCTAATCGCGATTGCCCCGATAGTTCCCCATATAATAACTTTCTTTTGCTGATCTTTCGGTAATCTTCTTGCTGCTAATCCAATTACAATGGCATTATCACCGGCTAACACTAAATCAATTACAATGATGGCAAGTAGGGCGGACAAATATTCGGCTGAAAGAAAATCCATATACATATCACTCCTTAAGAGTAATATGTGCTAAAGTGTTGATAATATAAAAAATAGGATTGAATTTGTATATTCAATCCATAATTTCTTACTGTATTTCGATATATGTTTTAATTTCGTATAAGTCGCTTTTGTATTCTTTTTTGTTTATCGTTTCGCTTTCTTAATTTTCGATTCATCTTTTTAATGCGGTTTTCTTTTCTATTATCCCAGTTATCACTTCGGATTTTACTAATAGACTTATCTGTCTTAGCACGAAAACGTCTTACTTTTTTCACGAAGGAAAGGGGTATTTTGCCGATAACACCTTGTTTTTCTAACGAATCCTCTTTACCTAGACACCAATCAGGATGAGATAATAAATAGTCGAAATCAAATATTATCCCGTATTCTTTATCCATATATGTATACCATTCATCTAAAGTACACTTATTTTTTGTATGTAAATATGTTGATCCATCAGTCATAGCACAGCACCAATAGTCAAAATAGCTCCATAGTAACCATTCTTTCGGTACATCTAGTGTTAAAATTATCATTTTTGAATTTGTTCTACCCCAAGCTTTATGATTTCGATTTGGGTAATTATTTGCTTCCCAGACCCAAATAGGATAGTTACCTTCGTAATGAGGCAATCTTGTTTTAGCGACGCGCACCATCCAGTCATATGAATATACATCGTCTGGATCGATGAATTCTTTATTACCTTCTAAATAACCAAGTTTCTTAAATTGTTTCCATGCTTCTTCAGTTTGTACTGTATATACGATCATATGGCACCTACTTATTTAAACTAAATTATAGTATAACATGTGATTTTGAATTTTTATTGATATTAGAGAAGGGGGAGTTTGAGTCGAATATACGAGGAGTAATTCCCAAAATGATAAAAAGACTTGATTCCCAGCTAAAGGAAATCAAGTCTTTTCATTACATACGATTATCATGCCAGAAGTTTAATGGGAAGTGTTCGTTCTCATTATATGCTTCTAATTCATATCCTTTTTCTTTCAGTCCTTTAATAATTCCAGGAACTGCTTTTACTGATTGTGGATGAATATCATGCATAAGGATAACTTCTGTTGGATTTGTAGCACCATGTAACACGTTTTCTACAATTTTAGCAGATGCAGCATCAACTTGCATTTTGTTATATTTCCAGTCTAAAGAATCAATTGTCCAATCCCAAACTTTTAAGCCATTTTCTACAACTTTGTTGCGAAGAGCTTCGTTTAATCCTGGCATAGAGCCGTAAGATGGACGAGTTAATACTGGTGATTTACCTAAAACACCAGCGATTAAGCCTTGGTCTTCCTTCATTTCATCTACGTAATGACCTTCAGTGTAAAGTTTCTTGTAGTTATGAGTCATACTGTGCATCCCAACGTAGTGACCTTCAGCATCTTCGCGTTTTACAAGATCAGGGAAAGCTTTTACGTTTGAACCAATTAGGAAGAATGTTGCTTTTGCATTTTCTTTCTTTAACATATCTAAAAGCTCAGCTGTGTATTTTCCAGGACCGTCATCAAATGTTAAATAAGCGACTTTTCTAACTTGCCCGTTATAATGTTTTGGAGCTTCTTTCGGAGCAAGAGATGTTTGAATCTCACTTACAAGTTGAACAGATTTTGCTTCATCCTCTGTACTAGCTAGAGCAGTATGTACTGATCCAAAAGCCACTTCGTATGTGAATAATACCCCCGCACAAACTAACATAGCCCTTTTTACTAAAGTTGTCATTCGAATTCCATTGTGCATAATTTTCCTTCTCTCTATAAAAGTTCTACTCTACTATATTAGCAATTATAGGTAGGGAAATGCAAAAAAACTTTTTTACAAGTGTAAAAAAGTTTACTCAAAAGTATGCAAGATTTTATATCAATTGCAGTTTTGAAAAATAGGATGAATTTAAACTTTATTATTTAAACTTTCAATCACCAAATCATACTTTCGTATCATTTCATTTTCGTTCCAATTATTGATTCGAATATTTTTGTTTTTTATTAAAATATTGGTAAAGAAACAATTACATGAAAAAAGGAGTGGGAATATGGATAATTATATTTGCACTACATGTGGAGTACAGTATCCCGAAAATGAAGAAGCACCTTCTCGCTGTAAAATTTGTAATGAGGAAAGACAATATGTTAATCCAATTGGGCAGTCATGGACAACATTAGAAACGATGCAAAATAGCAATTTATACAAAAACGAAATAATAAAAGAAGAAAGCGGTTTGTATAGCATTACTACTAAACCTAAATTTGCGATTGGACAAACAGCATTTTTAATACAAAGTAAAACTCTAAATGTTATGTGGGATTGCATTAGTTATTTAGATGATAAAACGATACAACGTATATATGATTTAGGTGGTATTCAAGCAATAGCACTTTCTCATCCACATTATTACTCTACACAAGTTAAATGGGCGGAAACATTCAATGTACCTATTTATATTCATGAAGATGATAAAGAGTGGGTGGTTCGTCCGAGTAAGCAAATTAAATTTTGGTCTGGGGAGCATCTGATATTATCGGAAGAACTTACATTGCATCGCTTAGGAGGCCATTTTAAGGGTGGAACTGTTATACATTGGAAAGACGGTAATGAAGGGAAAGGTATTTTGTTATCAGGTGATATTATACAAGTAGTTTCGGATCGGAAATGGGTAAGTTTTATGTATAGTTATCCCAATCTCATTCCATTACCAGCGAATAAAGTTAGAGATATGGCAGAGAAGGTAAAAGATATCCAATTTAGTCGACTATATAATGCATTTCATGGTGTGGTGGAAGATGCGAATAAAGCTGTACAAAGATCTGCTGATCGGTATATAAAGGCCCTGCAAGGAGAACTATTTCATACGTAATAGCTTGTAATTCATCTCTATATTTATATAACTAATTTTATATGAATTTTATACTAAAGTCCTATTGTTTATTAACTAATAGGTCTTTCAACTTAGGAAGTTCACACTAATGAGGGATGTTAAAGGGAATATATGTAACCTATACTAATTACTATAAAGCTTTGGAAAATGAAAAGGAGGAGATTTGCATGAAGAATTGGGTTCAATTTAGAATTGCAAGACCAACAGATAAATTTGAAGAAGTGATAAGTTTTTATGAAACAGGATTAGGTTTAAAACGTATAGGGGAATTTCACAATCATGAAGGATATGATGGGGTTATGTTTGGCTTACCAGATGAAGAGTATCATTTGGAGTTTACTACACATGTTAATGGAAGTCCATGTCCGGCACCGACAAAAGATAATTTACTAGTTTTTTATATGCCTATTAAAGATGAAATTGAAAAGATAGTGAATCGATTAAGTAATATGGGCTATCATGAGGTAGAACCTGAAAACCCGTATTGGATAGAGAAAGGAACCACAATAGAGGATCCAGACGGTTGGAGAATTGTGCTTATGAATGCATCTGAATAAGAAAACTATTTTCATATGAAATAGAGTGTAACAAAATGATTTAGACATAAATCCCTACAGTGTTTGTAGGGATTTTTATATAAGAAATTTTTATTGAGAGAGTTATTAAAATGTAGAAAGTATTTTGGCTAAGAACAAATGTAGTAAACATAATTTATGAAGGAGGTATAAAAGTATGATAGTAAACCATTTTGAAGCGTTTTCTAAACATGTTGGAAATACACATCTTATTAAAAGTTCTTTCGTAGTTTATATCTTATTCTACGCAAAATCGATACCATCAAAAAACTGTATGTTTAACATGTACAGTTTTTTGATGGTATAGCTGTGCAATGTTTAAAAATTTCACATACCGTACTTTAAAAATAAATAAATGTAGAATATATCGTACATACATATATACAGTCAACATAAAAGATAAAGAGGTGGGTATATGTTACTTGAGGAAGTAATGCGGCAACTAGAGGAATATGGAACAGAACAAAATCGAAAAACGTATAAAAACCACGGAGCGAAAGAGCCGTTATTTGGAGTTAGTTTTGCGAATTTAAAATTGTTAAAAAAGAAGATAAAAAAAGATCACGATTTAGCAGTTGAATTGTGGGAAACGAAAAATATGGACGCAATGACATTAGCAACTTATATTTTAGACCCGAAAAAAATAACGACAGAACAGCTTAATAGTTGGATTCAGGATGTTGATTATTACTGTTTAATGGATGTTCTTATGACATCTATATGTACTTCGCCAATTGCAATAGAAAGAATGGAAGAGTGGACAAAGTCTAATGATGAATGGATTGGAAGAGCTGGCTGGTCTTTATTAGCAAATATAGCGATTAAAAATAAAACGTTACATGATGATTTCTTCTCTCCGTACTTAGAAGAGATTAAAGAAAATATACATAATGAAAAAAATAGAAAAAAAGAAGCGATGAATAGTGCTTTAATCGCAATAGGAATTCGTAATGAAGACTTAGAGCGACAAGCGATTGAAATTGCAAGTAAAATTGGAAAAATAGAGGTTGATCATGGTGCAACATCATGTAAAACACCAGATGCAGAAAGCTATATAAAAAAAGCGAGAGAAAGAGCTGAAAAAAAGAAAGTGAAATAAGAAAAGAGGATCGGTTATGAAACCAATTGAAGCAGCACAAAACATAATTACATTACAATTTCCGAATTGTGATGTAGCTTTACTCGGCGGAAGCGTTGCACGAGGAGAAGCGACGAAAACATCTGACCTTGACATTGTAATAGTCGATCAAAGTTTAACTTCTTGCTATAGAGAATCTTTCTATAGTAATGGATGGCCTGTTGAGGTGTTTGTTCATAATTTCGAAACATATAAAACCTTTTTCAAAATGGATTGTGATCGAGGGAGACCGTCGTTACCACAATTAGTTTCAGAAGGGATTGCCTTGAAAGGGGAACAGGAAATTGTTGAGAAATTAAAAAAAGAAGCGAATGATTTACTACATAAAGGACCGGCTAAATGGACCGAAGAAACGATTAAGCAGAAGCGATATTTTATTACGGATACTTTAGATGACTTTATTGGTGCAACAAAAAGAGAAGAAGAATTGTTTATCGCTAATTTATTAGCCGATTTAGTACATGAATATGTATTAAGAGTAAATGGTAAGTGGCTTGGGAGTTCAAAATGGTTTATTAGAGTGCTAAAAAGATATGATGAGCAATATGCAAACAAATTTGTAGCCGCTTTTGATCATTTTTATAAAACGGGAGGGAAAAATGAATTAATTCATTTTATAGAAAAGACGTTAGAACAGTATGGTGGGAGAGTGTTCGAAGGATTTTCTATTGGTAAATAAAGAGAGGAGAAAAAAATGAATGTACCATATGTTCAATTAAGAGAATTGACACTAGATGATGTAGAAGATCGCTATCAATGGTCATTAGATAGAGATGTAACAAAGCATTTAGTTTTACCAGATCAATATCCTCCGTTCACTCGTGGAGATACGAGAAACTGGATTGAAGCTTGTATAAGCCGAAAAAATGGTTATGAACAAAGGGCAATCGTTACTGAGACAGGTATACATATTGGATGGGTAGACCTTAAAAATTTTGATAAAACAAATAAAAATGCTGAACTAGGAATTGCGATTGGAAATAAAGACTATTGGGGTAAAGGATTTGGAATGGCAGCTCTAAACAGCATGTTACAAATAGGTTTTTCTCAGTTTGAATTGGAGAAAATTTGGTTACGTGTAGATGAAGATAATACAAAAGCTAAAAAGAGTTATGAAAGTGCCGGATTTGTATGCGAAGGGTTAATGAGAAATGATCGATTGAGACAGGGAAAGTTCATTCATCGCTATCGTTACAGTATATTAAAAGAAGAGTATGAATCAAAAATTAATAACCTATAAAAATATTATGTAAATTAAAAAGGGGAAAATAAAATGATTCGATTACTTACAAAAGCGGATGCAAAAAAATATTGGGAGTTGCGTTTACAAGCACTACAAGTAAATCCAGAAGCATTTATAACGACTTATGAAGAAGCAGTACGTCAAGAAAACCCTCTTGAACGAGTTGCTAGTAATCTTTCATCCAACAGTAGTTTTACATTTGGTGCTTTTAATAATGAAAATCGTTTAGTTGGGGTTGTTACTTTATTAACAGAAGAAAAAGACGCATATAAGCATAAAGGACATATCGTTGCAATGTATGTAGATACTGAAAATCGAAGAAGTGGTCTTGCACGTGATTTAATACGTAAAGCAATTGAAAGGGCAAAAGAGATGAAGCTAGAGCAATTGAATTTAGGGGTTGTGTCAACGAACGAACCAGCCAAACGATTATATGAGTCAATGGGATTTAAAACATACGGAATTGAAAAAAGGGCTATAAAAATGAATGGTGTGTATAGTGATGATGAACATATGGTGTTGTTCTTTTAAGAGAGGAAGTTTTGTATGAAAAAGGCGAAACTGCGACAATAAGATGGGGAATATGGCATATAGCAGATCATAATCGGTATCATCAAGCCCATATAAGTCGATTGAAGAAATTATACAGAGAATATAAACTACATATTCTTTAATTTTTGAATGAACGAACGCCCCTAAATAATAATTAAAGGAGGCGTTTGTTTTTATTCGTTCGCTTTTCTTCCCAAGCTATCATTAAATTTTTATGATAATCTTTTGGTTTCTCAATAGAAAACCAGTAAATTGAATGTGCAATAGTTGGTAGCCATCTTTTATAGCGGATGCGTATATTTTCATGGTGAGTATAGTGGGGCGAGATTAAAGTAGATTTTGACCCTTGAAAATTTTGACATGTAACGGCCTCGATTTCATACCAATGCACTTTATTCCCATGTAAATCTACTACAATTCCTTCATCATCCTAAAGTGAAATGTAAGTTTGAATGTAGATTTTTCATCGCGTATACTAAAATATATGTCATAGAGATAAAAAATTAAATACAAGGGGTTTTACAATGAAAGCAATTGTTATAGGGATACTGGCATCATTTTTCTTTGCCTTTACTTTTGTTTTAAACAGGGCAATGGACTTAGAAGGTGGAAGCTGGATTTGGAGTGCATCATTACGGTATTATTTTATGGTTCCAATGCTATTACTTATTGTTATGTATAGAGGGAACTTAAAGCAACTCTTTCAATATATGAAAAACAATCCGAAAGAATGGTTAGTGTGGAGTATCGTTGGATTTGGTCTCTTTTATGCACCGCTTAGTTTTGCTGGAGCGTTCGGACCGGGTTGGCTCGTTGCATCAACATGGCAAATTACAATCGTTGCAGGGATTTTGTTAACACCATTTTTTGCGGTGGATCCACTACATAAAAAACTTCCGATGAAGGAATTAGTAATGTCGGGCATTATTTTATTCGGTGTCGTTCTCATGCAAGTAGAACATGCTTCTTCATTAGGTATTCGTGAAACCGTTTTATGTGTAGTTCCTGTACTTATTGCAGCATTTGCGTATCCTCTTGGAAATAGAAAAATGATGCAAGTTTGTAAAGGGGAATTAGATGTATTTCAGCGAGTACTCGGTATGACATTAGCAAGTTTACCATTTTGGTTTTTATTATCTGGTTACGAAGTATCAACAGGCGGATTACCGTCAAGTAGCCAAGTTTTTCAATGTTTTATTGTAGCAGTTAGCTCTGGGTTAATCGCGACAGTATTATTTTTCTTTGCAACAGATCTTGTGAAAGATGATCCGCAAAAATTAGCAACAGTGGAAGCGACGCAGTCTGGTGAAGTTTTATTTGCGCTAGTAGGAGAGTTGATCTGGTTATCTGCACCAATTCCATCATCATTATCTTGGATTGGTATGAGTCTCGTTATTATTGGAATGATACTTCATAGTTATGTGGCTGTCGTTGTAAAAAAAGAAGAAAAAATAACGGCGTAATGAGATTAGCTCTTTTTATTAAGAGCTAGTCTTTTTTCATAGAAAGGGATGAAAGTATGAATTTACAGTGTGTTAAACAAATTGAGAAAGATTCAATATTAAATGTGCTACAATATGCCGTCGGTCCAAATGAAATAAGCTTAAAGAAAGCAGTAATATTTTATCAAAGTAATAAAGGGACTTTGTACAAATATGAAGAAAAAGCTTGTCTAGGTATTGAAATAATCGGAGAAACTAAAGCACGCATATGTCATATAGCAGTGGCTCCAGATTATCGTCAAAAAGGAATTGCACTGCAAATGATTAAAGAAGTGGTAAGGATATATCAATTGACTTATATAGAAGCGGAGACAGACGATGGGGCGGTAGAATTTTATAAAAGAATTGGTTTTCAAGTTAAAAGTTTAGGAGAAAAATATCCAGGGATAGAAAGACTTCATTGTTACATGGAAAAATAGTATAAAAATATGCATATGGAGTATAGTTTGAAAAAATAGGATGTACATTTTTCTTCATTTCAAAAAAACCCTCGCTCATCATTATCTACGATTTTAATAGAGTTTTGAGGCTTCAGTATAATAATATACATATTTTTGTAGTAATGAATATGATTAAGTTAAAAATTGAGAAAAATATGATAATATATTTATATAAAAGTTTAAATTTACGTGGCTAGTGGGGGAACCAATATGAAAATGAATGAAATAGTAGCAAGTACACAATTTCCAAATACAATCGAAACAATAACAAAAGATTTAAAAGCATTAGGAGTCGAAAAAGGAATGACAATTATCGTTCATTCATCACTAAGTTCTATCGGATGGATATCTGGTGGTGCGGTTGCTGTAGTAGAAGCATTAATGAAAGTTGTTACGGAAGAAGGAACGATAATAATGCCAACGCAATCTTCGGATTTGTCCGATCCGAAACATTGGTCAAGACCACCTGTACCGGAAGACTGGTGGCAAATTATCCGAGATAACGTCCCAGCATTTGATTCACGTATAACTCCAACAAGGGGAATGGGTGAAATAGTTGAATGTTTTCGTACATATCCGAATGTAGTACGTAGTAATCATCCGTTAGGAAGTTTTGCTGCATGGGGAAAACATGCAGTAGAAATAACAATGAACCATTCGTTATCAATGAGCTTTGGAGAAGAATCTCCATTAAGAAAAATATATGATTTAGACGGGTACGTATTATTAATTGGTGTTGGATATGATTCCAATACGTCTGTTCATTTATCCGAGGTGCGTTCTGGTGCATGTGAGTTAATACAAGTAGGAGCACCTATTATAGAAAACGGTGAAAGAGTGTGGAAAGAGTTTGTTGAAATGGATTACGAATCTGAGAAGTTTGTAGAAATTGGTGTGGAGTTTGAGCGAAAAGGAACTGTAAAAAATGGGAAGATAGGGAATGCAACGTGTCGTCTAATGAAACAGCGTGATATAGTTGACTTTGGAACAGAATGGTTTCGTAAGAAAAATTAGTAAGGGATGGTTACAATGAAGGGGAAAAAGGTATTAATTACGAGCGGTGGTTGTCTAGAAAAATGGGATCAAGTACGCGGGCATACGAATATGGCCAAAGGTACAATCGGAAGGATAATCGCAGAAGAACTTCTAGCTAAAGGGGCACATGTTATATATTTACACGGTTATTTTGCGGAGAAACCGAGTGATGTACATAGAGGGTTAGAATTACATCCATTTGAAGGAATCGTTGATTTACAAGATAAAATGAAAAGTATCATATCACATGAAAAGGTTGATGCAGTCATTATGGCAGCGGCTGGATCAGATTGGATTGTAGAGAAAATTTGTGATCAAGATGGTAATGTTCTTAATATGAACGGAAAAATTTCAAGTGATATAGCACCGATTATTCACTTTCAAAAGGCTCCAAAGGTATTAAAACAAATAAAAGAATGGGACCCAGAAACAGTACTTGTTGGTTTTAAACTTGAAAGTGATTTAAATGAAGAAGAACTGTTTGAAAGAGCAAAAAATAGAATGAAAGAAGCAAGGGCGAATGTAATGATTGCGAATTCACCACATTCTTTATATTCGCGCGGGGCTGTGCATTATGTAATTGGACAGGATGGTAAAGGGAAGTTGTGTAATGGGAAAGATGAAACAGCGAAAGAAATTGTCAAAAGCTTAGAGGTATTATGTAATCGTGTCACTGCTTTTTAAAATTAAGTTTTTAGATGAGAATGAATCCGCATAGTAATAAGTAAGCGAAACTTTAATTGGTGGGAATTTTACTTTTACACGAATGTGAAGCGTATACCAATCAAGAGCTATACACAGAAGTAATTGGTGAGGAGTGGATTCTATGGAACATTTATTAAAGCAAGCTATTAAACTTAGAAATGAAAAGAAATATGCGCAGTCTAAAGAGATGCTTATAGGATTAACAAACTTTACAAAGGATGCAGAAGTACTGTATCAGTGTGCGTGGATACATGATGTAATGGGGCTAGAAACAGAAGCAGTTCCGTATTATGAGCAGGCAATCGCAAATGGACTTGATGGCGAATCGCTTTGCGGTGCTTATATTGGTTTAGGAAGTACATATCGTTGTATAGGGGAATATGAAAAGGCAATTACAGTATTAGAAGCTGGGGTGAAAAAATTTCCAGAGAACGCTCCGATGAAAGTATTTTTATCATTAGCAAAATATAACGTAAACGATCACGAATCAGCGATGAAATTATTACTTGAAACTGTCGTGAAAGTAGAGGAAGTAAAAGAATTTGAACGTGCCATTTCATTTTATAAAGACCATTTAAATGAGGTTTTTAAATAAAGGAGTGAACGTATGAAGGTTACACTATCACGAAGGCGAAAAGGCATTTGGATTGGACTCGTCTCTTTAATTATGCTATCAAACTATTTATTGTATGCCCTTCCAATTGTACCAGTTGCGCCGAAAGAAGTTGTGCTTGGGTCATTATTAGATTGCTTGTTTGTCATTCCAATCATCACATATTTCTTCATTATTCGAAAAAGATACTCGTTAACATATATAGTTCCTGTTGTAATAGCTGGTTATATTTTTGCAAGATTTATTATTCCAAGTGATTATTTACAAGCTTTTTCATTCATCTCTTATATTATTGTTGCGGCTGAAATTGCATTTGTAGGTCTAGAATTATTCCTTCTCTATAAAATTGTTAGAGTGCTTCCTAAAATAATAAAAAAATATAAAGAATATAGAAGAGAAAATTATTCCTTTTCTTATGCAATTGATGCAGCGTTTGACACTACTATGAAAAGAGGTAAGTTAATAGATGTCATTCTAACAGAGTGTAAGTTAATCTATTATGCGTTTTTATCGTGGCGTGAAAAAGTACCAACAGGTAAATCTGTATACTCATATCATAAAAAGACTGGTGCTATAGGTGTGTATATCATGATTATTCACGCAACAGCAATTGAAAGCATTGGTTTTCATTATTTACTACATCAGTGGAATCCAGTAATAGCATGGATTTTACTTATTTTAAATGTATACGCGATGATTTATTTTATAGCTGAAATACAAGCGATGCGCAAAAATCCACTTGTCGTAACAGAAGAACAAGTAATCATTCAAATCGGATTAGGAAAGAAAATTGTTATGCCATTTACACAAATTGATAATATTGCGTTCTACAAGGGTGAATTGCTAACGGCAAAAGAAGGGAAGCAGGTATTGGATGCAACTGTTATGGAGTTCATAAAAGAACCTGCTACTTTTGAAATAACATTAAAAGAGCCAGTGAAAGCGCAGTTGTTATACGGCTTTTCTAAAACAGTAAGTCGTGTTTACTTAAATGTTGATGAAGAACGAAAATTTTATGATGCGGTTAAGGAAAAGTTAAAACATGAGTAATAGTACTGTTAGTTGCATGAAAACAAATGAGTTTCCGTTAGAAGTGAAAAAATATGAAACATGGATAGTGAAAAACTCTTTCTAAATAAGAAGGAGTTTTTATTATGTACTTGTATAAATCATTATATAAAAAACTATACACTTCTTTATCACTACATAAATAGATATAATTGAGGATAGAACTAGCATAAGGGGAAACAAAATAATGAATAAGTTACTTACATCGAAAATTGAAATTATAGAAAGAAAAATCCGGTATAACTCAACAATAGTAGATCACAATTGCTTATTACTTGAAAAGCAATCACAAAGTATCGTTTTATTTCACGAGGTGCAGTATTCATTTACAATGACTGCAAATGATACTAAGTTAACAATCCCAAAAGGGAGTTATACAATCGCATATTACTGGAGAGATCGTCCGTACAATTTATACGTATGGAGAGATATAAAAGGAAAGTATTTAGGTTCCTATTTTAATATCGTAAAAAACACACAAATAAAAGATGAAGTGGTTTCCTTTGAAGATTTAATCATCGATATTATGGTACTTCCAAATGGAGAATACTTCATATTGGATGAGGATGAATTACCAGAACCATTAGGAAATTTCGAAGGTGGTTATGTGAAGAAAGCTCTTTATGAATTAAAAGAAATCATTCAAAAAGAGCTTCCACCAATAGTTTTGGAGACAGCCAGGGTGCGGAGGAAATAAAATTTAATTACATAAATATTTTGAATGGAAATGAGTAGTCTCAAGTTATATGATCTAACTTTTTTGATCAATCTAAGGTTAGTAGCATATCTCTTGAGATTACTCTTTTTTTGTAGAAATTTCGTCGCTTAGTTATTAAATCGATTTTAAATTTATGAAACAATATTGACTGAATCAAGTTCAGTCGTTTATGATTGAATCAGATTCAGTCGTGGTGAAAACAGTGTAGGAGATGACGTATGAAAAGAATATCAAAAGAACCAGATGTAAGACGCCAAGAGTTAATGGATATTGGTTTTGAACTATATATGAAAAATGGTATGAAAGGATTTGGCATAAAAGATGTTGTGAATCATGCAGGTGTAGCAACGGGCTTATTTTATTATTACTTCAAGTCTAAAGAGAATTTTGTTGATGAAGTTTTAAATGACTGTATTGTGAAAAATATGGAGTTAATTGAAGAAATACTTGTTTCAAATGAACGGTCTGTCATGCAAAAGATGAAAGATTCACTAGATATATTTTGGACATTTATTGAAAAGTTAGCACCCTATAAAAATGTGAGTTCGTTTCAGACGGAACAACATTTTCAACTGGAACAGAAATTATTCGCACGTATGCAACCGTTAATTAGACAAGTAATTGAAGAGGGAGTGAAAACAGGGATTTTTTATACTGATAACTCATTATTAGCTTCTGGATTTATTTTATACGGTCTTAACAGTATTGCTCATTCAGAAGTAAAGTTGAATCTAGATACAAAACATGAAATGGTTAATTTAGTATTAACTACACTACGATACAATCAAAAGGAAGGAGAAAGTTTATGAAAATTATTATCGATGGAAATAATATCTCACAAGAGCAACTTATAAAATGGAAAAGAGAACGGATAAAAAAAGTATTATATACATTAGGACATAAAGAGCTTGAAATAAATGATACAGACGTCATGATAAAACAGCTAACGGAAATAAAGTTGCGATATACATACAATGAAATGTACGAAAAGTTGAAATCAAAACTTAGATTAAGTGCATTAGGTATGCGTATCTGTACTCTTTTATCTGGCGATAGACGAAAATTTTCAAAAACTAGTATTTATTTAGACGGGATTACAGCAGAAGTAGCTATACATGGAATTGATAGTTTGATGCTTGAACAATCACGTGAAAATAACAAAGTGAATTTATCTGCTTGTCCTGATCACTATGTACTAAGACCCTTTGGGGAAAATGAATTAGAGGTTATCGAAACTACTGGTAATTCTCCGTTTCCAGTTCAATTTTTCATTGTTTTTGGTGACGAAACCGGATTGAAAACACCGAGAGATAAATCTTATCAATACCAATCAACAGGTGTTGCACGTATGAAAGATGGTACTACTATTGGTGGAGTTCGACATCAATTTAAAGATACTGATACAGGGATAGAAGTAAGTCTAGTTGTTGAGTTCCCAGCCCTTTGTCCTAATAGTCTAATTAAATCCCATCAAATGCATTTAGCGTGTGAGTTTTCTTATTGGTTACAGTGGATTAAAGATCAGAAAAAATAGTAAGTAAACGATATCGTTTAAATAAACAAAAGTAAAATGTTCAAACAAATCATATGTATGTTTTAATAAAACCTAGTTGACTTATCGGAAATATTTGTATAATATGTACTTAATTCCATAACGTATTGCTGATTGGAGAAACCAAAGGCATTTTATCAACAGATAAAATGCCTTTGGTTTTTTTATTGCACAAATACTGAATCTGTTCATTTATATGAATCATTTTAAGGAGGGGAAGAAATGACTGTTTCAATTGATGGGGTATCAAAATATTTTTTGAAACAAACTGGTACGGTTCAAGTGCTAGAGAATATTAATTTTCAATTAGAGGAAGGGGATTTTGTTACAGTAATTGGTCCGAGTGGGTGCGGAAAAAGTACATTACTAAAAATTGTTGCAGGTCTAGATAATGATTTTGAAGGTGAAGTTGTTATTGACGGGGAGCCTATCTTAAAAACGAGCAAGAAACAAGGTTTTATTTTTCAAGAACATAGGCTTTTTCCATGGTTAACAGTTGAAGAAAATATAGCGGCAGATTTGTCGTTAAAAGATAAGTATGTGAAAGATAAGGTGAGAGAATGGGTTGAAATCGTTCGGTTAGATGGCTTTGAAAAATCGTATCCGAAAGAAATTTCAGGCGGGATGTCACAACGTGTTGCGATAGCGAGAGCGTTATTAAGAGATCCAAATGTATTATTACTTGATGAACCTTTTGGAGCGCTGGATGCTTTTACTCGAAGTCATTTACAAGAAGTATTGCTAAATATTTGGGAGCAGAAGAAAACAACAATGATATTCGTTACACATGATATAGACGAAGCGATATATCTTTCAAACCGAATCATCATTATGAGTGCAAAACCAGGGAAAATACATAAAGTGATTGAAAATAATTTGCCTTATCCGCGAAATAAAACTTCTCAATCGTTCCAACAACTTCGAACGAAAGTATTACAGCAGTTTGAATATGGAGGGTTGATTCAAACAAGTATATAGGAAAAGGGTGATTTTATATGTATAAAAAATTTAAAATTCTTTCTTTTGCTTTAGCTATATCAGTATGTTTATTAGGATGTGAAAAAAGTACAGCAAGTAGTAAGAAAGAAGATGTAACAATACAAATTGGTATACAGCAAGGGTTAAGCCCGCTATTACTAGCAAAGAAAAAGGGGTGGTTTGAAGAGGAGTTTAAAAAAGAAGGAGTTAAAGTGAAATGGACAGAGTTCCAAAGTGGACCTCCTTATTTTGAAGCAATCGCATCAAACCGATTAGACTTTGGTGAAGTAGGGAATTCTCCAGTCATTTCAGCGCAAGCAGCAGGTATTGGATTTACCGAAATCGCCAATACAAGTTATGCGAGAAAAGGAACTGGAATTCTCGTTCAAAAAGATAGCAAGATTGCGAGTGTAAAAGAGTTAAAAGGTAAAAAAATTGCAGTAGCAAAAGGAAGTAGTGCCTTTAATTTATTGTATCGAGCACTTGATAAAGAAGGGATTGATGCAAAAGAGGTAAATGTCATTCAATTACAACCAGATGAAGCGCAGCCTGCATTCGAATCAGGATCAGTAGATGCATGGGCGATTTGGGACCCTTTCATATCATTACATACGTTAAATAAAGGTGCGAAGGTGATTGCAGACGGTGAAACATTAAATGTCTCTTCACCAGAATTTTTAATTACGAGAACAAAATTTGCGAAAGAACATCCAGAATTAGTTGAGAAATTCCTCAAAGTTTATGAGAAAGCACGTGTATGGCAAGATGCTAACTTAGATGAAGCAATAAAAGTATATACTTCTGTAAAAAAGATAGATGCGGAGATCGTAAAAGAAGTGTTTAATCACGACAAACCAATTTTAGTTCCGGTAACGAAGGAAATAATAGCAGAACAACAAAAGACAGCGGATTTTCAATATAAGCTCGGTTCTATAAAGAAAGAAATTAAGGCGGAAAAAGTTGTAGATAATTTTTTCGTAGAAAAAGCATTGAAAGCGAAGTGAAAAGAGGTTTTGTAAAGTGGAAAATACGAAAGCTGTTATGAAACCAGCGAGTATAACGATTGAGAAAAACAGAGTTAAGAATGTGCGAAAGTTAAATGTAAAAGTTTTAGTAAGGGCGATTACTATACCGGTTATTATATTAATAATTTGGCAGTTAGCTGGCGTATTCGGCCTTGTTTCTAAAACAGTTTTACCAACACCATTAGATATTTTTTTAGCTTTCCAAGAGCTTATTAAAACAGGAGAGTTATTCGGCCATTTAAGTATTAGTGTATTCAGGGCTGCGGCTGGTTTCTTTATTGGTGGGGGCTTAGGAATCATTTTAGGAACGATTGTTGGATTTTCAACGAGAAGTGAGCAATATTTAGATCCATCTGTGCAAATGTTAAGAACTGTACCTCATCTAGCTGTTGCGCCACTTTTCGTATTATGGTTCGGTTTTGGTGAAACATCGAAAGTGTTATTAATTGCAGATGGTGCATTTTTTCCTTTATACGTAAACGCATTTTTAGGTATTAGAGGTGTGGATTCAAAGTTATTTGATGTTGCGAGAGTGTTAGAGTTTAGCAAAAGAAAACTAATTACGAAACTCATTTTACCATCTGCATTGCCTAACCTTTTACTAGGAGCAAGGTTATCGTTAGGTGTTGCATGGGTGAGTTTAGTAGTAGCAGAACTTATGGGATCTACAGAAGGTATTGGTTATATGATTATGGATGCAAGGCAATTTTCAAATACAGATATCGTATTTGTCGGCATAATTATCTTTGCATTTGTTGGGAAGTTTTCTGACTCTCTAGTACGTTTACTAGAAGCGAAGTTTTTAAGATGGCGAGATAATTTTAAAGGTGAGACTGGGAATTAACATATAAATTATTAGGGGTAATTTATATAGAATGTGTTAGTATACGATTCAAAATAAATAAGGGGTGTGTAAAGGCATGGAATTATTATGGTTTATTCCGGCTTATGGAGATGGTCGATATTTAGGAACGACAAAACGAGGAAGAGCAGCTGAATATGGTTATTATAAGCAAGTTGCTGCGGCAGCTGATTATTTAGGATATACGGGTGTTTTACTTCCAACTGGTCAAGGATGTGAAGACCCTTGGGTGTTAGCTTCAGCTCTTGCTGCTGAAACAGAAAAACTAAAATTTTTAGTAGCAGTAAGACCAGGACTAATGTCCCCTACAGTTGCAGCGAGGATGGCATCTACATTTGATAGAATTTCAGATGGGAGACTGCTTATTAATGTAGTAGCTGGAGGAGATCCAGTTGAACTACAAGGAGATGGATTATATCTTAATCATGATGAAAGGTATGAAGCAGCGGATGAATTTTTAAAAGTTTGGAAATCGACATTGCAAGGTGAAACGATCTCTTTAGAAGGAAAACATATTCAAGTTACAGATAGTAAAGTTGTATTCCCACCAGTTCAAACGCCATATCCTCCTATATATTTCGGAGGATCATCAGCTGCTGGAAAAGAAGTAGCAGCTGAACATAGTGATGTATATTTAACGTGGGGAGAGCCGCCAGAGCAAGTAAAAGAAAAAGTAGAAGAAGTAAGAAAACTTGCAGAAGAGAAGGGGCGTACAGTCCGATTTGGCATTAGATTACACGTAATTGTAAGAGAGACAGAAGAAGAAGCATGGGAAGAGGCCGAACGTTTAATTCAATATGTGGATAATGAAACAATTGAGCTTGCTCAAAAGACATTTGCAAGATATGATTCGGTTGGTCAAAAACGGATGACACATTTAAATAAAGGTACGAGAGAGTCGTTAGAGATAAGCCCTAATTTATGGGCTGGTATCGGACTTGTAAGAGGTGGGGCAGGTACTGCACTTGTAGGCGATCCGCATACAGTAGCAGAAAGGATAAAAGAATATGAATCGTTAGGAATTGATACGTTTGTTTTATCAGGATATCCGCATTTAGAAGAAGCGTATGAAGTGGCAGAATTGTTATTCCCATTATTGAAAGACAAGAAGAAAGAAGAAAATAAAATTGTTGGTGAAATGATTGCTGATGCATATGCATTAAAAAAATAGTGAGAAATAAAGTTTCACTTATTTATTGCTTCATTTTGTTTACTGCCTGTTAATAGGGTATAAAAAATCCGCAAGTTATTCGCTTGCGGGTTTTCATCGTAAATTATTAGAAAATATGGTAAAATCAAAGGGTAACTTAAGGTGCGGTTGGTTGTTTAATTATCACTTCTCCGAGTAGGAGGGGGGTGATAATACGTGAGTGAAATAGCGTTGCTACTGCAGGGTGGACTGTTTCTCGTTGCATTGTTAACGTTCGTCGTCGTTTTAATAGACAAGCTCAAAAAATAACAACCCACCTATGCCTATAGAATGTGGGTTGTTTTGTTTGTAAGAAACAAATAGGATAAATGAACAATCCAATCTGCTAAGTTACGTGGACTAGTGTGTAGCCGCACACTAGTCTTTTTTATTTATATACAATTTATAATTGGTTTATGTGATTGTATTGTTCTTTTCATACTCATTATAACACAGTGTCTTTTCATCAAGAAAGGAGACCATATGTTCTGGTATCTATTATATAGTAGGTGCTTTTTCTTTGAACAGCCCATCCATATACTGTTTTAAACTTTGGACATAAAATTTCTGTGTATTCACATTATTTACACCGACAATGGGTGATGGAAGGTCAAATCTTTTTTCTGATAAATGAACGACAACATCAAAGATGTCAAACAAACGAATGAAGCAAAACAGACCGTCTTTATCGCTAAGTAAAATAAAGTAATGATTTTCACTACTTGTATTTAACGTATTCCATAAAGAACTTTTGCTTAAATCACGTACAATACTTTTTTCTTTTAGTTCCACGAAATCTGCATTTGAGAGAATGGTAGAAATATCAATCGCATCTTGATCTTCAAAGTAGCCATCAACTGCTTGTACAGCGAATGTATAAGCCATTTTTAATATACTCATTTTATATTTACGGTTATCTAATAGTAATTCCCGTTGAATAGAACTCGCTACTTTCGTTACACGTTCCTCTTTCCAAATTTCATTATGTAAGGAAATATCGTGCTTTTTACATAGTTTCATAATTAATGCATTAGAATAAAGAATTTCGTCGCTTACTTCGACAACATCAGTCTCAGCAGCCGCAAGTTCCTCACCGTGCTCATTCGTATAGAGTGGGGAATCAATTTGTCTTTTCATTTGTTCAATCTTAAATTGACTCAATTTATGCCTAATTAAAGGACGATCAATATTTGTTGTCATTTGTTCATGACAAGTATCACAAATTGAGTTTGTGAAATAATATCCACATAATATTTCTGGAATGACATATTGTTCACTAAGTTCTTTCGTATCTTTTCTGCATATGATGCATTGTGTCATTTTTATCACCTTTACCTGCAAATTTGTATGTAATCTCATTGTAGTGTATTTATCGGTATTTTGGAATATTGTAAAGGAAAATATTATGTGAAATTCATACTTATTTTGGTACAATGAAGAGAAGTGCTAGTTTAAAGGAGGCCGTTTTTTTGAAATCAAAAGTGCACTTTTGGACATTAGAAGTGCTAATGGTTGTAGGAATCATATTTATTTGCACAAAAATATCATTTTTATTTCAACCGATTGGTATCTTCATATCAACATTATTTTTCCCAATCTTAATCGCGCTTTTTTTATACTTCATATTTAATCCTGTATTAATCTTTTTGGAGAATAAAAAAGTACCTAGAAATTTAGCGATATTGCTGTTATATCTTTTTATCATAACATTAACTGCGGTTGGCGTTGGAGTAGTTGTTCCTACGATTTCACAACAGCTAATGGACTTAGTAAAAAATATGCCAGGCTACATAAAAGAGGGAAAAGTATACATACAAGAATTATCACATCATAGGTTGTTTGAATGGTTATCTACACAAAACTACGTTTCCATTGAAACAATTGAAAAAAATGCGATTGAATACTTAAAAGATATACCAAATACAATTACGTCGAGTGCAACGGCTTTATTTGGTATTATCACGAACGTTGCATTAGTTGTATTTACTGTACCGTTCATTTTATTTTACATGTTTAAAGATGGACATGCCTTTCCAGGAAAAGCGGTAAGTTTATTACCAGAGTCTTACCGTGAAGAGGGGCTTCGTATCATTAAGGAAACGAACGAAACATTATCTGCATATATTCAAGGGCAAGCGCTCGTTTGTATATTTGTAGGTGCGTTTACTTTTATCGGTTATTTAATTATCGATTTACCGTACGCTTTCGTTTTAGGAATTATCGCAGCATTTACAAACATCATTCCTAACTTAGGTCCATTTATCGGGGCAGCACCAGCTGTTATTGTAGGACTGTTCGTATCTCCGATGCAAGCCTTATACGTAATTATTATCGTAACAATTGTACAACAGTTTGAAAGTAATATTATTTCACCACGTATTATGAGCTCGAAATTAAACATCCACCCATTAACAATTATTATCCTAATTTTAGGGGTAGGAAACTTTGCTGGAATCATCGGAATGATTTTAGCAGTACCAGTTTATGCAGTAACAAAAACAGTTGTTTCGAACTTAGTGAGATTGTTTAAGACGAAGAGAAGTAACCGAAAATAGTAAAAACTGAGGAAGATACAC
Source organism: Bacillus cereus ATCC 14579 (assembly GCF_000007825.1). Classification (NCBI taxonomy): domain Bacteria; kingdom Bacillati; phylum Bacillota; class Bacilli; order Caryophanales; family Bacillaceae; genus Bacillus; species Bacillus cereus. Next base: position 2,863,911 of record NC_004722.1, on the reverse strand, counting down.
CGCTTTTTAAGTGGTGTATCTTTTGTTTATAAATAAATAATTAACATTGGGTTGATTTGATTTTATTATATATTTTTTATACATCAAATTCAGTGATAAACTTGTGTGGTATAAGCTCTATAAAACTATGTGGAATCCCTCTGAACTATCCAAATCATTTCCTTACAGCGTGCTATCAACATCATAATCGACTCCTTTCAATTCCATATAGTTAAACGATTAAAGGTGAGTGTAGTATTTGCTTCTACGATCTCGAATTTCATTAATAACTTGTTTATATTGTCTTTCTTGTTTTAATTCATTTTGAGATATTGTTTCTTTTTGAATGATAATGGTTAAAAAGAAAAGGTGAAACTTCATATGTGAATTCCTCCTTTCGAATTGGAATTACAGATGACTACAGTAATGACTTTGTCTTTCTTTTACAGAATTCATAGCCTGATTAATTTGTCGTTCATGAAGCATTTCAGACTCAGAAAATTTATTTTTTTGAATGGTAATGGTTAAAAAGAATACTTTAAATTTCATAAAATAATTGCCCCTTTATAAATGATTTAGAAAAAACGAGTGTAATAAGAAATTATAGGTGACTACAGTAATGACTTTGTCTTTCTTTTACAGAATCCATAGCCTGATTAATTTGTCGCTCATGAAGCATTTCAGACTCGGAAAATTTATTTTTTTGAATGGTAATGGTTAAAAAGAATACTTTAAATTTCATAAAATAATTACCCCTTTATAAGTGATTTAGAAAAGACGAGTGTAATAAGAAGATTGGCGCTCTTTTACTTCGTCCATAATGCTTTGGATGTGTTGTTCACGTAAAATCTCTTTCTGTGAAAGCTTACGTTTTTGAATGGTGATTGTTAAAAAGAATGCTTTAAATTTCATGAATATATTACCCCTTTAAAATATATTTTTAATACATTTGAGTGTAGTATGAACTTTTAATGTCAGTTATTTTATCAGTCAGTTGTTTTAACTGTTGTTTACGATTGATTTCAGTTTCAGATAAAGTATGTTTTTGAAGCACAGTCGTAAAAAAGAAAATATGAAAAGTCATAAATGAATTCCTCCTTTCAAAAAGGAATTACAGGTGATCACAGTAAAGTGCTTGGCGCTCCTTAACATCATTCATAGCTTTTTCAATTTGCTCATTATGAAGAATTTCATCTTTGGAAATTGTATTTCTTTGAATCGTAATACTTAAAAACAATACGCTAATAGTCATTGAATGTTGCTCCTTTCTTAGAAAAATAATGTAAGAGACTAAAAAATCGCGCAAAAAAACCACAGGAAGATACAGTTCTCCTATGGCTGGGCGTGAAAAAGCCACAGGAAAGTATACGACCTCCTGTGGCGAATTTATGAATTAAATGAAATAAAGTACGATTTTCAATTCTCCATTAGGGTGGTCGAATTCATATTTAATTGTCCAGAAAACACAGGTGCAGTTAACGCTAAAGTTAATGCATGTAATTGTAATTTCATCATTTCCTTCGACCTCCTTTTAGAATTTTTTTCTTACGTTAGTAAGTATATACAATTAATGGATAATTGTAAACATAAAAAATGAAAATTTTTAATTTTGATTAAAATGCGTATATTTAAAAAGGGATTTGAAAGTAAATATTGTAATTAACGAAATATCGATAAAAATGGGGGATGCTAAATGAAATATATGCATCATAACATAATCGTTATGCTAACAATTTTTTTATTCATTGCGGCTTGTTCTAACGGAGAAAGAATAAAAGATATATATGATGTTAGGTCAGATGATTTTAAGAAATATACTGGGACATACGTTGGTAATAATTCAGATGTGGTTGCAATTGTTAATCATTTACCCGGTGGTGGAACAGTTCAAAGTATAAGTTTAGAAAATGAAAATATAAAAGTGAACTATGGTGCAAAAGAGAGTGGAGCTCTTACAGAAGAAATGATTGAGACGTATTGGTTTGATGAGAAAGATACGATGAAGAAGAATTTTCTCTTTAATGCTACCTATCTAGTAATTTTAGTACCAAACGCAAAAGCTTATGAGTTTCAAATGGAAAATAAAAACTTTAAGATAACGAGGGAAGAAATGTTATCAATTTTGCATAGGGAATTCGATGATTTTCCAAAAGAAAAAGATATATGGGATAAAAATAAAGTTATAAAGTTCTTTAACGGCAATGAAGAAAAAATTAAAATGCTTGTGGAAGATAAAGATTTTCGGAAATCTTTATTTGCTAAATATCCAGTGAGCCAGTTGAAATAATGGAGGGGAGAAGATGGAGTTAGTATACAAAATTTCTTATCATAGAATGCAGGATCATTATTTACCTAAATTAGTACAGGCAATTAGGCTCGTTAGTGAAGAAGATTTGTGGAAAAAAGAGACCTCTGTTAATTCAATTGGTGGAATCGTACTACATATTTGTGAACATTTACAGAGAAATACAAGGCGTTATAAGGATCCAAATACAGTTTTTGAAAATGGAATTGAAGAATATTTTCCAGTGAAACAAATAAGCTCTGAAGCTTTGTTAAAAACTGTTGAAGAAATATTTGATGAGTGGGGCAAAGCATATATACAGGTCTGGGAAGAAAAAAGGCATATTGATCTTCAAAGTCTATTACATTTGGTTGAGCATACAAGCTATCATTTAGGGCAAGTAGTAGATCGTACAAAATGTATTGAGGGACAACAGTTTAATTTTTGTCAAAATGGTATAAATGAAAAGAATTTGAGAACAAGAGTTGAAACTTCGAATTTTTAGAAAGAGAGACATTCTTAATTGAATGACTCTCTTTTTTGTAAAAGAAATTTATGGAAAAAAATAATTCTATGTGATATGGTTAATTACATAAGTAATGAACCTATGAACCTAAGGTGGTGAAAATGTGAAGCCGACTCTAGAACAAAATAAATTAATATACATACAAATTGCAGAAACGATTGAATCTGATATTTTAAAAGACATATTGCTTGAAGAAGAACAAGTTCCATCGACAAATCAATTTGCGAAGATGTTACAAATAAATCCGGCTACCGCAGCTAAAGGGGTGAATGTATTAGTGGATGAGGGGGATTTTATATAAAAAAAGAGGGATCGGGATGTTTGTTGCAAAAGGAGCAAAAGAAGTTGTACTAAAAAAAAGACAAAATACTTTTATGACTGAATATTTACCTAAAGTGTGGGAAGAAGCGAAAGTACTAGAAATATCAAAAGATGAATTGATGGATATGATTCAAAAGATTACGAAGGAGGGGAAAGAGGGATGATTGCACTTGAAACGAAAGATGTAACGAAAAAGTATAAAAAGAAAATAGCTGTAAATGAAGTAACGATTTCATTGGAAGAGAATAAAATATATGGTTTGCTTGGAAGGAACGGAGCAGGGAAAACGACTTTATTAAATTTACTAGCAGGACAAATTACTTCAAGTAGTGGAAGTGTATCAATATTTGGTGAAGATGTTTTTGAAAATAGTAAAGCGATGCAAAATATTTGTTTCGTTAGAGTAAAAGAAGAGTCTCATTTAAGTTATAGCGTAAAAGAAATTTTTAAGATATGTAACATGTTTTATAAAAATTGGGATCAGAAGTTTGCTGAAGAACTGGCGGGTAAATTTCAGCTTAATATAACAGAGAAATACCATAAACTATCTCATGGCATGCAAACAGTTGTAGGAATTATTAAAGGGTTAGCAAGCAGAGCGACAATTACTATTTTTGATGAACCAACTACAGGATTAGACGCAGCACATCGTGAGTTATTTTATAGTTTACTACTAGAAGATTACGGGGAGTATCCCAGAACAATTATATTATCAACACATCTGGTAGAAGAAGTAACCCATGTTATTGAAGAAGTAATTATCATAAAAGAAGGTGCACTTGTTGTTCAATCAACAGTGGAAGATTTATTGCAACAAGGTCATATTATTTCAGGGCAAAAAGGTAAAGTGGAGGAGTTCTTGATTAATAAAAAAGTTATAAATAAAGAAATTTATGGGAATAAAGGTATTGCTGTTATATGGGAAGAGCTTTCTAATGAAGATTGTTACTCTCTTGAAAAAGAAGGTTTAGTAATTGATAGAATTACATTACAAAAACTATTTATTCACATGACTGGTGGTGAAGTGGAATGACGATGTTAATGAAACAATTGAGGTTACATATAAATTTTCATTATAAAGCAATTTTAATATTTTGGATTGTAGCTTTATTAATAAAAGGAGCTTTATATGCTGCTCATTTAAATGAAGCGAAAGTTGGTTATTTACCCGAAATTATCAATAATCCTTCAATTGCAATTATGATTTTTATAGTAGGGAGTGTTTTCATTGTTCAAGATGATTTATTTCGTTTAGCAGTTTCATTTGGTATAACGAGAATACAATATTTTATCGGAGCGATTTGTTATATTGTGTTGCAATCCGCATTGTTTTCATTCCTTCAAATACTGTTTTTACAAGATATAAAATATAACTTAGTAAATATTAACTTTGGAGAGCAATTAATACAACAGTTTATTTTACAATTTTTATTTTATGTTACGATAGCATGTTTCTTTCAAGTAGTAGTAATTTTTAAGCAAAGATTTCAATGGATTGGTCTCATGATTGGTGGGTCGCTTTTCCTTTCAACAAATAGTGTGCTGTATGGAGAAGTAGGGATAGAGGGATTGTTATTTACAAATGATGTATCTTTAATAGATATCCCTTATTTTATTGTTATTTCAATTGGATTAACAATTCTTTATATCATAACTAGTAGTATATTTATTCGTAAAGTATCATTTGAACGAACAGTTTAAAATAGTGATAGATTATTTTTTTAGGGAGAAGGAAAATATATGGGAGACACGTCCTCACTAATAACCGTCTTTTTATGCATTGCACTACTAATATTTTGGCGTCGTTATCGCTCCATGCATAAGTCAATAAAGGGATCGGGAAAACGTATTTTATGGCCATTACTATTTTTAACACCAGGTATTGTATGGTTTTTAAGTCCCGTACATCCAGCTATATTGCAAGTAATTATAGCGGTATTCATTGGTGTACTTTTTGCTGTGCCGCTTATAGTATTAACAAATTATGAACGAAGAGATGATGGGAATATTTATACGAAAAAAAGTGCAGCTTTTTTAATTACTTTTATTGCACTTGTCGTTTTGAGATACAGTTCAAGAAAATATATTGTTGACTTAGATCAGCAAACAATAGGTTTATTATTTTATGTTGTTGCAGTATCGTATATTTTTCCTTGGAGAATTGCCTGTTATATAAAGTTTAGGAAAGTTTGGCGGGAAAATAATAATCATGCTATATGAAAACTTCTCATTTGAGAAGTTTTTTTATTTTTACAGGTAAGCAAAACAAGTTGTTGAAGGGCAGGCTGTCATAGAATATGATACATATTATAATGAGGAAAAGTTGAGGGGATAAAAATGCGTACAATTTTACTTTTTCTAAACAACATGTTCATTAGCGAAATCGAGGACATTAGGCAAAAACATGATCCTTTATTTGGATTAATTTCACCGCATATTACAATTGTATTCCCATTTGAAAGTTCGATTTCAAATGATGAGCTGAAATTACATATTATAAATGTATCAAAACCGATACAGAATATAGAAATTGAATTTACGAATCAAATTACAAGTGAAAGAGAATATTTGTTTTTACGAGTTGAAAAGGGGAAAGAACAAATAGAGGAACTACATAATATTCTATATACAGGACCTTTATTACAATTTTTGAAAGAAGACATTCCGTACATCCCGCATGTCACAGTCGGAAGAAAAGAAAGTGCCGAATTAGCTGCTGAAGTAGTGAAGGAGATTCCTAGTTTTCATGGGAAGTTAAATTGTGTGATTGATAGAATAAGCGTGGAGCGAATTGGAGAGAACGGGGAATCAATTATTGAATTTGAAGTGCCATTTCTAAAAAGCTGACAAAAGTCAGCTTTTTATTTCGTAGCATGAAGTAATGCACCAATTGCACCGCTATTACCACCATCTTGTAAAAAGATTGGTGTTTTATTTTGATATTCGGTGTAGCTACTAATAATATGTTGAAGTTGTACGTTATTACATAAAGTCGAACCAATATAAATAATATGTTCAATGTTTTTTGTTTCAGCGAATTGAAGGCTTAATGCAGTAACGACTTCACCAACAAGTCCTTGTACAGTAGCTAGTATATCGGAGCTACTATTATTTGATTCTGTAATGGCTGCTTTTCCGAAGTTACTAGCAGTTAAGTTATTATCGATAGGGGAAAGAATACCACCATAAATATCTCCAACCGTAATATCTAGTTCTTTTCTAGATCCTACCTTTGTTAGAGGGATTACATCTTCAAAATGATCTATATTTGTTAACAATTTTGAAAGTCCCATAATAGTCCCACCGCCAACTCCGGTTCCACCAGCGCGAATATATTGTTCATTATAAACATAATGGATAGAAGTACCTGTACCGATATTGGTTAAAATAAAATTGTTTATAGTATGTTGTTCTTCTTTTAATATGAATTGGACACCTGCAAGAGTAGCTTCAAATTCGCTTAGCTCTATTATTTTATATGAACCTGTAAGCAGTTGCTGTAATAGTTTCGATTTACCCCCCGTAATACATATTTGTTTTATGCCATTGTTGTTTTTAATCCAATCTATTATTTTATGTTGTTCATGCGAATAAAATTTTTCAAAAGTTAATAGCTTTTTTTTGTTAAAATAAGCTATTTTCGTTAATGTGCCTCCAGCATCGATACCGATAGTACGTTCCATTTTCCTGCTCCTAACTACGTAATATGTTTTCCTATTTACTTAATCGGTTGAGAATAGATATTTCCAACTGATATAAGGAACACTTTAATCTGCTTGATATATTAATAGTTTTTCTATAGTTACAATAGGCTGGTCGTTTACAGTTGCAATACCTTTACCAAGAACAAAACCTCGGCGATTGCGCGTTAGCTCATAATGTAAATCAAGTTTATCACCGGGATATGCTTTTCCGTGGAATTCAACTCCATCTAAAGAGGAGAGGAATCCTAGTCCTTCAGAATCACTTGTATGTACAAATGCACTAAGCTGAGCAAGTGCTTCTACAATTAACATATGAGGCATATGTTTGTGACTATCATTTATAAACCATTCGTTATTTGTAATGAGTTTATATCCTGTAACGAATTCATCTTGTTTTACATTTGTTACTTTATCAATCATTAAAAATGGATAACGATGGGGAAGTGTGTCTTTAATATGCATATGAAAGTACCTCCAATTAATAATACCCCTGCTAAAGTTAAGCAGGGGAGCCGGAATTAATTTTTAACTAATTCATTTACTTTTTCAAGGACGAAAATGCCGCTATTTCTAATGTTTTCAACAACTTGTTGCAACACTTCTTTATCTTGAACGAGTGCAATACGTACGAAGCCTTCTCCGTGAGGTCCAAATGCATGACCAGGTGTAACAACGACATTCGCACGATCCATTAATGCATAAGCGAAGTCTAGAGAAGTCCATCCTTGTGGAATTTCTGCCCAGACAAACATACTACCAGCTGGCTTATCGACATTCCAGCCAAATGTTCGGAATCCATCGATTAGTGTATCTCTACGTTCTTGATAAATTTCACGGTTTTTCTCACAAAACGTAGCACCGTTTCTTAGTGCAGCACATGCCGCTTTTTGAATTGGTAAAAATACACCGTAATCGGTATTAGATTTAAATTGAGTAAGTGCACGAACAATTTCTTCGTTTCCAATCATATATCCAATACGGCTACCTGCTAAACTATAACTTTTTGACAAAGAATTGATTTCTACGCCAACTTCTTTAGCACCAGGTACAGAGAGGAAGCTAATTGGCTTATTACCATCAAAATAAAATTCGGCATAAGCAAAATCATGGACAACGATAATATTATGCTTTTTCGCGAATGCGATTACTTCTTTAAAGAAATCTTCATGAGCCATTGCTGGAACGGGATTCCCTGGGAAGTTTAAAATCATCATCTTCGCTAGATCGGCAATTTCTTCAGGGATGACTTCTAAGTCTGGTAAGAAATCATTCTCTTTCTTTAAAGGCATGTAGTAAGATATTGCACCAGCCATTTGAATACCTGTTTCATAAGCTGTATATCCTGGATCAGGAACTAATATAATATCACCTGGATTTGCATAAACCATAGGTAAATGAACGAGCCCGTCTTGTGAACCCATTAATAATAAAACTTCTTTATCCGCATTTAATAAAACGTTATGAGTATTGTTGTAATATTCAGTTACAGCTTCGTGAAATTCTTGAATACCTGATAATGTATACCCGTAGCTCTCTTTCTCACTCGCTGTATGTACCATTGTTTCTCTTACAAAATCAGCGGGCGGCATATCAGGATTTCCGATGCTCAAATCAATCATGTTATGACCTGCTGCAATTTTTTCTTTTTTATAGGCTCCTAATTCACTAAATATAGAAGATTGGAATGCTTTCATTCTAGTTGCTAACGTGTAAGTCATCAAAACCCCTCCTAAAACAGTGCTTTCATTCTGCATTTTTAATTATTCTGAAAACACATGTTTATATTTTATCATTTTTTTATGAAAATTAAAATGATTGACAAATTTAGAGGAAGGATTAGCCTATTTTGAAAAGTATCGATGTAAATAGCGTAGATGCGTTAATTGAAATGTCTATTATAGGATTCATTTTATATAACTTAAGGTATTCTCTAGTTTTTATTAAGTATATTTCTCATGTTTTGAATGAAAAAGAATACGAAAACAAGGGCTATTTTTGTGGCCGATTTCTAAAGTGAAATAACGCAGAAAATATTTTCTGCGTCTCCTCTGAAATGTAATCATTTCTTTTTATATGTGCATAATTTTTCGGCTGTCAAAAAGTATACATTTAGTGTACCGTCGGCAACTTTTAAAGTTTGGTCCGATGTAAATGAATTACCATAATCAATGTGATATACATTAGAATTTTTGACAAATGAGCCTTTATATAAATCGTCTTTATTCTTTGTTGTTTGCATTTCTACTAAATTTTGCACAATTTCCTCTTTATTTTCTTTTTTGACAACTGTTTCAAATTTATAATATACAGGGCATTCACCATTTTTATTGTCAACGACTTCCCAAGAACCGTATATATCGTTATTGCTGCATCCACTAAGTAGGATGATTAGTATAGGAATTGTAAGTAGAACCTTTTTCATTTTGTGCTCCTTTCTTTTAAATTTGAATAAACGTGCGAATACGATAGGGATATTATAATAAATAAAGTTTAAATTTTTTTAAAGAATTATTTAATTTCATATAAAAATTTAGGAGAAATTAAATAAGCATGAATCTAGTGTAAAGTCAGATTCATGCTAGTACCATAGCCTATGTTATGTCTTTTTTGAGCATAAATAAAGAGGAAAGCAGAATCACTATTCCATTTAATATATATACGCTTGCGATCATAAAGGCTAACGTACCTGCGCCAAATCCTGCTTTATCGAATATAGAAGCAAATGTTGCGATAGTCAAAAAGATAATGGGAGTCAGTAGTAAAAATATGAAACCTGCCACGATTCTTTTTTTAAAACTATGTCCAGATAAGGAAATGGCTAAAAAGTTTAGGATGCTAAACAGAGCAATTGCAAAGAGAAGGACAATAAATACTTCGATGCCATCAGACATTTTACCACTCCTTTTATAAAGAGTACTTTTTATAATCTATTCGAAATTAAAGGAGGATACTCCTTTAGGTAATTTCAATAAACGTAATAAATAGGCGTATTATAAAACAAAGAAGTATGGATCCAATATTAGATCCATACTTCTTTGTTTATTTTATAAATTCGCAGATTGCGAATGCTGTTTTTCATAATGTTTCTGCTTAGAGAGGGAAATAGAAATAATCAATAATGAAACGACTCCGAAGATGAGAACCATATATTGTAACCCAATTGTATCTAAGAAGAAGCCTGTGCCAAGTAAGACGATTTGGAACATAACCCTCTCAAACATATTACGGAATGAGAAGAGGCGACCGTGATAACTTTTTTCCACTTTCGTTTGGAAAATCGTCGACATAATAGGGAAGAAGCAGCCAACACTAAACCCAAACAACCCAAATGATGTAAGAGCCATCCATTTTATATCGCTAAAGAACAATGACAGATGTGCAAAAGCAGTACAAACTGCAAAGAAATATAGTAATTTTTCAGGTTTGAAATGATCAGATAGACGTTTAATTACGAAGGCACCTATCATAAATGCGACACCTTCAATTGTATATATGAACCCTTTAATCGTAGGATCATGTTGCATTTCGCTAATGTTAATAACCATTAAATTAAACCCAGCTATAAATAATAGAGGGATGATACTTAATATAAGTGCTGTAAAAGCAATAGGAATTCCTTTTAAAATACGAAATACTTCCATAAAGCTATTATCTTTTGCAGCTTGTTTACTTGGTGTTGTTGATTTCTTGTCTTCGAATTGTAGGAAGAAAGTCGAGAGGAATAATAAGGCGTATGCTGCCATTGAGAAGGCATACATGTACTGTAAACTCATCACAACTAAAAGAATTCCACCTAGTGAAGTACCTGCAATACGAGCAATTGTACCAACATTCATATGTACACCGTTCATTTGTAATAACTCATGCTCACGTACGATGAGTGGAATTACAGATTGTAATGCAGGGAAATAAAATGCTGCTGAAATTTGAAGAGCAACCATAAATGCAATCATAAATGCGATACTTTCAAATTGAATAGCAAAAAACATGAAAATAACACTTAAAACTCGACCAAACCCAGCGTAAAGAAGAACTTTTTTCTTTTCATACTGATCGATGACACGGCCAGCCATAGGTCCAACTAGAACACCGGCTAATAGTCCGATAAATAATATAACTGATTTCATGAAATCAGAAGGGACATATTTTTGCATAAATTCAAGGTTCCCAAGAATACCAAGCCATAATCCTAGACCTGCAATAAACTCCCCAATTAAAACAATCCAAACGTTTTTATTACGCCACATAACATTAAAACCTCTCCGTCTTTTAAAATGAAAAACTCGTATATAAAACCTCCTTATTTATGTAGTGTTTTTATACGAACTTTTTTAGAGTCAGAGTCTATATTACGTGTTTCATAAGTGGATTTCAATCTTTTTGATTTGTCAAAAATTTGATGTGTTAAGTGCTGAAATAAGTGAATCAAAACGTAAAAATTTTATGATTAAAGCTAATAGAAAGTAAGAATATATATAAAAGCAAGAACGTATAACTACGCCTCGCTTTTCTCAAGTACAAAATTAAATATTAGATTCACTTAGCAACATTTTTGCTCTTTTCCAATAGCTAAAGCGCTAAAAGATAGAGGACCAACAACTTCTGCACTAGCACCACTAGTAAGGTTTTCTACAGTTAATGAATATTCGTGTGTTCCACTGCTAACGTTTTGATCTATAGCTTGAAATGTTTGTACGTAAAATTGTTCAGAATCTGTAGATTCAATACCTACTTGTGCATTAAAAACTTCAATATTATCACGGAAAATTCGGAATAAAACTTGTGAAGTCCCAGTTATTCCTTCTACACCAATTGTAGCGATTAATTCTACTCGATTATTACGTGAATCTCTACTTGAAATTCTCAATTTCAAATTTGCTAAAATTGCTTTATTTGGAGAAGAGGGGATTGCAAAAGTTGTTTCACCAGTTTTACTAATAGGTTGAGTAGCTTGGTAATCAATGATATGAGTCATATTCTTAACTATTTTCATATACTAGAATATAAAAATAGTTAAGAATTAGCTTGGACAAATACTAGATTATTTAATAGAGTCAACAACAATTATTGAAAAGAAGAAATTCACATAAAAGCATCAAGAATATATCAAAATAAGATGATATTTTTCTTAATGCTTTTTGTAATTAAGCAGAATATTCTTCTTTACGTACTTCAAAAAATTCATTACGTCGTAAGTAATTATAAATTTTCTCGGAAACTTCTTCTTCTTCAGACACTAAGAAACGATGATCAAAAGCATAGAATGATTGACCTTTAATTAATTTCACATAGTACATTTTAAACACCTCCTTTGACAGGATTATTAGTTGTCCCATATTATGATGGCCTATTTGTCTGCTAAAAATACTTCGAGTTTCAAAGGGGGGAAAGAGCTTACAATTCTGTAAGGTTTATGTCACCTTTTTCGATAGTTTGTATTTACCAATTTCTTCTATACTACAAATAGTTATATAAAATAAGGGGGTAAAAAGATGGATGAAATAATTGGAGAAGTTGTAGCTGGTATTTATGAGTTTGTAGTGGAAGTAACAGCGGATGCTATAGGAAGTTTAGTTTCCGGAAATGATGAGGAAAAAGAAACATTATAATAATTTGTAAAAGTATAAAGTTGATCGAATTATAAAGGCTGATTTCTAAAGGGAATTCAGCTTTTTTATTTTTTACATTATATTAACTTAATTTGAATATTCGTTTGTTATCATATTTAAGAAGCCTATATAAGGAGGTGAATAAACAAATATGTCGAATTCAGGGCTTGATTTATCTGTTTCTCGTTTGATTGTGGTAAATATAGAGGAAAAAGAATATCATTTTATTGTTCGTGAACATCCGATTGTAGGGAAATTTATATCGCTATTTGAAAATGGAAAAGAATATGGTTTAATAGATAAACAAATCGCTAATAAAGATAAATTTATTACATCGGAGCTTACTAAGTTAGATTATTTTAATATAGATGTTTTATATCTTACACCTGGGTGGATATGGATTGGTATGGATCAATTTGGTTTACATGCTCGTGAGGCTACTTATAACGAAGTAGATGTTATTATGAAGTTGAAAGAGGATTTATATTATATAGATATATACGAAGAAATAAAAATGTAGTAAATATTTAGTCAGGTTAGGGGGAAAGTTCCCGTAGCCTTTTTTGTTTAATGCAATAACGTATAATCATATTATTTTGATTATAAGGGAATGTGATGAGAAGTGAGATGAAAAGAGGATTTGAAAATACATGAAGAGAATTGTAATAATTATATGAGTCGTATATGTAAATAACAATAGAAAGAAGATGATAATATGAGTAAAGAAGAGCTTGTGAAAAAACAGTTTGGCAGTAATGCAGATAAATATGTAAATAGTAAAGTACATGCTAAAGGACTGGATTTACAATATGTAGTTCAACAAGTTGAGTCTCGTCATAATAATCGTCTTCTTGATGTTGCTACTGGTGGTGGACATGTGGCAAATATGTTAGCACCTATGTTTGAAGAAGTAGTTGCACTTGATTTAACAGAACAGATGTTAGAAAAAGCAAAAGTTTTTATAAAGCAGAATGGGCATGAAAATGTATCTTTTGTAGCAGGAAACGCAGAGGATTTACCATTTGCAGACCATTTTTTTGATACAATCACATGCCGGATTGCAGCCCATCATTTTACGAATCCGGCTCAATTTATTTATGAAGTAAATCGTACATTGAAGGATAATGGATTATTCATCTTAATAGATAATGTTTCGCCAGAAAATAATGAATATGATACATTTTATAATTTTATAGAAAAAAAGCGAGACCCAAGTCATGAACGAGCTCTAAAAAAGACAGAATGGCTTACTTTATTACAAAAAAACGGTTTGCAAATGCAGTCATGTCTTACTTTTGATAAGAAATTTGATTTTGACTGGTGGTGTAATATGATGGATGTCCCTTTACAAAAGCGTGAAAAATTAACAGAATGTATGATGAAAGCACCAAACGAAATGAAGGGATATTTTAATATTCAATTTAAAAATAATAAAGTAGAGTCGTTCTATACTGAAATGGCTATGTTTATATGTAAAAAAAGTACAACATTAAAAAGATAAATGTGTTGCAGTCTTTCTGAAGTACGATATACTTAGTACAGAGAAACTGAGAATTGAGGAATAGATATAATGATTCGTGTACGCATTGAAGGTACTGAGGAAGAAATGCTTGAATTTATGGAGAAAATGCCGGACATTCCTGGATTTGAAAAGATACATTTGAGAGAGCCGAGAAAAGGAAATAACCCGAAATACGATTCAAGTAAAAATGTACTTGCATATTTGTCTTATAAAAAGATTGAAGTCGCCAATAAATAGGCGGCTTTTTTAGTTTGCGCTGTTTCACCGCCTTGTCTTTTTCACATAATAATAATAGTAGATTATGCTTAAGAGGGGTGAGAATAGTTAATAAGAAAATTATCTTTTTTGGAGACTTTGGTATTGATGACGCCGTAGCGTTAATTTATGCAAATAAAACATGTAAATTAGATATTCTAGGTATTGTTGCTGAGTACGGGAATGTATCACGAGATATCGTTACGGAAAATGTTTATTTTTTAGAAAGGTACTATGCTACACAAGTGAAAATTATTGAAGGTGCGAGTAGACCGATGACAGCTGAAGAGCCTTTGTTTTTCCCTGAAATCCACGGGGATCACGGTTTAGGTCCTATTATTCCACCTGAGATGAGAATTTGTAAACGAGAAAATTTTTGTGAATTAATCAAATTAATCGAACCTTGTCCAGAAGATATTATAATTGTGGCGACAGGGAGACTAACGACGCTTGCTACGTTATTTTTATTGTATCCAAATATAATGGATCGTATTTGTTCGTATTATATAATGGGCGGCGCTTTCCTATTTCCAGGTAATGTTACACCAGTATCTGAAGCGAATTTTTATGGTGATCCAATTGCAGCAAATATTGTTATGAAATATGCGAAAAACGCTAGCATATACCCGTTAAATGTAACACAGGGCGCGCTTATTACGCCTGAAATGGCGAATATAATAGATAAACAAGGAACTGGACAGGCGAAACTCATTAAACCAATGATTGATTTTTATTATGAGAATTTCTATAAAAAAGAATATCCGGGTATTGGTGGAAGTCCTATACACGATTTACTACCGTTTATCTCGTTTATAAATGACAGTATTTTCGAATATAAAAAATCGGCAGTGTGGATTAGTACGACAAATGATGTGACTAGGGGCCAAAGTGTAGCAGACTTTAGAAAAATAGCTGAGCCAACAAGGTTTGATGATCGGCCGATTCAAAGAATTGCTGTTGGTTTTAACTATGCAGCTTTTAAAGAAGAGTTTATGCGAACAATATTGAAGCCAGATTGTTCTTAATGTGTGTAATAACAAGTCGGATAAATCGTTAGTTCAAAAAAAGGTTTAATCTGTGTGTATTATTCTCAAAAATCTTAAAGTTGAACAACATGAATAACTTATGAAAAATGTCACATAACTAATGGTAAGCAATTGTTTCTAATTATATTTTGATTGGTGAAATGTAAAGGAGGTTATTATATGATTTGGTCTTTAATCGTCGGTGGTATATTAGGATGGCTTGCGAGCTTAATTACTGGAAAGGACGTACCTGGTGGTGTAATTGGTAATATTATTGCTGGTATTATCGGTTCTTGGGTTGGTTCGAAATTACTTGGTAGTTTTGGTCCAGTCATTGGCGGATATGCAATTATTCCAGCTTTAATCGGTGCGATCATTTTAATTTTCATCGTAAGCTTCTTATTACGAGCAATGCGAAAATGAATGTAAGGACTGTTTACATTTGTAAGCAGTCCTTTTTATATGTTATGCTAGTATTATACAATCAGGAGGTGTCAGCATTGAAATCATTTACAGTAAATTTCCATCAAGAAGATAATGCAAAAGCGACAACAGTACATAAATTAAGTGAAGAGGACTTCAATAAAGCAACTGAAAAAGGTACTCGTCATTTATTTGATTTAGATACAAACGTTGGCTTCTTCGTATTCTTTGATGCAGAAGATGCAGAAGGAAATGATCAATACTTAATGTTACAATATGAAGGGGATCATGAAGAACCAACTGCATGCTACGGATTTGATTTAAAACTATACTATCAATTTTTAGCACTATACTTAAACGATCTTGAATTCCAAGGCGAAACAGATGAGGAAGAGGAAGAATACGGTCCAATTCATCATTTAGCGCATTTACTTTATCATATTGTTGAAGATGGTAAATCAATTGAAGTGTAATATACATATTTGAAGCTGCTCTTTTTGGGCAGCTTTTTTATATGACATTGAAATGGTGTACTGTAAGCTAAATAAGGTGAAATTTTAATCAGTGGGGGTTTTGTTCATTCCCACTGATTATCAGCCCTCACCAATTTAGCTTTTACGGGCAGCAGGGCCCCCACCTAACTTCTTTGTTTCCGCTGAATTTTGAGGTGGGGATCTTACTGCCCAGCAAATAGCGGGATAAATTAATAATAGAAATTTATTTATTACTTTCATGTTAGCGTCGTAAAACACCTGTTATAATGATTGTAATTAAATTCTTGGAGGCTAATTCTATGCTTGTAGATGTAAAAGCTTTTATTAAAGCTGCAGGTTTAACATGTATTTCATCATTAAGTGGAGATAACACGTTTGCTTATAATTTTGAAACAGTAAAAAACACTATCGCTACATTTTTTAAGAAGCTAAGATTTACCGTTTAATTTCATTTCAACCAGTAGGAAAAGAGTAATCCCTTCCTACTGTTTTTTTTGTTTCAAGGAGCTGTTGTGACAGCATGTTTTAAGTTATAGATAGAGGATATTATCATCGAGAAGAGAAGGTTTAAAGAAGGAGATGAATACGATGATTAACAATATAATTCCAAGTTTTTTTAAATTATGGGAAAGTGACGATTTAGAATTAGAAGTCCTTAATTAATACTATACTTCGCATCCGGTTGATTATCGAAATGAATAAAATACAATAGGGGGTAAAAATGATGAAAGTATATTTCAAAATAGTTATGTTATTTCTTGCTTTTACATGCACATTTGCATTAGCAGCATGTAAAGGGACAGACGAAAAAAAGGAAGCAAATCCAGCCTCGGAAAATCATAAAAATGAACAAAGTAATTCTTCAGAAGAAAAGAAAAATCTTGAAGCAAAACCAAGTAATGAAAAAACAACAAAACCATCAGCTGAGCAAGATTCGAAAGATAGAATACTTAATCAAAAATCAATTAACCACGTTAAAGATTTGTTTGAACTAGCAAAAGAAGGAAAGGTACCTAATGTGCCATTTGGAGCCCATACAGGGGATATTGAAGAAATTGAAAAAGCGTGGGGGAAAGCAAATAAAACCGAATATACAGGGAATGGAATGTACGCAACTTTTACAAATAAAAATGTTGTTTTCGGATTTAATAAAGGGTCACAAGTTTTTGATGTACGCTCATATCATGCGGAACTAAAATTGATTACATTACAAGAAATTGAAAAAGCATTAGGAAAACCATCTTCAGTTAAAGAGAATGGTGAAGATAAAATATATGTATACAAAGTAAATAACCAGTATGAATTGAAATTTGTCATTCCAAAATCGACTGGTAAGGTCGATCATATTTCCGTATTTTCGCCAGAGGATAGTATTAATAAAATGGCAGGATAAGAAATTAAGTGATTTCAAAAACACCTCACTTTCTTGAAGTGAGGTGTTTTTAGTTGTAAACAAGGAATGTCTCCTGTCATATAAAACATACTTTCATATGCGAAATACTTCACTTTTATTTTTTAGCATTTATCCAATAAGAAATGTTGATCTACTGAAAAAGTAGTAACCTATAAATTATGTGTAGGATGGTTCACGATTTTTTTACGTTCCAAACTTTGAACAAATAGCGCTTGAACAATACCTCCAACTAATAAGAAGCTAGCACAAATATAAAACAGCATACTTCCATTTAACTTACTTAATATAACTGCGCCAATAACTGGTCCACACGTTCGAGATATATCCCAGTGTATACCGTAAATTGAAAAATATAAACCACGTTTATCATGAGGTGCAATTTCTGAAACGAATCGTAATAAATGGTTTAGAGCAATACTTTCTCCAATGACTAAAAAGAGTAAGGTGAAGAATAACGACAATATCGTCGTTGAATAACTAAAGCCAACTGCAGCTATTGTATAGCAGGCGTAAGAAATAAGGATGATTTTCGCCATAGAAAATCGTTCAGACCATTTTACGAGGAAGATTTGTAGAATGATTTCCAAAATGGCTTTGCATGTTGAAATAAATGCGAGTATGAATACGAGATTAGGAAATACATGTTCTGCAAAAATACGATAATTCGTCTCAGTTTGTGCATAAAAAAAGCTAATAGGAAGTGTAGAAACCATAAGACCGAATATGGCGTAATGTTTAAAAACAAATTGCTTTGGTGAACTTGCCTCAACTGTTTGTTTCGACTTACTTATAGGTGGAACAGTTTCTGGGAGCTGGGTCCAAACAACAACAGCATATATCGTAAGAGTTACACTTTGCACGATAAATAAATATTCTGGGTGAGTATTATAAAAACTTGCACCGATTAAAGGGCCGACTACGGATCCGATTGCTCCCATCGTTTGTAGGAGAGCAAAAATCTCTGCTTGCTGCTCTTGTTTTGTTAAATCAGCAATTTGTGCACGCTGAGCTGGAATGTATAAGGAACGGCCAATACCATTAATAACATATAACAGTGCAAATATAAAAACGGATTGAGCGAAAACGAAACTACCGATTGCAACACCTTGTAGTAATAATCCGAGTAACATAATCTTTTTTCGGCCATATTTATCAGTAATTCCTCCAGCAATAAGTGTAAATAAAATGTCTGAAAGTGGCTGCAGTCCGAAAATCAGCATAGTTATTATTACATTGCCGTTTAACATTTTATTGACGTAAATAATCATAATGAGAGCTAACATAGATTCAGTCGTTCGGGTTAATAATTCACCGCACAGTCTAATGAAAATAGGTTTATTGTAACGAAGTAAGAGATAATTCAATATTAATTCCTCCTTTCTATATTGAAATGATAAGATGAAAGGAGAGTTGGAAAAAGGGTAGAAACAATAGGGAGTATTTTTCACCTTTTAGGGGGAGTATGATGTTTATTTTAGATCAATACATTGAACTATGGATTGCTTATGGAAAAGGGAAAAAAGAGGGAGAACGATTGGAAGTAACAGTGCAAAATATATCTAGAACACTATTTTGTACAGAGCGTAATAGTAAATTAATTATAAAAAAATTAGATGAGTTAAATTGGATTAAGTGGTTTCCAGGTCGCGGCAGAGGAAATCGTTCTAAGTTAATATTTCAAAAGCACCCGATGTCTTTAATTTTAGATAGAGGAAAAGAAATAACGAAAAAAGGGGATGTGAAAAGCGGAAGCATATTTGTGGAACGCTATAGCTCACATTTTCCATCGGTAAAGGGAGAATATCACTCCTGGGTGGATTCAATATTTGGTCATAAGGTTGAAATGACATCTGAAGGGAGAAGAGATGTACTCCGGTTGCAAGTACAAATGAATTTAGATATCACATTAGATCCTGTATACGCTACAATGCGTTCGGAATGCCATATGGTAAAACATATATTCGACACACTCGTGTATGTAGACGGTAATACAAACATTATAGAGCCAAGACTTGCATTTCACTGGGAATATAATGACGCTGAAAAAATATGGACGTTTTACTTACGAAAAGGAGTTCACTTTCATAATGGAAAACAACTTACTGCACATGATGTTATATACTCGTTGAATCGATTTATGAAGCTGGAAAATAATGCACACGCATGGATGTTACAACACGTTGAAAATATCCGTTCAGTGGATGACTACGTTTTCGAAATTCAATTACATACGGAAAATCGAATGTTTTTACATATGCTAAGTGCAGAACAGTGTTCTATCGTGAATGAAGATGAAGCAGGAGGGTTAATTGGAACAGGGCCTTTTCAATTATATAAAAGTAATGAAAATCTGTTCATTTTAGAAGGACATCCTTTATATTTTCGTGAAAGACCTTTTTTAGATCGTATTGAGTTGTGGAATGTAGAACAAGGTGTAAGTACATACGATGTTTTAGTAAAGGCGCAGTATAAAGATAAAGAAAAACATAATAAAGAATTGTCCCGGCTTGAGTCGAACGTGACATATATAACATGTAATCTTACGAAAGAAGGACCAATGCAAGATGCGTTATTTCGGAAAGCGTTATATCAAATCATTCATGGTTATACAATCGTTCAAGAACTCGGCGGAGAACGTGGAGAAGTGGCAAAGAAACTAATATTAGCAAATGAAAGCATAGTAGATATTGACGAAGATATCGAAAGTTTAATTAAAAGGAGTACTTATCATAGTGAAGTGCTACAACTCTACACATTTACAGGACGAGATCATGTTGAAGATGCACAATGGATACAAAAAGAGTGTGCGAAGTACGGGATTCGTGTAGAAAATAATTTTCTTGAGATAGAAGAGCTATTGGAAGTAAGTACGATACAAAAGGCCGATATGATGCATGATAGTGCCACAATAAGTGAACGAATAGAAGATAGTTTATTATATATGTTTCTTACAAAAAATAGTTTTATTCATGGACAAAGCAGCATGGACTTTCATGAAAAGTTGTCTCCTTATTTTAGACAAGAAGAATTAGAGAAAAGAGTTACACTGTTACGCGATATCGAGGATACTTTGTTACGTCAAATTCATATTATTCCTTTATATCGTAATAAACAAGAGGTAAGTACACATGAAAAAGTTCAAAATATAATGATTAATTCACAAGGTTGGATTGATTTTTATAATATTTGGTTTAAATCTTGATATATAAGGGCTTTTGCACATTTTCATAAGATGTGTAAGAGCCTTTTTGTATGTGAGAATAGGTTTGTTTTACACATTGTTACGCTACTTGTGATAAAAGTCTATTTACAGCGTAACAGTGTTATGTTACATTGTTATCAGGAAGGAGTGTTATACAGTTGAGTACAGATTTAATTTCAAAAAAAGATTTATTAGAACTAACTGGTATTTCATACGGACAGTTATATAGGTGGAAAAGAAAAAATTTAATTCCGGAAGATTGGTTTGTACGAAAATCAACGTTTACAGGTCAAGAGACATTTTTTCCGAAAGAAAAGATATTAGAGCGTATCGATAAAATCCAAACGATGAAAGAGGATTTATCACTTGATGAACTAGCGAACATGTTTTCACCGAGTGTGAGAGAAATTCTTTTAACAAAGGAAGAGATTTTACGCAAGGGGATTGCATCAGAACCAGTTTTACAATTTTTCATAGAACAAACGAATAAAACAGCAGAGTTTCAATTTGTAGACATTCTTTATGTGTACATGTTAGAAGAATTACTACAATCAGGAGAGATTAGTTTAGAAGAAGGAAAAATGGTCTTGCAAGTTTTACGTGAAAATTATGAAGCAATGAAACATAAAACTTGTGACTTAATCATTGTCCGAAAGTTAGGTATTTCTACATGTTTATTAGTTTCAAACGTGGGCGATTTAATTTTTGAAAAAGGCACCAAAATCGTTTTACGCGAAGCGATTATGAAATATACCGAAGCATTAAAAACTAAATTGTTGTAGTGGAGGAGAAAGTATGCGTACAGATAATTTGATTATAAATGGTTACGGTTCATCGAATGGTGGCGAGTTTCATAAAGTGCAATTAAACGGAAAAGGAACTGTGAATGGAAATGTTGAATGTGAGCAATTTGAATGTAACGGTTACGGTGCAGTTACTGGCGATTTGAAAAGTAGCAGTGCACGAATTAGCGGATCTGGTAAAGTTGATGGCACAGTTCATGCTGAAACGATGCGAATTGATGGAAAAGCAACAATTACGCAAAATGTAAAAGCAAACAGTTTGAAAATTGCAGGAAAAGGTACGATAGGTGGAAATGTCACTGGTGAAGAATTTAAAGTCAATGGTCAAGCTACAATTGACGGTAATTGTGAAGTGGATACTTTTTCTTCAGAAGGACAATTTACAATCGGTGGTTTATTAAGCGCAGATGAAATTAATATAAATATTCACGGTACATGTCGAGCGAAAGAAATTGGTGGTCAAACGATTAAAGTAAGACATAGATCAGGTACATTTAGTAGGCTATTTAAAACAGTATTTGGCTTGCAGTTAGAAGCTGAACTATTAGAAGGTGACAATATCGATATTGATTATGCTCACATAAGAACGGTAAGAGGAAACAATGTTACAGTAGGAGCAAACTGTGAGATTGAACTGATTGAATATACCGGTGTTCTTACTGTTGATAAAAATGCAAATGTAAAAGAAATTAAGCAAGTTTAACGGAAGGGAGAAATCAATATGGAACATCCACATAGTCTCACAGTAAATGGTTCTGGTAATTCAGCAGGCGGAGATTATAATAAAGTGAAGATTCGCGGTGAAGGAACAATTACGAATGATATGAGTTGCAATGAGTTTAAAACGTACGGAACGAGTGATGTACGCGGTAATGTGAAAGTGAAAAATTATGTCGTATATGGAGATAACGAAGTACAAGGAAATGTAGATGCGGAATATGTAAAAGTATATGGTAATACACAAATTCATGGTGATGCTCATATTGAAAAAACAAAAGTTAGAGGTATGATAGATATTGCAGGAAAGTTTTCAGGTGATTTCGTAGATGTAAAAGGTGCTTTAAATGTAAAAGGAGATATTGAAGTAGAAGATTTATCATTAACTGGTGGTCTTGAAAGTGATGGATTACTTAATGCTGAAAATATTCAAATCTCACTTCGTTATGAAGGCAGTAAGGTAAGAGAAATTGGTGGTAAAAAGATTACTGTTCGTAAAAAAGCGAGATTTATTCCTTTTACTAGTCATGCTGGAAACCTCCAAACTTCGATTGTTGAAGGAGATGATATCTATTTAGAACATACGATTGCTGAAGTTGTAAGAGGCAACAACGTCACAATTGGTCCTGGATGTGAAATTAGTGTTGTAGAATATCATACTAGTTTTAATCAAAAAGGTAATGCAGTCGTAAAAGAACATAAACAAATATAAGTAGTATGAGGGAGAGCAAGAGATATGGTTGAGAAGAATAATAAGCTCGGCTTTGTTGTGGTGGGCTTATTGCTAGGTATTTTAATGGCATCGATGGATAATACCATTGTCGTAACGGCGATGGGAACAATCGTTGGTGACTTAGGAGGCCTCGAAAACTTTGTATGGGTCGTTTCTGCCTATATGGTCGCAGAAATGGCAGGCATGCCGATTTTCGGTAAGCTATCAGATATGTATGGTAGAAAGAGATTCTTTATTTTCGGTTTAATTGTCTTTATGATTGGTTCGGCACTTTGTGGTACTGCTGAAAATATTACACAGTTAGGTATTTATCGTGCCATTCAAGGTATTGGCGGCGGGGCATTAGTGCCAATCGCGTTTACTATCGTTTTTGATATTTTCCCACCTGAAAAACGCGGGAAAATGGGTGGTTTATTCGGAGCGGTATTTGGATTATCTAGTATTTTCGGGCCATTACTTGGCGCATATATTACCGACTACATTAGCTGGCACTGGGTATTTTATATTAACTTACCACTTGGCATTTTAGCACTTATTTTTATTACATTCTTTTATAAAGAATCACGCGTTCATAGGAAGCAAAAGATTGATTGGTTTGGTGCAATTACTTTAGTTGGTGCAGTAGTTTCTTTAATGTTTGCGCTTGAACTAGGCGGACAAAAATATGATTGGGATTCTAGCTTTATTTTAAGCTTATTTGGTGGATTCGCTATTTTAATCATCGCATTCATTTTTATTGAACGAAAAGTAGAAGAACCAATTATTTCATTTGAGATGTTTAAGCAGCGCTTATTCGGAATGAGTACAATTATTGCTTTATGTTACGGTGCTGCATTTATGTCAGCAACTGTGTACATTCCGTTATTTATTCAAGGTGTATACGGTGGTACCGCAACAAACTCAGGATTATTACTTTTACCGATGATGTTAGGATCAGTCGTAACAGCGCAGTTAGGCGGATTTTTAACAACTAAACTTAGCTACCGAAACATTATGATTATTTCTGCGGTTATTATGCTAATTGGACTATTCTTATTAAGCACGTTAACACCAGAAACAAGTCGTGTATTATTAACAGTTTATATGATTATTATCGGATTTGGAGTCGGTTTCTCATTCTCTGTACTAAGTATGGCAGCTATTCACAACTTCGGTATGGAACAGCGCGGGTCTGCGACTTCAACGAGTAACTTCATTCGTTCGTTAGGAATGACACTAGGCATTACAATCTTCGGAATGATCCAAAGAACAGGTTTCCAAGATCAATTAGAAGAAGCATTTAAAGGGATGAGCGGGGGAATGAATACAAACGCTTTAGGGGATTCAAGAGCTATTCTATCAGAATCGGCAAGATCTCAAATCCCTCCGCAAATATTAGATAAGATTATTGACGCTCTTTCTAGTTCAATTGTTCAAACATTCATGTGGGCATTGGTACCAGCTGGATTAGCATTCATATTTATTTTCTTTATGGGAAATGAGCGCATGGTAATTAAGAAACAACAAACGAATAAAAAGAGTGAAACATCAAAAGCGTAATGAAAAAGCTCCTTTCTAATTGGAAAGGAGCTTTTTCGTATGTACGGATTTAGATTAGCCTTCGATAATTTCGTATTCTTCGTCTGCTAATAGTAAAATTTGTGTTTTCTTACCTTTGTTTTGAACTTCGATTACATCGTAAGCACCTAAGTCTCTTACTTTGCTTTGAGAAGCGTTAACCATAACTTCAATAGAATCAATTAAGATATCTTCTTCAATGTATGATTCAGGCAATGCCATATCTTCAGTATCTAATACACATGCGTATAGATTTTGTAAGTTTTCAGCAGTTGGGTTTTGTTCCTCAACATCAATGATGTTTTTTACTGCTTCCATATTTTCCTCTTTTGCTTGGTATACTTTAATTTTAGCCATTGTTTTAATCTCCTTTATAACGTAATCGTAGAGGCTACACCTTATTATAACGTTTTTTTCATGAAAGATGAAATTGTTATATGTATTTATAGTAAAATTTATGTGTCCTTACTCAAAAATGGTGTGATTTCCATATAAATGTACGATTAGGTAACGATATTGCTACGTTAACGTTATATTGTCCAAGCTTTTCTTATTTTCTTCTCATATATATGTAGTAGCAATTCTATATAGAGAAGGGATGGAGTGTAAGTGGGGTGTGAACCGAAACGTGATTGTGGGTGTTGCCAAAATAGTATATGTGAGTTTTTACAGAGTCTAGAACCGTATACAAAAGTTGAAAGTATCATAATAGCAGGAAACGAAATTGCTGTATCTTATTTTCTTTCATTTAATAAGAAAACAGGTATCGTATCATTCGTACAAGAAGACAATGAGGTTATATTTGTCGATTGTTCAAAGATTGATGCAATTCGAATAGGGAAAGTATGTAGTTGCAAAACAAAAGTTAAATATATTGAAGAGGACTTTAGCTTGCTAGGAAATGTTTGCCCGCATTGTTTAACGGAGGGGAGTACAATCTTTTTCGATTTTAACAATCCTGAATTAAATGTGTCTTTCCAAGCAACAACAATTAATCCACCTAGATGTACTGAATTTACAGATGATCTCGGGAATGTAGTAAAGCAAATTACTATAGTAGGTGAGGCGAAAGTTTCTAGAGATTTTGTTCAAGTACCTGAACTGGTAGGTTTTCGATTACTTTTATCACATCTAGCTGGAGACCCTTTAAACTACGGATTATTATTTATTAATTTTCCTGATACGATTTTTATTTTTATATTGGCATCAAGCGGATACCTTTCCATTTCGAACTGTTTAAAAATAGAGGGCGGAACTGGTGATGCCGAAATAGAAGAGATGAAAAAAATGATAGAGGATGACGTTAACACGTACAAATCAGTTGTTAAATTGACTAAAGTATATAAGAACGGTGAGACGGAATCTTTTATTTATAAAAATGAGTTATAACACATGTATTTAAATGCACCCTCAAACTATTGTTGAGGGTTGTTACATAATTAATTATGTTGGTCCTTCAAACCGTTTGTTAACGGGTAAGAAATATATTTATTGTTGACTTATTTTATATGTTGATCATTTCATAGTTAGTAGATGTTATAATCATTTTATGTTTACTGATATTTTATAAATATTCAAAGTTTTAATTTAATAGTCAATTGCTTTTATGATGAACAGGTGGGTATGTATATGAATACGAATTATGGAGCGCTCATGAAAATGTTAAGAGTAGTTGATTCTAAAGAAGGCGGGAATGTAAATGATATATGAAGCGAATATACATACAAGAAAAAAACTAGTTTCTATGTTTGAGGATTTCAATAACGTTGTTTTACTTTCTTATTTACAAGGGCATATGGGTACTGCTTGGGTAAATGATCTTGAAAATCCAAAAGTAGCACAAGTTACGGTAGGGATTTTTACATTTTACGCTGGAGACCCAAATACGAAAGAAACAGAAGAGTTATTACGTAATATTCCAGAAAGAATTTTAGTTATCGTGAATAGTGAAGAGTGGAAACAACGCTTAGAAACATTCCATGAAAGAAAAATAGATAAGTTTTTACGTTATAAATTCAAACGAAATCCAGAAGTTTTTAATCGTTCAAAATTAAAATCTTTTATATCAGCACTTCCAAAAGAATATGAGTTAAGAAGAATAGACGAGCATATCGCAAATAGCCCTACATTACATAAGATATCTGAAGATTTCACAAGTCAATTTCATTCGGTAGAAGATTATATAAACCGTGGTATAGGTTATAGCATTTTATATAACGGAGAAGTTGTATGCGGTGCATCCTCGTATAGTATTTATAATGATGGGATTGAAATTGAAGTTGCGACTGATCACAATCATAGAAGAGAGGGCTTGGCAACTGTAGTAAGTGCAGCTCTTATATTGGATTGCTTAGAAAATGGAAAGTATCCAAACTGGGACGCAGCGAATACTACATCTGCTAAACTAGCAGAAAAGTTAGGATATGAATTTGATAAGGCATATGATACTTATTTTGTGGATAATAGATGAGTGAAGGAGTTACATACTAAAAAATAAATGCGCCCTAGTACGTAAGTCTAGGGCGCATTTATTAGTTGGTAAATATCTTCATAACAATCATATCATATTTTATCTTTTGAATGTTTGGAATTAAAGATATTTATGTGACTTTTTGAAAAAATAAAAGAGCAGCTAGCAAAAGCCAACTGCTCCTCTCCAAGGGGGAATGGAGAAATACAATCATATTATCTATAGTATTGACGGAACATAGAGTTTTAATCAAAGCCCGATTGGTGAGAGATTTGATTAAAACTCCCACTGATTAAAGTTTCACTTTATTACATTTACAATTTAAATAGTAGAACGTGTTTATCGTAGTTCTCCAAACACCAATTATATTTTTTTAGAATAATTGGATGGACTGCTTCTGTCGTAGTATCGACTTCAGTATATCCATATTTCTTATAAAAGTTTTCTAATTCCTCAAAAGGAAGACAATATACATTTTGTATTTGTGATTTTTTCGCAGTTTCTACTAAAAATGAAACAAGCTCACCAGCTAATTGAAGCCCTCTAAATTGAGGCAGAATAAAAATCCCGCCCATTTCTAAAGTATCTTCATCTATTTGGACTAATCGGCCAACACCTGCATACTCGTTGTTATATGTAATAATTGCAACTTTATCTCTCTTTAAATCACTTCGTACAAATCCTATTGAGTCATATTGACTATTAATCCATTTTAAATCGTTAGATGTGGCCAATTGAATACTCATATATATCCTCCTTCGGAATACTAGCGCTCTCTTCATTATATAGAACATAACATACTATATCAAAGGAACCTTGAGGTAGCCCATTTGTTTAAGTTATTAGTTAAAAGTGTGGGGTTGCTGGCATTGAAATGATGGCTTCATCAAACATAGGATAATAATCTTGTGAATTTAGTGTTACATAGTCAAAATAAAAATTAATTCATGTGTTCGGTAATGCACGATGGTTTAAGTGTAGAGAAGATCATAGGGGTATTTTAATTAGTAGCTACTATATTCATTGAAGTTATTAAGGAAATGTCGTAATCCCTAGCCTTAGTGATACAAATCATATTAGGGTTTAGTAAAAAAACTCTTCCTGAAAAAGAGGGGGATTAAAGATAAGAGCACTTCGAAAAGTGCCCTTCAGTAAACGACTACTTATTCTAAAAAGAAAGGATGCAATATATTATATGAAGTTTAGTGTATTTAAGTATGGGGCTTTTATATAAAAGTTTTATTTTGTTCCGAATAAAAAGGCGGTTGTTTCCGCAACCACCTTTCAGTAAAACAAAGCACTTTTTATGAAATAAATTATGGATGGTCCCTAAAAAAGGTATAGGATATACCCACATTTTTATAACTAAAGTGACGAACTCAGGTTATAAGGAAGGAACAATTATATTGTATGAAATCTATTCTAGAGTAGTCACAAAGAAAGTTGTCTTCTTATTAGAAGGCAGCTTTTTTTATTAGAAAAAGAAGTAGAAGATTAAGTTACTTGTCCAAACAAATTTTTAAAAAATACATAAAATGCTATTAGTTAGTCAATATTTTAATATTGCTAATTTTTAAGACTTAAAAGGGGTGATTTTATGTGTGAATGTGAAGTTTGTAGACGAAAGAAAAATCGGGATCCATTAAACCGGGAGTTTGAGCCGAAAAAACGAGTTCCTGAGCCAAAAAAAGAGGATTGTGAGCCAAAAAAAGAGGATTGTGAGCTAAAAAAAGAGGATTGCGATCCGAAAAAAGAAGATTGCGAATCATTAAATGATTATTCGTTTAGTAAAAATGCAAATTTTTTAGAGGAAGCTATACAAACAGATGAAATCGATCAAATTTCTGAGGAATATATTGAAATAGTTGATTCAGCAGATGTACAAGTTACTACTACAGATACAAAAGCTGCGCTATCTATCCAAGCGGCATTACAAGCAGCTATCGTAGTTGTAGTAAGTATTTCTATAGCAGATAGTGAAAAGGCAGATAAAATAACACAAGAATTATTTCAAAAATCAGCTATTAAACAAATTAATAGACAAAAAACATTTATTAAAAATTCTAGAAACGTAACCGTAACAACTACTGATACAGATATTGCAGTGAATATTCAAATTCTCCTTCAAATTTTATTAGCTTTATTAGTTAAACTAAACATTTTATAAAGTGTCTATCCTATTGATATTTAGCTATAAGTTTTCAATCTAAGTAAATGTTTTTTGTTGTAATACGTGGTACAAGCTTGGACTTTTTATTATGACTGAATTAATATTCAAGATTAATGGTAAAGCAAGTGTGGAAAACTACAAATAAAGATAAAATACATGATTTAACAGTAATGAAACTTATATTTATGTGAAGTGAAGGAAAGCTGTCTTCTTATTAGAAGTCAGCTTTTGATTTTATTAGCAAAAAGAAGTGAAAATAGAAGATTAAGTTACTTGTCCAAGCAATTTTTATTTCATTACATATAATGCTCGTAGATATTTAAAATTTTTATAGAAAATTGATTGGAGTGACTATTGTAAATGGATGATTTAAACAAATTTTCTTCCTTTAAGTTTGATAAGGATCAAAAGAATATAATTATAGACCTTTTACTCTCAGATATTTTTAATAGGCATGGGATAAATGAAGAAAAATTAAAAAATTTAT
This sequence comes from Bacillus cereus ATCC 14579, assembly GCF_000007825.1. Classification (NCBI taxonomy): domain Bacteria; kingdom Bacillati; phylum Bacillota; class Bacilli; order Caryophanales; family Bacillaceae; genus Bacillus; species Bacillus cereus. The sequence goes on along the minus strand of NC_004722.1, from coordinate 2,834,216 downwards.
CACCAGAAAAAAAGCAGCAAATTAAAAGTATTGTTTCTGAAATACAATCACAAGTTAATAATTATTTAGATTGAAAGGGGGTGAACGCATGGACAAAACATGTCATTCAGATGAAAATAAAAAGTGGAGTGCATTAGATTCCTCGAATCCTCATCCATCTTTTAAAAATGCTAGCGTTTCAGAAGCAGCTGCGCAAGAAAGTAAAACGTATCAAATTTCTGAAGAATCTATTACAATTGTAGATTCAGCAGATGTAGAAGTTACTACTACAGATACAAAAGCTGCTTTATCTATTCAAGCAGCATTACAAGCAGCTATCGTGGTTATAATAAGTATTTCTATAGCAGATAGTGAAAAAGCTGACCGTGTAGCACAAGAATTGTTTCAAAAATCATCTATTAAACAAATTAATAAACAAGAAACTGTTATTAGAAATTCTAGAAATGTTACAGTTACGACTACGGATACAGACATAGCAGTAAATGTTCAAATTCTTCTCCAAATTTTATTAGCTTTACTAGTAAAATTAAATATTTTATAAAATGTTTAACTTGTTTTTATCTAGTGATTCTTACAGGTGAATATTCACTGTTTTAATTATAGTACAGGCTATAAATATTTATCATAACTGGACTAATATTCAACATCACCAAAGTATGAATGTAAACAAACAATTTGATGGAAAATAAAGTTTGGTTATTTTATGAAAATGTAAAAGCCATTTCCTTTATTGGATTTGGCTTTTCAATTTTAAACAGTATGAATTTGAAAAGATTATATTAAGATAAAGAATTAAAATATAATGATACAAAATACTTATAAAATTATTCGTGTTTTAGAAAAATAATAAGAAAAAGGTGTTTAAAATAGAATCATTTTCATTAACAGTTCAAGTTTTGAAGAATAGTGCATACAATATAAAGTGTTTTCCTTTCTTCATTTAAGTTTTACGTATATAATTTAAAAGTACTATTTTTATTTTATTATTTTATATTTATAACAGAATAGAGGTTTAAAAATGGGTGTTAAAATCATTACGGATAGTGCGGCGGATTTACCAGTAGAATTGCTGCAAGCATATGATATTGATTTAATTCCACTCCGTGTATATGATGAAGCAGAAACAGAGTATTTAGATGGAGTAACATTAGAGTCAGTTACATTATTGCAAAAAATGAGAGAAGGCGCTGTTTATAGAACGTCATTGCCTTCACTTGAAACGTTCCAAGAAAAATTTGTTTCTTATGCAAAAGAAGGTAATCCTTGTATATATTTAGCTTTTTCATCTGAACTGTCTGGTACATATCAATCATCAGTTGTCATTAAAGAGGAAGTAAAAGAAACATATGCTAACTTAGATTTAGAAATTATTGATACGAAATGTGCTTCGCTTGGTCAAGGTCTTGTCGTTTTAGAAGCTGCTAAAATGGCAAAAGACGGCGCATCAAAAGAAGATATTTTAAAGCGTGTTGATTTTCTAATGAGCCATATGGAACATATCTTCACTGTAGCTGACTTACAGTACTTAGTGAGAGGTGGACGTTTAAGTAAAGTCGCAGGATTTATCGGTGGTTTACTAAACATTAAACCGATCTTAAACGTGGAAGAAGGAAAACTTGTACCACTTGAAAAGGTACGAGGGAAAAAGAAAGTATTAAGCCGTATTGTTGATATTATGGAAGAACGTGGTAAAGACCTTAAAGGTCAAACAATCGGTATGACTCACGGTGACGATTTAGAAACAGCGGAAGCATTAAAATCATTAATTACGGAAAGATTTGGCTGTGAAGTATTTATCGTAAATACAATTGGTGCAGCAATCGGTGCACATACAGGACCTGGCGTTATAACGTTATTTTTCTTAAATGAAGTAGAGTAAAGGATTGATCTTTTGATCAATCCTTTTTTATTTTTTAATCTGTGATAATCGGTCGATATGGTATTGATGAAGATAAAATCTTTGAAGTTTTCCTATATCAAATGCAATCTTGTAGAGGGATTATTTTTTATATGTGTAATGATACTTAATGGTAGAAGAAAAGAGTATAAATAAGAATATATTTATAGGAATTTAAATATTTGAAGATATCAAAATTTTTCCATTTCATATATAATTGTGTGTGGAGAAATATCTGTAACTATTTGTAAAAATAGGAGGTGGCTATAAAAATGCAAGAAAGTGCTAGATGGGATTTAAATCGCTTGTATTTGAATGAGGATATTCTATTTCCGATTTTGGAGTTGAAAGAGCAATATTTTGTAACAAAAGATGTAGAGATTCTTTCAAAGCTTATACAAGTTATTGAAAAAGCAGAATACTATTTGTACTGTCGATCGGTTGAAGAAAGTGTTCCATCTGACCTTACTAAATTGACCGTGAAAGTGAAGGAACTAAAAAGTGAATTACAGCAAGTAATAAAACATAATGAAGTGGAAACTTCAGATAATACTAAGTTAATAAAAGATGAACTTAATGCGTGGGAAAATATGTACATACAATTACGGGATAGGATAGAAATAGAGCACAATAATAAACTATTATCCTTTGGACAAGCAAATACTATTGCAATGAATAGTGATAATGAAAAGGAAAGATTAGAAGTATTCGATTCATTAACATGTGCTTTACATAAGGAAAAAGAAATCTTTGCTACTGTATTAAATCAAGTAGGGAGATTGCGTAATGCAAAGAGTGATGAAATAGAAGATAGAGAGATTTTAACACAATCTTTTCATGCGAATGGCATTTCAGAAACTGTATTATTCCAAATGTGGAATGCGACAGAAGAAAACCTTGATAAATTAGTAAGTGCTTTAAACGTGTATAAGAAAGGGAAAGCTTCGATTACATGGCATGAACTTATGACAGTAAAGGAAAGTAATGAGGTCATGATTCCTTTTTCAGTAGCAATACAAAACGTTTATGATGCATGGAAGAATATTGATGAAGAATTAGCAGAATTTGCACGTAATGCGATAGAAAGTGGTTGGGTAGATGCTGAACCGAGAGAGAATAAACCACCAGGCGGGTTTTGTGCTCCATTTTTCAGTGAGAAAGAATCGCGAATTTCCATTCGTTATGATGGGAGTATAAATAGTGTAAGAGTGCTCGCTCATGAATTAGGACATGCTTGGCATTTTTATAATATGAGTTTTGAACAATCTACATCTTTTTTAGATGATTATTTGCCAATGAGTACGGCTGAATCAGCATCTATTTTCTTTGAAACGGTACTCTTAAATTATCTAATTGAAACAACGGATAGTAAAGATACGAAAAAGTCATTACTTAGCTGGAAAATAAGAAATAGTTTTAATTATGTAATGGCAATACGAGCATCGTATCAGTTTGAAAAAACATTTTATGAAAAATGTAAAGAGGGTCCTTTAAGTGCTGATGAAATTGAGAAATTATCTATAATTGCACAAAAAGAAGCTTATGGAAATGCTTTAAGTGAATACCAGCCGTTTGTATGGATGAAATATATTCAATTTTATATAGCAGATGTTCCTTTTTACAATTATCCATACACGTTTGGATATTTAGTAAGTTTTAGCTTATTAGAAATAGCTCAAGAAGGTAAAAGTACTTTTCATTCGAAATATAAAGAGTTCTTACGAGAAACAGGAAAGGCTTCAGTAGAGGAGCTTATGAAAAAACATTTTGAAATAGATATAAGAAATTATGAATTTTGGAATAAAGCTTTTATTCAAATTTCTAAAGACATTGATGAATATTTGCAGCTTATATAAGGGGAGAGTACAGTGGATCAGCAATTTATAAAAGGTATACCTTTTTCAACTTTAGAATATGCAAAAGCTATAAGTTTATTAAAAGGTTGGTTATATGAACAACAAGAGAAACCAAGGTTTGTAGTAACTGCAAATCCTGAAATTGTTATGTCTGCAAAGGAAAATACGGAAAAATCAAAGGAGTTTAAAAAGATGTTACTATCTGCGGATTTAATAACAGCGGATGGGATTGGTGTCATAATTGGCTCGAAAATATTAAAAGGAACTTTGAAAGAACGTGTTACTGGGGCGGATTTAACTCACGATTTAATAAAATATTGTAACGACAATGAATATCGTGTCTTTCTTTTTGGAGCTGCGCCAGAAAGTAATAAAAAGGCATTAGAAAAATTAAATGAGCAGTTCCCAGGAGCACAATTTAAAGGACAGCATGGATTTGTAAATGGTGAAGAAATAGAAGAAATAAAAATGAAAATTAAGCAATTCAAACCGCATTTATTACTTGTAGGACTAGGTTCACCAAAACAAGAAGAGTTCATTTATGAAAACATACAAACATTAAACGTTCCGCTATCTATTGGTATCGGAGGAATGATTGATATAATATCTGGTACTGTAAAAAGAGCACCGAAAATAATGAGGGATACTGGAACTGAATGGCTGTATAGGTTACTCTCACAGCCGAAAAGATTAAAGAGACAACTTGTACTTCCGAAATTTTTATTGTCGGTTATGTCAGAGAGGATTAAAGGGATTAATTAATAAAGGGGACTACATACATGAACAGAACCGGCATTATCGGAGCAATGCAAATTGAAATAGATTTACTTTTAGAAAAGCTAGTAATACAAGAAGAACAGACAATAGCGGGAATGCCATTTTATATTGGAGAATTCATGGGAACAGAAGTAATTATTGCACGTTCTGGTGTAGGGAAAGTAAATGCAGCTGCATGTGCGCAAACATTAATTCATAAATTTAATGTAGACTCTATCATCAATACGGGCGTTGCTGGTGGATTACATCCAGATGTAAAAGTTGGTGATGTAGTTATTTCAACGAATGTTACCCATCATGATGTAAGTAAAAATCAAATGAAAAAATTATTCCCGTTTCAAGAGGAGTTTATTGCAAGTAAGGAATTGATAGAGTTAGCACGTAAAGCATGTAACAGTAATAGTTCAAATATTCAAGCTCACCAAGGAAGAATTGTAAGTGGTGAATGTTTTGTTGAAGATTCAAAGTTAAAGGCAAAATTAATAGACGAATACGCACCTCATTGTACAGAAATGGAAGGTGCAGCAATTGGACATGTTGCCTACATAAATGATATACCGTTTCTTGTTATACGATGTATTTCTGACAGTGCAGATGATGAAGCTCAAGTTTCTTATGATAATTTCGCGAAAACTGCTGCAAATTATTGCTCAGAAATTATTATTGAGATTCTTAAAAATATATCTGGTAAAACTATAGTCCAAAAGGAGAGATAAGAATGTTACAAGCATTAATTTTTGATATGGATGGAACATTATTTCAAACAGATAAAATTTTAGAATTATCGTTAGATGATACTTTTGATCACTTAAGATCACTTCAATTATGGGATACGGTAACACCGATTGAAAAATACCGTGAAATTATGGGTGTGCCGCTACCGAAAGTTTGGGAAGCTTTATTACCGGAACATTCTATTGAAATAAGAGAACAAACAGATGCATATTTTTTAGATAGACTAATTGAAAACATAAAAAGCGGAAAAGGCGCTTTATATCCAAATGTAAAAGAAATATTTACATATATAAAAGAAAATAATTGTTCCATTTACATTGCTAGTAATGGTTTGAAAGAATATTTACGAGCAATCGTAACTTATTATGCTTTAGACAAGTGGGTGACTGAAACGTTTAGTATCGAACAAATACAATCGCTAAATAAAGGTGACTTAGTTAAAAGTATTATGAACAAATATGATATAAAAGAGGCAGCCGTAGTTGGTGACCGGCTATCTGATATAAATGCAGCGAAAGACAACGGTTTACTGGCAATTGGATGCAATTTTGATTTTGCGCAAGAAGATGAACTTGCTCAGGCTGATATAGTAATAGATGATTTAATAGATTTAAAGCGGATACTGCCTGCTGTACAGAGATAAATAAAGTGTGTGCATTTTTTTCGAGTCCTATATGTCTTATTTTATGGAGGGGAATATGCTTAAAAATATTTTTAAAATTAGTAATATTCCTGCGGTTTTGTGGGGAGATAAGAGTGAAAAAATTTTTATTGCAGTACATGGAAATATGTCAAATAAGGAAGATGCAGTTATTCAAATAGTAGCTGAAGAAGCCGATCGAAAAGGTTATCAAGTATTAAGCTTTGATTTACCTGAGCATGGAGAAAGAAAGAATGATAACACTCCTTGTAAAGTACAGTTTTGTGTTAATGAATTATCTATAATTATGAACTACGCAAAAGAACATTGGAAAGAAATAAACGTGTTTGCATGTAGTATGGGAGCATATTTTAGCCTTTTAGCTTTTCAAAATGATGTGATAGAAAAGGCATTATTTTTATCACCAGTAGTTAATATGGAACGAATTATAGAAAATATGATGAAATGGTTTAATGTAACACCGGAGCTTTTACAAAAAGAAATGACTATAGAGACACCTATTGGTCAAAAGTTATATTGGGATTATTTATGCTATGTAAAAGAGCATCCTATTAGTACATGGAATACAGATACATATATTATGTACGGAGCTAAGGATGAACTGTGCGAATTTGAAACTATTAACTATTTTACAAAAAAACATCGTTGTGAATTAGAAGTTATGGAGACGGGTGAACATTACCTTCATACTGAAGAACAGTTAAAAATATTTGAACAGTGGTTACACAAACATATCGATTAACAAATTATAATTTAACTTATACTTGCTAGAGAAGAATGGTGAATTTATAAACTGATATTATATTTGAGAGACATTATAAATGTATATGTATTCATTTAAGTAAACAGGTGCTTTAGTTCAATAAGAATTACACAACTTTAAAGAGCCTTACCACATACTAGATTGTAGCAAGGCTCTTATATTTTCATAATAAAATTAATTAACTGTATTATCGATTTACATATGAAGTGAATTATATGCATACTATGAATTAAATAAAGTAACAACCATAAAAATGCTCAGAATAAATGATTCTCGAGCATTTTTATGTATTTTCGTACTTAGGGGGAATGGACTTGAAAGATATACATATTCAACAAATAGAAAATTTAATGGAATATGAATTCAGTCATCTCGTTCAAGACAGTGAAGAAGAAGGGTTTAATTTCCTTATAAGACTAATAAATGGATATAAAAACAAAGTAAATGTATTCAATAAAACTGGAGAATGTTTATATGGTATTTTTCAAGGTGATATGTTAATTGGAGTTGGAGGTTTAAATGAGGATCCGTACACAAAAGACAATAAGATTGGGCGGTTAAGGAGATTTTATATTTCAAGGGATTATCGGCGTTTAGGGTTAGGGAACTTATTATTAAACCAACTATTATGTCATGCGGAAAAGTATTTTGAAGTGATTGTTTTACATACTGACACGAAGCAAGGGGATGTGTTTTATACTGCGAATGGATTTGTAAAAGGGGGATTATATAAGGGATCGAGTCACTACAAACTATTATAGAGATTGCTATCCAAATAATAGCTACGAACAGGTTTTTTGTTGGTAAATCGATATATCTTAAAAATCGCTGATATATGAAGTTGCGATCCTTATATTAAAAACCAACTTTTATAATTTCATTTACTAAATTGTTATTATAAAAAAGAGCACCTTAGCTTTTAAAATTTAGCTTATAAGGTGACTCCTTTTCAGTCAATTACGTTTTAACCTGCATTTGTTTCAATAATAATCCTGGTTTACCTTTTACATAATAAAAATGCGGATTATTTTCATCATCATAAAGCATAATATAAGGCTTTTCATTTAGTGGGAGCAGTATAAGTACTTCGTCTATTGTAGTGTGTAACCATTGATTAGTAATAGAAACCGGCTTAGATAATGGGATTTTTATCATATAGCCATCTTTTGGAACGACATTTAAGTTTTTAAATGGACCAGTAATTGCTTTAGCGTATTGAACTGCTTCTTTTTGGATTACTGGATCTAAAGATTGTTTTTGAATGACCATTTCTTTTTGACAATCAAATACTTCAATTTGTTGATTTGTATTTGCAAACACATTTGTTGATAATAGAAATAAAAGAAGAGAAATGACCCCGATTTTTTTTATCATAATACAACACCTCAACATTACTATCCCCTCAAAAGCTTTAAATATTTTTCTGTCACATTCATGTAACAAAGATGTTGTATGATACAATTGGTTTTTGTTTAAAAGCAATGGAGGAAAAAATATGAAAGTATTAATTGCAGATGACGAACAAGATATGTTAAGGATTTTAAAAGCTTATTTTGAAAAAGAAGGCTTTGAAGTATTATTAGCGAAAGACGGAGAGGAAGCACTTCAAATATTTTATGATGAAAAAATTGATTTAGCTATTTTGGATTGGATGATGCCAAAACATAGTGGTATTACTGTCTGTCAGGAAATAAAAAAGAATTCAAGCGTGAAAGTATTAATGCTTACGGCGAAAAGTGAAAGCGAAGATGAATTAGCAGCGCTTCAAAGTGGGGCAGATGAGTACGTGAAAAAACCATTTCATCCAGGAGTACTAATTACGCGAGCGAAAAAACTTATTCAGCACGATGATATTATTCAAGTACAAGATGTAAAGATAAATTTCGCCAAAAATAAAGTATATAAAAATGATATAGAGTTAGAAATTACAAAAACAGAGCTCGAATTAATAAAATGCTTTTTAAATCATAAAGGAACGATTTTAACTCGTAAAAAATTGTTAGACATTGTATGGGGATTTGACTATTTTGGAGAAGAGAGAACGGTTGATACACATGTAAGAAGGCTGCGTAAAAAAATTGGAGAAGATATTATTAAGACGCATCGTGGGCTGGGTTATAGTTTGGAGGAACAAAGTGAATAAACTTGGGAAAAAGCTATTTCTCAGCATTTCTTTAACCGTTATTCTTATATTTACAATTTCTTTATTATTAATTAACTTTCTCCTGCCGAAATATAATATTTATAAAACACGTGAAAACTTAAATGAATTTACAACTCAAATACAAAATGCGCCAGTCAATGATTTAGAAGATGTTATTCATACAATTGAAAGTGAAAATAATGTTACAATTGCGTATACGCCAATTAATCAGTCAGAAGATGCTATGAACGACGCGTTACGCATGCAACTTACGAAAAAGAAAGTAACGTTAAATAAGCTTTGGATTACGAAAGACGAAGTTATGAAAGTGAAGACGGAAGGGCAATCGAATAAACTGTACGATCAAGGAAAGGTAAAAGCGAGTTTTTTTGCTAAATATATTGCGAAAGATGATACGATAATTTTAATTGGGACTTCCATTGCGAATTCAAATGAAATTATAAATACGTTAAATACATTTTACTTATATATCCTATGTTTCTCGCTCCTTCTTATTATTTTACTTGTGTGGATACTTTCAAAAATAATAACGACACCACTGAAAGAGTTAAGTGATGTGGCTCAGGATATTTCACATTTGCAGTTTAAAAGAACGAAAGTGAAAACGAATGATGAAATAGGAGAGTTGGCCAATAGTATTAATATCATGAGTGAAAAACTACATGAAGCACATCAAGACTTAACTGATCGTAATGAACATTTAAAACGATTTATGGGTGATGTAACGCATGAATTAAAGACACCGATCGCATTAGTAAAAGCATACTCTATGGGGATTAAAGATGGATTAGATGATGGGACTTACGTAGATACAATTATTAAACAAACAGATCAAATATCAAACTTAATTGAAGAACTATTACGATTTTCTAAACTAGAAAGAGATATTTTACAAAAAGAAGAATTCCCCATTGAACCACTGGTCCAGAGTATATTAGATAAGCATCAGATTGAACTGGATTCGAAAGAAATTAACTTGCAAGTAAATTGTAATGCGGGCAATACAATCGTTTATGCAGATTTAAATAAAATGAGAATGGTGTTTCAAAATTTAATTTCTAATGCGATAAAATATACAGCAAATCAAAACATAATAATTACATTAGAAGATAGAAATAAAAGTATATATTTCCAAATAAAAAATGGCATTCCTACGGATAAAATTAAGGATATCGAGAAAATTTGGGAGCCTTTTTATGTACTAGAATCTTCTCGTAGTAAAGAAAAATCAGGTACAGGATTAGGTTTAGCGATAGTGAAAAGTATTTTAGAAAGGCATGGTTTTGAATATGGAGTTTCCTCTATAGATGGAGAAATTCAATTTTATATAAATGTGAAAAAGGACTAATGAAAATATTAGTCCTTTTTGCAGCTTTAGAGATTAGCGATATAGGACGAATCACCATAATTTTCAAAATTGATGTATTAAATGGAGAATTAGCAAATGTTCTACTTTCATTAAATTCACGTGAAGTTCACAGGAAAACGTTATATTTACATAGTTATATTTGAATTTAATGAAGTGAGGTATTCAGATTTGAAAAGAAAGAAATTAGTAATTGGTAGCATTTTAATGGGTATGACGTTATCTTTATCTGCATGTGGTTCATCAGATAATATTGTAACGACAAAATCAGGAAGCATTTCAGAAAGTGATTTTAACAAAAAATTAAAAGAAAACTACGGTAAACAGAATTTATCTGAAATGGTAGTAGAGAAAGTATTACATGATAAATATAAAGTTACGGATGAAGAGGTAACGAAACAACTAGAAGAATTAAAAGACAAGATGGGCGATAATTTTAATACATATATGGAATCCAATGGTGTGAAAAATGAAGATCAGTTGAAAGAGAAATTAAAGCTTACTTTTGCTTTTGAAAAAGCTATTAAAGCAACCGTAACGGAAAAAGATATTAAAGATCATTATAAGCCAAAGCTTCAAGTTAGCCATATTTTAGTAAAAGATGAAAAGACAGCAAAAGAAATTAAAGAAAAATTAAATAGTGGCGAAGATTTCGCGGCATTGGCTAAACAATATTCAGAGGATCCAGGTTCTAAAGAAAAAGGTGGGGAACTATCTGAATTTGGACCTGGTATGATGGTGAAAGAATTTGAGGATGCTGCGTATAAGTTAGAAGTTGGTCAATTGAGTGAACCTGTTAAATCTTCTTTCGGATATCATATTATTAAGCTAACGGATAAAAAAGAGCTTAAACCGTATGAGGAAGAGAAAGAGAATATTCGTAAAGAATTAGAACAGCAACGTATACAAGATCCTCAATTCCATCAACAAGTTACTAGAGATCTGCTTAAAAATGCAGATATAAAGGTATCTGATAAAGACTTGAAAGATACCTTTAAAGAGTTAGAAAAATAATAAATGGAATGTAAGGCAATCGATAGAAATATTGGTTGTCTTTTTCTCTATTTATTCCGCTATTTGCCGGGCAGTAAGACCCCACCTCAAAATTCAGCGAAAGCAAAGAAGTGGCCCTGCTGATCGTAAACGTCCAATTGGTGAGGGTTGATTAAAGTTTCACTTTATAAAGAAGGTGGGAGTGGGAAAATAATTTCACACCTCCATTAAATTTTACTTAATAAGAAATCTTTGAGTTTCTCAACTTTTATATAAAAACAAAACTGAATTTTCAGTTATTTTGTTATATAGTAAAAGAGAACGAATAAGGGGAGGGAATATTTTGAGTAAAAAGAAAATGGCAATTACACTGTCAGCAATGCTATCTGCAACAATTATACCTAGCTTTACTATGGATGTGCATGCAGAGAAGAAGGAAGAGACTAAAAATACGAAAATTGAATTAGAAAATGGGATGACAAAACCGATTTATTCTCTCGATGAAGCTATTATGGACGAAAATTTATATGTAGAGACAGAAGTTGATAGTGATCAAGACGGTAAGAAAGACAGAGTATCGATAAAAGTTATGCGTCCAAAGACAGATCCGAATGTGAAAGTTCCTGTTATTTATGAAATGAGTCCATATCGATCTGGATTAAAAGATGTTCCTGTATATAATGTAGATGAAGAATTGTATGCGTATGAAGGAAAACCGTATGGAGCGATTAATCTTGGTTCGTATGGGAACTATTACGTGCCAAGAGGTTATGCAGTTATTTTAGGCGAAAGTATCGGTACTGGAAAATCAGATGGATGCCCTACAACTGGAGATGAACAAGAGATACTCGGGACAAAATCTGTTATTGATTGGGTAAACGGTCGCGCGAAAGCATTTACAGAACAGGGTGAGGAAGTTCAGGCAAATTGGTCTACAGGCAATGTAGGTATGACTGGAGTTTCTTATAATGGTACATTACCAAATGCTGTTGCGACTACTGGAGTTGAAGGTTTAAAAACAATTATTCCAATCGCAGCAATTAGTAGTTGGTATGATTATTATCGTGCAAATGGTGCAGTCATTGCTCCAGGCGGATATCAAGGAGAAGATACAGATAATATGGCAGAAGCAGTACTGACAAGGGAAAACCCTGAAGTTTGCGGACAAGTTATAAAAGAGTTAACGGCTGGACAAGACCGAAAAACAGGTAATTATAATGATTTTTGGGATAAACGTAACTATGTAAAAGATGCTAAAAATGTAAAAGCGAGTGTATTTGTTGTTCATGGTTTAAACGATTGGAATGTTAAAACGAAACAGTTCGCGCAATGGTGGGAAGCACTTGGAGAAAATAATGTTCCGCGTAAAATGTGGCTACACCAAGGTGGTCATGGTGGGACATCAAGTAATAACTGGCAGCAAACACAAAATAAATGGTTAGATTATTGGTTGTACGGAATTGAAAATGGAATTATGGATGAACCAATGGTTGATGTGCAAAGAGAAAATAAAACGTGGCAAAAGATAAAAAATTGGCCAGATCCAGCAGCTGTACCTTCAAAAATCCGTATGTATTTAAGCAATAAATCAGTCAATTTGCCACTAAGTATGGGATCGGCTAATAAAGTTTTCTCATTCTTAGATGATGCACAAATAAAATCAAACCAATTAGTAGCAAACCCAGAATTAGAAGTAGCAAATCGATTAGTATATACAATGCCTGTACTGCAAAAAGATACGCGTATAAGTGGTACACCAAAGATTTCAATTACAGGAAATATTGATCGATCTGTATCAAATTTAACAGCGTTACTTGTTGACTATGGAGGAGCGAAGCCGGAAATCGTAACGAGAGGCTGGATGGACCCACAAAACGTAAAGAGTATAGAAAATTCAACAGCGATTCAACCGGGCAAAGATTATACATTCACATGGGACATGCAGCCAGATGATTATGTATTTAAAGCGGGGCATCAAATCGGAGTTGTTTTAATTGCAAGTGATTATGATTATACAATTAGACCGAAAGCTGGTACAAAACTTACTGTGAAATTAAGTGAAGTGACATTGCCGATTGTGAAATAAATATTTTTTCTAAAGAGCTTACTAAAGTAAGCTCTTTAATTTGTAGTCTGAATTTTAAATTTTTATATTTCAAATTGGAAGGTTATGTAATACAATATCATTATATTCTATGGAAAGTGAGTGATATATTATGACAGTCAGCTCTTTCGAAATCTCATTAAAATTAGAGGTACAGGAAGATTAGTTGAATTGAAATCTTCCGTACGTAAAAACGGAGGAGAAAATAAATGTTTAGCTTTTATAGTACACTTTGTACGGAACTGTATGATTACACAAAACCAGTCGGTTATTCTTTAAATGGTGATATTGAGTATTACAAAGAACGTTTAAAAGATTGTAGAGGAAGAATCCTCGAAGCTGCAGTAGGTTCAGGGCGTGTCATCATTCCGCTTCTAGAGGCTGGTTTTAAAGTGGATGGGATAGATTATTCACCTGAAATGCTAGATTCTTGCCGTAAGCGCTGTAAAGAGAGAGGCTTACATCCTAATTTGTATGAAGGAAGCTTGCAACAATTTTCACTTCCGCATAAATATGACGCAATTATCATTCCTACTGGATCTTTTTGTTTAATTGAAAATCGTGTGGATTCTATAAATGCATTGAAATGTTTTTATGAACATCTTAATCCAGGTGGACGATTAATCGTAGATATTATGCTCCCGCATAAATGGAAGACTGGGGAAATTCATACATCGACTTTCTCTTTGCCAAGCGGAGACGGAATCACATTAGAAAATAAATCAATTGAAATAGATTGGCTGAACCAAGTTACTGTATCATATTTGAAATATGAAAAGTGGAGTAAAGGACAGTTAGTACAAACAGAATTGCAACGCTTTGCGCTGCGCTGGTATGGAATAGAAGAGTTTATACTTCTTTTAGAAAGTATAGGTTTCTCAAACATTACTCGCTCTACTGAATATGTTTATGAAAAAGAACCGTCAAATGCAAATCAAACGATTACTTTTGAAGCTGTGCGAAAAGAATAGAACTAAAACTATGAATAAAAAATAAGGCAATCGTTTTAAAATCGGCTGTCTTATTTTTTATTTTATGTAATGGTTTATAGAGAAAGATTGGAGGGAAATAAATGAAACTTATATTAATATTTGGCCCACAAGCAGTTGGAAAAATGACAGTGGGGCAAGAATTAGCAACATTAACCGGTTTAAAACTTTTTCATAACCACATGACAATTGATTTAGTAAGTCCAATTTTTGATTACAGTACGAAAGAAGCAAAAAGACTAGTAAGTTTATTTCGTAATGAAATATTTGAAGAAGTATCTAAAAGTGATTTATCTGGAATGATTTTTACGTATATATGGGCATTTGACCTCCAAGAGGATTGGGATTATATACATCATGTAGAAAATATTTTTGAATCAAAAGGTGGGACAGTGTATTTTGTAGAGCTGGAAGCGGAATTAGATGAAAGATTAGAACGAAATAAAAGCCCGAATAGATTAGAACATAAACCGAAAAAAAGAGATATTGAGTGGTCTGAAAATAATTTGAAAGAAACGATGAAAATGCATAGATTAAACTCTCTTCATGGTGAAATTGAAAAAGAAGAGTATATAAAAATTAATAACACGTATTTGAGTGCAAAAGAAGTAGCGGAAATGATTAAAGAGAAGTTTCAATTGTAAAATTCCCGAAGTCTATTTCGTTTCTATTGTCCAAGCATTCTCCTACTAATTACATATACTATTTATGTTAAAATCGGTCACTATTTTAGATGGTGCTATTTTAATATATATAACTATGCAGGGAAGAGGGGAGAATAAATTTGGAAAACGTAGAACAAGATAGAATTGAAAATCAAGTGTATTCAAATCGTGTAGTAAGATCAGAATTTGATGCGAATTGGGAAACTTGTATATCAAAGAGTGGTTATGTAATTTATATAGCAACAAGTAATAATGCTGAAGTAATAGTGCTTCTTGCAGATGGTTCAAGTAAATTATTAATTTTCGAAAAAGGCGGTAAAGTAGTTGTAGGTGGCGGTGGAACAAGTCATTACAGTAAGCCGCATATTGCAAGAAATATTTAAGATAGAGCATGTTAATTAAGAAGAAACTAGAAAACGGTTGTCATTCATGTTTAGGGCATGATAGACGAACCGTTTTTTATTTGTTTATAAATTTAGAAGAACTTCATTGATTACAAATACATCAGGATGAGCAGCGAAATTAGAAGAAAACTTGGCGGGTAATGGTACAAAATATTATGTACATTTGCAAGAATCTTACAGCGATATAAAAAAGCATTTCCTATTTGGGGAAACACTACTTCTATGTTATAGTATAATAGTGTTTTTAGATGGTACTATTTTAATATATCTATAATTTTGTTATGTATTATTTTCATATTAAATTAGCACCTAAAGTATTTTTTTATATAAGGAGTAGTAATTAGAGAAATGAAAAATATAGACTTTATACTAGAAAGTGACGAGGCATTAAAACCGTCTGAACGATTAGTACTATTATTATTAGAGAAGCATAGAATGTTATATACGAACGATCTATTGGCATTATCAAATTTATCATATAAAACATTAACAGATTCATTAACGGCGCTAGTTTTAAAATCGTATGTGTTAAAGGAAACAGGTAAGGGAAGAAGACAGAATTGCTATAGATTAGTATGATAAGGCAGCTGTTTTAGAAACTTTTACATATGTTTTTTCAATTGTAAGGTGAAATTGTATTTTTGTTTTCGAACGAAAAACTTACTATAAGAGGGGCTAAGATAGTAGTGTTTCATTTTTGTAAATATAATTATTCTATCATTGAAAATACAAAAATAAAATAAACCGCATAAAACAGAAATAAAAAAACAATCCATTTTTAAAATGGATTGTTTTTTATTGGAATAATATTATTTGATATGTTGAAAGCATAAATAGCAGAATAAACATTACCTGTTTTAGTTCATGCAACTGAACAAATATGATGAAAACTATGTGTATAGTTTTTTGCTTGCTTTTTCAGTCATTCTAATGAAATCATGGTCTTCATTGTTTAAAGGCAGTATTTTTAACATTATTGCTATTCAGCATTAAGCACAAAAAGTGATATATAATATTATTATGTAAACTTAAGGTTTTAAAAGGAAAATATAATAATGAATAGAACATGTAGAAGGAGATGCTTAAATATTTTGAAGGATGGGAGATTATTATGGAGCATTTACAATCAATAGCACAAGCTGTTATAAGTGGTAATAAGGAAAAAGTAGTGAAGTTTATAAAGGCGAGTCCAAGTATTGTTAACGAATGTAGTGAAGATGGATGGACACCACTTCATTTAGCAGCTTATTTTGGACAGAAAGAAATAGCGAGTTTTCTTTTAGAAAGTGGTGCAGATATACATAGTAGAGCGAAAAACGAAAATGAAAATACGCCTTTGCAAGCAGCAATTGCGAACAAGCAAAGTGAACTTGTTGCTTTCTTAATTGAAAAAGGATTAGATGTAAATATTATGCAAAGTGGTGGCTGGACAGGACTTCACGAAGCGGCATTATTAGGAAATGAAGAAATAATTATGTTACTCCTTAAAAATGGAGCTAATAAGATGATAAAGAAAAATGATGGGAAAACAGCGTATGATATTGCATTAGAAAAAGGATATGATCATCTATTACATCATTTGAAACAGGAAGTGAACTTATGATGAATAAATGGAGTGTTGGTATATTTTTATTTAATGAAGTAGAAGTGTTAGACTTTGCAGGGCCATTTGAAGTTTTTTCTGTAACTGAGGTGAATGAGGAAAAACCATTTACTGTTTATACAGGTAGCGAGAATGGGGAAATGATTACAGCAAGGAACGGATTGAAGGTACAGCCAGATTATAGTATTGAAAATTTACCACCAGTGGATATTTTAATAATTCCGGGCGGGCTAGGTGCTAGAGAATATGAAATAAAAAATGAAATAGTAATAAAATGGATTCGCCAACAAATGAAAGAAGTAAAGCTGATGACTTCAGTTTGTACAGGAGCGCTATTACTGGCGAAAGCAGGTTTACTGGAAGGTTTAAAAGCAACAACACATTGGGCTAGTATTGAAAAGTTTAAAAATGAGTTTCAAAATGTTGAAGTTATAGAAAATGTAAAGTTTGTAGATGAAGGACATATTATAACATCTGCCGGAATTTCAGCTGGAATTAATATGGTATTTCATATTGTGAAAAACTTGTTAGGTGTGCATGTTGCGGAGGACACAGCGAAGCGAATGGAGTATGATATTAGTTTCCCAAATTAAAAAGCCCGAATTGGGCTTTTTATATTGAATGAATATAGTTAAGCTCTTCATCACTCAACATAGGGCGAACAGATGCATTTGCATTTTCTTGTGCTTGTATTCCTGTTTTGGCACCAGGAATTACAACACTTACTGCCGGATGAGAGAGTACATAGCGAAGTGCAAGTTGCCCTAAGGTCTGATTTTTATTTGAGAGCAACCGAAGTTTCTTTACAGTTTGTAAGTCTTCTTGAAACCAAGTTTCATTTGGCCAATCTTTGCGTAAATCTCCATCCGGAAAAATTGTTTTATTTGTGAATTTTCCCAGTTAAAATGCCCATTTTTAATGGACCACGAATAACAGCTCCTAAATTTTTCTCTTGTAAAAATGGTAATATATCTTTTTCTGGTTTTCGATTTAATATATTGTAATCAAGCTGTACGATATCAATTTCGTTGTTGTTATTGAAATGATGAATGTATTGTAAATCATGAGTCGAAACACCGACTGCCCTTACTTTTCCATCACGTTTTAATATGTCAAATGCACGTAGAAATGCTTCTGTTTCTCTACGATTATGCCACCAAATATGACAAAAATAAAGATCAATATAATCTGTTTGAAGACGTTGTAAACTTGTTTCAAATACGGCGATGATTTTTTCGGGAGTATCATATACAGGAACTCCATTAGGGTCGTAGTGGTGTCCGATTAAACCACCTTTCGTTGATAGGATAATATCATTACGATGTCCTTTAATCGCGGTAGCCACCAACTTTTCACTATGTCCTAAACCATACACATCCGCAGTATCAATAAAATTCACACCACACTCAATTGCTTTTTTTATAGCAGTTATAGATTGTTTATCGTTAGCAGGTCCCCATTCATCACCACCGATTGCCCATGCCCCAAAACCTATTTCAGAAACAGTTATTCCAGTTTTACCTAATGTGCGGTAATGCATATTTCTCCTCCTTGTAAGCATGTTATAACATGGATATGTGGGGTAAGAATTTTGTGTGTGAAAAAACTCTTCTACAATAGTAGAAAAAGAATTACAGAAACTACTATTTTATAGCAGCATGTATAAAAAAAAACGGTGTAAATGTAGAAATGTCGTCGAATGCTATCTTTAATTGGTTAATTTATGGGATATTTTTGTGAAGGAGTTTATTTTATAAGAATAGAATTTAGTTTAGTAAGAAAACGTGCCGATGGTAGTGAAAAATATGGGTTAGGGGGATTTGAATGAGGAAACTCAAACGAGTAAATGTTCCTAATATACCAGAACAATCATCACAACCTAGTGACAAGCGTAAGATAAATAAAAAGAAGTTAAGGCGTCTTATTTTAATGGTCCTTTTTATTGCAGCAACTACTCTGTACGTTCAATATATTTTAACGAAACAACAAGAAGTAATTGATAAAAAGAAAGATACGATTACGGATCAAAAGAAACAATTAGTATCTTTAAAGAAAGATAAAGATTCTTTAAAGACTAACATAGAAAATTTAACAGACGATGAGGAAGAAATTTTGAAGTTAGCGAGAAAAGAGTATCAATTTTCTAAGTCAAATGAAACTATATTTGTGATGCCAAAGTAATAAAAAAAACAGTTAGCCATTGAACTGCACCTCCAATTGTTAGGCAGCGTCTAACAATTGGAGGTGCAGTTTTTTATGTATGAATGTCATGGTACAAGGAACAATCACATATTGTAAAAATGAAGAGTTTAAGCTGTTTTCATAAATATGGAATATACACTAAAATAAATGTTGTTAAAATTCTGTCAATTATATTATAATACAAGGTAAGCGGATACATTTTTTAATCAACGTTGAGTTCCTCGCTCATACGACTATTAAGAAACCCGTTATCCTCGTATAAGAAAGGAAGATAGCTGTGTACGCTTCAAATACAATTTATATCGTAGGGGATGCGAAAGCACCTCAAAATAATCCCATTACTGAAAAGTTTAAAAGCTATTTCGTAGCATTTATCCTTGTTAAGGATACAGGGGAAATTGTAGATGCAGACTGCTCAGCGACAATTGCATTAACATCTCAATTTGTTAAATATTTATTTCTACATAAAAATATAAATGACCCGGCGTTAGTAATGGAAGTAAAGAACCGATATTTCGGTTCTTCTCAAAAAGCGTTACTTGTAGCGCTAAAAGATGCACAGAAAAAATATAATCAGCTTGCTGCTTTGTCTACTCAATCATAGACAAAATCCAGCCGTAAGAATCATTCTTATGGCTGGATTTTTTTATTTCACATTATCGTCCTACATTAAAAGTAAACGAAAATAAAGTAGAGAGATAGGAGAGTAAATGCCCAATGGGTTTACCTAATAATCCGTGGGTATAAATCTCCGGTGGATTAAAATTTCACTTCATTGGAGAACGAAAGGATGAACAAAATGAAAATTACAGATGTAAAAGTAAATCGTAGACGTGTAAAACTGCATACACCGTTTAAAACCGCGCTTCGTACTGTAACCGAAATTGAAAGTATAGATGTTTATATTCATACAGACGAAGGAGTGATTGGTAAGGGGGCTGCAGCCGCAACGCCAGTTATTACGGGGGATTTCACCAGCGGAATGGAAGAAGCGATTTTAGGGCCGATGCGTTCATGTTTAATTGGTCAAAATATCATTCAATTTCAGCAGTTACTACAGCGCATTCAAATGAGTTGTATTGGAAATTCAAGTGCGAAAGCAGCGGTAGATATCGCTTTATATGATGTATATTGCCAATATCAAAATGTGCCGTTATATGCATTGTTAGGCGGGAAGAAAGAAATTCATACCGATATTACAGTGAGTGTGGATGAGCCTGTATTAATGGCAAAAGAAGCGAAGAAACATATAGAAAAAGGATTTCAAACATTAAAGATTAAAGTGGGTAAAGAGGCGCATTTAGATTTGGAACGTATTGAGGCAATTCGAAATGTGGTACCAAGAAATACGACATTACGTTTAGATGCGAATCAAGGTTGGAGTCCAAAAGAAGCGGTCTCTATCATTCAAGAGATGGAAAATCGTAATTTAAATATAGAATTTATTGAACAACCAGTACACGCGAAAGATTGGGATGGGTTAAAGTACGTCAAAGATCGTGTGCAAACGCCAATTATGGCCGATGAAAGTATATTTTCAGCAAGTGACGCATTAAAGCTCGTTCAAGGAAGATATGCAGACTTCATTAATATTAAATTAATGAAATGTGGTGGCATACGTGAAGCATGGCGTATTGCTGATATCGCAGAAACAGCTGGTGTGAAGTGTATGGTGGGCAGCATGATGGAGTCTTCACTTTCCGTTAGTGCTGTTGCGCATTTAGCGGCAGCGCATCCTAATATTCATTATTTTGATCTTGATGCACCGCTTTGGTTAATGGAAGAGCCAGAAGGAATGACTTATTCTGGATCAAAGGTAAACCTTCAATCGACAGTGAATAGTAAATCTTAGGAGAAGAGACAAGTAAACTATCTTTTAAGGGGGATATATATGAAAAAAGTAGGAACTGCATTTTTAACAACTTTATTTATATTTTCATCGTTTACATCGGCAAATGCTGAAGAAAAGAAGGATAATAAAGCATTTATAGATGTATCTGCTGCAACGTTATGGACAGCACCTGATTCATTAAGACCAATCGATACACCGAGTGCAACAAATCCAGTGGATCTATGGAAATGGACGAAATCAATGACACTTGACGAGAAACTATGGTTAACAAATGCAAATAAATTAGAAACACAAGCTTTACTCGGTCAAGAAGTAACTGTTATTGATAAGAAAGGCGAATGGGTGAAGGTATTAGTGCATGGACAGCCAACACCACGAAATGAAGAAGGTTATCCGGGCTGGATGCCTGAAAAACAATTAACATATAATCAAGAATTTGCAGATAAAACAAATGAACCTTTTGTCTTAATAACCAAACCAACAGCGATTTTATATATAAATCCTTCTGAAAAACATAAATCACTTGAAGTCAGTTATAATACAAGACTGCCGCTATTAAGTGAAGACACAATTTCATACCGTGTATTGTTGCCAAGTGGTCAGAAAGCATGGCTACGAAAAAATGATGGAACAGTTTACCGATCTCAAACTGATATTCCAACTCCGGCGGCCGATGATTTAATTAACACAGGGAAAATGTTTTTAGGCTTACCGTATATATGGGCTGGTACAAGTGGTTTTGGATTTGATTGCTCTGGCTTCACACATACGATCTATAAATCGCACGGCATTACAATTCCGCGAGATTCTGGACCGCAATCAAGAGCAGGGGTTGCAGTTGATAAAGAAAATCTACAAAAAGGAGATTTAATTTTCTTTGCACATGATCAAGGGAAAGGTAGTGTCCATCACGTTGCAATGTATATTGGTGATGGCAATATGATTCACTCACCAAGAGCTGAAAGGTCGGTAGAGATTATACCGCTAAATACACCAGGATATATAGAAGAATACGCTGGTGCTCGTCGTTACTTACCTTAAAAATAGAAGGGGGTTTTTAAATGAAAAAAGTTATTCGTTACTCATTAGTTAGTACTCTATTAGTTTCTTCATTTTTAGTTGGTTGCGCAAAAGAAAAAACTGCAACAAAGCCGAAAGATGAGAAGAAAGTATTACAGTTACTAGAAACAGGTGAAATTCCGTCGTTAAATTCAGGGAAAGTAACAGATGCAGTCTCGTTTAACGTTTTGAATAACGTAATGGAAGGACTATTCCGTCTATCGAAAAATGATGAAGTAATTGAAGCCGGCGCACAAAAATATGAAGTGAGTAAAGATGGAAAAACATATACATTCCAATTGCGTGATGCGAAATGGTCTAACGGAGAGCCAGTAACCGCTCATGATTACGTATACGCTTGGAAGCAATTGATAAATCCAGATACTGCTTCTCAATATGCATACATTGCGTACGATGTAAAAAATGCTGAGAAGATAAATAAAAAACAACTAGGTCTAGATGAATTAGGAGTAAAAGCGAAGGATGATAAAACATTCGTCGTAGAGCTAGAACATCCTGTACCGTATTTTACGAAATTATTAATTTTACCATCCTTCTATCCAATTAACGAAAAATATGCGAAAGAGCAAGGTGATAAATATGGATTAGAAGCAAATAAAGCGGTATATAATGGACCGTTTACATTATCAGAGTGGAAGCATGAAGCTAGCTTTACAATGAAGAAAAACGATAAGTATTGGGATAAAAAAGAAGTGAAGTTAGATGAAGTAAACTATCAAATTGTAAAAGAAATTTCAACTGCGGTAAATTTATATGAAACAGATAAAGTTGATAGAGCTGTTATTTCTACAGAATTCGTAGATAAATATAAAAATAATAAAGAGCTAAAACAATATACAGATCCAGTTATGTACTTCTTCCGATTTAATGAAAATGTACCGATTCTTAAAAATAAAAATGCACGTCTTGCGCTAAGTACAGTTTTTGATAAGAAGGGACTCGCAGATTCATTTTTAAATGATGGATCGGTTGCAGCAAACTATTACGTACCAAAAGGATTTTTAAAGGGCCCAGATAAGAAAGATTTTAGAAGTACGGCTGGTGAGTTTAATAAGACAAATGTAAAACAGGCGAAGGAATATTGGGAGAAAGCAAAACAAGAGACAGGTACAAATGAAGTGACGTTAGAACTATTAAATTATGACTTGGAAAACTTTAAAAAAGTTGGAGAGTACATTAAAGAGCAGCTTGAGAAAAACTTACCAGGATTAAAAGTGAATGTAAAATTACAACCACATACGCAAAAATTAGCACTTGAGAAGCAGAAAGAATATGAAATGTCGTTATCACGCTGGTTACCAGATTATCCAGATCCAATGACTTACTTAGAAGTATTCCTTTCTGGAAGTAGCGTCAATAATACAGAATATGCAAACCCAGAATATGATGCGTTAATTAAGAAGATTAAAACAGAATTAGGTAATGATGAAAAGGCTCGCTGGAAAGCAATGCAAGAAGCTGAAAAAATGCTACTTGATGATGCAGTAATTGCACCGGTATTCCAGCGCGGATTATCTTACTTACAAAAACCATATGTGAAAGATTTATATGTACATCAATTTGGTCCAGCTACAAGTTTAAAATGGGCAGATGTACAAAAATAAAAGAATGGAGAAACAGACTTCATGTATGTGATAGTCTGTTTTTCTTATTTAAAGTTAGAAAAATAGTTCATGGTATAATTTATTAGTCTGTAAACAGTATTTGGAGGGGAAATGATGTCTATGTTTGAAGAAGAGAAAGTAATTTATACAAAAAGATTATTTATGAGGAAACCAATTGTAGAAGATATTAATCAGTTTTATAACATATTAAAAAAAGATACTGTTGGCAAATGGTTGGCTAAATCAAGAGGAATGTCGAAGGAAGAAACAAATGATTATATTGGGCAACTTATCTTACATTGGGAACAGTATGACTTCGGGGTATGGTTGTTATTTAATAGTGAAACAGGAAAGCTTTTAGGACATTGTGGTTTAAGAAAGGTAGATGAAACAGGTGCAATAGAAATTATGTATCTCCTTGACCCAGAACATTGGAGGAATGGGTATGCATTAGAAGCAGCAGAGGCTTCCATTAAATATGCAATAGAGACTTTGAATGTAATAAGAATAATTGCTAGAGTTAAAGTAGCAAATGAGAGCTCGAAAAAACTTTTACGAAAGCTCGGGTTTATATATACTCATGAAGTTAATCATAGCGGGCGTTTATTATCATATTTTGAACTTCATACATCATCCGAAGAATTCTAGACATTTCATATGTTTTTTTATTGTTAAAAAATAAAATTATTAATGAAATTCCAGTGTGAAATTTATGTAGAATCTTGTATAATTAACGTGTTTCTATGGAAACATTTTCTTGTGCTATTTATATAGGACTTAATAGAACAGTAAGGAAATACATACATGTATATAATAGATAAATAGAATGGAACATGTATAGAGAAAAAGGAGAGAAAAGATGACGTGTCAAAAACAAGGGTTACAATTTAATAACGATAGAAAGAGGGACAGAAGATGAAAATGAAGCATGCTTTTGGTCCTATAATTTTAGCGTGTGTGCTTTTTTTCATTATCATTCTAATCCCATCGAAAAGTTTAGTATCGCTTATTAGTGATAAGAAGGTAGAAGATGCGGCAACTTCTTTACAAAAAGAGAAATTACAAAGTGTTTTCTTACAGCAAAAAATGTTAGAGAATTCACAGTATTTACCGATGTACGGTTCATCAGAATTTTTACGAATGGATGCATATCATCCGTCTAATTATTTCAAAGTAAACCCAGCTGGTTTTACACCGTTTTTAATTGGAACTGGTGGTACACAAAGTTTAGCTCATATTTTAAATATGACATCTACTATGGATGAATTAGAAGGTAAAAAAGTAGTCTTTGTTCTTTCACCACAATGGTTTACAAAGACTGGTGTATCACAAGGGGATTTCACTAATAATTTCTCCAAACAACAAGCATATCATTTTATTTTTAATGATAAGATAAATCCAGAAATGAAGAAGCAAATCGCGAAACGGCTATTAGATTATAAAGTTGTTCAAGAAGATGATATATTAAAAAATTCATTAGAAGGTATTGTATATAATGATTCGAAACATAACATAAAAGCAGGGTTAGTTAAACCACTTGCTTATATGCATCGAAATATTTTAGATCATAGAGATTTATTTAACTCTTTATTTAAAATCGAACCGATGAAAGAGAAAACAAATATCGGACTTCGTTCAATTTCTTGGGAAGACGCACGTAAACACGCAGAACAAGAAGGGAAAGCTGAATCTACTACAAATACATTCGGAATTGAAAATCCGTATTATCATAAGAATAATCTGAAGAAAAAACTAAAAGGTTTAAAAAACTTTAGAGCAAATGAAACATATGATGAATCACCAGAATACGATGATTTACAAATTATTTTAGAGTTATTTAAAGAGAAAAATGTCAAACCACTCTTTATTTCTGTACCTGTAAATGGGCCTTGGTATGATTATACTGGCTTCCCGAAAGAACGCCGTGAAGTGTATTATAAAAAAGTTCGAGAACAGGTTGAGAAAGCAGGATATCCAGTAATTGATTTCTCTGGTCATGAATATGATAAGTATTTCTTAAAAGATACGATTCATTTGGGCTGGAAAGGTTGGATTTATTTTGATGAAGCAGTGCAGAAATTTTATTCTGAGAAATAAAGTATAGAAATCGGAATGGCTATGAGCCGTTCCGATTTTTTTTAGTATAGAGGATTTTGGTGAGGGCAATTTGGGAATGCATGTATATCTTGAATTTGTCTATAATCATAATGTTTCATTGCAAACTGAGCTTGGTAAAGGTATTCATACACATATAATTGACCATCATGCGCTGAACATAATACACCAGAAGTTCCTTGCCCATTTATGAAGGAAATGCCGATAGGGCGTCCGATTAAGTACGGTATTTTTTGCTGCCAATACATAGGGGAATCACTCCTTTTTGAGATAATATACGAAAGAAATGATTAAATGGTTGCTTATCCATGTAAATGTAGATGGAAAGGTGTTATATAATTCCTGAAGATTAATTCATATATAAATAAAAAACCGCTATAATTCCGAATGAATTTATAGCGGTTTTTATTATATTCTTAAGCGAGATTTTTACGCTTTTTTGTCCATTTTTTTATAACGAAATATAAAAGTATAAGTACGACGCCACCAATTGCGAATGATTTCACATACGGACCAGCAATATCATTTATATTCTCCCAATTTTCACCTAGTTTTTCACCTAAATAAATGAAAATAATAGACCAAGGGATAATCGCAAGTGCTGTTAATGTAGTGAAACGTAGTAATGGCATTTTTGTAATACCAGCAGGAATTGAAATCGCATGACGCACTACTGGAATGAAGCGTGCTGTAAAAATGACGCCAGTTCCGTAATGATTAAACCAATCTTCTGCAGCATCTATTTGTTTTTTAATGTATGAAAATATATTTTCCGTAACGTTCTAATATAGGGCGTCCGCCGTATCGTCCAAGCCAATAAATAAAGATTTGAGCAATAACACCGCCAATTGTACCGAATACAACAGCGCCTATAAATGAGATACTTCCATTGAATACTAAGTATCCTGCATAAGCAAGGACAATTTCACTTGGGATAATTTCAATCATAAGTCCAAGCATAATGCCCCAATAACCTAATTCTTCAAAAACCGTTAATACTGAATGAATAAAACTACTTAACATTGTTGCACCTTCTAGTTTATGAATTTTTGAGTATAAGAACCTTTTATTTAATGACGTAAAAGGTTCACTATATGTAGATTATACCTTATTTACATAGGGGATTGCTATTTCAATTCTTTTATGTCTCTCATAATTATTATAGTAAAAGATATAAGCCGCGTTTTCATGAAGGGTTAATGAAAAGATTATTAAAAATTTCTCATAAAAAAATAGAAGCATTTCTGCTCCTATTTTTTAAGGCTTCACATCTAAGTTCTGTAAAAATAAAGTTGCTGTTACGTAACGCTTTGCTAACATTTGTACATATGCGGTATGTACAGAAAGGGTCGCAATAATAATAGCGTTACGAATTGCTTCGCGTTGTTCATTATTGATTTGATCGAACTTGCTTGCGATTTTATCAGCTTTTTCTTTTACGATGTTTTCAATTGTATGAACGGTATCTGTTGCATTTAATTGTAAGCAATTCCCTTGATTGAGTTCTTCAAATAGAGAAGAGTATGCTACATATAAATGAACAGGATTGATTAAATCATCACTTCGATCGGCTGGGTCATTTACAATAAGGCGTAATAGCTTACGAATGGATTCAAAATCAAGTGCTGTTTTTAAATCTTCGACAATAAATAGTAAGGCTGCTTGTTCAATTGAATATTTTTTCCCTTTTTGAGGAGAGCCAATCATTTCTTTTATATCTCGTTTCACCCAGTTTTGCATAGCAGTTACAGAGAAACTTGTGTTTTCAATCTGATTGCCAAGCGCAACTATTTCATTTAAAGAAAAACCGACATCAGTATCGTCAATTTTAATCAGCTTTTCAAAAATAGGTGAAAGTGCGGTAGTAATAAAAGCTGTAACGCTTTGTCCGCTTTCAATATCTTTTTTATGTGACTTTGCCCAAGCTTCTTGTAAAATACCGAGAGGCTTTTTCGTATTCCATCCTCTTAGTGATAGAAGAAGGGTAGCCATTTCGTTTCGTGTGAGATGAAATGTTTCCATCTTTTCACCTCCAAAATAATAAAAAGTTCTTATGAACTTATAATATGTTTTGTTTCATTTAAAGTCAATTCTGTTTTGCTTAATTTTTCCTTTGTGACCAAACTGTTGAAAGTAAATAATACTTGCATATTTCGACAAAAGTTCATATAATAAGTTCATAAGAACCTTTAAAATGTTCTTAAAAACAAATCTATCATTCTGAATTTACTAGAAAGATACATTTCACATATATCTATATAAAAGGAGAATGGATATAATATGTTGAAAAAACTTGTAGCAGTAATGACAGCATTCATGGTTATCTTTGGGGCTAGCAGCTTTATGTTTGTAGATCATGCAGCAGCGAAAAGTTACAAATCTGGTAAAAAATCATTTACACCAAGTTCAGGTCAAAAGTCAAAAGTTGATTTAAACAAAAAAGACTCAAATGTAAATTCTCAAAAAACGACTCCAGATTCAAAAACGAAAGCAACAAACACGGCACCAAAAAGTAATAAAGGAAGCTTTATGAAAGGTTTATTACTAGGTGGTCTTGGTGGTTTACTAATGGGTAGCTTATTTGCAAATATGGGAGCTCTTGGTTCTGTATTAGCGTTTATGGTAAATATGTTAGTAATGGCTGGTATCGTAATGTTAGCAGTTCGTGCATTTAAATACTTCAAAGACCAACGTAAGAAGAAAGCAGATGAAGTAGCATGGAAACAATAAAAATTTCTGAACAAGAGCTTATAAATGCGCTTTGTATATATATCGCTGAAAAAAGACAAGTGGGTCCAGAAGAAGTATTAGTTGAACTCATGTATGATGACGACTACGGTTTCTCTGCGGAAGTAGAGGTAAATGGTCGCCAGCAAATTTTAATTCAAGCAAACTTAATCGAAGCTTTACGCTTATTGCTTGACAGAGAATATAATGTCAATCCATTCGCAGCGAGATTACAACTTGAATTAGATGATGAAGAAGGCATTTACGCATTAGCGAAATTTAATAACTCAGATGACTAGAAAAAAGAGCTGTTGAGAATAATCTCAACAGCTCTTTTTAGTATGTGCATATGTAGAAGAATAATCACGCCAAATTTCATTCATTTTTCGTCTACCGATATCTAGCATAGGATTAAACTGAATTGTAGCTTTTTGACGAACAGAGTGAACGTTTTGAATGGCGTGAGATAATTGTTGGTCGACTATATCAGGTTTTTTACTTGCATATTTAGCAATAGATAGACCTGCAACTGTTCCTTGCGCCATCGCAATTTTTCCGCTTTCAATGCCTGTAATATTGCCGGCTACAAATAAACCGGGAAGAGGGGTTTCCATTGCTTCAGAATGGAGAGGAACGTGTCCACCTAATTCTGAAATGTAATGGAAGGGACAACCAGCTACAGCTGCAAGTTCGGCAAGTGGGTATAATCCCCCGAAAATACATACAAAATCTGCTTCGTATATTTTCTCTGTTCCATTAATAACATTTCCTTTAGAGTCAATATTAGCAATACGTACACCTTCAACTTGATCTGTTCCGATAATTTCAAGAGCTGCTTTCCGAAGGTGAAGTGGCGTTCCGTTTATTTTCATTCCGTTGTTTGGATAGAATGTTAATCCAGCTTTTCGAATCCAATCGAATTTCATAAAGTGGCTACCTATTCGCAAGAAAGCAGAAGGAGCGAGGTGAGCTGCATTTAAAAGAGAGTTTAAAACTTCTTCAGGTTCACCAGCTTTTTGACTTAACTCGCTTTTCTCAGGGAGTACAATATGATCCACTGTAATTCCCGCTAATTGCAATTCACTTAAAATGGCGAAAGACAAAATGTTAGCACCAATAATAATTCCTTTTTTTCCAACTTGCACGCGATGAACATTTGTCATAACTTGAGCTGCTCCAATTGACATCACTCCTGGAAGTGTCCAGCCAGGAAGGGGAATAGAATATTCCGCAGCTCCAGTAGCAAGTAGTACGAAAGGTGCTTCTAACGTACCGATATTAGTATGTACAAACCAATTGTTTTCATCTTTATCTAAATTATAGACCGAAACACCGCACCTGATATGTACTGAAAGTGATTCTGCTTCTTCATGAAGTCGCTTCGATTCTTCTATTCCGTTCCACCATTCTCCAGTAGGCTCTTGATGCAACTGTCCTAACAATCTCCCGCCCGGCTTCATAAATTCATCAATAACGAGCACTTTTAGTCCGAAACGAGCACAAGAGATAGAAGCAGATAATCCCGCTGGCCCTGCACCTATAATAATTACATCACTCATCGCTTTTTCACCATCTCTCTCACGATATTCGGATGCTGTTTCCCGCTTTCAACAACCATGTTTTCTTCTACAACAGTTAAGCATGCGCGTACATTTGTTTGATTATTTACTGTCACGCGGCATTCGGAACAGTGCCCGATATTACAATAAATACCTCGCGGTGTTCCGCTATCTTCATGAACTCTTAATGTCCTTATTCCATTTGCTAACAGGGCAGCAGCTATCGTTTCATGTTCATATGCTTCGTATTGATGACCGTTAAATTGAAAGGTAATACGCTCACTACTTTGTAAAGTACCTAAAATAGGGTGATGTGTAATTCTACTCATTTACTTTCACCTACTGATCCAAAAGTAACTGCACGTATTGGTGGTTGATATTTTAACGGTAGTTCATTAAGATTTACGTCAGGATTCGCATTTTCAATCATTCGATCTATCATTATTCTGCATGTGCGCCCACCGCAAAATCCCATGCCAGCACGTGTTCTTAGTTTTAATTCTCTTGCCGAGCAGTTATATTCAGCAATTGTCGATTGAAGTTGCCCATATGTAACCTCTTCACAACGACAAACGATTAAGTTGTTTTTATTTGTCATGTGTATTCCTCCTCTAGTTCGATTTTCACAAATTATATAAGCAAAAATCATGCCAATATAGAGAGGAGGTGGCTACCTGTAAACGCCTGATTGGTGCATAATGATTCTTTATTGAAGTCCAAGTTTCTTTAAACGGTTATATAAAGTAGCCCTTGTTACGCCAAGTTGTTTTGCGCATTCTAATTTATTCCCATTTAAAATTCGTAAAGCCCTTTCAATAACTTTTTTCTCATGCTCATCCATCTCTTCTTGTAAAGAAAGGATTGTATTATTGTTGCTGAGTAATAGGGAATGAGCTGTATGGTTGTCTAAAGTTTCAGTCGTATGAAATGGTAGATATTCTTGTTTTATAATTCCGTCTGTTGCGAATACCACAAGCCGTTCAACAACGTTTCGAAGTTCGCGAATATTACCTGGCCAATTGTAATGAAGCAGTTCATGCATAATGCTTGAAGGTAGATCACGAATTGGTCGGTTATAGTTGATTGAAAAATCATTTAAGAAAGAATAAGTTAATTCAATAATATCCTCGCGTCTTTCGCGCAGCGGTGGAATATGCAAGCTAACTACATTTAAGCGGTAATATAAATCTTCTCGGAAAGTTCCTTTTCTCATTTCTTCTTGTAAATCACGATTTGTAGCAGCGATAATGCGGAAATCAATATTAATTTCTTTTTCACCACCAACTCGGTAATACTTTCGCTCTTGCAGTACACGTAACAGTTTTACTTGCATATCAAGTGGCATTTCACCTATTTCATCAAGAAATAAAGTACCGCCTTGCGCGAGTTCAATTTTCCCTTTTTTTCCTTTACTATTTGCTCCAGAAAACGCCCCACGCTCGTAACCAAATAATTCACTTTCAAATAACGCTTCTGGAATTGCCCCGCAGTTAATCGAAATGAAAGGCGCCTTCGCTGCCTCACTTGCTTCATGAATTGCTTTCGCAAATACTTCTTTTCCAACTCCGCTTTCCCCAAGTATTAAAACAGTTGATTTTACCGAACAAACTTTTCTAGCTAATTGTATCGTTCTTTGTATAACAGGACTTTTCCCATTCATCGCAAGGAATGGATCGGATTCATCTTTATACTTTGCCACTTCTTGTTCTAAACGGTGCATTTCATGTGACATATTAAATAGTTTTTCATTTAAAGCGACTTGATTTGTAACATCTGTTTCTGAAACGACTGCTCCTATAATTTCATCATTACAATAAACTGGATTTGAATTAATTAATACGAATAAATCGGGACGAGGCTGATGGAACTGAGCGACTATGCTTTTTCCATCATGTAAAGATTGTAAAATTTCCAAGTCTTTATAATCAAAAAAACGAGTAATCGGTTGCCCAATAATCTCATTATGATTGACTGAAAATATTTTTTCAGCGCCATCTGTCCAAGTTCGAACGTATTCTTTACTATCAATGACTGTAACAGAAGAGTCAGTTGTTTGTATTACAGTGTCATAAAATGACTGTAGTTCATTGTAGGACTTATAAAGAAATGGAATCATTTGCTGAGAAGTTATACAGCATAGCGGCTCATCGTTTTCATTAAGGATGATAACAGCTAATTCATAAGAAAAAGCGTCAATTAATGCAGTGAATGAGTCATCTACATAAATAATTGCGCAATTATATTCTTCTGTAGTAGAAGGGAGATAATAAAACCTTTCGTTTATTTTCTTAATGCGATCAAGGCTACATGTATGATTGATTAAAGCGCTTTCCAAAAATTCTTGTATAGTCGGAAATGAAAATGCCATAATGTCCTCCTGTTATGTATAAAAATTTTGACAGTGATAAAAAAATAATACACCTATTTACTATAAATTTAAAATATTTTTACAAATAAAAATATTATTTATAAAAATTGTATATGTACAGAATTGGCACGTCAATTGCATAAAAGAAAGTGAGAAGTTTAGGGAAAGGAGGAGTATAGTGTGAGGCACTGCGACGTTTTAATTATAGGTGGTGGAATAATAGGGTGTTCTATCGCTTATTACACTTCAAAATACGGAAGAGACGTAACAATCATTGAAAAAGGAGAATTTGTCAGCGGGACGTCTTCACGGTGTGATGGGAATATTTTGGCCATTGATAAAGACCCAGGGTTTGATAGTCAAATGTCTTTAGTAAGTCAAAAATTAGTAACTGATTTAAGTGAAGAATTAGAGCATGCATTTGAATATAGGGCACCAGGAAGTATTCTCGTATGTGAGTCAGACGAAGAGATGGAAGCTGCGCAGCAATGGGTAAATCGGCAAAAAGAAGCTGGATTACCGTTTCGAATGCTTGATAGGCAAGATATAAGAGAAGAGTCGCCTTTTTTTGCTGATGATTTATTAGGCGGTTTAGAATGTGCGACGGATTCAACTGTGAATCCATATCTCCTTGCATTCTCGCTTCTGTCAGAGGCACAAAAGTTTGGCGCAAAAGCTTTTAAACAGACCGAAGTAAAGAGTATAAACATAGATACGAATGGTTCATTTGTTGTAGAAACTACGAATGGAACTTTTACAGCACAACAAGTTGTAAATGCAGCGGGTGTGTGGGCTCCTAAGATTGGTCAGATGTTAAATGTAAATATACCAATTGAACCGAGAAAAGGGCATATTATTGTAGCATCAAGACAACAACACGTAGGGTGCCGTAAAGTAATGGAATTCGGTTATTTAATTTCTAAATTTGGCGGAAAACGAAAAGTAGATGCTTTAACTGAAAAATACGGGGTTGCGCTCGTATTTGAGCCTACTGAAAGTCAAAATTTCTTAATTGGAAGTAGCCGTGAATTTGTAGGGTTTCATACGAGAATAAACAATGAAGTCATTAAATGTATTGCAAATAGAGCGATTCGCTTTTATCCGAAAATGGCAGATATGATGGTAATTCGTTCTTACGCTGGTTTACGTCCGTGGACAGAAGATCATTTACCGATTATTTCACGAGTGGAACATATTCCAAATTATTTCATTGCCGCTGGGCATGAAGGGGATGGGATTAGTCTTGCAGCAGTTACTGGAAAAGTAATTGAAGAGTTATTAAATGAAAAAGAGACAATTATTCCTATTGAACCACTTTGTTTGAGTCGTTTTACAGAAAGGGTGTTAAACAGATGAGGTCACAAAGAGTCTTTACGACGATTGATACACACACAGGTGGGAATCCAACGAGGACATTAATTAGTGGACTTCCAAAGTTGATTGGAGAGACGATGGCAGAGAAGATGTTACATATGAAAAAGGAGTATGATTGGATTCGAAAATTGTTAATGAATGAACCGCGTGGTCATGATGTAATGTCAGGAGCATTATTAACAGACCCGTGTCATCCTGAGGCTGATATAGGTGTTATATACATAGAGACAGGTGGATATTTACCGATGTGTGGTCACGATACAATCGGTGTATGTACAGCGTTAGTTGAATCAGGTTTAATTCCGGTAGTTGAACCGATTACTTCTTTAAAACTAGATACACCGGCTGGCTTAGTGGAAGTAGATATTGCTGTTCAAGATGGAAAAGCA
The DNA here is from genome assembly GCF_000007825.1 of Bacillus cereus ATCC 14579. Lineage (NCBI taxonomy): Bacteria > Bacillati > Bacillota > Bacilli > Caryophanales > Bacillaceae > Bacillus > Bacillus cereus. The sequence goes on along the minus strand of NC_004722.1, from coordinate 2,799,969 downwards.
AAAGAAGTATCTTTCTGTAACATACCAGCTTTTTTATTGAAAAATATTACTGTACAAGTGAAAGACATTGGGACTATAGAGGCTGATATTGCGTATGGAGGGAATTTTTATGCCATTATTGATGCGAAGTCAGTAGGCCTAGAATTAATACCAGAAAATGCATCTACAATCATCGATAAGGCGATTCATATAAGAAACACAATTAATGAGAAGTTTGAAATCATTCATCCAGAGTATTCGTTTATTAGAGGATTAACACATGTTGAATTTTATACAGATGCTACTCATGAATGTGCGCATGTGAAAAATACAGTTATTGTACCACCAGGCGGAATAGATCGATCCCCATGCGGTACAGGAACATCTGCGAAGCTAGCTGTATTATACGCTCAGAAAGAAATCAAAATTGGTGAAGAGTTCATTCATGAGAGTATCGTTGGTTCTTTATTTAAAGGATATGTCGTGAATACGACACATGTTGAAAATATTGAAGCTGTCATAACGAAAATTACGGGATCAGCTTGGCTTATGGGTATGCATAAATTTTTTTACAATGAAATGGATCCACTCAAAGAAGGATTTTTGCTAATTCCGCCGATGGAACATGAAACGGAGGATATAAAATGAACATTCAAAAAATGTATACAGCAGTAGACGTACATGTAAATGGCGAGGCATTTCGTGTAATGAAAGACGTACCGTGCAAATACTACTACAGTTTGGAGCAATTAAATGAACAATTTTCAGGTGAATTAGCAGAAGAGATGAAGCTTTTATTAAATGAACCACGTGGTTTTATCGGTTTGAATGGGTGTATTGTCGTTCCATCTATCCATAATGAAGTGGATGCAGCTGTATTATTTTTTAATCATGAAGGTTCGATTCCGCTTCATTATGGGGGCATTGTTGCGGTAATAACGATGTTACTCGAAAGTGGGTATTTAAAAAAGAGAGAGTCCAATCAATACAAAATTGAAACGTTATCTGGAATATTTTTAGTTCATGCGTATGTAGAGAATGATGAAGTTATATCTGTTTCGTTTGAAAGCAAACTTTGCTATTTGATTGAGGAAAATTTACAGGTTGGTAATGTAAGTTATTCTCTCATACAAGCAGATAAAGTATATGCAGTTGTAGAAAAAGGTGCGTATTCGCCAGAAATTCGTGTTGAAAACATTTCAGAATTGAAAAGATGGGGAGAAGCTACACTGCAGGCTATACAAAAACAGTCGCTAATAAAAAGGCTTATTTTAGTAGATCCTTCGCAAAAAGAAAAGAACCATATAAAGTCGATTACATTTCATGAAGATAACTTTATCGTACGTTCGCCAGGTTTTGTTTCTACTATCGTTTCCTATGTTCATGCATTATTTAAAAATGATTATATGGCGGATAAACCTTTTAAAAATGAAAGTATATTTAATAGTTTTATAACTGTGGAAAAAGTGAAGAAGGAGGAACTAGGATACATTTTCCGTTTTGAAAGTAGAGGATTTATTACAGGGATGCAGACGTTTCTATTAGACCCTACGGATCCGTTTCCGGCAGGATTCTTATTAAAATAAAATGTGATAGGGAGAGATAAATATGCAAAAAATTAAAGGGGCATTTCCAGTATTAATAACACCGATGGATGAATTTCAGGAAATTAATTGGGATGGGGTAAAACAAAATGTAAATTACTTTATCGAACAAAAGGTTGCAGGTATTATCATTAATGGAAGTACAGGAGAGTTTGTAAGTTTATCAAAAGAAGAACGATTTAAAATGGTAGAAACTGTGTTGAAAGAAATTGATGGCCGTATTCCTGTCATTGTTGGAACTGCAGCAGAGACCACAAAAGAAACAATTGAATATACGAAACATGCAGAAGCGCACGGAGCGGATTGTGCATTAATTATAAACTCTTACTATTGTAAACCGAAGGAAGAGGAGATTTATTTTCATTTTAAAGAAATCTCAAACTCTGTAAATATACCAATTATGCTATACAATAACCCATTTACTTCTGGTGTCGATATGAGTACAGAGCTAATGCTCCGTATTGGAAAAGAGTGTGAAAATGTTACACATATTAAAGAATCTAGCGGAGATATTCGAAAAGTAAGAGATTTAGTAAGACAAAGTGAAGGGGCTTTCCAAGTCTTCTGTGGTTCTGAAGATTTAGTTATGGAATCATATTTAGTTGGTGCCTCGGGATGGGTTTCAGTAGCAGGAAATATCGTTCCCGGTCTCGTTACAAAAATGTATGAGCATTTTCAAAATGGTGAATTAGAAAAGGCGTGGGAAATAAACGATGCTATTTTACCACTTTGCGAGTTTCTTGAAGGATCAGGGAAATATGTTCAAATCGTTAAACGTTCTATGGAATTACATGGGCAAGCCGGAGGACCTTCTCGCTATCCAAGACTAGGGTTAACTGCTGACGAAGATCAAAAGCTTCAAATGATTTTATCAAATATTGCAGCTCATGCAGCTGTTTAAATAAGGAGGAGAACATAGTGTTAAAGACAAATATTGAGCTGAAACCAAAAGTGGAAGCGTTCTTAAATGAAGAAATTAAAATGTTTATTAATGGCGAATTTGTTGCTGCTATTGGGGGAAAGACGTTTGAAACGTATAATCCGGCTACAGAAGATGTTCTAGCTGTCGTATGTGAAGCGCAAGAAGAGGATATTGATGCTGCAGTAAAAGCGGCAAGATCTGCATTTGAATCCGGTCCGTGGGCAGAAATGACTACTGCTGAAAGAGCGCATCTTATTTATAAATTAGCAGATTTAATTGAAGAACATAGAGAAGAATTAGCGCAACTAGAAGCTTTAGATAATGGAAAGCCATATCAAGTAGCACTTGATGATGATATTTCAGCAACTGTAGAAAATTATCGTTATTACGCAGGATGGGCTACAAAAATTATTGGGCAAACAATCCCAATTTCAAAAGATTACTTAAATTACACGAGACATGAACCTGTAGGTGTTGTAGGTCAGATTATTCCGTGGAATTTTCCGCTCGTTATGTCTTCTTGGAAAATGGGAGCTGCACTGGCGACAGGTTGTACGATCGTATTAAAGCCAGCAGAGCAAACGCCTTTATCTTTACTATATACAGCAAAACTTTTTAAAGAGGCTGGATTTCCAAACGGTGTTGTAAACTTTGTACCAGGCTTTGGTCCTGAAGCAGGAGCAGCAATTGTAAATCATCATGACATTGATAAAGTTGCTTTTACAGGATCTACTGTTACAGGAAAGTATATTATGCGTCAGTCTGCAGAAATGATTAAGCATGTAACGTTAGAGCTTGGCGGCAAATCACCAAATATCATTTTAGAAGATGCGGACTTGGAAGAAGCAATTAATGGTGCATTCCAAGGTATTATGTATAATCACGGTCAAAATTGTAGCGCAGGATCACGTGTATTTGTTCATCGTAAACATTATGAAACTGTAGTAGATGCACTTGTGAAAATGGCGAACAACGTAAAACTTGGAGCAGGTATGGAGAAAGGAACGGAAATGGGTCCACTCGTATCTAAGAAACAACAAGAGCGTGTGTTACATTACATTGAGCAAGGGAAGAAAGAAGGCGCTACAGTTGCGGCTGGTGGTGAACGTGCACTTGAAAAGGGTTATTTCGTTAAGCCAACTGTATTCACAGATGTTACAGACGATATGACAATCGTTAAGGAAGAAATATTTGGACCAGTTGTTGTTGTTCTGCCATTTGATTCGACAGAAGAAGTAATTGAACGAGCGAACAACTCATCCTATGGCCTTGCTGCGGGTGTATGGACGCAAAATATCAAAACGGGTCATCAAGTGGCAAATAAATTAAAAGCAGGAACAGTGTGGATTAATGATTATAACTTAGAAAATGCAGCTGCACCATTTGGTGGATACAAACAATCTGGTATTGGCCGCGAATTAGGTTCATATGCGCTTGATAATTATACAGAAGTGAAAAGTGTTTGGGTAAATATAAAGTAATAGGGTGTTTTACTGACAAAAATTGAGGGATGAAATAATGAAAGATGCGGACAACTAGAAAGTTTGATAATAGTTGTCCGTTTTCTTATATACAAAATTGCTTTTCCAAAGAATGATAAGGGGGATTTGGATGGAGAATTTAGTAGAATGGTTAGTAGGGCAAGTGTGGAGTATCGGTTTAGTTGTTTTTGCATTAGGGGCAGGCGTATATTTCACGATTGCAACACGCTTTTTGCAAATTCGTTATTTTAAAGAGATGATTAAACTATTATTTGAAGGAAAGAGTTCAGAGACGGGAATATCATCTTTTCAGGCATTTTGTTTAGCCTTATCGGGAAGAGTGGGAATTGGTAATATTGCAGGGGTAGCGACAGCAATTGCTTTCGGCGGGCCTGGAGCTGTATTTTGGATGTGGGTAATGGCTTTGTTAGGGGCAGCGAGCGCGTTTGTAGAATCAACATTATCTCAAGTATACAAAAGTAAAGTAGGGAATGAATATCGCGGCGGTACTCCATATTTCATTGAGAGAGGTTTAAAAATGAAATGGTTTGCAGTCATTGTAGCGGTAGTTGTAACACTTTCATATGGCGTGTTATTACCAGGTATTCAATCTAGTAGTATCGCAGTTGGATTCGAAAATTCTAATGGTATTAGCAAATATATAACTGGTATATTTTTAGTCGTGTTACTAGCAGCAATTATTTTTGGTGGTGTAAAGAGAATTGCCGGTGTTTCTCAAATGCTTGTGCCATTTATGGCAATTGGTTATGTAATTGTTACATGTATCATATTAATTGCGAATGTAACGGAGATTCCAAGTATGTTTGCTTTAATTTTCTCTAGTGCATTTGGTGTAAATGAAATGTTTGGTGGAATTGTTGGTGCAGCTATTGCATGGGGCGTAAAACGCGCTGTATTTTCAAACGTTGCTGGTGTCGGAGAAGCGACGTATAGTTCGGCGGCTGCTGAAGTATCGCATCCTGCAAAACAAGGATTAGTTCAAGCGTTTTCCGTATATATCGATACAATTGTCGTATGTACAGCGACAGCTCTTATGATTTTAATAACAGGTATGTATAATGTTATACCTGAAGGGAAAACCGCTATTGTACAAAATATAGGAAATGTGGAAGCTGGTCCAATTTATACACAACAAGCAGTTGAAACTGTGATAACAGGGTTTGGTCCAATATTTATTTCAATTGCGATTTTCTTTTTTGCATTTACAACGTTACTCGCTTATTACTATATCGCTGAAACGACACTTACTTATTTAGATCGTCAATTGAAGTATGGCTGGTTAAAACCAGTTTTAAAATTTGGATTTTTAATTATGGTTTACATCGGTAGTGTTGAATCAGCGTCGCTTTTATGGAATCTCGGAGATTTAGGAATCGGTAGTATGGCATGGTTAAACTTAATCGCGATTCTATTATTAAGTAAAATCGCATTAAAAGTGTTAAAAGACTATGAAAGGCAGAAAAAAGAAGGGAAAGATCCAGTATTTAATCCTAAAAATGTGGGGATTGAAGGATTAACATTTTGGGAAGAAAGAAGTAAAGAGGTTGAAAGAAAAAGTTCTAGAGAAAAAGTTATTGTAGATGATAATTTAAAATTATAACGTAAATTAACTGAAAATTCTTAATTTAAAAGAAGGTATATTGCCTCCATTTCATCACATACTACAATAGGTATGGATAATATGACTGGAGGGAATAAGATGGAACATGAGCAACATAGTTCGATAAATGATATTCTACATCATTATAAAGAAGGTATAGGTAGTTTTACAAATCAAATTCCTGAAATCGCTGAGACATATAATGCGTTCACGCAAGCTTGTTTTCAAGAGGGTGCTTTAACAAAAAGAGAAAAGCAACTTATTGCATTAGGAATTAGTTTAGCAACGCAAGATGAGTATTGTACAATTTATCATACAAAAGGTTGTCTTGATCAAGGATGTTCAGATAAAGAGATTCTGGAAGCATGTGGTGTTTCAGCAGCATTTGCTGGCGGAGCTGCGATGAGTCAAGCGGTAACTTTAGTGCAAGAGTGTTTAACAGAACTGAAAAATCAAAAGCATTGAATAAAAAACGTTTTAAACTTTATGTTTAAAACGTTTTTTATTTGAAATTAAATTTGTATTCAATTTAATATTCTATATCTTCATAAATAGATTTTTCTACATCAGGAAGAACTGTGTATATACTCTTACCGATTAAAGCTTCTAATTCTTTCTTAATCGCATAAAACCCTTTCCAATGTAAAGATGTATGAGATGTTGTACCATGACGCAAACCAACAGAAATTAATCTTCTTTCCAGCGTAGTAAAGCCACCCGCATCAGCAAGAGCGTCACAAAGAGTAATTACTTTATTGTATAAGTCGTAGTTACAATGTTCATTTAATATTTCAACTAACCGGCTTCTCATATGGTCAGGAACGAGACTCCATTCCGCTGCGATATCTATATGTTCATTTTTGCATGGGAATGAGTGTGTCACACAAATAACAGCGTTTCCTGTATACCCTAAATCATTCATATACATATAACCATCATAGGAATGAATGACCGATTTGGTAAAACCTTTGTATCTTCCGATATCATGCAAAAGGGCAGCGTTATATGCTATGTCAGCATCTAGGTTATACCCATTTTTAATAAGTTCTATAATTATGTTTTCAGTTGCATGAGCAACATGTAGTGAATGTTCAAACCAAGGGCCCGGGTTTTGTTCATATGCCCATTCGAGTAATTCTTTTGCGTACGTTCTATCTAATATATATTTCATATCGTTATCCTTTCACAAAAAGTCATATCTTTCTATAAATTCATCTTATTATTTCATTATTCCTTCTTTAAAAATTGTTACAATGAAACAAAAGGGGGAAAAGTAATGCGAAATTTAGTAATTGAAGAAATAAAGCAACTAGAAAATGATATGGAAGAACTTTCGAAACTTTTGAAAATGGTTGTAAACGATGGGGCATCAATTGGTTTTTTGCCTCCACTGGAACAAAAAGACGCAACAAAGTATTGGCAAACAGTATTAGCGCCAGAAGTGATATTGTATGTGGCTAAAATAAACAACGAAGTAGCAGGGAGTATTCAATTACAATTAGTTACTAAGCCTAACGGAATTCATAGAGCCGAGATTTGCAAATTAATGACTCATCCAAACTTTAGACGTAACGGTATTGGACGATCGCTTATGCAAAAAGCAGAGGAACGAGCAAAGCAAGAAAACAGGTCTCTTTTAGTATTAGATACTAGAGAAGGAGATCCTTCCAATAAACTGTACAAATCACTAGACTACCAAGAAGTTGGAACAATACCAGGGTATGCAATTTCCCCGAATGGTAAGTTAGATGCTACGGTTATTTATTATAAAAACATTTAAGGTATAATCAAACGGGGAGAGTGCTTAATTATTAGTAAGTGAATAATAAACGACTATTTTTAACACCGTCTATATTTTTCTGGCGGTGTTAAAATAGTTAATTATAATCTAATTAACGCACTAAATGAATTTGAGAAATTTTTTAGAGGGTTCTTTTAGTAATGATTCTCGTCTTATAATAAATGTAGAGAAGATGACTAGCCAACTATAGTTATTTTCGCTTTATTATCGGAAGGGGATGAAAGTATGAAAAAGAATAGTTTACAAAAGATGAAGAAAGTTATTTTAAGTGGTGGAGTATTACTTACGGGATTATTAACATTTGGATTTTCAGAAAAGGCTTCAGCTCATGGATATGTAGAATCACCAGCGAGCCGATCTTATTTATGTAAGCAAGGGGTAAATGTAAATTGTGGACCGATTCAATATGAACCACAAAGCGTAGAAGGGATAGGTGGATTTCCGCAACTAGGACCTTCTGATGGACAAATTGCAGGGGCTGGTCATTTTCCCGCTTTAGATGTTCAAACTGTAGATAGGTGGAAGAAAGTTACGTTAAATGGCGGGACGAATACATTCAAGTGGAAACTAACGGCTCCTCATAGTACAAAAGAGTGGAAATATTATATTACGAAAAAAGGTTGGAATCCAAATAAACCTTTAACGCGATCAGATTTAGATTTAGTGCCATTCTATGTGAAAAATGACGGTGGAGCTAGACCAGGGACAACAGTAACGCACGAAGCAAATGTACCAACTGACCGTAGTGGATACCATCTTATTTTAGCTGTTTGGGAAATTGCAGACACTGGAAATGCGTTTTATCAAGTTATAGATGTAAACCTTTTGAATAATGGCTTATCCTCAAATTTCGCTTTTAACAATGTAGTGCAAGCTCCTACACTATTTTAATTGAAACATACATTTCGATCATCTAATTCATTTTAGATGATTTTTTTTATGAAAATGATGAAAAATATAGAAGAAAGTGCAATTATTTATAAAAAAATATGCTTTAAATATTGTCATATTTGCTTCTTTAAGATATCCTTTTCATGAAGAGGTGGAAAACATGGAAAAAGTACTAGTTTTCGGGCATAAAAACCCAGATACAGATGCAATTTGTTCTGCAATTGCTTATGCAGAATTGAAAAAAGAATTAGGAATGAATGCTGAGCCTGTACGTTTAGGCGAAATCAGCGGTGAAACTCAATTTGCGTTAGACTATTTTAAAGTAGAAGGACCGCGTTTTGTTGAGACAGTAGCAAGCGAAGTGGACAACGTTATTTTAGTTGACCATAACGAGCGTCAACAAAGTGCTAACGATATCGAATCAGTTCGTGTGTTAGAAGTTATTGACCATCACCGTATTGCTAACTTTGAAACAAGCGATCCTATATACTATCGTTGTGAGCCAGTTGGCTGTACAGCTACAATCTTAAACAAAATGTACAAAGAAAATGGCGTAACAATTCGTAAAGAAGTTGCAGGTTTAATGTTATCTGCAATCATTTCAGATTCTTTACTATTCAAATCTCCAACTTGCACAGAACAAGACGTAGCAGCTGCTCGTGAATTAGCGCAAATCGCTGGTGTAGATGCAGATAACTACGGCTTAGAAATGTTAAAAGCTGGTGCTGACTTAAGCGGAAAAACAATGGAGCAATTAATCTCTCTTGACGCTAAAGAATTCCAAATGGGTAATGCGAAAGTTGAAATCGCACAAGTAAACGCTGTTGATACAAACGACGTTCTTGTACACCAAGCGGAACTTGAAAAAGTAATCTCTGCAGTAGTAGAAGAAAAAGGTTTAGACCTATTCTTATTCGTTGTAACTGATATCTTAACTAATGATTCTGTCGGTCTTGCGATCGGTAAAGCAGCAAACGTTGTTGAGAAAGCATACAACGTATCACTAGAAAACAACACAGCTACTTTAAAAGGTGTTGTATCTCGTAAAAAACAAATCGTACCAGTATTAACAGAAGCATTCCAAGCTTAATCGTATTGCGTACAGATGAACAGTAAGGACAAGTAGTCAGATTGGCTACTTGTCCTTTTTTATCTCTAAAAAACAGAAAATTAAAAACGGGAGGATTGTGTATGTTTAATGATTTGGAGAGTAAATTACAGTCACTTTTAGAACGAAATATTACGTCGGTTTCAGAATTAGAGAGCTGGCTCTCGGAGGAGCTACGTTTAAACGCTGAAATACAGAAGTGGCGTTTGACTTTTTAGAAGAAAGGATATAAAGTACTGCAAGGGTCATTCTAAATTTGATTAACGAATTAAAATAAGGATAGCGTTAGCTATCCTTATAATCGTTTATTCGTAAGATTTTTTCTTGTTTATATAAAATGTAATTATAGCAGTAATGAAGAAAATAGGTATCGCATACACTTGCCCAACAAATAACTTCCAGCCGACATAATTATAGCCTTCAGATGCTGGGATGATAACGGAAATAACGCAAACAATAAAATAGACTAATAGTGCAGGGATAATATTTTTCATTTTTATGGACCTCCTTCCTAATTTAATTTATAAATCATAATATTTCAATTTAATTATAAAAATTTGAAGAAAAAAATGCAAAAATTTTTATGGTATTATAATATTTGCAATGAGAGTGATCCATAGTACATATATGGTAAAATGTGTAATTTAAACTTTTCAGAATTATTATATAGTATTTTGAGAGAAAAATGTACAAAATAATGAATTTTATTTACCAAAGTAAAGGGAGTAGAAATATATATGAAAAGGATATGTATAATTCCATGTGGAAAAAAGAAAATTTGGGATAAACATTCAGACTACGGACCGATGGAAGCAAAAAATGTGTATATTAGTCCGTTCGGAAAAGCATGTCAGGCGTACGCAACTATGTTTTTCGAAAACTGGGTTATATTATCGGCGAAACATGGATTTTTAAGACCAAATGATATTGTATTAGAAAACTATGATCTTGCATTTGATTCAAAAAGCGATGAGGTAATAAATATAGAGCAATTACAAAAACAGATGGTAGATAAAAGTTTATTACAGTTTGACGAAATCGTCTTACTAGCAGGGAAGAAGCATAAAAAAGTAGTGACAAAGTTATATCCAGAAGAAATGATTACATATCCGCTAGAGGGGTGTAAAGGGATTGGATATATGTTGCAGAGGTTGAAAGAAGCTGTGAAGGAAGGGGAGGAAATATAGGTGTAGTTTCAGTGATTTTAAACTCTATTTATTTAGGGAGCTGAAAAGTAAAATAGAGTTTTTAGGCATCGCCGAAAGGGTGATGCTTTTTTGTTCGTGTCGTCATTCATGTAAAAGTAATTTAGAGAATAAATCATTCGATTTATGAAGCGATAGCTTTTTTATATCGAAAACAAATTGCTTCACTTCTAGAAAATGTAGGACATATGGGTACAGTTAAAATTGTAAGTGGGAATAGCAATAAGACAAGTTTTGAATAGGATATTAAGAAAGGAGATGTTGATAAATAATGGCCAGATATAGTTTGCACGGAGGACACAATAGTATTGTTCAAGGTGCTAATTTTGGGAATCGGAAAGAACACGTTTTAGATAGGCAAGTTAAAGATGCTGTGGCGGCTAAGTTAAGATCCCTAGGACACACGGTTTATGACGATACGGACGAGGTAGGGGCAACTCAATCACAAAATTTAAATAATATCATTCGGAATAGCAATTCCCATGCTGTGGATTTAGTTATTTCTTTTCATCTTAATGCAAGTGATGGAAATGGACAGGGTGTTGAGGTTTTGTATTATGATCAGAAAGATTTGGCGGCTAAAATCTCAGCTCAACTAGCAAAAGATATTGGATGGCGTGATCGAGGTGCGAAACAGCGTACAGATTTAGCGGTATTAAATGGGACGAAAGCACCTGCTATTCTTATAGAATTAGGATTTATTGACAATGAATCTGATATGGCAAAATGGAATGTTGATAAAATCGCTAATTCTGTTGTATTTGCTCTTACAGGACAAACTGGAGGAGGTGCAGCGGATTTGCTCAAAGTAAAAACTGGTGGTGTAGCATTTAGTAATTTACAAGCTTTGGCTCAAGCTATGGTAGATGCGGGTATTGATGGACAAATTGTCGTTCAGAAAGATGGCATTGGTTATGCTATAACGAATGGCTATCCGTCTGGAAATATCGATAAATTTACAGCTTGGTTAGATGCACGTAAATGGTACTATGAGTACGTGAGATAAAACGAAAATTGGTTTGATTAAAAACTAAAAATTGTCTTATTTTTAGTTAACAAGTATATTAAGTAACTATAAAAATATGGACAATGTATATGTAAATTAGTACACAAAACCACCTGTCAGAAAGGTGGTTTTATTTATCAAGCTATTTTGCGGGAAGTAAAATTCTCACCTCAAAATTCGGATGAAGCTAAGAAATTAAGTGGGAATTTCACTGCTCGTAGCCTCCTACTAATTATAGTTTCACTTTATATAGTTTAGAGCTTTGTAAATCTTTACTTGTTAAACCTGTAATAATATTTTGTTTTCTCAATACATAAGCCGAATTTTAAATTATTACCCAATAATATACTACCTCTCATACTATTTATTAGTTGATAATAGCAAAAAAACAAGCTTTGAATATAATAATGAAAAAGGAGATGTTAAATAATGGGTTATATTGTGGATATTTCGAAATGGAATGGCGACATTAACTGGGATATCGCAGCACCACAATTGGATTTCGTAATTGCACGTGTGCAAGATGGTTCAAACTATGTAGATCCTTTATATAAAAATTATGTACAAGCAATGAAAGCAAGGAATATTCCGTTTGGTAATTATGCGTTCTGTCGTTTCGTTTCAGTAGAGGATGCACGGATAGAAGCAAGAGACTTTTGGAACCGTGGTGATAAAAATGCAACAGTTTGGGTAGCTGACGTAGAAGCAAGAACAATGAACGATATGAGAGCGGGTGCACAAGCTTTTATTGATGAATTACGCAGATTAGGAGCTAAGAAGGCTGGTTTATATATTGCTCATCATATGTATGCTCCATTTGGAATGGCAAATGTCAATTCTGATTTTGTATGGATTCCTCGTTATGGTGGTAACAAACCGGCGTATTCATGTGATATTTGGCAATACACAGAAACAGGGAATGTGGCTGGTATCGGCAAGTGTGATTTAAATAAGCTGATTGGAAATAAGCCGTTAGCTTGGTTTACAAATCCAATTGTTGAGCCGATAAAAAAACAAGAAGGGGTTGGAATTATAGTGAATAAATATAACAAAGTAGTTACTTATGAATTTGGTGTAAATTTAGTTCCTGACATGATTCAAATGATGGATAAGCTTGGATATACTTCTAAAATAATATCTCGTGGAGATAACCAAGGGCTTGTGTATTTCGAAACAGATTATCGTCAAGGGAACGAACTGGACAAAGCAACTGCTTGGTTAGATACGAAAGGAATTAAATATTTTTATACAAAAGAGTAGTTTGCTAAATAAAAAGCCGTCATGTGACGTTTTTTTATTTTTATGTAATCTTTTAACTCTACTTATAATATGGAGAAAATAGACTAATAAACAAGCCTTTGTATACTTTTAAACATAGAATATGATGAATTCTATTAAGGAGGAAGCAGATTCATGGGGAATACTTGTCATTGTGGGCATTCCCGAAATTGTAATACATTTTGGGATAATTTAATGTTTGGGAGATGTAGATGTAAACGCAATGATTTTCACGAATGTTGTTGCAAAGAGAAACCGAAATGTGAGTGTGAAAAATGTCATTGTAAAACAAAACCGAAATGCCATTGTATTCATGAAGAGGAAGGGTATTAATAATAAAAAAGAGTACGATACTGAAGTGACCCCTAAAAGTTAGACACGGTTATTTCATTAGGCAACTTGATAAAAGTGAGTCCGGTATTGTACCGGGCTCATTTTTAATTTCGCCTTAATCCGTTTCGTATTATAATAATCTATATATTTTTCTAATTCTATTTTAAAGTGCTCTACATTTTCAAATTCTTTTATGTAGAGGAACTCCGACTTCATAATCCCAAAGAAATTTTCTATTACTGCGTTGTCGTAACAGTTGCCTTTTCGAGACATACTCTGGACGATAGCTCTTGATTCAAGTGTCCGGACGTACTGTCTCATTTGATAATGCCATCCTTGATCCGAATGCATTAGTAGCTGGTGATTTTCAGGTAAGCGTTCTAATGCTTTCTCTAACATCTCTGAAACAATTGAATACGTCGGTCTAGAACCAATTGTATAGGTAATAATTTCACCATTATACAAGTCTAATACAGGTGATACATACAGTTTCTCTCCAAACAATTTAAACTCTGTGATGTCCGTTACCCATTTTTGATTCGGGGCATCTGTATAAAAATTACGCTCTAAAATATTAGGTGCAATTTTACCGACTTTCCCTTTATAGGATTTATATTTCCTCATACGCACAACACACTTTAATCCAAGCTCTTTCATAATGCGCTGAACCTTCTTGTGATTCACTTTCTGATCACGATTCGTTAACTCATCACGAATGCGACGGTAGCCATAAAGACCTTCATTTTCCTCATAAATTGCTTTAATTTCAGCTTTCAAATCGGCATCTTGATCCGGACGATTCATTTTCTTTACTAAATCATAATACGTACTCCGTGGAATACCAGCTAGCTCCACGAGTGCCTTCACCGAATATTTATGCCTTAATTCATAGACTACTTGTGCCTTGTCTTGTTTCGTGATTTTTCCTTGTTTTGAACTAAGGCATTCAACTTTTTTAAGTACTCATTTTCCATTTCAAGCTGTTGAATACGTGCTTCAAGTGCTTCGACTGACCCTTCAGCTAAAGCTTGTTTTACTTGTTTATTTGAATCTTTTTTCATGGATGGACGCCCCTTTTTCTTAGATTGAAGGGCATCAATTCCTTGTGTTTCGAGCTGTTTTTTCCAAACAGAAATCGTTGAAGGGGCAGGAATGTTAAAGATAGCTGCCGTCTCAAATAAGGACATACCGTTTTCAATCATAAAGTTTAGTACGTCTAGTTTAAATTGTTGTGTGTAATTTGTACATCGTTTTAGAAAAGCTTCCATACCATTCTGTTTATATTGGTTTACCCAATTCAAAATAATTGTGTCACTTATACCAATCGATTTACCCATTTCTCGATAACTTTCATTTCCATTCAAATAACGTAGAACGATTTGTATTTTTTCATCAGCTGTAAATTTAGCCATAGAAAAACTGCACCCCAATTGTTAGACTGTGTCTAACAATTGGGGTGCAGTTCATACGTACTCTTTTTTTGGGTGATTATATTCCATCTTGAACAGATTTCTTTACAATTACCCATGTGTCTTTCTTTTTAACCGTTATAGCTACATTAGTTCCATTAGATTCCTTATAAAAGATATATCCATTGTTTGAGTTTACATATGTTACTGGTTCGCCTATGCAATCTCGCGAGCAGGATTTGTTGACCAGTTCAATTAGGGATAGTTCACTTGGATCGGTTTTGCTTGCTTCTATAACAGCATCAAGGCTTGTTTTTCGATAACCTTGCAAGTTTATATGAAAAAGCTGCTCTATTTCTCCTGTAATGCTAGTGTTCATTACTTCTACTGAATTCTTTTTTTCTTGAAGAAAGCCGTTTTCATAAAGTAATTTTGTATAGCCAATCCATGCTATTAACACTAGCAGGAAAAACATACCCGTCATTTTAAGTATTCGAAGTCGTTTGCTTATAATTGTTTCTGAGTATTTCATTCACTCTAATCCTCCAATGTTTTTAATTTAAAATATGCTTGGATACATACTTTTAGAAGAGGATGAAAGTTAATGAGTTTTCAATAAAAAAGAAAACATCCAGAGTTAGATGCTTTCTTTTTTTGTATTTTTGGCTATCTGTTCGTTACTTGTTTCATAAGTGGTCTTATTTCTTTAACTGGTGGTTTCTTATCATAGGCATCAACGTAAGAAAAGTAGTAGTTTAAGTTTCTTAGAAGACCTTTTCCTATTTTTGCACTTAAGAAAGGAAATACTTGTCCGGTATAATCATCGAGAGATTTACAGTAATATTTTTCATCTAAATATATACTGTATTTACATGTTAGTTCTACTAAAGGATTCCCTTCATCATCAAATACTTCTTTAGAATCAATAATATCTATTAGTGCAAATTTTTCATTTAAGTAAACTTTCTTTTTTTTCTCGTGTTTATTTGTAAGTATAAAAACGAGACCAATCGCGTTAATCAAACTATTTCCTCCTATAAAAAACGGATATTAATAAAATATATCGATATAAGCTAAATGTAAAGAGGAGAGGTGAAATATCATGGAGAGAAAACTAAATAAGCCGATTTATGTTTGGAAACCGACTTATTTTTATCAAGTATTACTTAGTAGTAATACCTACTCTGATTAAAGTTTCACTTTATTGAAATACTTGCGGGAATTGTTTTACGATTGCGTTTGTTATCATGTCGGCCATTTCTAATGCTTCTTTTTCAATTTTATCGTAAAGTTTTACTCCTGCTTCATAATCTTTATTTAGGAAGGCAAGTGCTTCTGCTTTCGTTAGTGCTAAATGTTCATAAAACATTTTTCTAAATTCTTCTTTATCTATATATGGGTTGATACTGTTAAGAAATTCAATAATTTCATAACCATTAGCGTACCATTTTTTCTCTATAGCGGCCGCTGCATTTTGATTACCAGCTTTTGCGGCTTTAACAAGATCCGCTGCAATTACTAAGTGATCTTTAATTAATGCACTATATTTTTTCACTGCATCCTCACCGTAAAATGGTTCAAGTGATAGTCCCATATGTGTTGCGTTTTGTAGAAGTCGTCCAACAGTAACGTTAACATCTGGTAAATTAAAGACTATACTTATAATAGCCAATCTCGTCCAAGCGACGTGTTGTTCCCATAAAGAACGCATATACCCTTTTAAAAAATTCTCATTTTTACTAATTCGGTAGTTCCGTACGGATAAATCATAGTTTACATAAGGGTTATGGTAGGGGGAGTAATACGATTGCCAATAAGAATACATAAATAGTAACACTCCTTTGAACATGTATAACTCAAAGTATGATGAAGATTTATTTTTAGTTACGTGTCCTAGATTATTTTTAGGGAATTTGAAATGGAGAAATTCAATGAATGATGTTGTGGTATATATGAATAAATTGAATATAAAGTAAAAGAGGGTCTGCAAGGGAAGTTACAGACCCTCAAAAGGGTATTGCCGAGATGTCGGACTCGACTACGTAATGTTATCATAAAATTCTTTTGAAAAACCCTGGTAAATGTGTCCAAATGAAATTAGGACCTTCATACAGTCAAAGGGACCTGCTTCCCGCGGCAGGCCCCAATAACTAGATAATGTCGATGAGCAAAAAACTCATCTGGAGTACTTTTATAGTAACAAGTAAAATGTCTTTTGTGTATTGAGAAAGAAGAATTGCATAATTATATGTGAACAATTTAACTCCCAACAATTCATGATTATCATGAATTGTTGGGAGTTAAATATGGTTATAAAATGGAGAAAAGACTTGGAAGTGAGATCGAGGTACACAGAAGTATGTAATCATGAAAAAGACCTGCTAATATAAGCAGGTCAACTTAAGGGGTTTATCCAACAGATTATTATATATGGTAACAACTGAATTGTAGTAAGTCTATACATTTAATATTGAGAAAAATTCTGTGAATGATATATTTTTTGCGCATATATTAACGTCTAAAAAGTTGAGAAAGAAAATGTAAAAGCTTTTTATAAGAGAGTAATGGCTGGTACTTATAGTATGATTCATATTTCCACGCTTCATTATTTGAGAATTGGAGTTGGTTCGATACCGTTTTCTGTTTGATGGAACTAATATTACGGTGCTTCATATAGTAACCCCCTGAATTCATATGTATAAGATTAGTAGTATTCAAGGAGAATTAATAAAATGTGTATTTATTTTGAAATTCGTTATAATTGCTAATCATTCTCAAAAATGTAAAGAAGCATAAAATAATGAAAAAGCAGGCTGTTAGTCATGTATTCATCACTTTCATGATGCATAAGAGATGATATAATAGGAGTAGATGAAAGATAAAGAAAAGCAGGTGACTCTTTTTTGTTTACAAAAGCACAAGAACTTTTAGCGTCTTATTTCGGTTATTCGTCATTCCGAAGAGGACAAGATGAAACAATTAAAAATGTATTAGATGGGAAAGATACTGTCTGTATTATGCCTACAGGTGGTGGTAAGTCAATTTGTTATCAAATTCCCGCATTAGTATTTGAAGGAACAACGTTAGTTATATCGCCTTTAATATCACTTATGAAAGACCAAGTAGATACATTAGTACAAAACGGTATTTCAGCTACCTATATTAATAGTTCTATTTCGATTGCGGAAGCGAATCAACGAATTCAATTAGCGAAACAAGGCCATTATAAGTTACTTTATGTAGCGCCTGAGCGACTGGATTCAATGGAGTTTGTTGACCAACTTATCGATATGAAAATCCCTATGATTGCGATTGATGAAGCACACTGTATTTCACAGTGGGGACATGATTTCCGTCCAAGTTATTTACATATACATCGCATATTAGATTATCTTCCAGAAAAGCCGCTCGTATTAGCATTAACAGCAACAGCAACACCGCAAGTACGTGATGATATTTGTAATACACTTGAAATTAATAAAGAAAATACAATTATGACAACGTTTGAGCGTGAGAACTTATCGTTTTCTGTCATTAAAGGGCAAGATCGAAATGCATATTTGGCGGATTATATTCGTCAAAATCAAAAGGAATCTGGGATTATATATGCAGCTACTAGAAAAGTAGTCGATCAGTTATATGAAGATTTAATGAAGGCAGGAGTTTCTGTATCAAAATATCACGCTGGTATGAGTGATAGTGATCGAAATGAGCAACAAGAACTCTTTTTACGAGATGAAGTAAGTGTAATGGTAGCAACATCTGCATTCGGGATGGGTATTGATAAATCGAATATTCGTTACGTAATTCATTATCAGCTTCCAAAAAACATGGAAAGTTACTATCAAGAAGCAGGACGTGCTGGTCGTGACGGATTAGATAGTACATGTATATTGTTATATTCTTCTCAAGATGTACAAGTACAGCGTTTTTTAATTGATCAATCAACTGGAGAATCACGTTTTTCAAATGAACTTGAAAAATTGCAAAATATGACCGATTACTGTCATACAGAACAATGTTTACAATCATTCATTTTGCAATACTTTGGAGAAGAACCGAAAGAAGATTGTGGACGCTGTGGTAATTGTACAGACAATCGCGAGAGCATCGATGTGACAAGGGAATCACAAATGGTTTTATCATGCATGATTAGAACGAACCAACGCTTTGGAAAGCAAATGATAGCGCAAGTATTAACTGGGTCGAAGAATAAGAAAGTTATCGAATTTAATTTCCATACTTTACCAACGTATGGGCTTTTATCGAACCGTAGTATAAAAGAGGTCAGTGAGTTTATTGAGTTTTTAATTTCAGACGAGTTAATTGCAGTTGAGCATGGCACTTATCCGACGTTAAAAGTAACTGAAAAAGGGAAAGAAGTATTACTTGGTAAAGAGAATGTTTTACGAAAAGAACGAGTAGAGACAAGACAAATTGTTCAAGACCATCCTTTATTTGAAGTGCTTCGTGAAGTACGTAAAGAAATTGCACAAGGAGAAGGTGTACCTCCGTTCGTTATTTTCTCTGACCAAACATTAAAAGATATGTGTGTGAAAATGCCGCAAAGTGATTCCGAATTGTTGACGGTAAAAGGTATCGGAGAACACAAACTTGTGAAATATGGCTCGCACTTCTTACAAGCAGTTCAGCATTTTATTGAGGAAAATCCAAATTATGCTGAAACGATTAAGACAGAAGTAGTTTCAGAGCGTAAAAAGTCAGGAAAAGCGTCCGCAAATTCTCATTTAGAAACGTATGAAATGTATAAACAAGGTATTGATTTGAATGAGATTGCAAAAGAACGTAACTTATCAAGACAAACAATCGAAAACCATTTAATTCGCTGCTATGAGGATGGAATGGAAGTAGATTGGAAAAGCTTTGTTCCAGCAGAGTATGAATCTCTTATTGAAACTGCCGTTCAAAATGCAGATGGTGGTCTGAAATCTATTAAAGAACAGCTTCCGAATGAAGTGAGTTACTTTATGATTCGTGCTTATTTACAAATAAGAAAGTAGAGGCATATAAAGGGGATAAGAATTTATGTATCATGTTTTCGTTTATGGCACGTTAAGAAGAGGACAAACGAATGCTCATTATATGCTAGGTGCAACATGCATCGCAGACAGAGCTTGGACATATGGCAAATTATTTGATACGAACGAAGGATATCCGGCCATGACTTATTCGATTGAAGAACAGGTGTATGGAGAAGTTTATGTAGTAAATGATGAGATATTGTGTAAGTTAGATGAACTAGAAGAATATACAGGTAATGCGGAGACTGATTTATATGATCGAATCACGCAAACAGTATATGTTGCTGATAGGGAAATTGAGGCATATGTGTATATCGCTCAAGATAAAAAGATGTTAAAGAAAGTGATAGACTCTGGTGACTGGCTTATGTATCAAAAAATATAATAAGGTAGTTTTAAAAATTGGAAAGCAGATAATGACGAATTCATTATCTGCTTTTTATTGTGTGAATAATTGTCGTTCTCTTTTTATTCTTATAGTTCTTAGTACGATTCCAATTCCGAGAAATAAAACAGTAGCAGCGACCCCGCTAATAGGATTTAACCAAAAATCACTACTGTTTGTAAGGGTAATAATCCCTGTTAGGGTAACTAAAACAGTAGGAACAGCATCCTCAATCGCATGCATGATAACGCATGGCCAGACGGATTTTGTAAGTCTATATATTTCAACATACATAATTGACCAACAAACCATAAGGATACAGCCAGATAAAAGCATATTTAATCTTGAGATAGATTCAAAATATTCATTTGGCAAAAAGACTATATAATATACAGCATGCCAAAGTGCCCAAATGAAACCAGAAATAATATAAATGTACCAATCGTTTAGATTTAGTTCAATCAACTTTGGAGTTAAATAACCGCGCCAAGAAAACTCTTCAAAAATGTTTTTAATAAAGTTACCAATAGAAGACATGACTATGAGTGACAATAACGTGGATATATCAAAACTAGAAATATGAGCTACTCCAAAAATGAGCGATATGCTTATCGTTATTACTGTAACGAATGGATAAATAAGTAGTGCAGTGAAATACCATATAAAGTTTCCTTTCAAATTTGATTTGATGCCAAAATCATTCCAATCTCGGCTAATAACTCTAAGTAAAATGCTTACGAGGAAAGGTAATATTAGCCATAATCCCATACCTAAAGTGTTTCCTTCAGGTTGATTTGTTAGAAGAGAATCTAGAAATACCCCAATCCATCCACTGGCCAAAACAGTGAATACAAAAATAAGTAAATATAACTTTAGTGATTTCTTTTTCGCGACATTCATTTGAAGAGCCTCCTTTACTTTTATTTATCCTACTATTTATGGGCAGTAAAACGCCCATTGATTAAATTCTTTAATTTTTACAATGTTTTTTAATAGATAAATTAAATAGGAGACAAATAGAAAGTAGTATCTTTTGCATGCATCATTATACTATATGTGTATTTGTGTGATTTAGATGTTGCATATTCTTTTTAAATTAGAAAGATGAAAAGTAAGTTTTTTCGGAAAATTTAAATAGAAACTATTGACTTTATGATTGGATTTTTAATACAATGATACTTCGACTGAAAAATTAGAACGGACAGGAGGGAATCGTCGAAATGAGCAACATATTTGAAGATGAGTTACAAAAAATGAAGGATACTTTACATATGATGGATGAGCAATTGGATAAGCTTGAAAAAATCCCAGTTTATTATGGAGAAGATTTTAAAGAGCAAATTCTTGAAAGTATGAGGGAGTCTAATAGACAAAACTTACGTATTGGTGTGCAAGAGCCGTACTTTGGAAGGTTAGATTTTCAGGAAGATGGAAAAGAAGAAGTTATGCCGATTTATATCGGAAAAGTAGGGGTTTAGGATATGGACACGATGAAGCCAATCATTATCGATTGGCGGGCACCTGTCGCAAGTATGTTTTATTCATTTACCGGTGGAGACGAATTAGCATTTTATCAATCACCAGATGGGTTAGTAGAAGGTGATGTGTATTTAAAACGAAACATTTCCATTCGAAAAAGAGAACTTGAACGTGTTGTTGATACATATGTAAAAGGAAATGAAGATGTATCGCATGCCGATGAAATTCTTCTATATCGATTAGGTGAGAATAAAGATAATAAGCTAAAGGATATTGTTTCAACGATTCAATCGGAACAAAATGATATTATTCGAGCGGAAAGAAATTTACCATTACTTATTCAAGGGGTTGCAGGGAGTGGAAAGACAACAATTGCTTTACATCGCCTTGCTTTTTTAATTTATGAATATCGTGAACAACTAGAAGCAGAAAGAATGATCGTATTTGCGCCGAATAGTCTGTTTTTAGACTATATTTCGAGTGTACTTCCTGAATTAGGTGTAGGGAATATTAATCAAACAACGTTTCCGGATTGGGCATTACGTACGTTAGATGATTCAGTGAAACTAAACCAGACAGAAGAAAAATTGAAAGAAGCATTTTCAATTAATCGTGATGAAAAGAAGGTAATGCTAGGTAAATTAAAGGGTACGTTGGAATTTAAGGCGTTTATTGAAGAGAGAATGATCCAATTTGAAAATGAGTTAGTTCCGACAAAAGATTTTGAGGCGTGGGATAGAGCGATTATTCCAGTAGAAGATATTAAAAAATGGATGCAAGTTGAATATAAACATTATCCTTTACAGAAAAGAAGAGAACGATTAGTAGGACGAATGAAGCGCTGGATTGAAATTGAGCTTAAAAAATTCGGGGAAACAAACGAGAAAAAATTACTTAAAAAAGAAGCGACTAAGAGACTGAACGCATATATGAAGTTTTGGCCGAAAATGAGTGCTCTTTCACTGTATAGTTCAATAGTAAAAAGTAAAGAAATACTTGAGGTATTACCTGAAGAACTTGTTAAAGAAACAGAAAAGAGTTGTCGTAAAAAAGAAGTGTATGTAGAAGATTTACCAGCTTTAATATACATACATCATCGTATAACAGGGATTGAAATCGGGCAGAAGTTTCATCACGTTGTTATTGATGAAGCGCAAGATTTTTCGCCTTTCCAAGTTTATGTATTAAAAGAAATTACATTAGGTAATTCTTTCACTATATTAGGTGATTTATCGCAAGCGATTTATGATTACCAAGGAATTGAAGATTGGAATGCTTTTAAGGAAGTATTCCAAGAAACCGGTTATTATGAATTGACAAGAAGTTATCGTTCTACAAAAGAAATTATTGAATTTGCAAATGAAATAATTAAAAATGCAGAAATCCCAGTAGGACTCGCAACACCAGTCTTCCGCAGTGGAGAAGATGTGAAAGTAATTCATGCAGAAAATCAATTTACTGAAATTGTGAAGACGGTAAAACATTTGCAAAATGCAGATGTGAAAACAATTGCGGTAATCGGAAGAACAGAAGATGAATGCCGTGATATATATGTGAAATTAACAAATGCAGGATTAACGGTCAACGTAATTGAAGCAAACCAAAGTAAATATGAAGGTGGTATATCAGTAGTACCTGTCTATTTAGCGAAAGGTTTAGAATTTGATGCGGTGCTTTTAATTGATGTGGATGAAGAACATTACAAAAACACAAAACATGATGCAAAATTACTATATGTCGGATGTACGAGATCACTTCATGACTTATGGATTTTCCATAGTGGGGAAGCGTCACCTTTAATTAAAGGATTAAAATAAAGTGGAACTATAATCAGTGGGGAGTTTTACTGCAAGCTAATGTGGGATAAATATAAAAAGAGGATTTTCTAGTACAGTATGAAGATCCTCTTTTTTATATTAAAATGGTAGACGAATTAATGACTTGAGCTATTGTTTAAATGATATACGATGCTTTTTTCTAATTCCTTAGTTTGTTCTTTTTCCCATGTACGAACAGCATCTACTGGAGTTTGTGTATGTTTTAACCAATCTAGAATAAGGTGTAGTTGTTCTTGTATTTGACCAATGTTTTGCTCCTTTATGTTCTTATTCTGAATTCTATTAGTTAATTGAAGCATATAGGGAAGTTTTTCTATACATTCGCTTAAATCTCCGCAATAACCTGAAGGGAATTCATGTGTACCAAATTTTAAAGTATTGATGTGATTAGAAACTAGGTATATCATGGCTTCTTGTTCGGTATCACCACCTAATTCAATCGCTTTTCGAAGGGATTTTTCTAAATCGTCTTCTTTATTGCTAGAGTCCATATAAATTCCTATCCATCTAAAAGGCCTTGAATCAAATGGGGTGTTTTCTGTCCATCTATATAGAATGTCAATTAGAAAACTATTTAGTGAGAAAGTTAACACCTCATCTTTTTCGTTTGATGCATCTAAAATAGTAAACAGTGAAATGGCAAACTCCTCTTGATCTTTTGATTCCCATTTCTTTGCATTTGTAATAAATGTCTCTAAATGTTTATAAGCTAATTTTCGAAGTCCCGCTTCGCAATGCTGACAGTAACAAATAAAATCATGCAATGTTCATTTGTATTCATATGTATAATAATAGTTTGTAATGTAGTGAGAGGTTTATCGATTATAAGTCCCCAATCTATTAAGAACGTGTTGAAAATTTAGTGTTATTATATCATTACATAAATTAAAGTGGGAAGAATTTAAGATGGATTTTATTGGTCGCGGGATCCAATTGATTGGTAATGTAGCAGTTCTAACAGGACTCATTATAGACTTTGAAGATGAAACGTAAAAAAAGTTATTATGTTTACCTGGATATTAAGGTAATGAAATATTGGTATTTATTTAATTTTTAGAAAACATAGACTACAACGTTAATAAATGGTATGATTTCCTTGTTATTGGAATTAAAATGAAAATATTAGAAGAAAAAGGATAGGGTTGGTTTTAATGGGGGATTCTGATCACAAAGAAACAAAGGCAATATTAAAGTTATGGTTTATTTATATACCACTTGCATTTGGAGAGTTTGTCTTTTCGAATATCATAGATTATTTAAAAAAATAAAGATTTTGCATTTGAAAAACAATTAACCTAATTTAATTGTTTTTTTATTTTTCTCTAATAAACCAAACAAAAATAAAGATTTTGAACAAGATGAAGTTTATGAAGGAAATAACGTTGATTAGGTGCTGAAAACAGTGTGAAATCAACAGTGCCTAAAGAATAAAACAGGAATCATTCAACCATGGTAATTCGCCATTTTTATAGCTTCCTATAGTGAAATGTTATGTTCACATCATATGTATACGATATTTGTAACTTAATATAGCATTACTGGAACTTCAAAATTAGTAGTTAAGGTTGCTACCTTTTAGAGTGCTATAGATATATAACTTAGCTAAAAAAGCAAAAATCATATAATTTGCGCTTTTTATTATCCGTTTTTTGGTAAATGATTATAGTTTTTGTCACATTAATACTGTACGATACATAGTATAAAACACATACTGTATGACATATAGTAATGGGAATGAGGTGAGTGAATGGATACTTTATTAAACTCGTTAATTACTGAGTTAAGAAGAGGGACATTAACGTTAGCTGTTTTAAGTCAATTAAGAACGCCGCAGTACGGATATTCACTTGTCCAGTTATTGGAGCAATCAGGGGTTACGATTGATCAAAGTACTTTATATCCACTACTTCGCCGATTAGAAAAGCAGGAGTTAGTGACGAGTAGTTGGGATAAAACAGAGAGTAGACCTCGTAAGTATTATGTTTTAAGTGAATATGGATTAGAGATATTTTTACAATTGAAAAAGCAGTGGGTAAAGGATTCGAAAGAACTTTATAACTTATTAAAGGAGGAGGACGAAAATGAGTTTGATTGATATGTATGTCCATGAAGTTGCGAAGAGATTGCCTGAACAAAATCGTGAAGATATTACACTTGAACTACGGTCAACAATAGAGGATATGTTACCAGACGATTATAATGAGGAAGATGTGAAGAGTATACTCGAAAAATTGGGAAGTCCAGTTTCATTGGCTAATGGGTACTTGGATAGACCAATGCATTTAATTGGACCACGTTATTTTGATGTATATACGACGCTATTAAAAATGATTATACCAATTGCAGCTGTTATTGGGCTCATTTCAATGGTTGCAGAAAATTTTATAGGCTATAATGGTGATCAAGCGGTATTAAATGTTATTTTACAATTGATAGGTAAAGGTATAGGGGAAATTTTTGAAGTGGGTCTCCATGTATTTTTCTGGTTAACACTTGTATTTGCTATTTTAGAAAGAACTGATAAAGAAAAGGATCCACACCCATTAACAACAAGCTTAAAAAAATGGACACCAGATGACTTGAAAAATGTTTCGTATATCCCGAAGAAAAAGGCGATTTCAAAGTTTGAAATTTTTGGAGGTTTAATGTGGACAGCAATATGGGCTACACTTTACTTTTATGCGAATCATCTTGTAGGCGTATATCATGGTATAGAAAACGGATTGAAGTTTGTCGCGCCAACGTTTAATCAAGATGTTTTGCTTCAATACTGGCCCCTAATTTTGGTTATGATCGTTTTCGAAGTAGCTATATCACTTTATAAGTTAGTACAGGGACAATGGACGAAAAGGTTGGCAATTGGAAATGCTATTCTTCAAGTAGTCGGAACAATCATATTCATTGTAATTGTAGTAAATCCACATTTATTAAACGCAGGATTTATTACGTATTTGGCAAATGCATTTACTATTTCCCCAGAGGAGTTTAAAACGTGGCTCATTGGGGGAGGAATTTTCTTCTACATGTTATCTGCTGCAATAAATATACTTGATGGTTTCCGAAAAGCTAGTATTCGTATGTAGATAAAAATCGGAAATTTCGATAAAATAAAACTATTGAAAAGATAGTGAAATAAGATGAACATGATGAAAGGAAGAAAACAATGATAAGGGAAGCAACGAAAAGAGATTTAGCATTCATTTTAGATATTTATAACGATGCGATACTTTATACAACAGCTGTATATGCGTATAAACCTGTAACCCTTGAAAATAGAATAGATTGGTATGAACAAAAAAAGGCTGAAGGGTATCCAATTTTCGTATATGAATTAGATAATAAAGTAGTAGGATTTGCGACATTCGGCCCATTTAGAGCGTGGCCTGCTTATAAATATTCAGTTGAACATTCTGTGTATGTAGATAAGGCATATAGAAAAAATGGCATTGGGTCTGCATTAATGAAAGAATTAATCAAAATTGCAAAGGAAAGAGAGTATATGACCTTAATTGCTGGAATTGATGCAGAGAATGAGAAAAGTATTGCCTTGCATCAAAACTATGGATTTATTCATGCAGGAACAATAAAAAAAGCTGGTTATAAGTTTAATAAATGGCTAGATTTAGCTTTTTATCAGCTGGAACTTAACGGTCCTGAAAATCCTATAGAAGAATAAATATTTTTCGGTAGCAAGAAAAAATTCATGCTACCTTTTTCTTATTTTAATAGCTAATGAAAAGTTTTTTTACATTCAATGTTGAAATATTAGAAGTTAATATAACGATATAAAAAGAGGGATGGAAATGGAAACTGTTATAAATAAAATAAAAGAGGTACAATCTAATTATGTGGGAATGGCAATTTATTCTACAAAAGATAATCGGATAGTTGCTTCATATAATAATGAATTAAATATTCCGTTAGCATCAGCAGAAAAATTAGTCATTGGATTTGTAGTAACGCAAATGGTGAAGGAAAATAAACATAATTGGAATGATATACTTCATCACATTAAATTTAATCCGCATGAAGATAGTGCGCAGTTATATCCGCATTTACAAGGAAGAACTTCTTTAACACTTAGTCAAGCGGTAGAGGTAATGATTGCTTGTCATGATAGTTGCGTTGCACAGCCAGTTGTAATGCACTGTGGTGGATGGGATGCTGTGAAAATGTACGCACAAACGTACTTTTCAAAAATTTATATACAAGAGAATGCTAGAGATGAGAAAAATGTTGGAGAATTAAGTGAAGTTCTTGCCCTTTTCATACAAACCTTTCAAGGTTATAAATCAGAACCAGAATTATGGGAACCAATTATTAGCGGCATGGTAAGACAGCAAGGAGAGTATGAAGAAATCCCATATTATCATTTAGCTCATATGACAGGTGGATTACTCACAGCTACAATAAATATTGGTATTATAGGAATGTTTAACGAATTTCCGCTTCTTTATGTGATGGGGGGGAAAGATTTACCGAATCGACGTGAAAATAAAGAGGTAGATGAAGCTTTTGCAGTAGTTTTAAAATATATATACAAAGAATATAGTGAAAGCATGCTAGGAGTGAGCGATTGAAAAGAAACTTAAAGACTTCAACAATCATTATTTTAATTTTAACGATTATTGCTCTTGAAGTTGGAATTGCACTATATGATCACAATTTGTCATTAGATACAATTTACTTTGCAGCGATCCTTATTTGTATTGTATTGCTTTTTGGCACACGTGTTTCTGGAGAGAAAGAAAATACATCGAAACGAGGACGAAGAAAAAAAGCTGTTATATTTTGGCCATCTATTTTATTGTCTATCGCTTGTTTTGCAGTTATAAGTTACATAAGGGTAGGCTATGTCTCTGTACCAGGGATAATTGGCTTTTCATGCTTTGTTACATATGGTGGATTCGTTTTGATTAGTATTTTAAAGGGGAAAAATAAAATGTAGCTTACTAAGTTGAAAGGAAGCAATGTATATGAAACATATAGAGAACGGTACACGTATTGAAGGAGAATACATTAAAAATAAAGTTATTCAATATAATATGTCCATCTTAACAGATGAAGTAAAACAGCCGATGGAAGAAGTAAGCCTCGTAGTAAAAAATGAAGAAGGAAAAATTTTTGGTGGCGTAACAGGTACGATGTATTTTTATCATCTTCATATCGACTTTTTATGGGTTGACGAATCAGTTCGTCATGACGGTTATGGCAGCCAACTTTTACATGAAATTGAAGGGATTGCAAAGGAAAAAGGGTGTAGATTAATATTGCTAGATTCATTTAGTTTCCAAGCACCAGAATTTTATAAAAAGCACGGTTACAGGGAGTATGGTGTCGTTGAAGATCATCCGAAAGGTCATAGTCAGCACTTTTTTGAAAAGAGATTATAATAATATTATGTATACTGATTGATAGGAGAACGAATATGTACACGTATAAATTGCAACAAGAACAACCAATCTGTGCAGAAAAAATAAAAAAACTTTATGATTCTGTCGGTTGGTGGCCAGAAAGAAAAGAAGTCGATATTGAAAAAATGTTAAAGAATAGTATAGCAATTGGAGTATGAAAAGAAAACGAATTAATTGGATTTGCTAGAGTCGTTTCTGATGGTATTTTTCGAGCATACATTGAAGATGTTGTCGTACATGAGAGTGTAAGAAATAAAGGTATTGGAGAGAAGATGCTTACAATATTACTTCGAGAAATATCTCATATTCATATTGTTAGTCTATTTTGCGGAGAGAAGCTAATAAAGTTTTACGGTGAGCAGCAATTTCAAGCAACGAAGCAAATTGTGATGCATCGTAATCAACAGGGAAAGAATAAGAGGTGCCAATTAAAATGAATGCAACAAGAGCGTACTGTTTATCGAAAAGAAAAGCGACAGAAGATTCTCCAGATGGTTGGAGTGCAACATGTATGAGGCTTAATAATAAAATATTTGCGATAGTAAATCATGAAGAAGGCGAAAAAGCTGCGATTACATTGAAGTGTGATCCAGAAGTCGCATTAAGAATAAGAGAAGATTATCCAGAAACCATTATTCCAGGGTATCATATGAATAAAAAACATTGGAATACTGTTTATATTCATAAGGATATAGAGCAGGAGCAAATTAATAAAATGATTGATTGGTCGTATGATTTAGTACTACAATCATTTTCAAAGAAAAAGCAACAGGAGTTAATGGATTAATATGTATTAGGAGTGTGTGTAATGAAAGATTCGATTAAAGATACGTATGATAAATTAGCGAGTACATATAAAGAAAATCTAGATTTCGCAAATCCATATAACAGTTATTATGAAAGACCGGCGATGATGGAGCTTATTCCAAAGGAACTAGAAGGAAAAAAGATACTAGATGCTGGATGTGCAGCTGGATGGTATACTTCTCAATTCATAAAAAGAGGAGCAAATGTTACAGCAATTGATGTAAGTCCTGAAATGGTAAAAGCAGCAAAAGAAAATATAGGAGAAGAAGCAACGTTCCTTTGTCATGATCTGCAAGAAACATTGCCATTTAAAGATAATACATATGATGTGATTGTAAGTTCATTAACTCTTCATTATATAGAAAATTGGAATCAAGTATTTCAAGAATTTCGTCGTGTATTGAAGCCAGGTGGAGAACTTATATATTCTATTCATCATCCTTTTATGGATTTCACAAAGTTTCCATGTGAAAATTATTTTGAAAAACAGTTATTAATAGATACTTGGGTTAAACCGAATATTACTATTGAAGTCAAGTTTTTTAGAAGATCATTACAAGACATACTAAATAAAACTACAAATTATTTTGTATTAGAAGAGATAGTAGAACCGAAGGCAATTGAAAAAATGAAAGAAGTAGACGAAAAATCATATTATTATCTAAATACGAATCCACATTTTCTTATCATTAAAGCAACTAATAAATAGCTAGTAAAATAACTTTGTTTTACTAGCTATTTACAGTTTTACATTACATATTAGGGAACTTTAAAATGAATACGAAACGAAATAGAGTAGTATATGCACTATTTACTATAGTTGTTATTATTTTAGGTCTTAGCTCAAGAAAGTTTTCTTTTGCACTACCACATCTATTAAATGATTACTTAGGCGATGCTTTATGGGCATTAATGATTTTCACTGGCTTTGGATTTTTGTTTCCTAAAACAGAGACGAAGAAGTTGGCTTTTATTAGTTTAATGTTTTGCTACGGGATTGAAGCGAGCCAATTGTATCATGCGGAATGGATAGATAGCATGCGTGCAACGACTTTGGGCGGACTCGTGTTGGGATACGGTTTTTTGTGGAGTGATTTGGTGGCTTATACAATTGGTGTTGTTGTTGGCATACTTTGTGAGTTTATGTTACGGAGGAAATAATCGATTTTAAAAAGGAGCCCTTTATGAAAAAAATAATATTAATTGGTTCTGGTGGTTCA
Organism: Bacillus cereus ATCC 14579; assembly: GCF_000007825.1. Lineage (NCBI taxonomy): Bacteria > Bacillati > Bacillota > Bacilli > Caryophanales > Bacillaceae > Bacillus > Bacillus cereus. Next base: position 2,769,146 of record NC_004722.1, on the reverse strand, counting down.
GGAAAATCTACATTAGCAAGGCAGTTAGGAAATAAATTAAATATTAAGGTGCATCATCTTGATGCATTATTTTGGAAACCGAATTGGGAAGGTGTTCCGAGAGAAGAACAAATAACAGTTCAAAATAACTTAATTAAAGATGAGAAATGGATTATTGATGGGAATTACGGCGGGACGATGGGTATAAGACTGAATGCAGCTGATACAATTATCTTCCTTGATATTCATAGAACAATTTGTGTTTATAGGGCTTTTAAAAGAATTGTAAAATACCGAAATAAAACAAGACCAGATATGGGCGCAGGATGTGAAGAAAGATTTGATTTGCAATTTTTTAAATGGATATGGGAATATCCTAATGCTAAACGACCTACAATTTTAAAAGAGTTAGAGCAATTGCCGGAAGAGAAAAAGGTTATTGTTTTAAAATCTCCAAATGAGGTTCGGAAATTTTTAGAGCACATATAATTATAGAATGTAACACAAAAATTCTTTGTAAATCTTACCGATTAGTTTAATAAAACTAATCGTTTTTTATTATGAAAAATTTAACGCTTTTTGAAATTTGTATTTTGTAATGAATATATGACTTTAATTTCATATAAAATGAACGTTTGGAGGAATAGAAAATGACTAACGATTTAATTCAACTAATCGATTCATTAATGGTCAATATTCCAGCTGGAGAGGTAGTATTAAGAGATGATCGAATAAAAAAAGAATGGCTAGTACAAATTCAACCATTTCTTCTTGCAAAGTATGCTGTAACAATGGAACTATATGATGCTATTACAAATAGTACATTAAATAATTTTGATAAAAATCATAAACCAGTTGTCAATATTTCATGGAACGATGCCATTGCGTTTTGTAATGTACTTTCAAAAAAAGCGGGATTAAAAGAATATTATTCTATTAGTGATGGTGGTCAAATTGTGAAATGTAATTTAGATTCAAATGGCTACCGATTACCATCTGAGGCGGAGTGGCAATATGCATGTAAAGCAAGTACAACCGGATATACATACGGGAAACTTCATGATATAGCGTGGTATAATGAAAATTCAAATGGAGAGATTCATGACGTTGGCCAAAAAGAACCGAATGCATGGGGACTTTATGATATGCTAGGGAACGTTTGGGAATGGTGTTATGATTTGTATGATGAAACAGTGTATGGATCATACCGCATTTTTCGTGGTGGTAGTTGGGCTGAAACAGCGAGAGGGTGCGGCGCTACTTGTCGTCGTCGAAGCCATCCTACATTTCATATAGATGATCTCGGTTTTAGACTTGCTAGGTCAATTTAGTAGGAACATGATACGAACAGCTAGGAAAAGAGTATGGAGAGAATCCGTACTCTTGCCAACATAGAAATGATTTAACGTAAGGAGTGTTTATTATGGCGCGTGTTTTATTTATTAATGCTGGATCAGAAGGACATATAAATCCAACTTTACAAGTTGTAGATGAATTGATTTCTCGTGGTGAAGAGGTCGTTTATTTTTCAATAGAAGCTTTCAGGGAGCGGATTGAGAAGACAGGTGCTACTGTACGAACGATTGATGATCAAAAATTTATAAAAGCGTTTCTATCTGGAGGCAGAAATTATTTACAGGAAAGAATAAATGGCCTTCTACATACAGCAGATATTGTAATACCTAGCGTTTTAGAACAAATTGAAGGTGAACATTTTGATTACATAATTCATGATTCTATGTTTGGCTGTGGCCATTTAATTGCTCAAATCCTTAAACTTCCAGCCATAAATTCATGCACATCTTTTGCGCAGGATGAAAAATCCTTTGAGCAAATGTTAGGTCATCTATCAAAAAATATCCCAGTAGAAATTTATGATAAAATACAGAATGATTTTCAAAACTTAACGAAGGGAATTGCTGAAAAATATGGTGTTGAAATAAAATCATCGTATGAAGTTTTCTGTAATCCTGCACCCCTGACTATTGTATATACAATTAAGGAGTTCCAGCCTTTTGGTGATACGTTTGATGAAATATATAAATTTGTAGGACCATCTATCTCTGCACAAATGAAAAACAGAGACGTTGATTTTACTTCAATTGAAGAAAAAAGTCCGATTTATATTTCATTAGGTACTGTTTTTAATGAAGCGATTGACTTTTATAAACTGTGTATGAAGGCCTTTGAGAATAGTGAGCATACAATTGTTATGTCTATTGGTAGTAAAACAAAAATAAGTGATCTAGGCGAAATTCCTAAAAACTTCATTGTGAAAAACTATGTACCCCAAACTGAGCTGCTTACATATACGAAACTATTTATTACACACGGCGGGATGAACAGTGCGCATGAAGGACTGTATAACGGGGTTCCGCTCGTTGTAATACCGCAAAGTGCAGATCAGCCAGTAGTCGCAAAGCAAGTGGAGAGTCTTGGAGCAGGAATAAAATTACAAATGCAAGGATTAACTGCGGATCAACTAAGTGAAAGTGTAGAAATGGTATTAAATAATCCGTCATTTAAAGAAGTTGCTTTGAATTTGAAGAAATCTTTCCAAAAATCAGGTGGATATAAGGAAGCTGTTGATGAAATTTTTATATTTGTAGGTCAGTGAAAAAATGAAATTATACATTAGAAAAGCATCTAAATAGGATGCTTTTTATTTAACTTTATAATTCTTATTTTTAATATCTAGTATGGTTAAAACTAAGGCACTGAGAGATATAAGTATAAGAATAAAAGTTAACCAGTTAAATGTATTGTCAATTATGAAGTAAAGATGATAGATAAATATATTCAAATTTTATTTTACAATGTTAGGACTTAGTTTTACATGTTAGTAATAATTTCACTGTTTCTGCACAACTTCTGCACATACTCAGGTAATTTCTATGTCATGATATATTCATAAAGTGAAATATTTCACAAGAAAAATATAATTTCACTGCGGTGTATGCATAATTAACACATACATCGGTACAAGTTTGTCTCTTGTTATTCTTTTACATCAAAGCCCACATTCCACTACAAAGTATAACAAGAAGGAGACATGAACATGAATAATCGATTTTTAAAACAACTACAAAATATGAAAATGAACAAAAAAAGTTTAGGAGCTGTAGCATTAACAGCTGGAATTATTAGTACGACACTTATTCCTCAAAATGCTTATGCGCACGGTTTTGTTGAAAAGCCCGGTAGCCGATCCGCTTTATGTAGTTCAACTTATGGTGCGCTAAATGTAAACTGTGGAAGTGTTATGTATGAACCACAAAGTTTAGAAGCTCCAAAAGGTTTCCCACAAGGTGGTCCAGTAGATGGACAAATTGCTTCAGCAGGCGGAAAATTTGGTGGTATTTTAGATCAACAAACAGCAAATCGTTGGTTTAAAAATACAATCACTGGTGGGGAAAATACATTTACTTGGAAGTATACTGCGCCTCACTTAACGAGTAAGTGGCATTACTATATTACTAAAAAAGGATGGAATCCAAATAAAGCGCTAACAAGAGCAGATTTTGAACCAATTGGAACTGTACAACATGATGGTTCTGCAGCTTCAAATAATTTAACTCATAAAATCAATGTACCTACTGATCGTAGTGGATATCATGTGATTTTAGCAGTATGGGATGTAGCTGATACAGCAAATGCATTCTATAATGTAATTGATGTTAATCTTATTAATGATGTGAAACCAGACATAGAAGCGCCAAGTATTCCAAATGGACTTCAGACGCAAAAAGTAACAGCAAATAGTGTAGAACTAACATGGAACGCTTCTACGGATAATGTAGGGGTAAAAGGATATCAAATCTTCCGTAACGGAGAGATGATTGATACAGTAATAGGCACTCATTTTATTGATAAGAAATTACAACCAAGCACAGAATACTCTTATACTGTAAAAGCAATTGACGCAGCTGGCAATGTATCGAAGGAAAGTACAGCGCTTACAGTAAAAACAACAGTTGAGATTCCTGATACAGAAGCACCAACACAACCAAAAGGATTACATAGTATGGGAACGACAGCGTCAAGTGTGGATTTAATGTGGAGTCCATCTGACGATAATATTGGTGTAGACCATTACGATATTTATAGAGAAACAGAAGGATCAATGAAAAAGATTGCAACATCCAATACAGCTTCTTATATGGATAAAAATCTGCTCGCTAATACTACTTATAAATATGTAGTAAAAGCTGTTGATGTAGCTGGAAATGAATCCGTACAGAGTGATATATTCACAATTACTACAAAAACCGAAAGCGCTTCATATGAAGCGTGGGATGCAAAAAAAGCATATAAAAAGGGAGATAGAGTTCTACACGAAGGAAAAGTATATGAAGCAGTCCAGAGTTATCAAGGAAATGGTGATCCGAACTGGATTTATGCATTATCATTATGGAAAACAGTGTAAGCTTTACCTAGATATGAACTAAGAGATGATGGGCTTTGATTTCAAAAGAGAATCTTGAGAATTCACTTTTCTATTTATAAAAAAGGGTAGTGTATGAATACATAAGATTCATATACTACCCTTTTTATTATGATAACATTTTCGTCATAAGTATATGCGGAATGCCATCTTCCATAAATATATCAGAAGAAGTTTCATAACCTAATTTTTTATAAAATCCTTCAGCTTGTGTTTGCCCGTGTAGTTTCACTTTTGTAGCTTGTTCGTTACGAGCAATTTCTTCTAACGTTTGAATGATGACTTTACCTAATCCGTATGTACGATAATCTTTTAAAATGCAAATACGTTCTAATTTTCCGACGCCATCAACAAATCGTATACGCCCTGTACCTACAGGAAGCTCATGATAATAAACTAAAATATGTTTACATTGCTCTCCGATTTCATCGAATGTATCGAATTCATCTGTAAGAGGAACACCTTGTTCTTTTACAAATACTTCTTTTCGAATATGAAAGGCAGTTTCTAAATCAGTAAGTTCTGTTATAAGTTTGGATTGCAAAATGTTCAGTCCTTTCTAGTGTAATCTGTTTGCGTTTTCCTAGTATATCATAATAAAGCACTATTAAGAGAAGAAGAACATACTAAAAAGCCAACTTTAAAAAGTTAGCTTTTATTACAATTTCTTTATCCCATTTTTAGTACCAATAATTGCTGTACTCGTCATACTTATAAACAACCCTGTTTCAACTACACCAGTAATCATTTTTAATTGGGTGTGTAAATGGACAGGATTAGAAATATGATTAGGGAATATACAATCGATAATCATGTTATTGTTATCGGTTATATAGGTTTCATTGTTTTTCAAACGTAATGTTGTTTGACATCCTAAAGACTGAATTTTATTTTCGGTTTGTTTCCATGAAAAAGGGATGATTTCAATAGGTAATGGAAAAGTACCTAAATGTGTTACAAGTTTCGATTCATC